>NZ_BAUA01000107.1 GCF_000710915.1 Nocardia brasiliensis IFM 10847
TCACCACTTCGGCTCGAAAAGTGGTCTGCTGGCAGCGATTTACGAGACGTTCTACGAGGGGCTGCGGCACGCCATCGCCGATGCCCATCTCCCTGCGGCCGATTGGTCGACCCGCGAGCACGAACGCACCCGCCGTTTCGTCACCTATCACTTCGCCGATCCGCTGGCCGCCGTCCTGCTCGACCGCACCGCCCTGGACCCGCAGCTCACCGAGCTGGAAGCGGTCTACATCCAGACCATGAGCGCCAACGCCGCCGACAACATCCGCCGCGGCCAGGCGCGCGGCGAGATCCCCGCCGAGATCGACCCGGAGAGCGCGGGCGCCTTCGTCATCGGGGGTCTACGCCACGGCATCGGCCAGCAACTGCGGCTGACCCCGCCGCCGGACCCGGAAACGGCCGCCGATCGCCTGTGGCGCTCAACGGCCGCCGTCCTCGGACTCGATTGAATCGCAAAGGCAATCGGCTCCGGACCGGCGGCGCGCCGACATCCCAGTCCGACCGCCCGTTAACGCTCGTACTCGGCCATCACCGGTTCTTCATTCTTGTCCTTGCTGGTCATCGCGGCTCGGAAGGTGGTCGCACCGTTCTCGTCCCATTGGCCGTCTGCGGGTTCGAGGTCCTCGACGTAAATCGTGTGGGATCGGCCGTCGCATTCGAGTTTGTCGGTCGCTTTCTTCGAGCCGTCTACGGTCTCGTCGTTGCCGAGCTTCTGCTCGGCGCTGACGAGGATGCTCGCGTACTTGGCACCTTTGGCACAGATGTAACTGAGTTCGACGTCGAAGGCCGTATCGCTTTGCATCGCTCCCTCGATTCTCAGTGTCGCGTTCGCCTCGGCGGCGGCCACGCCACTGGTGGACCCGACAGTCAGCGCGCCAAGTGCGATCACGCACAGCGCAAGCCGTGAAACCCGAAACATAGCCACCCTCTCGTTGAAGTGTGATTGCATACGCCAGACATTTCGGCACAGCGGAAGTTCCGGACGGCAAGAATTCTTCCCGCTGCGCGCAGCGCTCGGCGGCACCGCGAGTCGTAAGGCGTGTCGATGATCGAGACGGGGAGGAGAAGCTGTGGGTTTGCCTGGTCGCATTTCTTCGCGGGAGGTTTCGGTGGAAGAGGCCGATCGGCTGTGGGCGGCCTGGACGCCGGGGGAGGTCGCGGCGCGGCTGTCGGGTGTCGCGGCGCCGTGGTACGTGGCGGCCGGGTGGGCGCTCGACTTGTTCACCGGCGGTGCTTCGCGGCCGCACGGCGATATCGAAATCGGCGTTCCGGCAGCGGGATTCGGTGAGATCGCGGCCGCGCTGCCCGGGTACGACTGGGAGGTCGTCGGTGACGGTCGCGCGTGGCCGTATCCCGCGGCAGCGGAGCATCACTTTCAGACCTGGCTGCGGGAACCCGGGTCGGGTCGCTATCGGCTCGATGTCTTTCGGGAAGCGCAGGCCGGGGATCGCTGGGTGTGCCGCCGTGACCCGTCCATCACGGTGTCGTACGCGGAGTTGATTCTGCGCACCGACGACGGTATTCCCTACTCGATTCCCGAAGTCGCCCTGCTGTTCAAAGCGAAAGGTCTGCGCGCGAAGGACGAGGCCGATTTCGAGCGCGTGCTGCCCGCGATGGACCAGGCGCGGCGCGCGCGATTGTTCGAATGGCTGTCCCGGGTGCATCCAGGGCACGCCTGGCTGGCGCGGCTCTGAACACGGGCAACGAGTTCGTGCTGTGCCTGCCGACGCTCGTACGATGGCGGCATGTCTGGTGCGCAGTTTCGGATCGGCGGAGCCGCGGTCGAAGTCGCGGTCCCGGCGCGGTCGCGGGTCTCGGGAGTCAGCATGGCCGGGTTTCGCGGGCGGGCGGCGAATCCGGTGGAACTGCCGGTGGTGCCGTACCCGGCGGTGACGATATTCCTCGATTTCGGGGACGTCCGGTTGGTCGATGGCGCCGGCGAGAGCGTGCGCGGTAGCAGTGTGGTCGGCCTGGCCCCGGGCAACGTGCGCGGGGGCGGACGCGAGGTCGACCTGTTGCAGATCCGATTGTCTCCGGTTGTCGCGCAGGCGATCTCGGGTGCTGCGGCGGAGTCGGCCGGCGCGGTGGTCGCTTTCGGCGAGTTGTGGGGACGCGATGCCGCACGGCTCGGTGCGCAACTGTGCGCGGCCCGCTCGTGGCACGAGCGATTCGCGATCGCCGAGCTCGCGATCGCCCGGCGGCAGCAGGAAGGTGCTGCGGTGGACCCGGAGGTCGCGTACGCCTGGCGGCGAATCGTCCGGTCTCACGGGCAGATTCGGGTCGAGCCGCTGGCCGGAGAGCTCGGTTGGAGTCGCAAGCGATTGTGGTCCCGATTTCGGGCACAGGTCGGATTGACGCCGAAGCGGGCGGCGCAGCTGGTTCGGTTCGACCATGCGGCGCACCGCCTCGCGGGCGGGGTGGACGCGGCGCGGGTGTCGGCCGAATGCGGTTATGTCGACCAGTCGCATCTGTATCGCGACGCCAAAGCCTTTGCGGGGCTTACGCCTACGGCCCTTGCCGCCGCACCGTGGTTGGCGGTCGACCCCGTCGCGTGGGCCGCGCCGGCGTACGCCTGAGCGCGGAGCCGCAGGAGAACCACCGGTTGAGGGTTTCGGGCGCATCTTCCCGGTCAGCACGCTGGAAGCACCAACCGGCAGTTCAACGATACGGTGAAATCTCATGGGTGCTGCCGAGGAGAACCTGACGATCCCGTTGACCATGGCCGAACTGCGCGAGGTCACGGCGTACGCCTTGGCCTGCGCGGCGCCGGTGGTGCCGATCTTCGAGCGTGCGTGTCCGGGCGATGCACGGGTGCGGGCCGTGCTCGAGCAGGCTCGCGAGTTCGCCGCGGGAGGTAAGCGGACGAAGGCGATTCGTGTGACTTCGCTGGCGGCACACCGCGCGGCGTGGGCAGCCGAAGCGCGCGATGAGCCGCTGGTCGCCGCCGCGGCGCACGCCGCCGGTGCCACCGGCTCGTCGGCCTACCTGCACCCGCTCGCGAAAGCCACGCAGGTTTGGCACATCCTGGGCGCGGCCGCCTACACGGCCTGGGCGCTCGAACTCGACGCGGGCGGAGATCGGGAAGCGGCCGGCACTCACCTCGCCCGGGCACGGGAGTGGGCCGGTCCTACCGTGCTCAGTGTGCTGGCACGGTACCCTGCGGCACCGAACGGTCGAGGCCGGGCGGGCGAATTGGTACGTACCCTGGACCGGGCGTTGCGGCGCGGTTGAATTCGCCCGGCCTGACCCGAGTCGAGAATCCACGCCATGAACGGTTCAGCGGCGGGTGGTCTGGTTCAGTTGTTCGAGGCATCGTCCAAGGTGCCGTGTAGCAGGACCACAGGAGTCCGATGTCCGTCATCGGGCGTGCAGGCGCGAACGTCGGCCGGGGCGGCGGCAGCGGGGGCGACGGAGAGCGCACACGTCGCCGTGGCGACGGCCCCGAGGAGACGGAATCGCCGCGCGCTCATATGGTCGGTACGCCCAGGACGCGCACCCGCTCGGTGAAGTCGAGGTAGCCGACGTTGCCGGTACCCGACCACAGCTGTTGTGCCATGATCGGGAGTCGTTCCCGCACCGGCGCGATCATCTGTTCCTCGGTCATCGCGGTCGGATCGTCGCACCACACATGCAATTTCGAACCGAGCAGGTGTGCCCGCTGGTCCGGGCGCAGGCGGCTGCCGTTGACGAAGAGCCCGGGATCCCAGGCGTAGAGCAGCGCCGGTGGTGTGTTCATCGGCGCGGCGTAACCGCCGGAGGCCCAATAGGTGGGGGTGAACGCGGAGTTGCCGAGCGTGTGGCCCTGATCGGCCAGCTGTTCGGGTCCGTTGTCGCTGCCCGACCAGGGCAGCAGGCCGTTGCCGCCGGTCCAATGGTCGACGACGATCGAGGGGTGCACCGGAATGCTTGCGCCGCGCGGGATTCCGTCGTTCCACACGCGAGCGGTGCGGCCGTAGGAGCGCACGATGTCGTTCGCCCAGTTGACCGTGTCCACCACCAGATCCGCGCCGGCGGCCCAAGGACCCAGCTGGGTTCTGGCCGCCGCGGTGAGCTGGGGATAGCGCGCGAAGTCGGATACGTACTCGTCGCCGCCGAGGTGGAAGTAGCGCCCGGGGAACAGAGGCACGAATTCGTGCAGCAGATCCTCGATGAGGGGGCGGGCGCGGGGGTTCGACAGGTCTATCCGGCCGTCGGCGGTGCCGGCCAGCAGGCCGTCGGTGGCGGCGTCGATCGGGCTGGTGGTAGCGGGATGCAGGATGAGGTCCGGATGCGGAGCCAGGATGGCGTTCATATGCCCCGGGAAACCGATTTCGGGAACAACCTCGATACCGAAATCGGCAGCGTAGGAAATGATCTCGGTTAGGTCGGCGGTGCTGTAGTGCTGCGCCGAGGTGATCTCGGGATGACTGCTGCTCGCCGGCCGGAAACCGTAGTGGTCCGACAGATGCAGTTGCAGCAAGTTCATCCGATAGAACGCCATCTCGCGGATACGCTGCTTGATCCAGTCCACGCTGAGGAACTGACGGCCGACATCGAGCAGCAGCCCGCGCTCGGCGAAGTCCGGCCAGTCGGTAGCGGTGCCGCGGGGCAGTGTGGTCGACCGCGAAAGCCATTGCAGCAGAGTTTGCGTCCCGTACCCGACACCCTGCGCGGTGCGTGCGGTCACGGTCACGAGGTCGGCGATCTCGATGCGATAGGACTCCGGCTCGGCCGGGCCGGACGGATCGACGCGCAGCACCACATCACCGGGCCGCCCCGGATCGGTGCCGGCGCCGACGGCGTGACCGGCCCGGCCGAGATCAGCGGCCAGTCGAGCGGCGACCGCGCCCACCGGGCCGGTGTCGGTGACCCCGGGGCGCCGGCCGGTGCGAGTGTGAATTGCCCAGGGCCGGTATCGAATCGGCGCACGCCGGGTACGCTCACCGGCGCCGCGGCGGCGGCTGCGGCGGGGGTCGGTGCGAGTGCCAGCGCCAGGACGGGCAGCGCCAGCAGCGTCCGGCGGTTCACGCGTCGCCGACCGGAAGCTGCACCGTGGACGGCGCCGCGAAGACGACGGTGCTGCCCAGCGGCGTCGAACTCTGGAACGGAATCGGATCCTGGGAGGTGACGGCGAGCGAAAGCCGGTGCCCCGGTGCGATATTCCAGTAGGTAGGGGCGAGGTCCCAGGCCATGGCGGCCGGTTCGCCCGGTGTCAGTCCGCGCCGGGTCAACGGCCAGTAGCTGATCGCCTTCCCGGTTCCGTCGGGCGCTTCGTCGTAGAGGATGCCCACGAGCGTCAGTTCGGTACTGGGTGGGATCACCGTGAGATCCAATCGCGGATGGCCCGAGACCACACCGCCGCCCTCGAAGGGTGCGCTACGCCATACCCCGGCCCTGGTGCGGTCGATACCCTCGATCGGAATCGGCGGTGCCGCCCCGAGCTGCGCCAGGGTGCCGGTGACGTAGGGCACGGCCGAGACCGCGATGGTAGGCGCGGAAACTGTTGGCTGGGACCAGCGTTCGCCGGGATCTGCGCCGATCACGCCGACGGCGGGCGCCGACAGGGGGAGGGTGCACACGGTCCGCGCGGCGGCGGCGACCGAATCGAAGTACACGTACGGCCCGGTGCCGGCCGGTTCGATCGTGACGGCGGGTTCGTTCTCGATACCGTTCGCCGCGCCGTTGGTGTAGTGATCGAGCCAGCGCAGCGCGGCATCCCAGATCGGATTGGGCAGGCCCACGATCTGGCCCGCACCGCCGCCGGTGGAATGATCACCCGGTTGCAGGAACAGCTTCCTGGGGCCGGTGAGTCGATCGAACTGCGCGTAGACCGGGTCGACCGGCAGCAGGCTGTCCTGCCAGTCGTGCGCCAGGAACACGGCCGTGCCGTTGGCGTTGAGCGCGGGCACCGCCTCGGCCAGCAGTTGCGCCGACGGCAACGAATCGAAAGCACCGCCCTTGCCCCGCAGGATAGTGTCGAGTCCGCGCGCCGTGAGATCGGGACTGTACCGGTTGGTCGCGGCGCCCGACAGCGCCAGCGCGACGGGACCGCCGGTCTTCGGTGTGCCGTTGGGCGCCAGAGCCTCGGCCGGGTCGCCGGGCGGGGAATCGGCGACCAGCGCCTTGATCCGCGGATCGTGCGCGGCACCGATGATCGCCATTCCCGCGCCGTACGAACCGCCCGCGATGGCGATGCGCTCGGGATCGACGTTCACGTTCGCGATGGCCCAGTCGATGATCGCGGTGACGTCGGCGGCGTCGTTCGGACCCAGGACGTCGACCTCGCCCTCGGAAAGGTACATACCGCGGGCGGTGTATTCGATGGAGACGAAATCCGCTCCGCTGGAAAGCTTGTAGGCCGAGCCCAAGCTGCCTACCGCCGGCATTCCCCACCCGGACGGCTGAATGACCAGCGGGTGCTTGCGGGCGCCGAAATCGGCGGGCGCGGTGATGACGGCGTTGAGCCGCACACCGCCGGAGCCGGGGATGAACAGCGTGGTGGCCTGTCCGCCGGGAATCGGCACGGCGGTCGCCGGCGCGTCACTCACGGTGAGTGCGGCGGCAGCGAGAAGGGCGGCGGCCAGCGCGCTCGCCGATCGCATCGACATCGAACCTCCTAGTGGCCCAGCAGATTCGCGATGGCGAGTCCGAGGTTGTGCAGCAGCGACAGCGGCGACATCAGGAGGTAGCCCAGCAGCGTGCCGGTCAGATCAGGTGCTGGAAGTTCGTGCATGGGATCGGCCCTGCCCATCTTCGAGGCTGAGCTGGGTACGCAGCTGTACCCATCGCATTCAGGGTAGCTGATCATTTGTGCTTAGAAATGGCGAAACTAATCATTACCAATCATCAGATCATGTGCTGCATTTGAGCGAGGTCCTGCGATGGCGGCCTTTTGGCGGCGGCTATACGGGCTCGGGTGGCCGGATTTGCAATCTTTGTGTCGTTGACGCCATGCGGGACCGGTTGGAGGATGAGTGCATGCCTGCTTCGACCCGCCTCGTGCAACTTGCGGTCTTCGACCGGTTTCAGCTGCTCGACCTGGCCGGACCGGCCGACGTCTTCCACGCGGCGGCGGTCCTGAGCGGCCAGCCGCTCTATGACGTCGAGGTGGTCGCGGCGCGGGCGGGCGGGGTGCGCGCGTCGAACGGGATCGAGGTGACGGCTCGGGCGATCGGTGATCTGTCCAGGCCGGTGGACACGTTGCTCGTGACCGGCGGAGTCGCGTTCGGTCCCGCACGCAAGGACCCGGAGCTGATCGAGGGGATCCAACGGGTCGCGCGGCGGGCGCGGCGCATCGGTTCGGTCTGTTCGGGCACGTTCCTGCTGGCCGAGGCCGGACTGCTGCACGGCAAGACGGTGACCACGCACTGGGCGGGCAGCAGCGGGCTCAGCGAGCGCTACCCCGATATCGACGTAGCGCCCGATCGGATCTATGTCCAGGACGGCCCGATCTGGACCTCTGCGGGTGTGACCGCGGGCATCGACCTCGCGATCGCCTTGATCACCGCCGACCACGGTCCCGACCTCGCCCGGGAGATCTCCCGCTGGCTGGTGGTCTATCTGCACCGACCGGGCGGGCAGAGTCAGTTCAGCGCGCCCGTCGCGGCCGGGCCGCCGCGCCTGGCGCCGCTTCGCGCCCTTCAGGTCTGGATCGAGGAGAACCTCACCGCGGATCTGTCGCTGGAGGCGCTGGCCCAGCAGGCGGGCATGAGCACCCGCAACTTCTCCCGCGTGTTCGCCGCCGAACTGGGCACCACCCCGGCGCGCTACGTGGAGAGCGTGCGGGTCGCGGCCGCGCGCAGACTGCTGGAAACCACCGACTACCCGTTGGATCGCGTCGCCGTCGCGGTCGGACTACGCCGCCCCGAAACCCTGTACCGCACCTTCCAGCGACTCCTCGGGGTAGCGCCCGGCGAGTACCGGGAACGCTTCGCGCGCCCCCGTTCCGCCGCCCTCGAACGCCCGGATTTCGAACTCTCGGACGTCTAGGCGTTCCAGCACCATCGAAGACAAGGGAATATCACTATGGCCGACCATCCGCCGCAATCAGCTTCTGCCGCCGTCGAAGACGGCACCGCCGCCGAGGCCGCGGCCGATACCGCGAGACCTGCCCCGGCACCCGCCGACGTGGCAGTGCCCGCCCGCGACGGCAGCGGGCTGCAGATCGCCATCGTCCTCTATCCCGGCATGACCGCGCTGGACGCGATCGGACCGTACGAGGCGCTGCGCCTGGTGCCCGGCAGCGAGATCCGTTTGGTGAGCAACGAAGTCGGCCCGATCATCACCGACAGTGGCGTGCTGGCCTTGGGCGCCACCCACACCTTCGCCGAAACCCCTGCTCCCGATGTGGTTCTCGTGCCGGGCTCCGGGACCGATACCCCGACCGCAATGGCGAACAAGGAGCTGACCGGCTGGTTGGCCGCGGTCCATCCGCACACCAAGTGGACGACCTCGGTGTGTTCGGGCGCGCTGATCCTGGCCGCGGCCGGGATTCTGCCCGGGCACCCCGCGACGACGCACTGGTTCGCGCAGAAACCGATGGCACTGCTGGGCGTGGAGTCCCGTCCCACGGAACGGATCGTGCGTTCGGGCAAGATCCTCACCGCCGCAGGGGTTTCCGCCGGAATCGACGCCGCACTGTGGTTGATCGGCGAGATCTACGGTACCGAGCGCGCCGAGATCATCCAGCTCTTGATCGAATACGACCCGCACCCGCCCTACGACGCGGGCCACCCGTCGAAGGCTTCGGCGAAGGTCATGCGCAAGGCCGTCGCCGAGATGACGTTGGAAAGCGCCAATGTCCGGTCCACGGTCGCCATCGGCACTGTCGCATGGCAACTGGCGCTCACCAGGATTCGCGGCAGGAAGCGGCACTGATCCGACGGCTCAGCGCCGGATCGTCTTGGCACGCATGAGGAATTCGGCGAGATAGCCATCGTGCGGCAGGCTCGGGTCCAGCCGGTTGGTCGGATGGTAGCCGAGGTGGACATTGCCGATGGTGGGTTCGCGCACCAGGTCGGTGATCAGCTGCTCGTCGTCGGTACAGGCGGTGAGCACCAGCGTGTTCCGCAATGGTGCGAGGCCCGCGGCGCGGTCCCACGGCGCGAACCACACGCAGGGGAAGGGGAGTTCCGCGCCGACCTGCTCGGCGTACGGACTGTCCACCTGATGGACCGCCGGACGGAGCACGGCGCTGCCGTCGCCCAGGTCCTCGACGATGCCGTCACCGCCCAGCCAGGCCCGGGTTCCGGCGGCACGTTTGCGCAGATGGTCTTCCCACCGGCGCGCCGTGTCGATCGGGTACACCGGCAGGATCGCGCGTTCGTCTCCGGGCGCCAGGCCGGGCAGGGCTGCGAGCCGCGCGGCGACGGCGGCCGCGACCGGGCCGGGATCGCCTTCGACCAGCACTGCGGTGGCGTTGACGCAGCCGACACCGCCACCGCCGCTGACGGATTCGACGATGGTGTCGACCGCGGCGGACCAGTCACGATCGGCGGTGAGCAGAATCTTGGACCGGCCCGGCCCTTGCGGCAGGATGCGTGGATCGCCGCCGTACGCGGCCACGACGTCCGCGCCGCCGTAGACCATGCCGAGGTCGGCCAGACCGAGGATCTCGCCGGCCACCTCGTGCGCGGTCGGCAACAGCACCACCTGGTCGGCACCGAACCCCGCCGAGCGCAGGGCGCTGATCAGCCGGTGTGGTGTGAACGGTTCCCGCCGCGAGGGCCGGACGGCGACCCGGTACCCGAGAGCGAGCGGCTCCAGCCAACCCAGGTGTACCGCAGGGTGATTGCCCGCCGCATGGACGGCGAAGACCTCGCCGCGCCGGGTCCACACCGCCGCGCCCGCGCGGGTCGACGGATCGCGCCAGTCGCCCACCGCGCCGGACGGGCGCGCGTTCTGGCCGATGCGGTAGGCCTCGGCGGCGGCACCGGCGATATCGTCGGCGGCCTTGCGCACCACCGTGATCGGCAAGCCGGAGACCGCGCTGACCGTGCGCTGGTACTCCGCCGCGGGCACGGCGGCGACCGTCGAAGTGGCGAAGGCCCGGCCCGCGCGGGCGATCGCCGCGATCCGCTCGTCGACCGCCAGTTCCGGCGCCCGGCGCAGCGCCTGCATGGCCCGGGTGACGTACAGCCCGGGCGCGAGACTCAGTGTCGCGACCGGGTTTCCGGTGCGGTCGTGCAGCGTCTCCTGCTTGCGCGACCGATAGTCTCCCTCGGGACCGAGGGCATCCAGGTGCAGCATCAGTACACCCCTTCGATCACCGGCGCGCCGCCGAAGGTGGCGACCGGGGCGACGTCCGCGACGGAATCGCCGAGGCCGCCCGGCGGCGGCGGAACTCGAACCCCGTGGTCGCGTTCGGTGTTGTTGACGAGCAACGCGGTCCGGCTCAGGTGGTGCATCACGACCTGACCGCGGGCGCCGTAGGGGACCGTCTCGCCGGTCGCCGGATCGATGACGCGGAACGTCGTGTAGGGCGCGAAAGTATCGAAGACGCAGGGTTGTTCGTCGCCGAGTCCGGGGCGTTCCACGGCGGCGCCGAGAATCATCGTGCTGCCGTACATGCCGATCAGCAGTGTCCGCGGAAAGACCTCGCGGCGCAGGAGGTCTCGGGTGTCCGCGTCCAAATGCGCGCCGCCCCAGACGATGGCGCGGACCTTGCGATTCACCAGGTCGACGAGATCGTCGTGGCGGGCCAGCCGCGCCAGCAGCGGTGGGGTCGAGACGAGCACTCCGACGTCCTGGCTGCGCAGCAGGTGGCCGATCTGCTCGATCAGGTGGTCGGTGTACGCGTCGGCTTCGGCGCCGCGCCCGTCGGCAATGAGTCGTTTCACCCAGCGTGGATCGAGATCGATCCCGAAGTTCACCAGGTGGCGTGCGGTGCACAAACCGGCGATCGTCGCACCGACGCCGTGCGGCCCGCTCGGAATGGCACTGAGCCAGTCCGCGTCTCGCGGCACGCCGAGCGCGTCGAAACGCGCGCCGATCCAGTCGACGGCGCGGCGTTCCCAGTCGGCGGTGAACACGACCCGCTTCGGTTGCCCGGTGGTACCGCCGCTTTCGTAGACGTGCACCGGATGGCTGTCACCGTAGCCGCGGGGGATCAGGTCGCGCACCGCGACATCGCGCAACTCGTCCACGACATTGGGAAAGCGGACCAGATCGTCGAGACCCTGGATATCGGTCAGCGGATCGAAGTCCAGCGTCGCGGCCCGGGCCAGCCAGAACGGCGAGCCGGTCGCCGCGCTGAAGTGCCAGCGCATCATCCTGCGAACGAACTCGTCCGGATTGTGCTCGGTCATGAGAACTCCTCTCGTACAACAGCATTCGAACTCACGCGGCGCGCCGGAGCGGCCGCCTCCGCTGTCGACGTTAGGTTCGGGAGATACATAGCGTCCAAGACCGAATGCGCCATGAATTCATGCCTGGCGGGTTATGAGAAGATCGTGGCCGTGGATCTGTTGTCGCTGCGGTATTTCCAGGTGGTGGCGCGGCACGAGCACATCAGCCGGGCGGCCGCGGAACTGCGCGTGGCGCAGCCCTCGCTCAGCCGCACCATCGCCAGGCTCGAAGCCGAACTCGGGGTGCCGCTGTTCGATCGGCAGGGCAGGCAGATCCGTCTGAACCGGTTCGGCGCGGCCTTCCTCGCGCGAATCACCCGTGCGCTCGCCGAAATCGACGATGCCCGTGCGGAATTGGCCGATGCGGCCGGACTGGCGCAGGGCACGGTCGCGGTCGCCTCCGAAACGCTGCTCTCGCTCACCGAATTCCTGGCGGAGTTCCGCGCGCGGCACCCCGGGGTCGAAATCCAGCTCTACCAGTCCACGGCCGAACGGATGAGCAGACAACTCGCCGCGCGGGAGGTCGATGTCTGCCTCGCCTCGCAACCGTTGCGCGGTCCTGCGTTGCGCACCGTCGAACTCTTCCGGGAGCCGGTTCTGCTCGCCGTGCCGCCGGGCCATGCGCTCGCGGACCGGCACACCGTCTCGGTGGCCGAACTGGCCGACGAGCCGATCGTCACGACCCGGCCGGGTTATTGGCAGCGTGCGCTGACCGACCGCCTGTTCGCCGCGGCCGGGCTGACGCCGAACATCACCGTGCAGGGTGACGAACTGGCCGCGGTGCAATACCTGGTGAGCGCGGGTATCGGTGTCGGGTTGATCCCGGACATGTCGCGGCGCGCCGCCGCGCATCCGGCGGTCCGCTGGGTCCGGCTGGACAGCCCGGACTGTCACCGCACGCTGCGGGTGGTCTGGCGCGCGGACGCCTACCTGTCGGCGGCGGGGCGCCATTTCCGTGACTCGCTTATCGCCACCGCCGATCATGAATCACGCGACTATCACGACGGCCCTTTGCCGCGATAAGTCAGCTTGTCCCGGTGTGTGCTCGTTGTAATCGAGCACCATTGCGGCGGAACAACTTTGTGATATCCGTCAGCTATTGACGCGGCGTTGACATCTGGGTTTGGATGCTGAATTCTTGCCGGGTGACGGGTAAGGACGAATTGATGACGCTGCCGAAACTGGCCGACCATGACATCACGCAGCTACGCGAGGTCGCGGACCGAATCGCGACCTTGATCCAGCGGAACTCGGACAGCAGCGGCGGTCTGCCCCGGTTCGTCGAGGCGCTGCGGCAGAGCGGACCGATCGCGGAACTGCTGATCGAGTACTCGGTCCGCTGGTTCAACGACAGCAACGGCGAGTCCGTCCTGCTCAGCCCGGAGCTGTACTGGGTGCTCACCGAGACCGTGCCGCCGGAGGAACGGGGTACCGCCGGCGAGGGCCTGGGACAGGCCGGTATGAACTGCCATCCCGTCACCCGCACCCGGCAGATGCTGCTGATCTGTGTGCTGGAAAAGCTGTCAACCAGGCCGTGGCGCCCGGAGACGCCCGAGGAAGCCGCGGCCATGGTCAAGCGGCGCTACAGCGATACCGCCCGCCCCGTGCTGCCGACCAGGGCGACCCAGCAGCCGGTCGGCGTAGAAGGCGTGATCACTACCGCACAGTTCCCGTAGCCACCGCCCCGGCGCGAACTCCTCGCCTCAGTTCCGGACGCCCAGCGTGGCCAGCAGCACGTGCATATCCGAATTGATCCAGTACTCAGCGATTTTCGCGTTCTCGATGCGCAGGATGTCGATCCCCGTGAACCGGATCGCGGTGCCCGCGGGAGCGGTCGCACCCGGGAAGCCGCCGCCGTAGGTGCCCACGGCGACCCAGCGGACGACGAGGTGGTGACGGTCGGCGATCGGCCCGACCTCCACGCTGAACACGAGCTCGGTGAAGGCGTTGCGGACCTCGGCGATCCAGTCGACGAGCGCGTCGGATCCGCGGACCGCGTCGCCGTCACCGCCGTCCAGCATCGCGGCGTGCAGCCGGAAGTCGGCGGCGATCAGATCGTCGGCGTAGGTGTAGACGCCGTTCCACAAGGTGAGCCAGCCGTCGAGCAGCTGCCCGGGTGCCGCAGCGGTGTCGAGGGTGCGCTGTTCCATGATCGTTCTCGCTTTCGATGTCGTTGTGTCCGGACTGTTTTCGGGTTTCCCCTCGGCTGTCCGGGCGGGCCGCCCCAAAGTCTGCTGCCGGAACTACCGCGTTCGCGTCGGCGATATCTACCTATCCGCGAGGTGACAGCTGGTTGCGGGCAGGCCAAGATCGGCGGGTGAACTATGTGGTCGGTCGATCGGCGGAGACGGCGCGGTTGCTCGCGCTGCTGCAGCAGGCGCGGGAATCGCAGGGTGGCGCGGTAGTGCTGCTCGGGGAGCCCGGTATCGGTAAAAGTCTGCTGCTCGATCAATTGGCCCGGGCATCGTCCGGGTTCCTGGTCATGCGGGCCACCGGCGCGGAGTTCGAGACCGAGCTGCCGTATTCCGCGCTGCACCAGTTGTGCGCCCCCGTCCTGGAGCACCTGGACGCGCTGCCCGCACAGCATCGCAGCGCGTTGCGGATCGCGTTCGGTTTGGACACCGGCACCCCGGACCCGTTCCTGGCCGGCGCCGCGGCGCTGGGTCTGCTGCTCGAACACGACCGCCCGCTGTTGTGCCTCATCGATGACGCGCAGTGGCTCGACCACGCGTCGGCTCGCACCTTGGCGTTCATCGCGCGCCGGATCGGCGCGGAGCGGGTGGCCCTGGTCTTCGCCGCGCGGGCGGAGGTGGCCGAGTTCGCGCAGCTGCCGCAGCTCGAGGTGCAGCAGCTGAGCGAAACCGAGGCGCGCTCGTTGCTGGCGCACGAGTTCCACGCGTCGCTGGACGAGCGTGTGCGCGACCGCATCCTGGCCGAGGCCCGCGGTAACCCGCTGGCCCTGCTGGAACTGCCGCGTACCGCGGGCGCGGCGGGCATGGCGGGCGGTTTCGACTTGCCCGCGCCGCGGGCGGCCGAGCGTAGCTTCCGGGCCCGGCTCGCGGAACTCACCCCGCAGGTGCGTCTGCTGCTCACCGTCGCGGCGGCGGAACCGATCGGCGACCCCGGCCTGTTATGGCCCGCCGCAGCACTTCTGGGAGTCGCGGACGCGGCCGCCGAGGAGGTGCCGCTGGTCGAATTCGGTGCCCGCATCCGGTTCATTCATCCGCTGGCGCGGTCCGCGGTCTACCAGGCGGCGTCGCCGGTCGAGCGGCGCCGGGCGCACGGCGCGCTCGCCGAGGTGAGCGATCCGGTCACCGATCCCGACCGGGTCGCCTGGCACCGGGCACTCGCCAGCGCCGGTCCGGACGAGGCGGTGGCGCTGGCGTTGACCAGGTCGGCGGCGCGCGCGCAGGCGCGCGGCGGCGTGGCCGCGGCGGCGGCGTTCCTGGAGCGCGCGGCCACGCTGACCCTCGACCCCGGCTTGCGGGCCGAGCGCATGCTCGCGGCGGTCGAGGCGAAACTCTCGGTCGGGGATTTCGCCGCCGCGGCTGAGCTGCTGTCGACCCTGGCGCCGGAGGACCCGCGCGTGGATCTGCTGCGCGGCCGGATCTCGTTCGCCCGCTTCCGCGGTGGCGATCTGCCGACCGTTCATCTGCTGCGGGCCGCCGCGCGGCTGGCCGAGCGCGAGCCCGCTCGCGCTCGGGCCTGTTATGTGGACGCGTTCGAGATGAGCATGCTGATCGGCGGGGTGGCCGCGGTGGTCGAGGCAGCGCGTTGCGCGCCGAGCGCGCCGGAACCGCGCGGCAGTGCCGACGGCATCTTGGACGGCATGGTCGCGCTGACCGTCGAGGGGCACGAGGCCGCCGCGAAACTGCTGCGCCCGCTGGTGGCCGACCGCGCCGACGACGCGTGGTTGCGGTGGCCGACACTGGGCTATCTGCTCGCGCTGGAGCTGTGGGACCTCGACGCGATGCGGGAGATCGCGCAGCGTGTCATCGCGTCCGGGCGTGAGCTCGGCTCGTTTCACCTGCTGCCGATCGGACTGGCCATGCTGGCGCCGGTGGCCGCGATGGCCGGCGATTTCGGCACCGTGACGGCGCTCATCGCCGAGCAGGAGGCGATCGCGGAGGCCACCGGCGCGGCACCGCTGGTTTATCCGCGCATTCATCTGGTCGCGCTGCGCGGTCGGCGGGCCGAGGCGGTGGAGCTGTTCGCCGGCGTCGGGCCGGAGATGACGCTGAGCGTGCAGTACGCCACGGCCGTGCTCAACAACGGTCTGGCCGACTATCCCGCCGCGCTGCGTGCCGCCGAACAAGCCGTCGCGTCCGGCGATCTGGGCTTGTCCGGGCTGGCGTTGCCGGAATTGGTGGAGGCCGCGACGCGTTGCCGCCGGCCGGATCTCGCGCAGACCGCGCAGACCGCGCTGGCCGCGCTGGCCGAGCGCGCACGTGCGGGTGACCACCCGTGGGGACACGGAATAGCTGCCTACGCAAGGGCTTTGGTGGAGGACGACGAGTCCGCCTACTTGGCGGCCATCGCGTTGCTGGACGCCGGCGGTCCGGCGATCGCGGGCGCCAGGGCGCATCTGATCTACGGCGAATGGCTGCGCCGGGAAGGGCGTCGCCGCGAGGCCAGAACCGAACTGCGCCGGGCGCACGAAGCGCTGACGGCGCTCGGCACGGAGGCGTTCGCGGCGCGGGCGGCGGGCGAGCTGCGAGCCACGGGCGAGAGCGCACGCAGTCGATCCGCGCAGGTCGCGGACACGCTCACGGTGCAGGAGACGCATATCGCGCGCCTGGTCGCGGGCGGCGCGACCTCGAAAGAGGTGGCGGCACAGCTGTTCTTGAGTCCACGCACCGTTGATGCCCATCTGCGCAACATCTTTCGAAAGCTGGGCATCTCGTCGCGGCGGCAACTGCGGGATGTGCCCGACCTCTGACCGCGATGCGTCGGAA
This sequence comes from Nocardia brasiliensis IFM 10847, assembly GCF_000710915.1. GTDB lineage: Bacteria > Actinomycetota > Actinomycetes > Mycobacteriales > Mycobacteriaceae > Nocardia > Nocardia brasiliensis_A. The sequence goes on from NZ_BAUA01000107.1 coordinate 16,279, forward strand.
TCGTGGTGAGCGCAACCGTGGTCGGCGATTGTGCGTCTCGCTAACGTTCGGTGGTTGAACGTTGTTGTGGAGGAGTGTGCGGTGACCGCTGAGTCGACCCTCGATGTCTTTGCCCCGGTGCATCCGCTGGACGATCCGGTGCGCACCTCGTTGCTCGGCGCGCATCGCCGGTTCGCGGGCTGGGCCGGACGGATCGGCCGGTACGACCCGGAGGTCGCCAGGTTCTTCGGCCACCCGCCGGAACTGGACGAACAGGACTGGGCCGATCTGGCCACCCTGCTCGGACCGGGTGGCGGCACCGCGCTGCGCGGCGAAGGGCATGTGCCGCCCGCGGGTTGGACCGTGCTGGACACAGTAGAAACGGTCCAGATGGACGGCACCGCGCTGCGCGTCGCGCTCGACCCGGAGTTCGAGGTGCTCACCACGGCCGCGGTCCCGGAGATGCTCGACCTGATCGCGCGGACCGAGCCGGGGCCGTTCGCGCCGCGGACCATCGAGATGGGCACGTACCTGGGCTTGCGGGTGGACGGCAGATTGGTCGCTATGGCTGGCGAGCGCATGCATCCGCCGGGCTGGACCGAGATCAGCGCCGTCTGCACCGACGCCGAGTTCCGCGGCCGGGGCATCGCCTCGCGCTTGATCCGCGCGGTCGGCGCGGGAATTCGCGCCCGCGGCGAGACGCCGTTCCTGCACGCGGTCGCGCACAACACCACGGCGATCAGCCTGTATGAAACGCTCGGGTTCACGTTGCGCAAGCGCTCGCGCCTGACGCTCGTGCAGGCGCCCGCCGCCGTGGGCGATACGTCGGTTTTCGTCTAGGCGAATCGCGCGCGCGACCGGGTATTCGTAATAGCGGGGCGGTATCGCCGATAGTCCACCTATGAAACGAGTACTCGCATGTGTAGGTATCGCCGCCACCGCTCTGCTGGTCGCGGCCCCGCTGGCGTCCGCCGATCCCGACGCGGACGCACGGCTTGCCAACCGGCACGACTGGTCCGGTGAGTTCGCTTCACAGAACAACCTGATCCTGTCCTCGCGCATCCTCATCAGCCCGTACGGCACCACGCGTCCGCTGATGTGCAGCGGCGGCGACGGGCACTATTCGCTGTTCCCGTACGACTGCACCCAGAACGACGACAACGGCGTGCCGCATCCGGTGGACCGCGTGCTGCCGCTCGGCGGCGGGGGTATCTGGGTCTACCGCTGAGGCCCCGGGTCGGCCTGCTTGCCGGGTCCGGCAGGTAACAGCAGCCGGTGCAGCAAGTAGGCCGATACCGCGATCAGCAGGGCCGCGTCGAGATAGTGGCAGGCCATCGCGCCCGGATAGCTCGGGCCGCCCCACGCGTTCGCGGTGAAGTTCGGGTCCAGACCGGCCAGAATCTGCACGCCGATCCGGTACGGGCTGTACACCAGGACGGCCAGCGGCATGACGGCGAGCAGTAGTCGGAGCAAGGCGGTGGGGTGGGTCGGGATCGACCGCACAGTGCGCGTCAAGCGTTGCGCCGCACCGTGACTGACGGGCGCGAGGAACACGCTGGGCGACAGGCCGTGCCGGCGTACCAGGTACGTGACCGATGCGACGGCCAGCACGAACAACACGAGATGCGGTCCCCACGCCGCCGTCCCCGCCACGTGGATCTGCGGCTGCGGGGACCGATCCAGGTAGATCGCGCCGCCGGACAGCAGACCCGCCGCGAACGAGATCGCGGCGAGGCCGAGCAGTGGGCGCGAGAACCGTGGCCCCGCCCCGGAGAGCCGCGAGGCAAACGATCGAGTACCCGCGGACCGGGTGTCGTCTCTGTTCATGTCCCCAACTCTGACCCGCTGACCAGGGCGATGTCGTCATCCCGCGGCCGCGAGACGGACACCGCCGCGCGGCCGATGCCGCGGCGCGCATGCGACCTGCGGATGAGTCCGGCGCGCGACCCCGGAGCGATGTGCCTGCGCGAACCGCCGGATACTGTCGGCGCTATGGCGATCACCACCACACCGCCGACCCCGATCGCCGGACCCGTACCGTGGCGTCATCGGCTCCCCGCGGTTCCGCGCCGAGTCGGCCCCGGACCGGACTGGATCGACGCCGCGATCGCGGCCGGTTGCTTCCTGCTCTTCACCCTGCCCGTGCTGGTCGGCGCGACCAGCGGGATAGGTTCGACACCTGCCATCGCGGCGCTCGGCGTCGCCGCGGTGCTCCCGCTCGTGCTGCGGCGGCGGTGGCCGGTCGCGGTCGTCGTCGCGGTGGCGGGCGTGCTGTGTCTGGCGACCGTGCTCGGCGTGCGCTTCACGCCGTGGGTGAGCAATACCGGTCCGGCCTTCGGCGTCGCCGTGCTCACCCTCGCCGATCGCCGCCCGCGCCGCGAGTCGCTGCTCGTCACCGGCGGTGCGCTCGTCGCGCTCTATATCGTCGGGTGGCTCGGCGCGGACCTGCATCCCGACCAGGAACAGGATTTCGTGCAACTGCTGATCGCGGTGCCCGCCTGGCTGCTCGGCGATATGCTGCGCACCCGCCGGGCGTATCGGAACAGCCTGGCGGAGCAGCAGATTCGGCAGGCGCGCGAAGAAGAGCGCCGGATCCGGGCCGAGGAGCGGTTACGCGTCTCGCGCGAGGTGCACGATCTGATCTCGCACACGCTGAGCATGGTCGCCGTGCGTTCCGGAGTGGCCCGGCTGGTTCTGGACGAGCGGCCGGGGGAGGCGCGCGCGGCGCTCGGCGCGATCGAGACGGCCAGTCGCTCGGCGTTGAACGAGTTGCGGCGGGTGCTGGCGCAGATCCGCGAGTGCGGCCCGGACCCCGAACCGGAGGATCCGGGGCTCGCCGAGATCGCGAACCTCGTGCAGGGACTACGGCACGAAGGGCTGGACGTGGCGTATCAGGTGGTCGGTGCGCCGGTTGATGCCCCGGCGCTGTTGCAGACCACCGCCTATCGGATCGTGCAGGAGGCGCTGACCAACGTCGTCAAGCACGCGCATACCGACCGGGCGTGGGTCGAGATCCGCCACGCGCCGACCGAATTGCAGGTATCGGTCACCGATGCCGGTCCGGCGGCGGGCCGCGCGGCCGAGGCCGACGGCAGCGGTTCCGGACTCGGATTGCTCGGGATGCGCGAACGGGTTTCGCTGTTCGGCGGCCGGCTCGACGCCGGACCGCGGGCCGAGGGCGGCTTCGCCGTCCGCGCGTCCCTTCCGCTGCCGCGGGACCCCGATGAGCGCTGACCACGAACCTGCGATCCGGGTGCTGATCGCCGACGACGAAGCTCTGGTCCGCGCCGGCTTCCGGGTATTGGTCGAGTCCGCACCGGATCTCAGCGTGCTCGCAGAGGCGGGCAACGGCGGGGAGGCGGTCCGGCTCGCCCGGCAGCTGCGGCCCGACGTGGTGCTGATGGACATCCGGATGCCGATCATGGACGGCTTGGAAGCGATGCGGCACTTGGCCGTGCACGCGGACGGGCCGCGTGTCCTGATCGTCACGACCTTCGACCAGGACGAACACGTCTTCCAGGCACTGCGCAGCGGCGCAAGCGGTTTCATCCTCAAGGACTCACCACCCGAGCAGCTGCTGCACGCGATCCGCGTGGTGGCCGCCGGTGACGCCCTGCTCACGCCGAGCATCACCCGCCGGATGATCAGTGCGTTCGCCCGCAGGCCCGCCGCGCTGCCCGCGCTGCCGGACGGGCCCGCCGCGCTCACCGGCCGCGAGCGCGAAGTGCTCGAACATGTCGCGGCGGGCCGCTCCAACGCCGAGATCGCCGCGACGCTGCACCTGAGCGTGGCCACCGTGAAAACCCATGTGGGCAGGCTGCTCACCAAGCTGTCGGTGCGTGATCGCGCCCAACTCGTCGTGCTCGCTTATGAAACCGGCATCGTGATCCCGGGCAATCGCTGACCGCCGTGCGCCGGCCGATGTGGCGAAATGCCCGAAATCATCCGCTGAATTCTGAAAGCCGTTCGGATTAAGTCGGATTCGAGAACTGGGGATCGCGACTCGGTGTTAAGCTCGCCGTGGGCATCGAGTGTGGGAGTTATCCGACATCGGTGGCGGTGGCTACTGTGAGTTTCGCTGAGGGAATTGACGCGATGATCGTTGTCCGGAGTACGGCGGAATTACACGAGGTTTTGGCAGAGCCGCGGGCGCGGGGCAAGAGCATCGGCTATGTGCCCACCATGGGCGCCCTGCACGAGGGACATCTCGCCCTCGTCCACGAGGCGCGCAAACGTGACGACGTGGTGCTCGCCTCGATCTTCGTGAATCCCTTGCAATTCGCGCCGAACGAGGACTTCGACGCCTACCCCCGCGACGAAGAAAGGGATCTGGCGCTCTGCGAGAAAGCGGCGGCCGATATCGCGTGGTTGCCCACGGCGGCCGAGCTTTTCCCGCCCGGCTTCGGATTGCACGTCGCGATTCCGCACCTATCCGCGGTGTTGTGCGGCGTGGGCCGGCCGACCCACTTCGCCGGGGTCACCACCGAGATGTCGAAGATCCTGATCATGCTCGCGCCGACCGCGGTCTATCTGGGGGAGAAGGACTTCCAGCAACTGGTGGTGATGCGCGCGCTCGTGCGCGACCTGGGCCTGCCGGTCGAGGTGCGAGCGGTGCCGACCGTGCGGGAGCCGGACGGTCTGGCCTTGTCCTCGCGCAACGCCTACCTCGGCGACACCGAAAGGCCAACGGCCGCGGCGCTGTTCCGCATCCTGTCGGAGACGGCGATACGTTTGCGGGCCGAGACCGGCGCGGTGGACGAGGCGCTCGCCGCGGGACGCCGCGCCCTGACCGATGCCGGTATCCAGCGGATCGACTACTTCGAACTGGTCGATCCCGAAACACTGGGCCCGGTGCGCACCGGCGTGCCGGATGCCAGGCTGGTGGCCGCCGGGTGGGTGGGACGCACCCGGCTGATCGACAACATAGCGGTGTAGCACCGAGAGTCGGTGCCGCAGTAACAGATTCAGGGGGGTCGGGGCGCGGGAGGCGACGATGGACATGATGGCGGAGCTGCTGGCGGCCGTGTCGGCGGAGGTCGACGCCCGCCGATTGCCCGGCGCGGTCGTCGCGGTGACCGAGAACGGAGCATTGATCGACGTGCGCTCTGTCGGTCAGCTCGACCCGCAAGCCGGTCGGCCCATGCGCGACGACGCTCTCTTCCGCATCTACTCCATGACGAAGGTCTTCACCGCCTTGGCCGCCTTGGCGATGGCCGCCGAGAACCGAATTCGGCTGACCGATCCGGTCGCGGCGTGGTTGCCTGGTTTCGCCGACAGCCGCGTGGCCGTGGACGGTGCGCTGCGAGCACCGAAACGCCCACCGTCGCTACAGGATCTGCTGCGGCAGACCGCGGGCATCGGCGGTGGATTCCACACCTCGGCGCACCTCGCGCCGTACTACGCGACGGCGCAGGTGCGGAAATACGAGCACACCGGCGCGCGGCACACGCTCGACGAGGTGGTGGACAACCTGGCCCGCCAACCACTCGCGGCCGACCCCGGCACGGTGTGGGAGTACGGCATGGCGATGGACGTGCTGGGCCGGGTACTCGAGCACGCGGACGGCAGGCCGCTGGACGAGCTCGTCGAGCAGCGAGTGTGCCGTCCACTCGGCTTGCGCGACACCGGCTTCAGCGTCGCCGCCGCCGACCTGGACCGGGTCGCCCAGCCGTTCGCCGACGCCCCGGCGACCCCGAAAAGGCCTTGTCACTCATCAGGAGCGGCCGGCGTGGCGATCGGCCGGGTCCGGCGGCTACGCCGCCGCTGCGGATTTCGCCACGCTGCTGTGCGCGATCACACCGGATCGCGACGGCGTGCTGTCGATCCCGGCGCTCGGGCCGTTCACCCGGGAACTGTTCGTGGACCAGATCGGGCCGTTGGCCGGTACCGGTCCGGACTACATCCCGGGCAAGGGCTATGGCTTCTCCTACGGGCTGCACGTGCCGAGCAGCGATCCGGCGTGGGCAGCACTGGATCCACGCGCGCACACCGTCGGCTGGCTGGGGCGTGCCGCGACCAGCTTCGTGTACGACATTCCCACCGGTATCGGCGCGGTGCTGATGACCCAGTGCTACGGGCGCGCGGTGCACTACCGGGATCAGGTCCGCGAGATCGTGGCGCGCCAGGCCTCGTCATGGACGTGAGCACCGACGAACCGATCGTCCGGGTGCGCGGCCTGCGCAAGAAGTACGGCTCGTTCCTCGCCCTGGACGACGTCGGTTTGGCCATCGGACGCGGCGAGATCTTCGGGTTGCTCGGTCGCAACGGCGCCGGGAAATCCACGGCGCTGGACATCATCTGCGGACTGGTCAAACCGACAGCCGGGCAGGTGGAGGTCTTCGGTACCGATGTGCGCAGGCACGGACGCCGGGTCCGGCGGCGGATCGGCTATGTCCCGCAGGACAATACGGTGTACCTGCCGATGACCGTGTGGCAGAACCTGCGCTTCTCCGCGATCGTGCGGGGGATGTCGCGCGCCGCCGCGGGGCGCCGCGCCGCGGAGGTGATGGAACGGCTGGGGCTCAGCCACATCGCCGATCGGGGCGGTGCGCACCTGTCGGGCGGCGAGCGCCGCCGGCTGTCGATCGGAATGGGTATCGTGCACGCGCCGCCGTTGATGGTGCTGGACGAACCGAGCACCGGCGTCGACATCGATTCCCGGCAGGCCATCCACCGCCTGCTCCGGGAGCTGCGCGGGGAGGGCTCGACGCTGCTGTACACGACTCACCACCTGGATGAAGCCGAAAGCCTCTGCGACCGCGTCGCGGTGCTCGACACGGGCCGGGTCGTCGCCACCGCGGACGTGAAAAGCTTTGTGGCCGAATATGGCAGACCGTACTGCGAGATCGTCAGCGATCAGAGCGAGGCGGTCACGACCCTGTTGCGGGCGGCGTTGCCCGCGACCCGGATCACGCTGCACGGCGGACGGATTCGGGTGGCTGCGGAGCAGCCGGAGCAGGTCGCGACCGTGGTCCGCGTGCTCGGCGCGAGCAACCTGCCCGTCAAGGACGTGCGCGCGGTGCCGGTGTCATTGGAGAACGCCTTCCTGCATGCCGTCGAGCGGGCTCCCGGATCGGCGACCCGATGACGCTCACCTGGGCTTTCCTCCGGAAAGAAGCGGCTACCTGGCGCCACGATCCCACGCTGTTCGTCTTCCTGTTCGCGGCGCCGCTGCTGATGCAGGCCCTGCTGAGCGACGCCTTCGCGCGCCTGACCGGCGGCGCCGGGGCCGACCAGACGGTGCCGGGTTTCACCATCATGTTCGGCTTCTACGTCATGATGTTCATGGGCACCGCGCACTACCGCGAACACGCTTCGGGCGCTTGGAGTTCCGTCCGTACCAGCGGACTGTCCCGCGCGACGATGGTGCTGCAGCTGGCCGTGCCGTACTTGCTGTTGTCCGCGGCGCAGATGGCGCTGCTGATCGGCACGGGCCGGGTGCTGTTCGGCGCGACGGTGAACGGCTCGCTCGTCGCCCTCACCGTCTTGATCCTGTCCATCGCGTGGACCGCGATCGCCCTCGGCCTGGTGCTCGTCTCCCTCACGCGCAACGTCTCGGCCATGCAGAACCTGTGCCAGCTGGTGGTGCTCGGCATGGGCGTGCTCGGCGGCGCGGTGGTCCCGGTGCGGTTGCTGCCCGGATGGAATCAGCCGCTCGCGCCGCTGACCCCGCAGTACTGGGCGGTGGACGGGATGCGCGAAGTGCTCGCGCAGCACGGGGGATTGGCGAGCATCGCGCCGCATCTGCTCGTACTCGTCGGCTGGGCGTGCGTGTTGTCGATCGTCGCGACGCTGGCCTTCGACCCAAGTAGTCAGCGTCGCGTGGCCATTCGCTGAACGCGCGCCACAGGTAATCGGAGGTGTCAAGGAAATGGCAGAGACAACGTCACCCAGGGGACGGGTCATCCAGTCGTGGTCACGGCAGGGCGGGCAGGCGCCGCCGCGCATCGTCGGCGGCGACGGCTGCCGGTTCTTCGACGCCGCGGGACGGTCGTATCTCGACTTCGGCTCGCAACTGGTGAATGCCAATCTGGGACACGGCCGTACGGAGGTGCAGGAGGCGGTGCAGAAGCAGGTGGCCACCATGGCCACGCTCGGGCGCCCCTGGGACGTGGAGGTCGTCGAGGAGCTGGCGAATCGGCTCGCCGAGATCACACCGGGCGATCTCAACTCGTTCTTCTTCGCCTGCAGCGGCACGGAGGCGAACGAGGCGGCCATCCGTCTGGCCCGGGCATACACCGGGCGCAGCAAGGTCATTGCGCGCTACCGGTCCTACCACGGCAGCACCGCGGGTGCGTTGACCCTGACCGGTGAGCCCCGCCGCTGGGCCGGTGAGCCCGGGATGCCCGGCGTGGTGCGCATGCTCGATCCCTACACCTATCGCTGCCCGGCCGGGCATCCTACGCCGTGCCCGGTGTGCTCGGGCGCGCCGCATCTGCGCGAGCTGCTCCAGTACGAGGGCGCCGAGAACGTGGCGGCGGTGATCATCGAGCCGATCACCGGCATCAACGGCGTGATCATGCCGCCCGACGGCTATCTACAGGGCATCCGGGAGGTGTGCACCGAGCACGGCATCATGCTGATCCTCGACGAGGTGATGACCGGATTCGGGCGCACCGGAACGTGGTTCGCGTGCGATCGGTGGGATGTCGTGCCGGACATGATCACCTGCGCCAAGGGCTTGACCGCCGGGTACATCCCGCTGGCGGCCGTCGCGGTGAGCGACCGGCTGTCGGGCTGGCTACAGGACACCACCTTCCCGTACGGGCTCACCCACAGCGCCCACCCCGTCGGCTGCGCGGCGGCCGTGGCCGTGCTGAGCGTGTACCAGAAGGAGCGGCTCATCGAGCGCTCGAATCGACTGGGGGCCTTGATCGAGGCAGAGCTGCGGGCGCTGGCCGATCGGCATCCGTCGATCGGGGACGTCCGGGGCGCCGGTTGCTTCTGGGGGCTCGAGCTGGTGCGTGACCGGGTGACGAAAGAACCGCTGGTGCCGTTCAATCCGGACGCCGTGGCCGCCGCGCCGATGACGCGGCTGACCGCCGAGGCTTTCCGGAAGGGCCTGTATCTGCTCACTCACTGGAACATCATTCTGGTGTGCCCGCCGCTGGTCATCGAAGAGTCGGAGCTGCGGGAAGGGATGGCGCTGTTGGACGAAACGCTCTCGCTCGCCGACGAATACGTCACGGAGGTGTGAGCATGGGCGGCACCGTCGCGATCAACGAACTCGTCGAGAAGACAGCGGCGCAGCGGCCGGCCGAGTGCGCGGTGCGCGTGCGCGGGTTCTCCGCGGGCACCAGCGCCGAGATCAGCTGGCACGGGTTGGTGCAGAAGGTGCACGAATACGCCGCGAAGTACCGGCACGAGGGTCTGCGCGAAGGTGCGGTCGCGGCCGTCGCGTTGCCGTCCGGCATCGGTCACGTCGTGGCCACCCTCGCGCTCTGGGAGGCCGGCGCCACGGTCATTCCGGTGGACCACCGCTGGTCGGTCGCGACGAAAGAGCGCATCGTCGAACGCTATCCACGCGGCTGGGTGGTGGAAGGCGACGACCTCGGCCTGGTTTCCTACCACCGGCGCGCGGTCGCACGGCCGGCGCTGCCGGACGATGGGTTACCCCGATCGGTATCCCTGTCCGGCGGGACCACCGGCGACCCGAAACTCGTCGTCCGCAACCGTCCGTGGGCGTACGACTCGTCGGAGCCGTTGAGCAGCAAGGAAAGCGCGCGCGGTCTGGACTACGGACAAACCCAGCTGGTCGGCCTGCCGCTGTACCACGCCGGTTTCGGCGCGCTGTATCACGGACTCGCACTGGGCCATCGCATCATCGTGCCCGGCAACGCCTCGCCGAAACTGTTCCTGGAATCGCTGAGTTCCGAAGGGGTGCAGGTGGTGCGGACCGTGCCCGCGCAAATGGGCACGCTGCTGGAAGCCAGTGGGCGGGAACGGCAATGGTTCTCGTCGTTGCGCCTCGTCGTGCATACCGCGGCCCGCTGCCCGGAATCGGTGAAACGGGGTTGGCTGGAGCTGGTGGAGCCGACCACGGTGTACGAGGAGTACGGCAGCGTGGAACGGGTCGGCGTGCTCAGCATCCGCGGCGACGAATGGCTCGCCCACCCCGGGTCGGTCGGCCGCCCTCGGCACTGTTCGGTCCGCATCCTGGACGAACGACGCGAGCATGTCACCACGGGCGCGACCGGTGAATTGTTCATGACCGACGAGAACGCTACGCAACCGACCTATCTCGGCGACGGACCGGGATTAGCCGAAGTGGACGGGTATTTCAGCGTCGGTGACCTCGCGTGGCAGGACGCCGACGGCTATGTGACGCTGGTCGGCCGACGCGACGACGCCATCGATGTCGGTGGCGTGCAGGTCTTTCCCCGTGATATCGAACGGGTCCTGGAACGCCATGCCGCGGTGCGCGACGTCCGGGTCCGCGCGCTGCCCGATCGCCGGCTCGGCGAGGTGGTGCATGCCGAAGTCGCCGTGCGCGGCGACGATTCGGGCGCGGTGCTCGCGCAGCTGTGGCGCAGTTGCCGCGCCGAGCTGAGCAGAGCCCAGATGCCGCGGACGATCGAGATCGTGGCCGACGTCCGGCGCAGCGCTGCGGGCAAATTGCGCAAAGCGGACCAGGAGACATAGTGGAGCAACGGGTTTGGGCCGTGGTCGGCCGGGTGTGCGGCACCGGTTACACCGAACCGGGCGCGAACTTCTACGAACTGGGCGGTGATTCGCTGCTCGCCGGCGAGCTGATGACCGCGCTGCGCGCGGAATTCGACACCGAGGTGCCGATGCACCTGCTGTTCGAGGCGCCCGACATGGGTACCTTCGTCCAGGAGGCGATGCGCGTGCTGTGAGTCAGCAGGGCGGATCGTAGCGGCCGTCGACGGCGGTCCAGCCGCCGTCGACGTACAGCATCGTCCCGGTGACGAAGCTCGACGCGTCCGCGGCCAGAAAGGCGACGGCTCCGGCGATTTCGCTCGGCTCGGCCCAGCGCCCGAGCGCGCTCTTGGACGCGTACGCCGCCCGCCACTGCGGTTGCGCGTAGATCGAGTCGGTGAGCGGGGTGCGCACGACCCCGGGCGCGATGGCGTTCACGCGCACTCCGGCCGGGCCGAATTCGGCGGCGGCTCCGCGGATCAGCTGGACCAGCGCGGCCTTGGTCGCCGCGTACACGGCTTGCCCCGGTTCGACGGTGATCGCCCGGATCGAGGACATGCCGACGATCGAACCGCCGCCCCGGGCGACCATGCCCTTGCCGAAAGCGCGGATCAGATGGAAGGCGGCGCGCAGATTCAAGTCCAGTACCGCATCGAATTCGTCTGTCGTGTAATCGAACAGGCGCTTGCGCACATTGCGGCCGGTGGTGAAGACGAGCACGTCGAGGTCGGGCAGCTCGGCGGCGGCGACGGCGACGGCGTCCGCGTCCCGCGCATCGAGGGCCAGGGCGACGGCGGGGGAGCCCGCCAGTCGCGCCGTCTCCTCGGCGCGTGTGCGATCGATATCGGCGCACACCACCTCCGCACCGAGTGCGGCCAACGCGAGCGCCGACTCGCGTCCGATGCCGCTGCCCGCGCCGATGACCGCGGCACGCTTGCCGTCCAGCCGGAAGAGTTCCTGGTAGTCGAGTGCGGCGGGGGTGAGGTCCGGGTGCGTGGTCATCGATGCGTCCTGACTCTTGATGTCCGAAGGGATTTACCGCGGGTAGGGCAGGGTGACCGTTTTGACGGTGCTCATCTCGCGGATCGAGTAGGCGATCCCTTCGCGGCCGAGTCCGCTGGATTTCACGCCGCCGAACGGGATGTGCGGGGAGTCGAAATGCGGTCCCGCGTCGAGGTTCACCGCGCCGACCCGCAGCTGCGCCGCGAGCGTGGTGAAGGCGGCGACGTCGCCTGTCACCACCCCGGCCTGCAAGCCGTACCTGGTCGAGTTGGCCACGCTGATCGCCTCGGCGGTATCGGCCACCCGGATCACGGGGGCGACCGGGCCGAAGGTCTCCTCGACCACCAGTTCGGCGTCGGCGGGTACCTGATCGAGCACCGCGGGCGTGACGAGCGCGCCACGGCGTTCACCGCCGAGCAGCAGTTTCGCGTGCGCGGCAACGGCTTCGGCGATCCGCCGTACCACCGTGTCCGCGGCGTCCGCGCTGATGAGCGGCCCGACCTCGGTCGCGGGATCGAGCGGATCGCCCGCTCGTTTCCGCGCAGCCGCCTCGACGAGCCCCGCGACGAGATCGTCGCCCACCGCGCCCACGGCGATGACGCGTTTGACGCCGCGGCAGGACTGCCCGGCGGTGGCGAACGCGCCCTGTACCGCCAGCTGCACCGCCAAGTCGAGATCGGCGTCGGGCAACACGATCAGCGGATCGTTGCCCCCCAGCTCCAGTAGGAGTTTCTTGCCCGCGGCGGCGACCGATACCGCGCGGCCCGTATGCGCCGAGCCCGTGAAGGTGACCATGTCGATGCCGCGATGCCCGGCGAGTGCGGGGCCGAGCTCACCGGGCGCACCGGTGGTGACGACGAGGTGGTGCGGCGGCAGGCCGGCCTCGAGCATGATCTCGGCGAAAGCCAGTGCGGTGAGCGGTGTTTTCTCCGAGGGCTTCAGCACCACCGCGCAGCCCGCCGCGACTGCGGGCGCGAGCTTCACGACCACCTGGTTGAGCGGCCGGTTGAACGGCGTGATCGCCGCGACGACGCCGATCGGCTCGAACATGGTGAGCGCCAGCCGATCATGCCCCGGCACCGGAATGCTCTCCCCGCGCAGCCGTTCGGCCTCGTCCGCCGCGACCGTGAGATTCGTTGCGGCCCGGTCGGTCTCCCGGGTGGTCTCGGCGAGGCAGACACCGGATTCGCGCGAGATCAGCGGTGCGAGCTCGGCGGCTCGTTCGCGGACCAGGCGGGCCGCGGTCCGCAGGATGGTGGCCCGCTGGTCCGGCCGCAGGGGTCGCCAGGCGGCGCGCAGGCCGCCGATCGCGGCGTCCAACTCTGAAACGCTGTCGCGCGCAACGGCTCCGACGGTTTCCCCGGTCCACGGATTGTGTACCGGGAACTCCTCGGTGGCGGGTCGGTATGCGCCGTCACGAAACATGATCGTCTCCTGTCACGAAGGCTTTGAATCGGCGCGCCACGTCGGACGGTCCGACCGCCGGTCGGCCCAGCCGCTCGACCGAACCGGGACGAATCCGGAGGTAGAGCAGTGCCGGTCCCGGCTCGAGCTGGGCCGCCTTGACCGCGTCGGTGAATTCGGCGAGATCGGCGCAGTCGAACACGCGGGCGTAGCCGCAGGCCCGCGCGAGCGCGGGGAAGTCGACCTGCGCCGCGAGACTCTGCTGCCCACCGGTGGAGTCGTGCACGCCGTTGTCCAGCAGGACATGGATCAGATTGCCGGTGCCGTGCGCGCCGACGGTGGCGAAGGTCCCCAGCCGCATCAGCGCCGCGCCGTCCCCGTCGAGCACGACGACCTGTCTACGGGTATGCCGCGCGACGCCGAGCCCGACGGCGCTCGCGGACCCCATCGCACCGACCAGGTAGAAGTGCTGCGGCCGGTCGGCGAGGGTGTAGAGCTCTCGGCTGGTCTTGCCGGTGGTGGACAGCACGGCGGCGGCGTCGGGCAGGGCGCCGACGAGCGCCTCCAGCGCCGCCATGCGCGTGGGTGCGGCCCGTTCGGCCCGCGACCGGGTCACCGTCGGCAGCACCGGGGAGGGCAGCGGCGGCTCGGCGAGCGGCTCGGCGGCCACTGTGCCGTCGCGCAGGATGAACGCGAAAGGCCTTTGCTCGCTGCCCATTGCGACCCACCCGGTGGACAGGCAGGCGTCGAGTCCGGCGGCGTCGGCGGGGAGCACCGCGTGGCCCACCTGCAGCAGGTCGAGCAGACCCGCCGTGATCGCCCCCATCAATTCGTGCTGCGGCTCGTCCGGGCGGCCCGGTTCCCCGCGCCAGCTGACGAGCAGTGGCACCGGGATTCGGCTCGGGTGGGTCAGCGAGGTCAGCGGGTTCACCATGTTGCCCAGCCCCGAGTTCTGCGCCAGCACGCAGGCCGTGGCGCCGGCCAGCCAGCATCCCGCCGCGACCGCCACCGCCTCGCCCTCGTGCGTCACCGGCAGGTACCCCGCGACCGAGCCGGACGCCGCGCGGTTGATCATCGGGGTCAGGTAGGAGCACGGCACGCCCACCACGTCGGCCACGCCGCGCGCGACGAACCCGCCGAGCAGCTCGTCCGCGTCGATCACGAATCCGCCCACTTCTTCGCCAGCTCGGTGTAGTGCGCCTCGTCCGCCTCCAATTCCGGATATCCCATGAGGCCGAACACCTCCTGCAGCGAGGCGATATCCGGCTCGACCACGGTGGGACCGTCGCGCAGCAGCGACCGGCAGACCTGACGCATCGCGGCCACCGAGGCCCGCATCGACTGATTGGCCCAGATCACCGCGGCGATACCGAGTTCGGCGAATGTCTCCCGGGGCACGGTGTGGTAGGTGGTGGGTGCGATCACGAGCGGCAGCCGGGCCGCCCACTCGGTGGTGAACTCCGCGATCTCGTCGATGGTGCGTCGGCGGGAGTGAATGAAGATGGCATCGGCGCCTGCCTGCCGGTACGCCTCGGCGCGGCGCAGCGCCTCGGCCGTGCCCGCGCCGGCGATGAGCGCCTCGGTGCGGGCGACGAGCACGAAGCCGGGATCGACCTTGTCCCGGCAGGCCGCGATCTTGGCGCACATGTCACCGACCGGCGCCAGCGGGTGCCGGTCGCCGAAATAGGAGTTCATCTTCGGAAAGACCTTGTCTTCCATGCACATTCCCGCCGCGCCGACGCGCTCGGCACGGGCGGCGAAGCGGCGGGCGGTATTGAAGTTGCCGTAGCCGGTGTCGGCGTCGACGAGTACCGGGATCGCGCCCGCGTCGACGACCCGGGCCACCAGATCGAGCATTTCGCCCCAGGACACCTCGTCGCTGTCCCGCGCGCCGAGCGCGGTGGACATGCACAGACCGGAGGCCCAGATGCCGGCGAAGCCGGCTTCGGCCGCGATGCGCGCGCTGAGTCCGTCGTGGGCGCCCATGAGGAAGGACGGTTCGGGTCCGGCGAGCAGTTCGCGCAACCGCACACCGGCGTGACACCGCGGCGGTGCGGCCGTTCGAAGGGGGAGGTTGTCCATCACGCGCAATGCCTCTCGCACTCGGGATCGAAAATCGTTGTGGCGACCACGGATCACGTCACCCGGCCGGTGGCGGGCGGCGGACCACCGGCCAGGACCTGGGCGACGCCCTCGGCGATCCGGCGACGGCAACTGCGCTCGGACTCCACCGAGAGAAACGCGCGGTGGGCCGAGACCACCACATCCGGCCTGGGCAGCAGTTTGCGCGCGGCCGGATCGTCGTTCGGGTCCTCGGGCGTGAAGACGTCCGAGGCGAAGCCGCCGAGCCGGCCGCCCTCGAGCGCGTCGAGGACCGCCGCCGGGTCTACCAGGCGGCCCCTGGCCGCATTGACCAGCAGCGCGCCCGGCCGGGCCGCGGCCAGCGCGCCCGCGTCGACGAGCTGATCGGTCTCCGTCGTCAGGGCCGCGTGCAGGACGACAGCGTCTGCGGCGGCGAACAATTCGGCCGGCGAGGCGACGGCGGCGACACCGTGACCTGCCATCAGATCGGCGGCGACGTACGGGTCGTACGCGATGACCGTTTTGTAGAACGCCTGGAGTTTGCGGGCGGTAGCCCGCCCGATCCGGCCGAAGCCGATGATCCCCGCGGTACACATCGACACCCGCCGCGGTACGCCGCCCGCATGGATATTCCACTGCTGGGACTTGACGAGGCGGTCCTGGGGGCAGACCTTGCGTTCCAACGCCAGCAGCAGCGCGAGGGTGTGCGTGCTCACCTCGTCTACGCAATAGTCGGGCACGTTGAACGAGACGATTCCGGTCCCGGCCAGCAGCGGGGCATTGAGATTGTCGATGCCGACACCGCTGCGCGCGATCACCCGGCAGCGCGGGCCGACCGCGTCCAGCAACTCGGGCGTGACCTGACAGCGGTAGATCACCAGGGCATCCGCCCCGCGCACATGGTCGTGGAACTCGGGACCGGAGACCACGTATCGGCTCTCGAAAAGCCCTAAACGCAAGTCGATTTCGCGGCCGAACGCGGTGCGTTCGATATCCGCGCGGGCGAGGTCGGGTTGTCCCCGCTCGTTCAGTGCCCAGGCCGGATCGGTATAGACGACGCGCACTCTTGCCTCCCGTGCTGACGCGGCGCGGTGTTCAGGAGTCGTAGCCCCAGCCGCGGTTGTCTCGGTGCCCGCGCCGCACTGTGGCGCCCGCGGCATAGGTATTGGTCAGCTCGAACAGGTCGAGGTAGCCGAGGTGTCGTCCCGAGCCCAACTTGATCAGCGCGCCCTGGCCGGACCAGCGATGCGCGACGAACGGTGCGACCCACGCCGATCCGTCGACCTCCAGGTCTGCCTCTGCTTGCTGCCCGTCGGCCCGAATCCAGTGCAGCGTCGGCGTTCCGGCGGTCACGAGATAGTGCGTTTCGGCGGGTTCGCGCAGGTCCTCGCCCGCCGCGCCGTCGACCCGCAGATACAGCCCGGTGAGGTCGGGCAGATGCGGGGCCGCGGCCAGTGAGGTGACTGTGTATCCGCGGAAATCCCTTGCCTCCTTGCGGCATTCGGCGATGTCTTTGAAGGTCTTGCCGACCGCGTCGTGTCTGGCCGCGGGCCGGATCAGCAGCCGGTAGTCGAAGCCGAGCGTCGTGCCCAGCTCGCGTAACACCGCGAGCGTGCCGTCGTCGATCGCCGCGATCAGCGCCTCGGGCGTCAGACCCATAGTGACACCGGCGGATTCGACCGTGTGTCCCCGGCGAGCGAACAGCAGTCGGGCCACCTGCTGCGGGTCCAGGCCGCCGTCGAGCCAGGCGAGCAGTTCGCGCGCGGCCGGATCGGACCAGTCGTTGACCTCTTCCAGGAGCCCGGCCAGCGGGGATCGGCCGGTATAGGACACGATTCGGGCCGGTTCGGTACCGGCGAGGGAGTAGGTGTGCGGACAATACGACGGCTCGACGTAGGAATCGCCGACGATCCAGCGGTCGGTGTCGGTGTTGGCGACGATCACCTGCCAGGTCGACTCGTCGAGTTCGGCGCCCCAGCGGCCGTGGATATCGCCGGGGCCGAGGTTGATCGTGATCGCCGGTTCCAAGTGCCCATTGTTCAAGGCGGGCAATCGGTTCGCGGGACAAAGGATATCCAGCACGACCGGGGCGACCGCGCCCGGCGGCGCCGCCATTGTGTAGTAGTTGTAGAAATGAATGCCGTCGCGCTGAATGGGACGCCGGGTGTCGCGGAGTTCCCGCGCGGTGCGGACCAGGACGGTGAGATCGCGTCGCCCGGTCGCGACGAGATGTTCCGGGGTGATCTGCAGCGTGCGGGTCAGGACAGCGACGATGTCTTCGGGCCATTCGCAATCACCGGAAACAGTCAGCAATTTCGTGAGTTCCGCGTGGTCGATGCCGAGTGTGCCTGCTATCTGTCCGGTGGTCACTTTCCGAATGTTGAGCCAGTGCACGACCTTGTAGTTGTCAACGAGCATGATCTCTCTCCGCACTCCCGGCCAACAGCTGGGTCAGGGTCGCCGCGTCCACCCGGCGCGGGTTGTTGCCCGCGCGGTCGTAGGCGAGGGCCTCGGTGGCGATCCGGGCCGCGTCGTGGCCGAGGTCCGGGGGCGGCGGCAGCGCGGGCGAGCGCACCAGCGCCGCCACCTTCCCGGCCAGTTCGTCGACGCTGTCGGCGCCCGCGGCGCGCACCACCCGCGCGATGGCGTCGCGCACCCGCAGGGCCCCGCGCGGGTCGGTGCAGTCGGCGCCGACCTGCGCGTTGTACCGCAGCACCGCCGCCAGCGTGAGACCGCAGGCGTGCCCGTGGCTCAGCCCGTGCCGGAGGGTCAGCGGGTACGACATCGCATGGCACACAGTGGTTCCCGCAATGGCGATGGCGCGACCGGCGAGATGCCCGGCCAGCAGCGCCGCGGCGCGATGGGCTGCGCTCAGGTCGGTGTGGCGCTGCTCGAGCACCTCGGCGAGCTGTGCCCAGGCGGCCGCGCCCAGCCACTCGGATCGTTCGTCGGCGCGGATCGACCACGCACCTTCCACACCCTGCGCGAGGGTGTCGAGCAGGCAGCTGACGAGATCGGCCGCGGGCAGCCCGATCAGCAGTTCCGGATCCAGCACCGCGGTCACCGGCTGTAACGCGGTACCGCGCAGGGACAGTTTGCGGCCGCGATCGCGGTGCCAGATGGTAGCGAAGGGCGTGGCCTCCGCGCCGGTGCCCGGTGTCGTCGGCAAGGCGACGACGGGTGGCGCGCCTGCGTCGTCGGCCGTCGCCGCGCAGGCCAGGACCACCGCGTGCGGCGTGCGGTCGGCACTGGTCGACAGTGCCGCGGCGGCCTTGCCCGCGTCCATGACGCTGCCGCCGCCGACGGTGACGACCACCTCGGTGCGATGCGCGCGGATCTCGTCCGTCAGCCGGGCCACGGATTCGGGTGTGGGGAGCCCGGCGTGCACGACGGTACGCAGCGCGAAACCCTGGAGCGCGGCGCGCAGCGGTTCGGCCCAGGCGCGGTGCCGGAAGCCGTTGCCTGCCACCAAGAGCACACGCGGCGCGCCGGTGCCGGCCGCCGCGCGCACCACGGCCGGGGCGACTTCGGCGGCGCGTTCACCCACGAGGGTGCGAGGCGAGTCCAGCAGCAGGGTGCTGACCCGGAAATCGGCGGCGTGCATCGACCACCTGCCTCCAGCAAACGAAGAGATCCCAGTGACGGGAAATCCCCATCATCCCCCCGGTGTACGGACGAAGTCCTCAGGTTGAATAACACGGTACCCTAGGCTCGGTTAATATCAGAGCTCGTTTGTTTCACCAGTCGTGCATGAACTTCCCAGCGGTGCACGAACTTCCGGAGGCCGGTGCCATGGGGTCGCAGGAACATATTCGGCGCCGAACCGCGACGGGCGCGAGCTACCGCGAACAAGTTGCCTTGAACCAGTCCAGGTTCGCCGAAATTGCCCAGTCGTATGCCGGCGGGCAGGCGCGCCGACTGGACGGCGAACTGCTGGCCGAGATGATCCGTCCGCTGGGTGTCGAGCATGTGCTCGACGTGGCCACGGGAACCGCCGCCGCGGCGGCCGTGGTCGCGCAATCGGGCGTGCGCAAACGCGTTGTCGGCCTGGACTCGTCCGCGGCGATGCTGCGGCAGGCGCGGGCCTGCGGTGTGCATTCGGTGCAACTCGTCGTCGGCTTGGTCGAGGAATTGCCGTTCGCCGACGGCTCTTTCGATCTCGTCCTGTGCACGCGCGCCCTGCATCACGTCGAGCGTCCCGAGCTCGCGGTGGCCGAAATGGCGCGTGTGGTGCGGCCCGGCGGCCATATCGTGGTCGCGGACAACGTGACCGGGTATACCGGCGCTGTGCACGAGCAGGTCGAGGCGATCCAGCGCGTGCGCGATCCGGGACATTCCTCGACCCTCGCCGAACACGAACTCGTCGGCCTGCTGCGCGCCAACCTGCTCGAGGTCGTGGAATGTCACCGCACCACCAGCTATCGGCCGCTGGCGCAATGGCTGGCCGACGGCGGGACGGGGCCGGCGGACGCCGCCGAGATCCGGCGGCGCCTGGCCGCCCTCGGACCGCTCGCGGAACCGGAGTTCGGCACGAGTTTCGTCGCCGAGGACGGCGTGATCGTCGGTCTGCGGCAGGCGATGTCGTGGCTGCGGGCCGATCGGAGCAATGCGTTGTAGTACGGGGACACCCGGCAACGTCCTAGCATGAAAAACACTGACACCTGGGGGTCCCCGTGGACATCGCCGCACTGGATGCCGCAATCGACGAGCCGGAACTCATCGAATTCACCCGAAACCTGGTTCGCACCCACTCGTTGACCGAGTCGGGCCGAGGCGAGCGCGCGGTCGCGGACTTCCTGCTCACCAAGATCAGGGAATGGGGTTGGCAGCCCGAGTTCTTCGACGCGGACGGACGTCCCAACATCGCGATCACACTGTCCGGCGGTGGCGGTCCCGGACCGACCTTGGCTTTCGAGGGACACATGGATGTGGTCACCGAAGGCGATCCGGCGCAGTGGACCGTCGATCCCTACGGCGGCGAGATCCGCGACGGCAGGCTCTACGGTCGCGGCTCGGCCGATATGAAGTCCGGCGTCGCCGCGATGCTGTACGGGACAAGGGCATTGCAGCTGTCGGGGCCGTTTCCCGGCCGGATTCGCCTGCTCCTGCTGGCCGACGAGGAAGGGATGATGTCAGGGGCGAAAGCGGCTGTGGCCCAAGGGTTCGTCGGAGATGTCGACGGCGTCGTGTGCTGTGAGCCGGAGGGCGACGAGGTGTGCCCGGTGTCGAAGGGCGCGATCCGGCTCCGGGTGGATTTCACCGGGGTGATGAGCCACGGCGCGATGCCGTGGCAGGGCCGCAACACCTTGCCCGCCATGGCCCGTGCGCTGCTCGGTCTGGAGGCGTTGGAGCACCGGCTGGTGCGGGAGGCGGGGTCGCGACCACCGCTCGGCGCCCCGTCGATCACGCCCACCGTGGTGCGTGCCGGGACCACGGATCAGCTCAACACGATTCCCGGCGTCAGTTCGATGTTCCTCGATGTGCGCACCATACCGGGCGTGGATCACGAGACCCTGCTGAAGAACATCGGCGAATGCGTCGACAACGCGGCGCGCGGCTGCGGGATCGGTTCGGCCGTCACGGTGATCGACGATCGCCCCTGGGTCGAGACCGACCCGGACGCACCGCTGGTCACCGCGCTGGTCCGGGCGCACGAGATCGTCAACGGAGTCCGCCCGGAGCTCGGCGCGGTGCCCGGTACCACCGACGGCACCATTCTGACCTGTCGCGCGAATATCCCCAGCGTGGTGTATGGCCCGGGCGGCAAGTGGATCGCGCACATGGCCGACGAATACGTCGAGGTGCGTGATCTCAAGCGCTACGCACTGACGTATGCGGTTGCGGCACAAGAGTTCCTGCGCGGCGGCGCGGTATCGTGAACGCCTCGGCGGCAGGCGGGAGCAGGCTGCCCCTGACCCCGGGGCAACACCTGCTGGACTTCCTGGAATCCATCCGGCCCGGCGGGGCGGCGGCCGCCTTCAACATCTCGTTGCGGCTCGCCGTCGACGGGCCCCTCGACCGGCAGCGGCTGTTCGACGCCGTCACGCGGACGGTCGAGCGGCACGAGGCGCTGCGCACCGCGCTGGTCCGCGGTCGCGGAATGGCCGAGCAGGTCATCGGTTCCGGCGTCGTCCCGGAGAGCACGGTGCTCGGCCTGCCGGCGGACGCGACCGAACTCGATGCGCTGCTGGTGGCACACAACAACGCGCCCTTCGATCTCGCGAGCCCGCCGCTGCTGCGCACGCTGCTCCTCGAGGATCCTGCGCAGCACCGGCAGTTGCTCCAGGTGACGGTGCACCACAGCGTGGCCGACGCCTGGTCGCTGGAAGTGCTGAAACGCGATATCGGACGGTTCTACTGTGCCGCCGGCGGTCTCGCGCCGGAGCCCGAGCCGCCGACGGTGCGCTACCGGCAGTTGGTGCTCGACGAATTGGCCGCACTGGAGTCGCCCGAAGGGGCCGCGGCGCGCGAGTTCTGGCCGGAATATCTCGGCGCGCTGGAGGTCTTGCAAGTCAAGGCGAAGGATGCGGCGGCACCGACGGATCGTCCGGCGATCACCGGGCGCGGTGACCACACCTCGACTCTCGCCGAGAGCGCGGCGATCCGAACCATGGCCGCCCGCCTGCGCGCGACGCCGTTCATGGTGCTGGCCGCCGCCTATGGGTTCGTCTTGGGCCACCTGTGCGGGCGGGCCGAGTATTTGATGCCGACCTTCAGCCACGGCCGCCGCGACGCCCGGTTCCACGAGTCGGTGGCCATGCTGTTCAACCCGTTCGTGATCAAGTTCTGCTGGTCGCCGGAGTCGACGTTCGCCGATCTGGTCGCCACGTTCAAACGGAACAGTCTGGCCGCCTACCGGTTCCAGTGGTACCCGTTCATCGAGGTGCTCGAGCTCTGCCCGGACCTGTCCGTCTCGCTGATCGATCCGAACAGTGCGCTGTTCCCGGTGCAGATGCTGAACGTGCCGAAAACGCCTACCGGTACGGCCCTGTTCGGCCCCGACTGCGTGGCCGCGGAATACGCCGTGCGCCGCACGGCGGTGGGCAACGTGCTGCCGATCGACGGTCTGCTCACCATCAAGAGTGCCGACGCGGCGTTGTCGATGACTTTCAATGCGGCACAACGATTGTGGAACGATCGTTTGGCGGCCGCGATGTGCGCGTCCGTGCTCGGCGTGTGCCTGGCGGCCGCGCAGGATTCCGGTATCACGTTGCGGCAGTTGGCCCGCACCGTCGACCAGCACTTCGGTAGCAATGGGTGGAGCGTCTGATGGAACTGTCCAGGGTGGCTGTCGTCGACGGCGCGAACGGGTACGTCGCGAGCAACACGATCTGTGCGATGCTCGACCGCGGCATTCGGGTGAAGGCGCTGGCACGCGGAGCACGGACCCGGGTCTTCGAGGCGCTCGCCGCGGCGACCCTCAATGAGGGCGGCGCGCCACCGCCCGGGATCGCGAATATCGAGACCTACGACTGCGAATTGGCCGAGGAATATCTGGGGATCGACGATTTCACCGCCGCGGCGATCTTCTCGGAACCGTGCGATTTCTGGCATTTCGCCGCAGCGGTCGATCTGTCACCCAATCGGCCCGCTTTGCTCGAGGAGGTGAATGTCCGCGGCACCGAGCGAGCATTGCGCCTGTTCGTCGCGCACAGCAGGCCGGGCTCGCGCTTCTTTCTGATCAGTACCGCCTATGTCGGTGGTATCTCGGACACGCCGACCGCCGAGAATTGGCAGCCCGTTACGGACGCCGCCAGGTTCCGGACGGTCTACGAGGCCACCAAGTGCGCCGGTGAGCTGGTTTTCCGGGACTACGTGCGCGAGCACGGCGTCGTGGGCGCGGTGCTGCGGCTCGGGCAGGTGGTGGGCTCGTCGAAGACCGCGCACACCACCTCGGATTTCGGCATCTACAACTTCATGTCGAACATGGTGCGGGTGGCGCGCCGTTTTCCGGGCGGCACCGCCGCCGTGCAGGTGGCGACGGGGGCGACGCTCAATCTCGTGCCCATCGATACCTGTGTCGAATGGCTGCTGGGTCTGGCCGAGGTCGACGACCTGCCGCAGATCGTCAACCTGACCGATCGCACAGGTGTCTCGGCGGAGGAAACGGTCCGCATCATCGGCGCCGGACTGGGGATGACCCTGCGGCCGGTGCGGCCGCAGGAGTGGGGCGACGCCGAACTGACCGTGCTGGACCGGGCCGTGGCCGCGCGCATGGCCTACACCGGGAAATACCTCATGGAGCGGATCGAATTCGACCGGCGCAACCTGGAGTCGGCGCTCGGCGTGCCGGAGTCGGTGTGCGACCTCGGACTGGTCGAGCGACTCGTCACCTGGTATCTGAAGTAGCGTCGGCGCGTCGGGGTCGGCGCGGCGGTACGGAGTGGTGTGAACGGGACGTGGGAGGCGTGGGGTGGGGTCGTGCTCGCCGCGGTCGCCGTGCTGCCGGTGGCGGGTGTGCTGGCCTGGTGGCTGGCTCGATGGCGGGGCCGGCGGGCGGCGGTGTGCGAGGTCGGACTGGTGGTCGGCACCGCACCGTGGCTGTGGATGATCTTGACGCCGAAAGGAACTGGTCGTTCGGTAAACCTGATACCACTGCGCGATCTCGCCGACCAGCTGACCGAGGACCGGGTGGTCGAGCAGTTCGGCGGGAACCTGCTGGTGTGCGCCGCGCTGGGGTTCCTGCTGCCGGTGCGCTGGGCGTGGTTCGGCCGCTGGTACCGCATCCTGCTGGCGGGCGCGGCGGTCTCGCTCGCCGTCGAGGTGCTGCAGTTCGCATTCGCCATCGGCCGCCACTCCTCGGTGGACGACGTGCTGTTGAACGCCGCCGGAGCGGGCCTGGCCGGACTGCTCTCCCTGCGGTGGTGGGCGGCGCGCGTGCCCGAGGTCGTCACGCCTTAGGTGGTCACGCCCTTAGGTTGTCACGCCCTTAGGTGGTCACGCCCTTAAATGGTCACGCCCTTAAATGGTCACGCCCTTAAGTGGTCACAGCGCCTTCGGATCGGCCATCATCGCCATCGCGGCGGCCCGCTGTGCCGCGGTGACCTCGCCCCGGATCAGATCCGCGGCTCTGCGGAACTCCGCCGAGCGCGCGTCCGCGGCGAGGGTCGCGCGGGCGGCCGAGAACGTCGAGTCGATGCGCGCGACGTGCTCCGCGATCCGCCGGGTCTCCGGGATGCCGAGGCCGACCGCGATCGCGAGCGCGTCCTTCCAGTGCTGGCGGGCTACCGAGAAATGCGCCGAGCAGTAGTTCACGGTCGCGATCGCGTCGTAGGCGAGCACTTCCTCGTAGGGCGAGCCGGACGCGCACGCGATGTGCAGCGCCCGTTCGTAGTGCGCCAGCGCTTCCCGCCGATGACCACGACGACGATGGACGTCGCCGATCCCCAGATGCGTGCAGCACTTGAGGATCAGGTCGTTGTTGCGTTCGGCGCGCGCCAGCGCAGCACGGAAGCTGTCCAGCGCGGGTTCGTACCGCTCGAGGTGGGCGTAGACGGTGCCGATCCGGATCGAAAGATAATTGTGGAACAGGGTTTTCGACGAGATCGCGGCGAGCGACTTCCCGGCGTCGCCCAGATGGGTCAGCGCGTCCTCGTAGTGGCCCACGCGCACCGCCGTGTCGCTGAGCCGCATCTGCGCACAGGAACGCAGATAAGGGTCGGCGGTGTCCTCGGAGATCGCGACGGCCTGGTGCAGGTAGTCGAACGCGTCGTCGACGTAGCCCATCCGCTCGTGCACCTGGCCGAGGCCTTGCAGCGCATAGCCTTCCAGGAACCGGTCGCCGACCAACCGCGACAGCGACAGGCACTGGTGATAGCCCATCAGCGCGTCCCGGTAGCGCGCCATTCGGAAGTAGACCAGGCCGCTGTGGTGCATGGCCCGCGCGGCGTTCGAGTAGTCGCGCATGCCGTGCGCGAGCCGCACCGCGTCGTCGAGCACCACGAGCGCCTGCTGACAGTGTCGCATCCGCCACAGCGTGTAGCCGAGGTTGACCAGCAGGCGGCATTCCTCGGCCTGCTCGCCGTTGTTCCTGGCCACCTCGACCGCGTCGAAGTGCATCGTGATGGCGTCGTCGGAGCAGCGCAGGCCGGTAACGTAAGGCCACCACAGGATTTCGGAGAACAGCCGGGTGTAGTCCGACCAGCGGGCCCTGGTCGCCTCGCGTGCGACGGCCAGCAGGTTGAGCCGTTCGGTGTGCAGCCACGACACGCACTCGTGATGGCTGTCCAGCCCGGGCATCGGGGTGGCCGGTTTCGGCAGGTCGGCGACGCGACTGGTGCGATCCGGCAGGATCTTGCGGCCGACCGTCCAGGCGGCGTACCGGTAATAGTCGAACAGCCGGGTCAGCGCGGCGCTGCCGTCGCCGGGTTCCGCCAGTGTCGCGGCGTAGTCTCGCACCAGGTTGTGGAACCGATAGCGTTCGGAGACAACCTGTTCCAGCAGATGGACGTCGACCAGCGCCTCGAGGATCTGCTCCGCGGCGCAGCCGTCGATATCGGCGAGCGCGGCGGTGGCATAGGTGTCGAAGTCGCGACCGGGATGCAGGCCGAGCAGCCGAAACACCCGCTGCTGCGCGGGCGGCAGGTCCTGGAAGCTGGCGGTGAGCGCGGCGGCCACACTGCGTGACCCAGCGGACAGGTGTTCGAGGCGGTGGCTCGGATGTCGGAGCCGCTCGGCGAGGCGCTCGACCGGCCAGACCGGCCGGGCGCGCAGCCGTCCGGCCGCGATCCGAATGGCCAGCGGCAGATAGCCGCACAGCCGCACGGTTTCGGCCACCGCGTCGGGCTCGGCCGTGATCCGGTCGTCGTCGACGATGGTGGCGAAAAGCGCCGTGGCGTCCTCGGGCGAGAGCACGTCCAGCGAAAGGGTTTGCGACACCTCCAGTTCCACGAGCCTACGCCTGCTCGTGATCAGCACCAGACAACTCGGGGTACCGGGCAGCAGCGGGCGAACCTGATCGGCGTCGGCGACGTTGTCGAAGACCAGCAGCGCCGAACGGGACGCGATCTCGGTGCGCCACAGGGCCGATCGGGCGTCGAGATCCGGCGGGATGGATTCGCTCGGCACGCCCACGGCGCGCAGCAGCCGGTCCAGCGCCACCATCGGCTCGACCGGTGCGCTCTCCGCGGCATGGCCGTGCAGGTCGATGTAGAGCTGGGCGTCGGGGTAGCGGCTGCCGAGCCGATGGGCCGCGTGGATCGCGAGGGTCGTCTTGCCGACCCCGGCCATGCCGTCGATCGCCTCGATCAGCACCGTCGGGCGGCCCGCCTTGGGCGGCAGATCGGCGAGCAGCCGGTCCATCTCGTCGGTGCGGCCGGTGAAGTCCGCGATATCGCCGGGCAGTTGGTTGCGGCTCGGCAGCGTCTCGGGCCGCAGCTCGAGCACGGCGCCGAGATCGCCCGGTCCTTCGCCGTGCGTGACCGGGCCGGGGCGCGGCGCATCCTGGTCCGAGCCACCCGGATCGGTGCCCGCGGCGGGCGTCGGCTCGATCTCGTCGCGCAGGATGCGCCGGTGCAGTTCGCGCAATTCCCGGCCCGGCTCGATGCCGATCTCGTCGGCGAGCCTGCGCTGCGCGTCCTGGAAGACCAGCAGCGCCTCCGCCTGCCGGCCGCAGTGGTAGAGGCCGAGCATGAGCAGTGTGCGGAAGCGCTCCTGCAGCGGATGAGCGGTGACCAGCGGCGCGAGTTCGGCGACCGCTTCGGCGTGGTGGCCGAGGGCGATCTTGATACCGGCCCGATGCTCGAGCGCGCTCAGATAGCGCTCCTGCAACCGGCGGCGTTCGCCCTCGATGATCGGCCCGGCCAAGCCGCTGAACGGCTCACCGCGCCAGAGCGCGAGCGCGGCCTCGGTGTGCGCGGCCGCGGCGGCCAGGTCGCTGTCGCGTCTACAGCGCTCGGCGGTCGCCAGGAGCCGGTCGAACGCGACGTGATCCGACAGCGTGGGGTCGCCGTGCAGGACGTACCCCGTCTCCGACCACACCAGCGCGGGCTCGGCGACCTTGCGGCGCGGCGCCAGGGCGCGGCGCAGCCTGCTGACGTAGGTCTGGACACCGTTGCGCGCGTCACCGGGCGGGTGTTCACCCCACACCCCGTCGATGATCGCGTTCACCGTTACCGGCCGGTTCATCTCCAGCATCAGCGCCACGAGCACTGCCTGTTGTTTCGCTGGGCCCAACTCGATTTCACAGTCATCCCGCCATGCCGTGAACGAGCCGAGCACCCCATATCTGATCTGTGTTTGAGCCATGGACAAGCCCTCCTGAACCATGTGCTGCCAGCGCAGAGCATAGGCGGCGCGGGCCGCGCCGAGCGCGGGAACGCGGGGATAGTTACCACTTTGACCAGTCATTTACGCACTAGTACAGCGCCAGTTACGCAGGCCGGGACATCCTGATCGAGTGTGCTGCACCAGGATTCGGGGGCAACGACGTGCGAGGGGGCCGGTCGGCCGGCGACCTCGCAATCACGCATCCAGTTATGGTCGAGCGTCCACTAGGTGGATCGGCCAGGCAGTGCACCAGCTGAGCCGCCGTGCCGGCGTGCCCCGACGGGCTCCGGACGAGGTTGCCGCCCAAGGGGATTCGGGGTGGATGGCGCGCGCATGTCCTACGACGTGTCCCGGCTGTGTGATCGGACGTACCCGAAACGCTCACCATCGCAGACTTTCGGCCAGCAGACGATCAGTTCCGCCCGGCACAGGTGATGAGCGAGGGAGTTCGCTATGCAATCCGGTAACAAATCGCTGCTGCGCAGTTTGACGTCGATTCAGAAAGAACTGTGGATAGCGCACGAACTTTCCGATATTCCCAATAATTGCATCGTCTACATCGACATCCATACGGATCTGGAACTCGGATATTTCGCCGACGCCCTACAGCAGGTTTTCGCGGAGTCGCCGTCGCTGACGGTCAACATCGTCCGTGGGCCGAACGGGCCGATGCAGGTGGAACGGGATATCCGGGATTGGCTGCCCACCTATGTCGACTTCACCGCGGAACCGGACCCCACCGCCGCGGCGCTGGACTACATGGCCCGGGAACGTGAGCTCGGTTTCGATCTGGAACTGGACTCGCTGCTGCGGGTCGCGCTGCTCGAAGTCGGCGCCGATCACTACCTGCTCTCGATGTGCTTCCACCACATCATCATGGACGGTGTCGGCGTGGCCACCTGGGCGCAACGGGTGCTCGACGTGTACTGCGCCATGGTGGCCGGAACACCCATCGCACCAGCCGATTTCGTGCATATCGACGATCTCATCGAGCACGACCTCGCCTACCGCCGCCGCCGGCAGGCGATCGATCGCGCCTACTGGCGCAAGCAGATTCCGGCCGGGATCGAGCCGTTGCGACTGCCGGGGAACGCGGCGCCTGACACGCCACCGGGCCGCATCGGCAGTACCCACAGCTTCTCCGGCGCTGAGCTGGGCGGGCTGCTGAGCGCCGCGCGTTCGGCCGGCGTGAAGCTGCCCTACCTGCTGCTGTCCGTCGCCGCCGCCGCGATCCAGAGGTACGCGCTGCGCGACGAATTCTGTTTGCAGATACCGGTGTCGAATCAGGTCGGCATCGCGCACAAGACGCCGTGCCAGCTGTCGGACACGGTACCGCTGCTGGTCGATTCGAACCGTAATCTGTCGCTGGCGGAGCTGGCCCATCGAATCTATGCGACCATCGCAGGCGCCCGCGATCATCTGCGGTACGGCCTCTCCGATATCCGCCGGGATCTGAGAATACCGAAGACGAAAGGCAATCCGTTCGGCCCGGTCGTCAACGTGATGTCGTTCTTCGGGGCACTGGAAATGTCGGGCGGCACCGCCGACCTCCAGCTCTATTCCGCCGGTAACAGCGGCGATCTGTCCATCGTCTTCTATTACGAGCGGCGTTCGGACCGGGGCGGATATCTGCGGATCGAAGGCGACGCGCAACGCTATACCGACGCCGACCTGCACACCTATCTTGACTCCATCGCGCGCTTCCTGCGCCAGGCGATCGCCGAGCCGGGCGTATCCATCGGCGCGGTGGACATTCTCGGTCCTGATCGCCGCCTGGTGCTCGAGGCGTGGAACGACACGGCGGTGCCGGTGGACCCGGATGCGACGTTGGTGGGACTGTTCGAAGAGCAGGTGCGCCGCGCGCCGGACGCGGTCGCGGTGGAGTCCGGCACGGGGGAGCTTTCCTACCGGGAACTCGACATGTGGGCGGATCGGGTTGCGCGCACGCTGATTTCCCGCGGAGTGCGCCCGGACAGCGTGGTCGCGGTGGCGTTGCCGCGGTCGGTGGAGTTGATCGTCGCGATCCTGGCGGTGGTGAAAGCGGGCGGCGCCTATCTGCCCGTCGATCCGGGCTATCCGGCCGAGCGCCTGGCCTTCGTGCTCGGCGATGCCGCGCCGGTGGCTGTGCTCACCGACGCGGCCACCGCGAACACGTTGCCGCGCAATCCGGTTCCGGTGATCCTCGTCGGGGAGGTCGCGGGGGAACGGTCGGGCGTGGTGCGTCCGGTGCCGCTGCGACCGGGCAACCTGGCCTACCTCATCTACACTTCCGGGTCCACCGGGCGGCCCAAGGGTGTCGGGGTCACCCATCGCAACGTGGCCTCGCTGTTCCTGAGCACCGCCCCGTGGTGCGGTTTCGGTTCGGCAGACGTGTGGGCGTGGTGTCACTCCCAGGCCTTCGACTTCTCGGTGTGGGAGATCTGGGGTGCGCTGCTGCACGGCGGCCGGGTCGTCGTGGTGCCGTGGGACGTGGTGCGCACCCCGGCGCAGCTCTGGGATCTGGTGGTGGACCGGGGCGTGACGGTGCTCAACCAGACGCCGTCCGCCTTCTACGCGCTGGCCGAAGCGCGCGCCGCCGGCGACCGCGCCGAATCAGCCCTGCGCATGGTGATTTTCGGCGGCGAGGCATTGCAGCCCGGCTACCTGCGGCCGTGGTACTCGGCCGGCCACGGGGCAGGCCCGGCCCTGGTGAACATGTATGGGATCACCGAAACCACCGTGCACGTCACGAGACTCGAACTGTCGGCGGCACAGCCGGCCCGCGGTGGCAGCCCGATCGGCTCGGCGATCGCGAACATGCGTGTGTACGTGCTGGATTCGTGGTTGCTACCGGTACCCGTGGGTGTCGCCGGTGAATTGTACGTAGCGGGAGCGCAATTGGCGCGCGGCTACCACGGGCGAGCCGGACTGACCGCGGCCCGCTTCGTGGCCGATCCGTTCGATCCGGCGGGCGGCGGTCGCCTGTACCGCACCGGTGACGTGGTGCGCTGGACCGCGGACGGGGCGCTGGAGTACGTGGGCCGGGCCGACGATCAGGTCAAGATCCGCGGCTTCCGGATCGAACCGGGCGAGGTGGAAGCCGTACTGGCACAACATCCGTCGGTGGCCCAGGCCGTGGTGGTGGCGCGCGACGCCGAAGGCGGCAAGCAGCTGGTCGGGTATGTGGTGGCCGAGCGCAACGGTCGCCCGAACGGGCACGGCCTGGACGGGGCGCAAGTCCGCCGATTCGCCGCCGAGCGGCTGCCCGAGTTCCTGGTGCCCGCCGCGGTGCTGGTGCTCGACGCGGTGCCGTTGACGCCCAACGGGAAACTCGACCGTGCCGCGTTGCCCGCTCCGGAATGGGTGTCCTCGGCGGGGTATCGGGCGCCGGGCAACGAGACCGAACGGGTCCTGGCGGGCCTGTTCGCCGAGGTGCTCGGGGTGGACCGGGTCGGCGTGGACGACAGCTTCTTCGAATTGGGCGGCCATTCGCTGTCCGCCACACGCTTGATCAGCCGGATCCGCGCCACGCTGGGCGTCGAGGTGCCGATCCGGACGGTGTTCGACGCGGCGACCGTGGCGCAGTTGGCGACTCGGCTCGACGACAGCGCTCAGGTGCGTCCCACGCTGACGACTCGCCCACGGCCGGGCGTGCTCCCGCTGTCGTACGCGCAGCGGCGGCTGTGGTTCATCCATCGGCTGGAAGGGCCCTCGGCCACCTATAACGTGCCGCTGGCGGCGCGGGTGCGGGGCGCGTTCGATCCGGCGGCGTTCACCGCGGCCCTCGGCGACGTGCTGGCCAGGCACGAGAGCCTGCGCACGGTCTTCGCCGAGATCGACGGTGTGCCCGCACAGCGGGTGCTCGACGCGGACGGCGTGCGGATACCTGTGCTCGTCACCGATGTGGACGCCGCCGACACAGCGGCGGCGGTGGCCGAGGCCGCGGGCTATCGCTTCGACCTGTCGACGGAGATCCCGCTGCGGGCCCACGTGTTGCGCTGCGGCACCGATGATTGGGCGCTACTCGTGCTGATCCATCACATCGTCGGCGACGGCTGGTCGGTGACGACTCTGCTGCGGGATGTGTCGCAGGCGTACACGGCTCGGCGCGCGCAGCGGGAGCCGCAGTGGACGCCGTTGCCGGTGCAGTACGCGGACTACACGCTGTGGCAGCGCGAGATGCTGGGCTCGGCGGCCGACCCGGGCAGCGTGCTCGCGCGGCAATTCGACTACTGGCGAACCGAACTCGACGAGCTGCCCGAGCAACTGCCGTTGCCACTGGATCGGCCGCGGCCGCGGGTGGCCGGCTATCGCGGCGACCGCGTCCTGTTCGAGATCGACGCCGAGACCCGGGCCGGGGTCGAGCACCTCGCGGGTCGTGCGGGCGCGACGGTCTCGATGGTGTTGCAGGCCGCGCTGGCGGTGTTGCTGAACAAACTCGGTGCGGGGGAGGATATTCCGATCGGCGCGCCGATCGCGGGCCGGACCGACGAGGCGCTGGCCGAGCTGGTCGGCTGCTTCGTCAACACCTGGGTGCTGCGCGCGGCCGTCGCGCCCGCGGCGACGTTCACCGCGATCCTGGCCGGTGTCCGGGCGAAAGCGCTGGCCGCCTACGAGAATCAGGACGCGCCGTTCGAGCTGCTGGTCGAGCTGCTCAATCCGGTGCGTTCGGCGGCCCACCATCCGCTGTTCCAGGTGCTGCTGACGTTGCAGAACAACGCCTTTCCGGCCCTCGTCCTGCCCGGTGCCGACGTGACGCCTTTCCTGCCGCCCACCACCACGTCGCGCTTCGATCTGACCTTCGACATCGCCGCCGCCGCGGTGACGGCGCCGGACAACGGCGCCGCGCCTGATCCGGTCGGCTGGCAAGGCTACATCGAATACGCCACCGAGCTGTTCGATCGGAGCACTGTGACGGCGATGGCCGCGCGCTGGGTGCGGATTCTGCGACAGGTGGTGGCCGACCCGGACCGGCCGGTGGGGTCGATCGACGTCCTCGACGGCGCGGAGCGGGATCTGCTGGTGCGGCAATGGAACCGGCACGCCGCGCCGTCGGCCCGGCCCGGCACCACGCTCGAGCGGTTCGAGGCGCAGGCGGCCGCGACCCCGGACGCGATCGCGGTGGTCGGTGCGGACGCCGAGGTCTCGTACCGGGAACTCGACGATCGGGCGGATCGACTCGCGCGCGTCCTGACCGCGCGGGGAGTGGCCCCGGAAACAATCGTGGCGGTGGCGTTGCCCCGCTCGCCGGAGCTGATCGTGGCGTTGCTCGCGGTGTGGAAAGCAGGCGGCGGGTATCTGCCGATCGATCCGGCATATCCCTCGGACCGGTTGGCGTTCATCCTCGCCGATGCCGCGCCGGTGGTGCTCGTCACCGACCGTGCCACCGCACCCACACTGCCGGACACCGCGATCGCCCGTCTGCACATCGACGGCCTCGAGCATCCCGACACGACCGCAGCGCCACGCGGCGGTGCCGCGCGTGCGGGCAATCTCGCGTATCTGATCTACACGTCCGGCTCCACCGGCGTGCCGAAAGGCGTTGCGGTCACCCATGACAACGTGCACAGCCTCGCGGCCCAGGCGTGGGCGGCGGGACCGGGCGAGCGCGTCCTGGTGCATTCCTCGACCGCGTTCGACGCCTCGACCTACGAGATCTGGCCCGCCCTGATCGCGGGCGGCGCAGTCGTGCTCGCCGGTGCGTCGCGGTCGGACGCCGCCGAGATCGTCGGATTGGTCGCGTCGCGGGCGGTGACCAAGATGTTCTCCACCCCGGCGTTGCTGGCGGTGCTGCTCGAACACGCGGAAACGCTGCCGGGCCGCCCGCTGCGCGGCCTGAACCAGGTGATCGTCGGTGGCGCCGAACTCGACGCGGCACTGGTGCATCGGGTGCGGACCGCCAGTGCCGGCGCACAGGTGATCAACGGCTACGGACCGACCGAGACCACGGTATTCGCCACGGTGTTCGGTGCCGACGGCGTGAGCGCGCACGCGGCGGCGGTGCCGATCGGGTCGCCGTTGGCCGATGTCGGCGCCTTCGTGCTGGATTCGTGGCTGCGGCCGGTGCCGATCGGCGTCGCGGGGGAGCTGTACGTGGCCGGGGCCCAGGTGGCACGCGGGTATCGTGGGCGGCCGGGGTTCACCGCGACGCGGTTCGTGGCCGATCCCTTCGACGCGGCCGGCGGCCGGTTGTATCGCACCGGTGATGTGGTGCGCTGGCACCGGTCCGGGCAGCTGGAGTTCGTCGGGCGGGTCGACGATCAGGTGAAGATCCGCGGCTTCCGGGTCGAGCCGGGTGAAGTGGAAATCGTGCTGGCCCAGCATCCTTCGGTGTCGCGCGCCGTGGTCGTGGCCCGCACCACCGCGGTCGGGGAGCAACTGGTCGGCTACGTCGTCGCAAAGCACACCGGCGGCGGAGCGGGCACGAACGGTCACACCGAGCTGACGGGCGCCGACGTGCGCGCGTTCGCCGCCGAGCGGCTGCCCGAATTCATGGTGCCCGCAGCGGTTCTCGTCCTCGACGCGGTGCCGCTGACGCCGAACGGCAAACTGGATCGAGGCGCGCTGCCCGAGCCCGAATTGCGTTCCGCCGCACGGTATCGCGCGCCGAGCACCATCCAGGAACACATGCTGGTCGAGCTGTATCGGGAGATCCTCGGCCGCGACCGGGTCGGCGTGGACGACAGCTTCTTCGAACTCGGCGGTCATTCGCTGCTCGCGACCCGGCTGGCCAGCCGGATCCGGGTGGTGCTCGGCGTCGAGGTGCCGATCCGGACGGTGTTCGACGCGCCGACCGTGGCGCAGCTGGTGACCAGGCTCGACGCCGACGAGCAGGTGCGTCCGGCGCTGTCGAGTCAGGCTCGGCCCGAAGTGATTCCGCTGTCCTACGCGCAGCAGCGACTGTGGTTCATCCACCGCCTGGAAGGTCCCTCGGCCACTTACAACATGGTGCTGGCGGTCCGGCTGCACGGACTGGATGTCGAGGCTTTCGGCGCCGCCGTGCGTGATGTGGTGGCCAGGCACGAGAGCTTGCGCACGATCTTCGTCGCCGCCGACGGCGTGCCCGCTCAGCGGGTGCTCGCGATGGAGGACATCGAGGTACCGGTGGTGGTGACCGAGGTGGCCGCCGCCGACGTGCACGCGGCCGTCACGGGAGCCGCCCGGTACGGCTTCGACCTGTCCGCGGAGATCCCCCTGCGTGCCAGTGTCTTCCGGTACGCCCCGGACGAGTGCGTCGCGGTGGTGCTGATCCATCACATCGCCGGGGACGGCTGGTCGCTGACGCCGCTGCTGCGGGATCTGTCCGCCGCGTACGACTCCCGCCTGGCGGGCCGCGCCCCGCGCTGGACCGCGCTGCCGGTGCAGTACGTGGACTACACGCTGTGGCAGCGAGACCTGCTCGGTGCGCCGGATGATCCGGACAGTGTGCTCGCGCGCCAATTCGAGTACTGGCGCAACGAACTCGACGAGGTGCCCGAACAGCTGCGGCTGCCCACTGATCGACCGCGGCCGCGGGTGGCGAGCTATCGCGGTGACGTGGTCGCCTTCGAGGTCGACGCGCCGCTGCGCGCGGAGGTGGAACAGTTCGCGGCCCGCGAAGGCGCGACGGTGTCGATGGTGTGGCAAGCGGCGCTGGTCGTGCTGCTGTCCAAACTCGGTGCGGGCGAAGATATTCCGATCGGCGCGCCGATCGCGGGCCGGACCGACGCGGCATTGGCGGATCTGGTCGGCTTCTTCGTGAACACCTGGGTGCTGCGCGCCACGGTCACGCCCGCGGCGTCGTTCGCCGAGGTGCTGGGACAGGTCCGGGCGAAAGCGCTGGCCGCGTACGAGAATCAGGATATTCCGTTCGAACTGCTGGTGGAGCTGCTCAACCCGGTGCGCTCGGCGGCGCACCATCCGCTGTTCCAGGTGACGCTGGCCTTCCAGAACAACACGCTGCCCGCCTTGGAGCTGTCGGGGGTGCGGCTCGAACCGTACGACGCGTCCACCGCGACTTCGCGTTTCGACCTGTTCTTCAATGTGTCGGAGGCGCCGGCCGGTGCGCCGTGGCGCGGCTTCGTCGAATACGCGACCGAATTGTTCGACCGATCCACGGTTACGGCCATGGCGCAACGGCTGGTGCGGGTACTGCGTCTGGCGGTGTCGAGTCCGGCCGCACCGGTGGGCGCGATCGATCTGCTCGACGGTGCGGCACGTGAACTGGTGCTGACCCGCTGGAACGACACCGCGTGCGCGTTGCCGGAAGCCACCGTGGCCGGCCTGTTCGAAGCGCAGGCCACCCGCACGCCCGATGCGGTGGCCGTCGTCGGCGCGGCCACCGAACTCACCTACCGCGACCTGGATGGTCAGGCCGATCGCCTCGCGCGGCATCTGCGTGCGCACGGCGTCGGGCCCGACCGTATCGTCGCGGTGGCCCTGCCCCGGTCGGCGGAGCTGGTCGTCGCCCTGCTCGCGGTGCTGAAGGCGGGCGGCGGATATCTGCCGATCGATCCGATCTACGCGACGGATCGGTTGGCGTTCGTGCTGAACGATGCGGCGCCGGTGCTCGTGCTCACCGATGCCGCCACCGAGAACACGGTGCCGCGCAACGCCATACCGCGCCTGCGAGTCGACACAGCGGAGCTGCCGGACCTCGGCGACCGCAGCGGTACGGCTCAGCCGCAGAACCTGGCGTATGTGATCTATACCTCCGGTTCGACCGGTGTGCCCAAAGGCGTCGGGGTGACGCATCGCAACGTGGTCAACCTGGTGACGCAGGCTTGGTCGGCGGGTCCCGGCGATCGGGTGCTGGTGCACTCCTCGGTCGCGTTCGACGCGTCCACCTACGAGATTTGGCCCGCGCTGTGCGGCGGCGCGACGCTGGTGATCGCCGGGGCGCGGCGTTCGGATCCGGGCGAGATCACCCGCCTGATCGCGAGCCGGTCGGTGACGAAGCTGTTCGCGACACCGCCGCTGCTCTCGGCGCTGGCCGAGCACGCGGCGTCGGTGCCGGGCACGCCGTTGCGCAACCTGACCCAGGTGAACACCGGAGCCGACACGCTGCCCAGCGGTTTGGTCGACGCGTTGCACGCGGTGTGCGGCGATGTCCGAGTGGACAACCTCTACGGCCCGACCGAGGGGACGGTAAACGTCACCGCCTACCGCGTGCCTACCGGTCTGCGGGACACGATGGT
Organism: Nocardia brasiliensis IFM 10847; assembly: GCF_000710915.1. GTDB lineage: Bacteria > Actinomycetota > Actinomycetes > Mycobacteriales > Mycobacteriaceae > Nocardia > Nocardia brasiliensis_A. The sequence continues at coordinate 52,827 of NZ_BAUA01000107.1, forward strand.
GCCGATCGGGGCGCCGGTGGCGAACAGCCGTGTGTACGTGCTGGATTCGTGGCTCACGCCGGTCCCGGTGGGGGTGGCCGGTGAATTGTATGTATCCGGTGCGCAATTGGCGCGCGGCTACCGCGGGCGGGCCGGGTTGACCGCGGCGCGGTTCGTGGCCGATCCGTTCGATCCGGCGGGTGGCCGGCTGTATCGGACCGGCGATGTGGTGCGCTGGACCGGTTCGGGCGTGCTGGAGTTCGTCGGCCGCGCCGACGATCAGGTCAAGATCCGGGGGTTCCGAGTGGAACCGGCCGAGGTGGAAACCGTGCTGGCGCAACACCCGTCGGTGGCCCAGGCGGTCGTGGTGGCCCGCGACACCGGCAACGAGGGCGGCAAGCAGTTGGTGGGTTACGTCGTCGCCGACCGTTCGGGGCCGACCGTGGGCGAGGACGAGTTGGTGGGGCAGTGGCGCCGGGTATACGACGACCTGTACGCCGCGGCGAGCGAGAGCGTCACCCGCTCCGACGCGCAGGCCGGGTTCGGCAACGACTTCGGTGGTTGGAACAGCAGTTACACCGGTGCGCCGATTCCGTTGGCGCAGATGCGGGAGTGGCGGGCGGCGACGGTGGATCGGATTCGGGATCTGGGTCCGCGTCGGGTGCTGGAGATCGGTGTGGGGTCGGGTCTGTTGATGTCGCAGTTGGCTCCGGAGTGCGCCGAGTACCACGCGACGGACTTCTCCGCCGAGACCATCGCCTCGCTGCGCCACCAGCTCGCGCAGTTGCGGCAGGACTGGGTCGAGCATGTCGAGCTGAGCGTCCGGGCCGCCGACGACGGGTCGGGCTTGCCGGTAGGCCATTTCGACACGGTGATCGTGAACTCGGTGATCCAGTACTTCCCCGGAGAGCGGTACCTGCGCCGCGTGCTCGAGCACGCGTTGCGCGCGCTGGCGCCCGGCGGCGCGGTGTTCGTCGGTGACATCCGAAATCTGGCCCTGCTCACCGAGTTCGCCACCGCGGCGCAGATCCGGCGCAACGGCGGTGCGGATCCGGCGGCGGTCGAGGACCGCGTGCGCCGCGATATCGCCGCCGAACAGGAACTGCTGCTCGCACCGGAGTACTTCCCGGCGCTGCGCGGGGAGCTCGAGATCGGCGCGGTGGATATCGCGCTCAAGCGCGGATATTCGGTCAACGAGTTGACCCGGTACCGGTACGACGTGGTCCTGTACAAGGCTCCGGTGGCCCCTGTCGCTGTTGCCGAACTGCCGGAAGCTGCCTTCCGCGACGGCGAATGGCTGCGGACGTTGCTGCGGGAGCGTTGTGCCGGCGTCCGGGTCACCGGTATTCCGCACGCCGGGCTCGTCGGGGAGGTCGCGGCCGCGCATCGGATTCGCAACGGTGTGCCGGTCGACCCGGGCCGCGAAAACGGCGCTCTCGCCGCGGGTTTCGAAGGTGTACTCGGTGACTACGCGTCGCGCTCGGGAACCGGTCTGCTGCCCGAGGACCTGCACCGGTTCGGCGCGGAATTCGGCTACCGGACCGCGGTCACGTGGTCGGCGGAGCCGGGCCGGATGACGGCCGTGTTCGTCGACGCCGCGACGGCGCCGGATGGACCGCTCGCCGACGTCTACCCATCGACGGCGCAGGGTGATCCGGCTCGGTACGCGAACAGCCCGCACGCGGGCCTGCTGGCCGCCGAGGTACGCCGCTGGGCCACCGACCGGCTGCCCGAGTTCATGGTGCCCGCGACCGTGCTGGTGCTCGACTCGGTGCCGTTGACCGCGACCGGCAAGCTCGACCGGGCCGCCCTGCCCGACCCGGAGTTCGCCCCCGCGCGCGCCTACCGGGCACCGCGCGACGAGCGCGAGCGGGTGCTGGCCGAATTGTTCGCCGAGATCCTCGGCCTGGACCGCGTCGGCGTCGATGACAGCTTCTTCGCGCTGGGCGGGCACTCGTTGCTCGCCACCCGGCTGGCCAGCCGCATCCGGGTGGTGCTCGGGGTGGAAGTGCCGATCCGGACGGTGTTCGACGCACCGACGGTGGCGCAGTTGGTGACTCGGCTCGACGCAAACGCACGGCTGCGGCCGGCCCTGGTCGCGCGGCCGCGCCCGGATGTGGTGCCGTTGTCGTTCGCGCAGCGACGGTTGTGGTTCATCCACCGCCTCGAAGGCCCCTCGGCCACCTACAACATGGCCTACGCGGTGCGGCTGCACGGGGCGGACGCCGCCGTGTTGACCACAGCCATCGGTGACGTGGTGCGCAGACACGAAAGCCTGCGCACGATCTTCGTCGACGCCGACGGCGTGCCGTCGCAACGGGTACTCGACGCGGACGGCCTCGAGCTTCCGGTGCACCGCAGCATCGTCGACCCGGCCCAGGTCGACGCCGCGGTGACCGGCGCCGTGCGCTACGGCTTCGATCTTTCGACCGAGATCCCTTTGCGCGCAGACGTTTTCCAGTGCGGCGCGGACGAATACGTGGTGGTGCTGCTGATCCATCACATCGCCGGTGACGGCTGGTCGATGACGCCGCTGCTGCGGGACCTGTCGACGGCGTACACGGCTCGCATCGGTGGCCGGGCGCCGGATCAGCCGCCGCTGCCGGTGCAGTACGTGGACTACACGCTGTGGCAGCGCGAACTGCTGGGCGCGGCCACCGATCCGGACAGTGTGCTCGCCCGGCAATTCGAGTACTGGCGGCGTGAACTCGACGGCCTGCCCGACCAATTGCAACTGCCGACAGATCGGCCGCGGCCGCGGGTGGCCAGCTACCGCGGCGATATGGTGTTCTTCGAGATCGATCTCGAAACACGCACGGCGGTCGAACGCTTGGCGGCGGCCGAAGGCGCGACGGTCTCGATGGTGCTGCAGGCGGCGCTGGCCGTGCTGCTGAGCAGACTCGGTGCGGGCGAGGATATTCCGATCGGGTCGCCGATCGCCGGACGCACCGACGAGGCCCTGGCCGATCTGGTGGGCTTCTTCGTGAACTCCTGGGTGCTGCGCGCGAAGGTCCCGGTGGCCCAGTCGTTCCGGGAGATCCTGGCCCAGGTGCGGACGAAAGCGCTGGCCGCCTACGAGAACCAGGACGTCCCGTTCGAACTGCTGGTCGAGCTGCTCAATCCGGCGCGATCGGCGGCGCATCACCCGTTGTTCCAGGTGTCGCTGGCTTTCCAGAACAATGCGCTGCCGTCCCTCGAGCTGCCCGGCGTGCGGTTCGAGCCGCATGTCGCGACCACGGCGACCGCACGATTCGACCTGTTCTTCAACATCACCGACGCACCGGCCGGCCATGCCTGGAGCGGGCTGGTCGAGTATGCGACCGAGCTGTTCGACGGGTCGACGGTCGAGACCATGGTGCGCCGATTCGAGCAGGTGCTGCGCCGGATCGCGGTGGAACCCGCCGCTCCCGTGGGGTCGATCGATGTACTGGGCGCGGACGAACGAGAGTCGTTGCTGCACAGGTGGAACGCCGCGACGGCGGTGGTGCCGGAGACGACTCTGGTCGAGGTGTTCGAGGCCCAGGCGGCGCGGACGCCGGAGGCGCTCGCGGTGGTGTGTGCGGACACCGAGCTCACCTATCGCGAACTCGACCTGCGCGCGGGCCGGCTGGCGCGGATGCTGGTGGCCTACGGGGTCGGCGCGGAGCGGCTCGCCGCGGTGGCGTTGCCGCGCTCGCCGGACCTGCTCGTGACGTTGCTGGCCGTGTTGAAGGCCGGTGGCGGGTACCTGCCGATCGATCCGGCATATCCCTCGGATCGAGTCGAATTCGTGCTCACCGACGCGGCTCCCGTCGTCGTGGTGACGGATTCGGCGACCGCGAAACTGCTGCCGTCGACTTCGGCACCGCAGCTGCACCTGGACGCGCCCGACGCCGTAGCGGCCATGGCCGGACCTGCAGGGTCCGTCCAGGTGTCGAGCGGCGCGCCCGCGCCGCAGAACCTGGCCTACGTGATCTACACGTCCGGCTCGACCGGCAGGCCGAAAGGAGTTGCGATCACCCATCGCAACGTCGTCAACCTGGTGGCGCAGGCGTGGTCGGTGGCTGCGCGGGACCGCGTGCTGGTGCACTCCTCGATTGCCTTCGACGCGACCACCTACGAGATCTGGCCTGCCCTGTGCGGCGGTGCGGCGGTCGTGCTGACCTGTGCGCAGCGCGCGGATCTGGCGGAGATCACCCGGCTGGTGCAGCGGCGGTCGGTGACCAAGATGTTCGCCACACCGCCACTGCTCTCGGCGCTGTCCGACCATGTGGCGTCGCTGCCCGGCAGTCCGTTGCAATCGTTGCGCCGGGTGATCTCCGGCGGCGCGGAACTGACCGCCGACGTCGTGCGCAAGCTGCCCGAGCGCGGTGTTCGGGCGCAGGTCATGAACGGTTACGGGCCCACCGAGACCACGGCGTGCGTGACCACCTACGACGCCGGGGCCGAGCTCGACGGCCCCGTGCCGATCGGCGTGCCGGTGCCGAATACCCGGGTGTACGTGCTGGATTCGTGGCTGACGCCCGTGCCGGTGGGCGTGGCCGGTGAGTTGTACGTGGCGGGCGCCCAGGTGGGACGGGGTTATCGAGGCCGGTCCGGGCTGACCGCGGCCCGATTCGTGGCCGATCCGTTCGACGCCTCCGGCGGCCGGTTGTATCGCACCGGCGACGTGGTGCGCTGGAACCGTTCGGGGCAGCTCGAATTCGTGGGCCGGGTGGACGACCAGGTGAAGATCCGCGGCTTCCGGGTCGAGCCGGGCGAAGTGGAAACCGTGCTGAGCCAGCATCCTTCGGTGTCGCGTGCCGTCGTCGTCGCGCGCGAGACGGAGACGGGCGGCAAGCACCTGATCGGCTACGTGGTGCCCGAGCGATCGGGCACCGCCGGCGGTGAGGACGAGCTGGTGGGCCAGTGGCGTCGCGTGTACGACGACCTGTATTCCGGTGCGAGCAAGGCCGACAACGGCGCCCGCAACGGGCACGGTGGTGCGGCCACGGTGCCGTCGGCGGCCGAGCAGACGCCGTTCGGCGGCGACTTCGGTGGTTGGAACAGCAGTTACACCGGTGCGCCGATTCCGTTGGCGCAGATGCGGGAATGGCGCTCCGCCACCGTCGAGCGCATTCGCGGGTTGCGCCCAGAACGGGTGCTCGAGATCGGCGTCGGATCGGGTCTGCTGCTCTCGCAACTCGCCCCGGACTGCGTCGAATACCGGGCGACGGACCTGTCGGCGGCAACTGTCGACACGCTGCGGCAGCAGCTCGCGCGACTCGACGCGGACTGGACGGATCGGGTCGTGCTGAGCGCCCAGGCCGCCGATGACGTGACGGGGTTGCCGCAGCACCATTTCGACACGGTGGTGCTGAACTCCGTCGTCCAGTACTTCCCGAGCGAAGCGTATCTGCGCCGGGTGCTCGACCGTGTCCGCGGCCTGTTGGCCCCGGGTGGTGCGGTGTTCGTGGGCGACGTGCGCAATCTCGCGCTGCTGCCCGAGTTCGCGACCGCCGTGCAGATCACCCGGCACGGTGGCGAGGATCCGGCGACGGTCGCCGGCCGCGTCCGGCGCGATATCGCGGGGGAACAGGAGTTGCTCCTGGCCCCGGAATACTTCCTCGCGGCCGGGTTCGACGCGGTCGACATCCAGCTCAAGCGCGGACGATCGGTCAACGAGCTGACCCGGTTCCGCTACGACGTGGTCCTGCACAAGAGCCCGGCCACGCCGCTCTCGGTGTTCGACCTGCCGAAGGTCGAGTTCGACGACGGTGACCGACTGCGCGAGCTGTTGCGGTCGCGGCACCCGGAGGGCCTCAGGGTCACCGGGATCCCGCACGCCGGACTGCTCGGTCAGATCGCCGCGGCGCGGCGCATCGAGGAGGGTCTCCCGGTGTCGAGCGGGACGCAAAGCGACCCGCGCACCGCCGGTTTCGAGGGGATGCTCGACTCTTCCGGCCCGGCGGAGGTCGGCCTGCTGCCCGAGGACCTGCATGTGCTGGCCGGACAGTTCGGTTACGTCGCAGCCGTCACCTGGTCGGCGCGAGCGGATCGAATGGACGCGGTGTTCGTCGATGCGACAGGCGCGCAGCGACATTCGCTCGACGGCGTGTATCTGCCGACCGGCGCGCTCGGGGATCGAGGACATTACGCCAACAATCCGCAGGACAGCCTGCTGCCCGCCGGCGTGCGGGCGTTCGCGGCCGAACGGTTGCCGGATTTCATGGTGCCGACGGCGGTGCTGGTGCTGGACGCGGTGCCGCTGACCGCCAACGGCAAGCTCGATCGCGCCGTCCTGCCGGATCCGGAATTCCTGTCCGCCAAGGCTTATCGGGCGCCGCGCAACGACCTCGAGCAGACCCTGACGGGCCTGTTCAGCGAAATACTCGGGGTCGGACGGGTGGGCATCGACGACAGCTTCTTCGCACTGGGCGGCCACTCGCTGCTGGCCACCCGGCTGGCGAGCCGGATCCGGGCGGTGCTCGGCGTCGAGGTGCCGATCCGGGTGATGTTCGAGGCCGCGACCGTCGCCGAACTCGCCGACCGGTGGCCCCGGCTCGCGCCGTCGCGACGGCCGGCGCTGCGCAGGATGAACCGAGAGGTGGGTCTGTGATGATTCCTTTGTCGTACGCGCAGCGGCGTTTGTGGTTCATCCATCGGCTGGAGGGCCCGTCCGCCACCTACAACATGCCGCTGACGGTCCGGTTGACCGGCCCGTTCGATGCGCGGGCCTTCGCGGCCGCGGTCGGTGACGTGGTCGGCAGGCACGAGAGCCTGCGCACGGTCTTCGTCGAGGTGGACGGCGTGCCCGCGCAGCGGGTGCTCGACGTGGACCGAGCCGAGGCGCCGGTGACGGTCACCGAGGTGGCCGCTGCCGCACTCGACGCCGCCGTGGCAGCGGCGGTGCGGCACGAATTCGATCTGGCGTCGGAGATCCCGATCCGGGCCGAGGTGTTCCGCTATGCCGAGCAGGCCTGTGTGGTGGTGCTGCTGATCCATCACATCGCCGGTGACGGCTGGTCCATGACACCGTTGCTGCGCGACCTGTCCGAGGCGTACGCGGCGCGGCGGCAGGGCACGGCCCCGGAATGGGAGCCGCTGCCGGTGCAGTACGTGGATTACACGCTGTGGCAACAGGAATTGCTCGGGTCGGCGACCGACCCGGACAGCGTGCTGTCTCAGCAGTTCGCGTACTGGCGGCGGGAACTGGACGGCGTGCCCGAACAATTGGCGCTGCCGCTGGACCGGCCCCGGCCGCGGGTGGCGAGCCATCGCGGCGAGGTGCTGGTGTACGGGATCGACGCCGAATCGCGCGCCGAGGTAGAGCGCTTCGCCGCGGCGGCGGGGGCCACGGTCTCGATGGTGTGGCAGGCGGCCCTGGCGGTGCTGCTGGCCAAACTCGGTGCGGGCGAGGATATTCCGATCGGCGCGCCGATCGCGGGCCGCACCGACGACGCGCTGACCGAGCTGGTCGGCTTCTTCGTCAACACCTGGGTGTTGCGCGCTCAGGTGTCGGCGACGGACACCTTCGCCGACCTCGTGGGTCAGGTCAAGGCGAAAGCGCTGGCCGCCTACGAGAATCAGGATCTGCCCTTCGAATTGCTGGTCGAACTGCTCAATCCGGCACGTTCGGCCGCACACCATCCGCTGTTCCAGGTACTGCTGAGCGTCCAGAACAACACCGCCCCGGCCTTTTCCCTGTCCGGGGTCGGCTTCGAGCCCTACGCGCTGGCGACCACGACGTCGCGTTTCGATCTGACGTTCAACATCGCCGACGCGGCCGGTGGCTGGGACATGCACATCGAGTACGCCACGGACCTGTTCGATCGAACCACCATCGAGGCGCTGACGGCGCGGTTCGTCCGGCTCGTCCGGGCGGCCGTGTCGGCGCCGGATCGTCCGGTGGGGTCGATCGACCTGCTCGACATCGGCGAACGCGCGCTCGTATTGCGCCGCTGGAACGACACTGCGCGCGAGCTGCCCGGCACTACCGTCACCGAACTGTTCACCGCGCAGGTCGCCCGCACGCCGGACGCGATCGCCGTGATCTGCGATAAGCATCGGCTGACCTACCGGGACCTCGGCGCTCGGGCGGATCGGCTGGCGCGCGTGCTGATCTCGCGTGGCGTGCGCCCGGACAGCGTCGTCGCCGTGGCTTTGCCGCGTTCGGTGGATCTGCTGGTCGCTCTGGTCGCGGTGTTGCGTGCCGGGGGAGGTTATCTGCCGATCGACCCCGGATACCCCTCGGAGCGGCTGGCTTTCGTGCTCGCCGACGCCGGGCCGGTCGTCGTGGTGACCGATCCGAGCACAGCGCGAGTGCTGCCGTCCACGGACATACCGCACTTGTCTGTCGACACCGAGGACACGGGACTCACCGGTCCGGTCGGCGAGCCCTCGGCTGAAGACCTGGCGTATGTGATCTACACGTCCGGTTCGACCGGCGTGCCCAAAGGCGTTGGCATCACGCATCGCAACGTGGTGAACCTGGTGGCGCAGGCATGGACGGCCGGGCCTGCGGATCGGGTGCTGGTGCATTCGTCGATCGCCTTCGACGCGTCCACCTACGAGATCTGGCCCGCCCTGTGCGGCGGCGCGACCCTGGTGGTCGCGACCGAGCAGCGGTCGGATCCGGCGGAGATCTCGCGCCTGGTCGCGCTGCACTCGGTGACGCGAATGTTCGCGACACCGGTCCTGCTCGCCGCATTGGTCGAGTATGCCGAACCGCTGCCGGACCGGCCGCTGGCCGCCCTGGCACAGGTGCACACCGGCGCCGACACGGTGTCTTCGGCACTGGTCGAGGGGCTGCGCACGGTGTGCGACGGGGTGCGGGTGGACAATCTCTACGGCCCGACCGAGGCAACGGTGAACGTGACGTCCTACACGGCACCGGATCTCGTGCCGGGCGCGACGGTGCCCATCGGCGGGCCGGTGGCCAATACCCGGGTGTACGTGCTGGATTCGCGGCTGTTGCCGGTGCCCGTGGGTGTCGACGGCGAGTTGTACGCGGCCGGTGCACAGTTGGCGCGCGGCTATCGCGGACGGCCGGGCTTGACGGCGGCGCGGTTCGTGGCCGACCCGTTCGATCCGACGGGTGGGCGGTTGTATCGCACCGGTGACGTGGTGCGCTGGACGGCGGCCGGGGTGTTGGAGTTCGTGGGCCGGGCCGACGATCAGGTGAAGATCCGGGGGTTCCGCGTCGAGCCCGGCGAGGTGGAAGCGGCTCTGGCGCAGCATCCTTCGGTCGCGCAGGCCGTAGTCGTCGCGGTGGACACCGCATCCCGGGGCAAGCAGCTGATCGGGTACGTGGTCGCCGAGCGCGCGGCCGCGGCGGAACTCGACGGCGCCGAGGTGCGCCGTTTCGCGGGTACCCGCCTGCCGGACTTCCTGGTGCCGGCAGCGGTGCTGGTGGTGGACGCGGTGCCGCGGACCGCGAACGGCAAGCTCGATCGGGCCGCGTTGCCGGTCCCGGAGTTCAGGTCCGCGGCCGAGTATCGAGCTCCCGGCACGGCGCAGGAACGGCTGCTCGCCGAATTGTTCGCCGAGGTGCTCGGCGTCGAACGGGTCGGCGCGGACGACAGCTTCTTCGAACTGGGCGGGCACTCGCTGCTGGCGACGCGGCTGGCCAGTCGCATCCGCACGGCGATGGGGGCCGAGGTAGCGATCCGCGCGATCTTCGAGGCGCCGACGGTGGGCCAGCTGGTGACCCGGCTCGAGGCGGGGGCCCGGCCGCGGCCGGTGTTGGCGGCGCGACCGCGCCCGGCCGTGCTCCCGCTGTCGTTCGCGCAGCGGCGGCTGTGGTTCGTGCACCGCTTGGAAGGACCGTCGGCCACTTTCAACATCCCGTTGGCGGTGCGGTTGCGCGGGGTGGACGTTTCGGCGCTGGGCGGCGCGCTGCGCGATGTGGTGGCCCGGCACGAGAGCCTGCGCACGATGTTCACCGAGCGCGACGGGGTACCCGCGCAACAGATCGTGGCCGCGGAATCCGTCGAGGTGCCCGTCGTCGTCACCGATACGAGCCCGGACGACGTGGCGGCCGCGGTGCGGGCGGCGGTGCGCTACGGCTTCGACCTGTCCACGCAGATCCCGGTCCGCGCCACCGTGTTCCGGTGTGCCGACGACGAATGCGTGGTCGTGGTGCTGCTGCATCACATCGCGGGGGACGGCTGGTCGATGACGCCGCTGCTGCGGGATCTGGCGTCGGCGTACGCCGCCCGCCTCGCCGGGCGGGCGTCGGACTGGTCGCCGCTGCCGGTGCAGTACGCGGATTACACGCTGTGGCAACGCGAATTGCTCGGCGCGCAGACCGATCCGGACAGCGTGCTGTCCCAGCAGTACGAGTACTGGCGGCGCGAACTCGCCGGGCTGCCCGAACAATTGCGACTGCCGACCGATCGGCCACGGCCGCGGGTCGCCGGATATCGCGGCGACGTGGTGGCGTTCGGCATCGACCCCGGGACGCGCGCCGCGGTAGAACGCTCGGCGGCGCGTGCGGGCGCGACCGTCTCGATGGTGTTGCAGTCGACCTTGGCCGTATTGCTGTTCGAACTCGGTGCGGGCGAGGACATTCCGATCGGCTCGCCGATCGCCGGGCGCACTGACGAGGCGCTCGCCGATCTGGTGGGCTTCTTCGTGAACACCTGGGTGCTGCGGACCGCCGTCACGCCCGCCGCGTCGTTCGCACAGATCCTCGCCCAGGTTCGGGCGAAAGCCCTTGCCGCCTACGAGAATCAGGACATTCCGTTCGAATTGCTGGTCGAACTGCTCAATCCGGTGCGCTCGGCCGCGCATCATCCGCTGTTCCAGGTGTCACTGGCGTTCCAGAACAACACATTGCCGGCGTTCGAGCTGCACGGCACCGAATTCGCGCCCTACGACGTGTCGCTGGGCGTCGCGCGCTTCGATCTGTTCTTCAACATCGCCGACGCGCCCGCCGGTCAGCAGTGGAGCGGTCTGGTCGAATACGCGACCGAACTGTTCTCCCGGGCCACCGTCGAGACGATGGTGGCGCGACTGCTGCGCGTGCTGGAGCAGGTGACGGCCGACCCGGACCGGCCCGTCGGCCGTCTCGACGTGCTCGAACCCGGCGAACGGGACGCGATGGTGCGCCGGTGGAACGGTGCGTGCGCCGATGTCACGGAGACCACGGTGGCCGGGCTGTTCGAGGCGCAGGTAGCCCGCACGCCTGAGGCGATCGCGGTCGCCTGCGCGGATGCCGAGCTGTCCTATCGTGAACTCGACGCGCGCGCCGACCGGCTCGCGCAGCTCCTGGTCGCGCAGGGCGTCGGGCCGGACGCCGTCGTCGCCGTGGCCCTGCCGAGGACGGTGGAGCTGATCGTGGCGCTGCTCGGCGTGCTGAAAGCGGGCGGCGGCTACTTGCCGATCGATCCGGCGTACCCCGCGGATCGGCTGCGGTTCGTGCTCGCAGACGCCGCGCCCGTCGTCGTGCTGACCGATGCCGCGACCGCGCGACTGCTGCCCGACTCGGCGACGCCACACCTGTGTCTGGACGGTGAA
>NZ_BAUA01000106.1 GCF_000710915.1 Nocardia brasiliensis IFM 10847
TGAACGACTGCACCGGCTCGGTCGACTGAGAACGGCTATCCGACAGTTCCGGCGGGATCGATGCCGACCGCGCTCAGCCGAGGGGTGGTGGCGCGGCAGGGGTGCGCTCGGCGGCAGGGGGCGGCACGGCAACTCGCTCGACCCCGCCGGGCGGCACGGGCACTCGCTCCGCCGCAGCCGGTTGCACGGGCACTTGTTCGACCGCGGCGGGCGGCGTGGGAACTTGTTCGGGGGTAGGCAGTTCCGGCTCCGGCAGCTGCTGCTCGACCTGCACGACGGCCAGATACCTGCTGTGCGTATCGAGCGGGATGACGCCGAAAACCCACGGACGCCGCACCTCGACGGGACTGCCGCCGCGCTGTTGGAGCCGCACCCATTTCCGCACCGCTTTGCGCTCCGCGCGGTAACGGCGTCGCTGCGCCTCGCGCCCGATCGGCACGCCGTGCGCGCGTTCGAGTTGCTCGATGATCGCGCATTCGTTGCGGCGCTTGCGATGTCGCGGAATGTCCAGCAGCGTCAGCGGAACGAACAGCACGACGGTCACCGCGAGCGGCAGCGCGTTCGCCTGCCAGGGGCCAGCTTTGTCACCGCTCACCGTCGTCGCGAAAAGCCCTGCGATGCAATACAACAGCCAGAACAGCGTGGGCAACAGAAACCACGGGTGCAGCCATTCGCTCGGCAGCGGACGTTCCGCGCCGCGGAAGGCGCGCGGATCACGGCCGTAGAGCCGCATCAGCGGCCCGACCCGGCGGCGGCCCTCGTCGGACCAGGAGTCGGCGAGCGCGTCGGCGGCGTCCCGCATCGCCTTGCCCGCCCACCAGTTGGAGAACAGGCAGGACGCGTTGCTCAGCGCCCCTGCGATGCAGATGATGACGAGTGCCCCGGTGAGCACCGCGGGCCCGGCGAACCGGTCCCGGTTCGCGGAAAGAATGGCGGCGCCGCCGATCAGGAAACCGTTGAGCGTCATCAGCCACGACATCCGATGACCGATGATGTCGTGCTCGAACTTGATCCGATCCGCGAAGACCTCGACCAGCGTCGTCTCGAGCTCGATGCTCGCCGCGGGATTGTCCGGAGGCTCAGCTGCTGCCATGTCCGCGAACCACCAAACTGCCTAGATCGGGAAGTAAGTCGGGTGAGAGCGGGGCGACGAGTGTCATGATCAACGCCCGGACCTCGGCCTGGGCGAGATACCCCGCCATCACTCGATGAGACGAGTCTAGGAGAAGCAACTCGTCCGCGACCCGATATGTCGGCAGCAGCAACACGAACGGCTCGGTCGACGCCTCGAGCTGCGCACGGAACGCGGCGACCCGCTGCTGCCGGGCCCGCGGCCACGAATCGTGCAGTGCGGCAGCCTCGCGCACCGTCAGCGCGGTCGCGCCCGGATCGAACCAGTCGGCCGGGCGACCGTCCGCGTCGACGTGCCACACGGTGCGCAGTTCGCCGAGCGCGGCCCAACCGACCCTCACCTGCTGGGTCACCGGCACGTTCAACTCCGCGAGCGCACGCCAATCGAGCTGCGCACGGATGCTGCCGGAGAAGAGCCGGGCGAAGTCGTCGAAGTCGGTCACCCGGACCAGTCCACCAGATCCGGCGGGTCCGCGGCAGCGATCGCCACCCGCGCGTTCCGAATCCGCGCGGTAGGCCCGCGCTGGCGGTCCGACGGCCGACTGTTAAGCGAACTAACCGGTTCGCCTTAAGTCTGCGGATCTACCGTCACCGCGTGCTCGAAGGAGGGGGTGCAATGACTGACACGGAGGTGCGCGGCCCGGCCGAGTCGGCGGGTGCGGAGACCGCTGCGACAGCGAAGACTCCCCCACGCGGTGCTGCAGAGGATGCGCCACTTGGTGCAACGCAGGCAGCGGCACCCGCGGCCGTGGCACCCACATCAAAGGACAACGCGGCACCCGCCACAGCAGAGGCCGTGCCATCCGCTCCAGCAGAGGTGGCGGCACCCGCAGCACAGACCGCGACACCCGTTACAGCGGACGCGGCGGCACTCCGTGGAGCGGACGCGGCCGTACTCGGTACAGCGGAGGCCGTGGCACCTGCTACAGCGGACACAGCGGTACTCGGTGCAGCGGAGACAGTGCCACCCACATCAGCAGCACCCGTCACAGCAGAGACCGCGCCACCCACGTCGGCAGACACGGCGGCATCGACTACGGCGGCGGCGGTGCCGACCGCCGCAGCAGACGCGGCAGGACCCACTACAACAGACACGGCGGCAACCATTCCAGTACAGGCCAAGGCACCCGCTACATCAGACGCGCGGGCGCTCGGCGCGGCGGAGGGCGAATCGGGACAGTGGCGATTGCCGACGCGTCTCGGATTTCGGTTCGGTGCCGCCTATTTCGGCTTGTTCGGGCTTGCGGGACTGGTCGGGCTGATGCCGATTCTGCTGGCGGGCTTGGGGATCGATGCGGGATGGGGCTCGGTGCTGAACATCCTGCACCTGGCCCGCCCGCCGATCGAATGGACGGCTACGCATGTGCTCGGCCTGCGGGTGGTCAGCACCCAGGTGGGCAGCGACAGCGCGTTCCAGTGGACCGCACTGTTTCTCCTGGTCGTTATCGCGGCGGTGGTCACGGCGGCGTGGTCGGTGCTGGATCGGCGGCGGCTCGGCTACGACCGGCTGTTCGCCTGGGTGCAGCTGTATCTGCGGTTCGTGCTCGCGCTCGCGATGTTCTATTTCGGGATGGCGAAGGCGATTCCGACGCAGATGCCGTTCGTGCTGAACCGGCTGGTGGAGCCCTACGGCAATTTCAGTCCGGCAGGCGTGCTGTGGGCGCAGGTCAGCGTGTCGCAACCGTACGAAATCGCCCTGGGTGTCGCGGAATTGCTGGCGGGTGTGTTGTTGGTGGTGCCGCGCGCCACCGCCGCCGGCGCGCTGCTGTGCGCGGTGGACATGAGCCAGGTGCTGCTGCTGAACCTGACCTACGACATCCGCCTGAAATCGGTGTCGGCACAGCTGCTGCTGCTGAGCCTGTTCCTGCTCGCACCCCATGCGCGCCGCTTGTTCGTGGTGCTGTTCACCGAGCGCGCCGCACCCGCGATCCGGCGAATTCCGTTGTTCGGCACCGCAAGAGCCAACCGCATCGCGCTGGTGGCGCAGCTGGCGGTCGGCCTGCTCCTGCTCACGGTGACCGGCGTGCAGAATTGGCGACAGTGGGCGAACCCGGTGCCGGAGTTGTACGGCATCTACCAGGTGGACGGCTTCTCGTCGGAGGGCTACGCCCGCGATCCCCTGCTGACCGACGAATTGCGCTGGCGCCGAGTCGTTGTCGACCGGCCATTCCATGTGTCCGACCCGGTGGTGGTCACCATCCAGCACATGGACGATTCGTTCGAGGTGTACGGCGGCACCATCGACCCGAAGCGCCACTTCATCGATCTACGCCATCGCATCGCGGTGGGCACCTTCGAAGAAACTCCGGTGCACGTACGCCTCAGCTACTGGTGGCCGAGCCCCGGCCGCATGGTCATCGACGCCGACGACTACGCGGGCCACCGCATCCACACCTGGCTCACCCGTCTCGATCCGAAGTCCTTCCCGCTGCTGGAACGCGGCTTCAGCTGGGTCCAGGAACAGCCCTACAACCGCTGAGCGCGCTACTGCGCGTAGCGGACACGGGAATTGGCGTAGAGGCAGATAGCGGCGGCGGTGGCCAGGTTCAGGCTCTCCGCCCGGCCGCGGATGGGAATGCGCAGGCGGTGGTCGGCGCGGCGGGCGACCGCGGGGTCGAGACCGTGCGCCTCGTTGCCGAACAACCACGCCACGGGGCGGGTGAACAGCTCGTCGGCGTCGTCCAAGTCGACCTCACCGTTCGCGGCGGTCGCGAGGATCGTGATGCCCGCTGCGGCAAGGGAATCCAGCGTCTCGCCGATATCGCGGTGCCGGGCGATCGGCACATGGAACAGGCTGCCCGCGCTGGCGCGCACACATTTGCCGTTGTGCGGATCGACCGAATCACCGGCCAGCACAACGCCGTCCGCGCCCACCGAGTCGGCGACCCGGATCAGCGTGCCCGCATTCCCCGGTTCGGCCATCTCGACGGGCACGGCGAGCATCCGCGGCGCGGTGCCGAGCACCTCCGTCAACGGCACATCGAGCAGCGCACAGACCGCGACCAACCCCGGGGCGGTGACGGTTTCGCCGAGTTGCGCGGCCGCACGGTCGCTGACCAGCGTGGTGCGCACGCCCGTCGCGGCGGCGCCGGCAACCAGCTCGTGTTCCCTGGCCGCGGCGCCCGCCGAGTAGAACAGTTCCCGCACCCGCCCGGTATCCAGCGCCGCGGCAACGGAATTGGCGCCCTCGGCCAGGAACAGCCCGGTCTTGCGCCGCTGCGCGCCGCGATGCAGTTTGACAGCGGAAACGACCCGCGGATTGCGCTCGGAGAGCGCGTCCACGGGTCGTTCCGAAAGGTGTCCGCTGGTCAACGTCAGCTTATGCAGCCGGCGCGTTGACGTCCTGCGGCAGCGCGGCCTTGGCGACGGCGACGAGACCGGCGAACGCCTCGGCGTCGGAGACGGCGAGCTCGGCGAGGATCTTGCGATCCACCTCGACACCCGCGGCCTTCAGGCCCTGGATGAAACGGTTGTAGGTGATGTCGTTCAAGCGCGCCGCGGCGTTGATGCGGGCGATCCACAGCTTGCGGAAGTCACCCTTGCGCGCCCGGCGGTCCCGGTAGGCGTAGGTGAGCGAGTGCAGCTGCTGTTCCTTGGCCTTGCGGTACAGCCGCGAGCGCTGGCCGCGGTAGCCCTTGGAGGCCTCGAGGATGGAACGACGCTTCTTCTGAGCGTTGACGGCCCTTTTGACGCGTGCCATGGGTCAGTCCTGTCGATCTAGGGGGCGCATGCGGGGCACCCGGGGGTTGGTCGGTGGGTCGGCGTCCGGAATCCGGAACGCGGTCTGCTGCTACGAACCGGTCTCAGAGACCGAGCAGCCTCTTCACGCGCGGGACGTCGACGGACGCGACGGCCTCCGTGCCATCCAGACGACGAGTCCGGCGGGTCGACTTGTGCTCCAGGAGGTGGCGGCGGTTGGCCTGCTGGCGCAGCAGCTTGCCCTTACCGGACACCTTGAATCGCTTCGAGGCACCGCTGTGGCTCTTCATCTTCGGCATGGATTCCTCTAATCTGTCTCGTCCCGGCGGTCCTTGCGGACCGCCGGCTCTTATCGGTCTTACTGCGGCGGGGCGGCCTGCTCGGCCGGAGCCGCGGCGGGCGCGCTGTCTGCGGGCTCGGCGCTCTGCTGCGCAGCGGGCTGCTGCGGTCGCGGAGCCGAGGACTCCTGCTGGGCTTTCACCCGCGTCTTCGCACCCTTGTGAGGGGCGAGGACCATAGTCATGTTGCGACCGTCCTGCTTGGCCGAGGTCTCGACGAACCCCAGGTCCGCCACGTCCGCGGCGAGCCGCTGCAACAGCCGGTAACCCAGTTCGGGCCTGGACTGCTCGCGACCACGGAACATGATGGTCACCTTGACCTTCGACCCGGCCTCGAGGAAGCGCATCACATGGCCCCTCTTGGTCGCGTAGTCGTGGTCGTCGATCTTCGGGCGGAGCTTCTGCTCCTTGATCACGGTCTGCACCTGGTTCTTCCGAGACTCGCGCGCCTTCTGCGCCGTCTCGTACTTGAACTTGCCGTAGTCCATGATCTTGCAGACCGGCGGACGTGCATCCGGAGCGACCTCGACGAGATCGAGATCTGCCTCCATGGCGACGCGTAGTGCATCTTCAACACGCACGATCCCAACCTGCTCGCCGCTGGGTCCGATGAGCCGGACCTCGGGAACACGGATGCGATCGTTGATGCGGGTCTCAGTGCTGATGGGGCCTCCTAGGTCAAGCGGTGTCGTCAAGACGACCGCACGCAATAACTGCAACCCCTTTTCAACACGAAAGCCCCGGTGCGGTATTCCGCAACGGGGCCCGAGTCGACCGGTCGACCGCACGCGAAAATACGCGTTCGGTCTCGTACGCACGGCTCTCCTGAGAGAACCCCCGCACAAGAAACCCGCCTCCGAGGAGGCGGGTGACCGGACCGTTTGACCTGACGATCGCTCGTCGGCAACGGTGGGAGTCGGGCTCCACTTATCAGCCCCTGGCTCGAAATCTTGGTAGAAGACACAACCTGGGGCGGTCGTCAGCGCAAAGTCTAACATTCCGTTCGGCTATCGCCGAATCGGGTCCCCGACCGTGCGCCGAGCTCGGCCGATGGCCGCGCGCATCGGGCGGCCGAACCGCCCCACTAGGGTCACCAGTATGACTGATGAGCTCGACGACGCCGTGCGCGAACTGGCCGACATCCCCGCGGTGGAGGTGATCAGCCGGGCCGCCGTGATGCTGATGAGTTCGGCGGCGGAGAAGCTCGGGCTCGCAGACGAGGATCCGGAGAACAGCGCGCGGCGCGACCTGGACGAGGCGCGCCGGGTGATCACGGCGCTGGCCGGACTTGTCACCGCGTCGGTGGAGTACCTCGGCCCACATGCGGGACCGATCCGGGACGGTTTGCAGTCCCTGCAGCGCGCGTTCCGGGAGGCGTCGGCGCACCCGGACGAGCCGGGCAAGGGGCCGGGCGAGAAGTACACGGGACCGGTCTACTGAGCCGGTTCGACGAACAGCCGTGCGGTGCCGAGTAGTTCAGCGCCGCACGGTACACAACTGGTCGAATTTTTCCCGCCGGGAAATTTTGCCCATTGGGCAAGTTTTTGCCGTAGACTCGTGCCATGGCCGAGGAATTGAGTCTGCGCGAACGCAAGAAGCTCGACACCCGTCGCGCATTGAGCGACGCCGCGCTGCATCTGGCGTTCGAACGCGGCCTGGACAACGTGACGCGGGAGGACATCGCGTCCCGGGCCGGGGTGTCGATCCGCACCTTCAGCAACTACTTCGCCGGCAAACACGAGGCCTTGGCCTACCGCAATGTCGACCGAATCCGGCGCAGTCTCACCGAGTTTCGCGATCGTCCCGCCGACGAGCCGCTCTGGACCGCGATCACCGAGGCCATCGTCGCACCGTTCGTCGCCGAAGGCATCCGCGATACGCCGCCGACCGAGGCCCAGCTGGCGGCGGTCCGCGCAATGGTCGAACTGTCGCAGACGCATGTGGGCATCAGTAAGGAACTCGTCGACGAGTGGGTCGCGGCCATCGCGCGACGCACCGGAACCGATCCCGCCCGCGATATGTATCCACACCTGGTGACCGGCGTACTCATCGCCGTCATGCGGTCCGCCGCGGTGGCGTATGTGCACGCCGATCCGCCCGTGGTCATCACCACCCTGCTCCGCCGTGGCTTCGACGACGTGGCCGCCGGACTACCCGAACCCTCCGGTCACTGACCGGCATAACACCGCAGCGTTCCATACACAAAGGGGGGTCTATTCGTCATGCCCGAAAACTCTTACGACGTAGTCATTTCCGGCGCCGGGCCGAACGGCCTGCTGCTGGCGGGCGAGCTCGCCCTCGCCGGAATCCGTCCGGTCCTGCTGGAGCAGTTGCCCGGGCCGAGCAACGAACCGAAGGCCAACGGCCTTGTCGGCCAAGTGGTTCGGCTGCTGGACATGCGCGGACTGTACGACGAATCCGGTGCGGCGCCGCAGCCGGTGCTCGGATACATGTTCAGCGGGCTACCCCTGTCGTTCGCCGACATGCCGGACAAGGTCCTGTACGGAAAGATCATCTCCCAGTCGAAAGTCACTCGGCAGCTGGAGAAATGGGCGCTCGGGCTCGGCGTCGACCTGCGCTGGGGACACCGGCTCACCGTGCTGACGCCGCACGACGGAGGTGTCGGGATCACGGTGGACGGGCCCGCAGGCACCTACCACCCTCGACACCACCTACCTGGTCGGCGCCGACGGCGGCAAGAGCTTCGTCCGCAAACGGCTCGGCATCGGGTTCCCCGGCAGCACCAACACCGCCGACATCGCGCGGCTGGCGCACGTCTGGCTGCCCGATGAACTGCGCACCGCCGACGGCGCACTCGACATCCCTGGATTCGGGCGCATCGAATTCGGGCACAACAGATTCGAGAACGGCGGCGTGATCTACGCCGAGCTGGAGCCGGGCCGGACCATGTTGGCGACGAAAGAGAGCGGCGGCGAGTCGGCGTCCGCGCAAACCCCGATGTCCATCGCGGAACTACGCGCGAGCCTGCGGCGGATCCTCGGCGTCGACGTGCCCATCGAAGCGCCGCGCTCGCCCGGCCCGAACGCGTTGCGACGCATCGACAATCAGAACACCCGGCAAGCCGAGCGATACCGGGAGGGGAACGTCTTCCTGGTCGGCGACGCGGCACACGTGCATTCGGCGATGGGTGGACCCGGACTGAATCTCGGCATGCAGGACGCCGCCAACCTCGGCTGGAAGCTGGCCGCACAGATAAACGGCTGGGCTCCCGCCGGATTGCTCGACACCTACCACACCGAGCGGCACCCCGCCGGGCTCCGCGTCATGATGAGTTCGCTCGCCCAATCCGCGCTGTTCGCACCAGGGCCGGAGGTGGGCGCGCTGCGCGAACTGTTCGGCGAGCTGCTCGCACTGCCGGGCAACGCCGCCCACATCGCACGGCTGATGGCCGGTGCGGACATCCGCTACGACACCGGCGACGACCATCCGCTCTCGGGTTACCTCGTGCCGGAGTTCTCCGTCGAAACCGCAACGGGCACAGTCCGAGTGGCCGAACTACTACGCAAAGCCCGCCCGATCCTGCTCGCCCTGGACGGGCACGGATTCTTCGATGAAGTGGCGGCCCCGTGGCGCGACCGCGTGGACCTGATCTCCGCCACCGGTCCCGACGCCCCCGCCACCGCGCTCCTGATCCGCCCGGACGGGTACGTCGCCTGGGCCACGGCCACGGCGGCACAACCCGCTGCGGTCCACCTCCGCACCGCCCTGACCCGCTGGTTCGGCACCCCGACCCCATGAGAACCGGACGCGGTGTGCGGCACACCCCACCGAACCGCCGCACACCGCCGACCAGTTCGCACCGCGCGCACCAGTCCGCACCCCGCGCACCAGTCCGCACCCCGCGCACCAGTCCGCACCCCGCGCACCAGTCAGCACCCCGCGCACCAGTCAGCATCCCGCGCACGGATTCGTCGGCGAATCCGTGCGCGCGGTGACGAAACGTGCGCGGGGCTCGGGGTCAGCTGGTGAGGAAGTCGGCGACGGTTGCGGTTTGGTCGAGGATGGCGTGGCCGGTGTCGGGGAGGGCGTGGACGGTGGCGTGCGGGGCGCAGCGGCGGATTCGGGCGGCGGTGGCCGCGGAGTCGAGCATTACGTCGCGGGCGCCGACGATCACCAGAAGCGGCATGGTGAGCCCGCGCAGTTGGTCGTCGGAGAAGATCGGCAGCCGTTCGGTACGCGGGTTGAAGGTGGCGAAGGTGAACACCACGTGGTCGAGGGCGGCGTCGGTCTCCGGCGTGTGCAACCCCGTCACGAGACGTGCCGTCCGGCGCACACCCCAGCTGCCGAACATGCGCAGGAACAACGCTTTCGGCAACCATCCCATCGTCTGCTTGCCGATCCCGCTGGGGCACAACAGCGCCAGCTTGGTGACCCGCCCCGGCCTGCGGGTCACGTAGTCCAGCGCGAACCACCCGCCGAGCGACGACGCCACCAGCGAGAACTGTTCGACGCCAACGGCTTCGAGCACCTCATCGAGCCACCGCGCGTACGCGTCGGAGCCGAGCGGCGGCCGCACCGGCGCACTACCGCCGGGCTCGCCGATGATGTCGACCGCATAGACCCGGAAATCCGTTGCCCACGTAGCGATATCACCGAGCCACATGGTCGCGTTCGCGCCCGAACCGTGCAGCAGCACCAGCGGCGGCGCGTCCGGCGGACCGGACACCACGACGAAGGTCTCCCCCTCGCGGGTCGGAATCCGCAGTTCTTCGGCCGGAACCGGCCAGGCCGTCAACGCTTCTCGATAACGCTGCTGGATCGCGGCCGCGCCGCGCTCGGTCTTGTAGATCGTGCTCATTTCCCCACCTCTGTCGTGCGATGACCCGTCATGCGGCGAGCACCGCTTCCATGTAATCGAGCAGCCGTGCCGTATCGGCCAGGCCGCCGAGGACGATGACCTTCATCCGCGCCCGTTCCGCGTCGTAGACCGTCTCGACCCGTAACCGCTGATCGCCGGGCCCGCGATTCGCGGCCGCACCCATGACGAGCGAGGTGAGCCGGTCGGCGGTCGCGGGATCGACCGCGTCCACCTCGACGATGCTCGACACCTCGCTGTGTCGTTGCCGCCCAACGGTTTCCCGCAGCGGTGCGGGCACCGGTCGGCCGGTGAACGCCTCCAGGTCCGCCGCCGAGATCCGGTACTGCTTGCCGATCCGGACCGCGGTGAGCCGCCCGTCGCGCACGTAGTTGCGGATGGTGCGCACATGTAGGCCCAAACGCTCGGCGACCTGTTCGACAGAATAGAAGGCATCAGACACAGAACTACCCTAAACAACCCTTCAATTGTGCGCAATAGGGAAGTTTAGAAAACAATAGGGAACCCAGTGCGGACAGCAAAAGGCCCCGGTGGCAGGAAACCACCGGGGCCTGGGTCAGCGAGCCACTACTTGATGAGTCCGCCGTGGTAGGCGTTGTCCTTGCCGCGCTGCTGCGTACCCGTCTTCGTTGCCGTACCGCCACCGAGCGGGTTGTCGCTGAACGCGTAGGTGGCGATCGAGTAGGCGATGGCGCCGGTGTTCACGGCCAGCGCCTTGTCGTTGATGTTCTTCGTGGTGTCGCAGGCGCCGTGGTAGCAGGCGTCATAGGGCTTGCCCGCTTCGCCGCCGAACATCTTCTGCTCTTCGGGCGTCTTGACGCCCTCCGCGCCGGTGAACAGACCACCCGCCGCGATCCCGACCGCGATGAACGGGCCGTAATCGGAGCGACCGTCGAACGGGGTCGGCACGTGCGGCAACCGCAGCATGTCGAAGTAGCGTTCGAAGGTCTTCTCGATCTCGGCCGAACCCGGGGTGCCCTCGCTACCGTCGTAGATCTTGTAGGCGAAGTTCGGCGAGCCGATCATGTCGAAGTTGAGGTAGAGCGCGATCTTGGCGCGATCGGCCTCGGACAGGTTCGCGACATAGTGCTCCGAGCCCAGCAGCCCGAGCTCCTCCGCGCCCCACCAGGCGAAGCGCACCTTGTTCTTCGGCGGGAACTTGGCCATCTGCAACGCGACCTCGAGGATGCCCGCACTGCCGGAACCGTTGTCGTTGATACCCGGCCCGGCCAGCACCGAATCCAGGTGCGCCCCAGCCATTACGACCTTGTCCGCCTTGCCCTGCTTGCTCTCGGCCAGCACGTTCGAGGTCGAACGGACCTTGCTCTCGGTGTCGGTCTTGAGCCGCACCACCGTGTCGGCGGGCGAGGCGAGGTCCTCGCCGACGGCGAAACTCGCACCGACCACCGGGATGGTGAAGCCGGGCCCGCCCAGGGTGCCCGCGAAGGCGTCGGTGCGGCCGGGCTGGCCCTCGTTGAAGATGATCACGCCGGCCGCACCCGCGGTCTGCGCGTTGCGGGCCTTGTCGGCGAACGGGCAGGTGCCACGTTGCAGCAGCGCGATATTGCCCGCGGTGAAGTTCGCGAAGTCCGCGGCCTCACAGCCGGAGGTCGAGCTCGGCTCCGGCGTCGGCGGCAACGTCAGGTCGACGGCTTGGACTTTCGCGTTCACGTCGCCCGAACCCGAATAGGTCAGCGTCACGAAGTCGCCGAGCGCACTGCCGCCGGGCGGAGTCGGCTTATAGGTCTTGGCATCCGGGGAGACCTGGTTCAGCACCGCGGTCGATTTCTCTTGGAAGAACGGGAAGTCGAACTTCTGCACCGTCACCTGGTAGCCCGCACCGCGCAGTTTCTTGACGACATAATCGCGGGAAGCGTCGAAGCCGGGAGTGCCCGCGGCGCGGGTACCGCCGTTGGCGTCGGCGATCTTCTGGAACTCCGTCAAGTGGCGTTTGATGTTGGGCGCCTGGACCGAATCGGCCAGTTGTCGTTCGGGCGGCGCGGGATCGGCGTTCGCCGATCCCATCAACACCAGTGACAGAGCGAGCGGCAGCGCGGTAGCGGTCGCGAGAACTCGACCGGTATTGGCGCGGTTGAAGATACGGGGCATGTCGGTTCCTCCAAGGGACGGATGAATCCCGGTGGTCGGAGGTTAGGGCGATATGTCGCGCTACCGGAAACCCCAGTTGCGAACTGGGGAACCGTTTTCCCCAGCTGTGCTGTGTTAGAAATACATACCCGGCCCGTCGCGCACGACACCCTGAAATCCGCACTCGTTTCAGGGATTTGCACCCGCTCCACGGCCTGATTCCGGTGTGGATCCCGAGAGCGGGTGCGAATTACGTTTGCGCCGCTCAGTCGGCGAGGATGCGGGTCAGGGTGCGGCGGCCCAGGTGGCTCATGGTGGGGTTGGTGGTGGCGTAGTACCAGACGAGGCCCATGGCTTGTTGGAAGGCCCAGGCGCGGCCGCGGTGCCATTCGAGGTCGTCGGATTCGAGGTGGGTGCGCAGGATGCGGCGGGGGGTGGGCTCGAGCAGGTGCCAGGCGCTGACCAGGTCGAGGGCCGGGTCGGCGGGGGCGAGGCCGCCGACATCGATGACGCCGGCGAGGCGGGCGTCGGCGACGAGCACGTTTCCCGGGATGAGGTCGCAGTGATTCATCACGTCGGGTGTTGTGCCGCGCGGTAATTCGCGCAGCTGGGCCCAGAGGCGGCGGAGGGCGGGCACGTCGAGCAGGTCGGTGCTGCGCTCGAAACAGGTCTGCATCCAGGCGTCGTGCGTGTGCAGCTCGCCGCCGCGGCCCCGCCCGGCGAAGGTACGGCCGCGGGTGTCGATGGCGCGCACGCCGCGAATGAACTCGGCCAGATCGCAGGCGAATTCGACGGAAGCGCCCGGATCCGCGAGGGTGGCGACAGTCCCGCTCAGCCAGGTCTGCACCGCCCAATGCAGCGGATAGCCCGCGCCGGGCTCGCCGATCGCCACCGGTTCGGGCGTACGAAACCTCGTGCGACCGAGCAATTCTCGCGCGGCCGCCGCCTCCGTCTGCAACGAAAGCAGTACGTATTCGACATCCCCGGCGCGCAACGGGAACCGCGCCGCGAACCGATCCCCGATCCGGAAAAGCGCATTCTCCGTACCTGCGGAAGCGACCGCGCGGATCGGCAGATCACGCCATGCGGGAAACTGCTCGTCGACCAGCGCCCGCACCGTCTCGAGCGATACGGCCAGTTGATCGGCATGCATGGTCACCCCCGCAGCGTGACAAACCGTCACCCATGCCCACAAGCGATTTCCGGCAGTGCACAGCCCCTACGCACTCGGTATCGCTTCGTGTGACAACGATGCGCCCCGCGACACCCAGTGACGTCGGCGTCGCGGGTCACCGGCTGACGATCGCGGCGATCGACCGTCGCGCACCGAGGATTGCCTCAAGTCGGTTCTCCACCGCACCGGTGCGCCGTAGTGGCTCGCCGATTCCCTCGTGAGCAGGCATTTTCCGCCAGCAGACCCTTCGGCTTGACCTTGCCCCTAGGGCAAGGTTCGACGATAGTTTCCATGAACAGCAACGCACTGCACGACATCGCAACGCAGATCCGCGAACAGGCTGCCGCCTTCTGCGAGACCAACCTCGTTCCCGGCTTCGTCGCCGGGGTCTACCGAGCGGGTGAACAGGTCGTCGTGGCGCACGGCACGGCGAATGCCCGGACCGGCGCGCCGATGCTCGAGCACACCGGATTCCTTTTCGGCTCGGTCACCAAGGTGCTCACCACCACCCTGGTGCTACAGCAGGTCGAGCGCGGCAATCTCGACCTCGACGCGCCGGTGGCGCACTACCTGCCCGAGTTCACGCTGAACGTGCCGGGTGCGGCGGACAAGATCCTGGTGCGGCACCTGCTCTCGCACACCAACGGCATCGATGCGGACCTGTACTTCCCCGACGCCAAAGGCAGTGCCGCACTGCGCACTTACGTCGCGGGTCTCGCCGAGGGCAGCGGCATCCTGTTCGAGCCGGGCGAGCAGCTCAGCTATTCGAACGGCGGCATGATCGTCGCGGGCCGCCTGCTCGAAGTGGTGACCGGCCTGTCCTTCCACGCGCTGCTCGAGCGCGACATCTACGGCCCGGTCGGCATGCGCGATTCCAGCACCTCGGCCGAACAGGCCATCCTGCGCAGCACCGCCGTCGGCCACTTTCTGCACCCGGAGACCATGACCGCCGCGCCTACCGGCATGTTCACGCTGCCCGACACCTGGGGACCGGCGGGCGGCACACCGATCGGCACCGTCGCCGACCTGCTCGCGTTCGGCCGTACCCACCTCGCGGGCGGAGTGTCGCCCGCCGGGGTGCGCGTCCTGTCGGCCGATTCGGTCGCCCTGATGCAGCAGGTTTCCCACGATATCGCGACGCCGAACGTGCCGCCGATGGGCATGGGCTGGGTGCGCTACCCGTTCGGCGACACCACTGTGCTCGCCATGTCGGGCGCCTCGCCCGGCGGTGTCTCGCTGCTGTGCGTGGTGCCCGAATACGATCTGGTCTTCGCCGCGTTCGGCAACAGCCCGGACGCGATCATGCTGCAGGATCAGTTGCTGCAGTGGCTGCTGCGCACGCAACTCGGCGTCGAGATTCCCACGCTGGTCACCGAATTCGCGCAGGACGTCGACCTCACCCCGTACATCGGCACCTATCGTTCGAACCAGCTCCGGATCGAGGTCAGCATCGTCGACGGCCAGCTCGAGGAACGGATGGCCTACGAGCCCGCCGACGCATCGCAGGAGCGAATCTTCACCGAGTTCGCGGGTGGCACGACCGCGGCCCCGCCGCAGCGGTACGTGGCGATCCGGCCCGGCCTGTTCGCCCCGGCGGGCTACCCGTTGGAGACGTTCGACGGCTACCTGCGCCTCCTGCTGGTCTCCTTCCACGATATTCGGGACGGCCGGGCCCGTTTCCGCAACGGCGGCGGCCGGCTCACCCACCGAGCCTGACCGTTCCGGCCGGCCGGTGCGGCGAATGGAAGGATGACCCGCATGATCACGATCGGCCGGCTCGCGGACTTCGCCGGAGTGACCACCAAGGCCATTCGCCACTATCACGAGCGCGGTCTGCTCCCCGAGCCCGACCGCGACTCGTCCGGCTACCGGCGCTACACCGCCCAGCACGCGATCGATCTCGTCAAGATCAGGACCCTGGCCGAGGCGGGCGTCCCACTCGCCCGCGTCAAGAACCTGCTCGACGCCGACGCCGAAACGCTCGCCGCCGCGATCGCCGAGATCGACCGCGACGTCCGCAAACGCATGGCCCAACTGCGGCACACCCGCGAGCACCTTGCCCAATTACGCGGCGGCGACCGGCTTTTCGTCTCCCCCGAGGTCGCCGACTTCCTCGATGAACTCCGCGAACTCGGTGCCAGCGACCGTCAGATCCACCTCGAACGCGACGGTTGGATCCTTCTGCAAACCGCCTCCCCCGCCGACGCCGCCCGCTGGTTGGCCGAAAAGCGTGAGCTGCTCGCGGTTCCCGAGTTCCGCGCCCTCTACCTGGAGCACGACGCCGCGTTCCACTGGTCCCCCGACGACCCGCGCCTGCCCGCCCTCGCCGAGCGCACCCGCACCTGGTTCACCACCCAGCACAGCCGCGCCGAAACCCGCCCAGTCCAAAACCCGGCCATAGCCCGCCTCGCCGCCCAATCCCAACCCGGCGCCACTTCCCCCGCCTGGCACCGCCTAGCCCAACTGACGCAGAGCTGACCGCCACGAGCGATCGGGAATCGCGAGCGCTCGAATCGCCGTTGCGCGACAATGATCGATGATCTCGTCGCGCGGCTGACCTCGTACTATCCAGCTTCGAGGACAGCGCAGGCGACGAGCGGATCGACACAGATCGCTGGTTCCCGGATGGCCGACGCGCTGCCCACCTGGTTGCAGGTCCTCATCGCACTCGTCGCGGTCGCCGCACCGGTCGCCGCCGCGACCATTGCCTATCTGGGGTGGCACCGTCAACGCCGATCGGACCGATGCGCGCAGGCCGCACAGGTTTCGGCTTGGTGGGCCAGCAAGAACGACGAATGGGGCGTGTATGTCCGCAACGGCTCAACGGTCCCGATCTTCCAGACCTATGTCACGGTGCTCGAACCTGATGAGCGTTATGAAAGCACCAAAGTGCGGTTCATGGTGGTGCCGCCGTCCCAGGACGGGGTGTTCCAATCGGCAGCAGGCGCGGGACTCACCGCCACCGGCGATGCCCGCCGGGTGCGGATCAGTTTCACCGACGAAGCCGGATTGCGCTGGCATCGTGATCAATACGGTCAATTGACTGAACTGGATTCACGACTCCGTATCAAGACCGACTACATCCGAACCGAGGTGTTCCGGAGTTTCGAGGATGCCTTTCTGCGGACCTACGGCGTACGGCTCGGTTGTGAGACCGGACCGGTCGGCGAGCGGCAACGCGAGTTCGTGGCGAATGTGCGCCGCAAGCCACTGGACGCGGTCATCTGTCCGCACGATTGGCTCGGTTCGCTGATCGAGACCGTAAACCGTGGAACCGACCACGCTCTCGGTGGATCAGCTGCGGTGTTTCCCCGGTGGTCGCTGCGCGCACTGACAATCGCCGGAAAACTGTACGGACTGCCGACGACCGTCGACACTGTTGCACTGCTGCGCAATACAGATCTGGCGCCGGATCCACCGCCCACACTAGAAGCGCTGATCGCGTGTGGTCGAACCGTCATGGCCCAGTACAGCCGCGTGGACACCGTGCTGGCGATACGAACGGGGTACCTGGGTGACCCGTTCCAGTTGTGGCCCCTCTTGAGCAGTGCGGGTGGTTGGCTGTTCGGAACGAATGCCGACGGCACCTGGAATCCCGACGTGGTCGGACTGGACGCACCGGAATCCATCGCCGCCTTCGACAAGATTCGTCAGTGGGGCGCGGCCGGGCTGCTCAGAGCGCCGTTGACCAGAGAAGACGCGTTCCGCCTCTTCGTCACCGGTCGTACGCCCTTTCTCATCTCGTCCTCAGATGCGCTGCTAGCTATTCAGAAGTCCGAGCTCAGGGACAAGGTCGCCGTGACGCCGGTGCCACCGTTCACCGGTGGTCGGCCTGCCACGCCTTTTACTTTGGTGCACGGGTTGATGATCAGCCGCGGCATGAACCGGATCACCGCGCACGACCTCTTCGCCGACTATCTGACCCGCGAGCACGTGTTGCGCAAACTTTCCGATCACACGGCAAATCCGATCGCGGCAGATTACCCCACCAGCCGTTTGCTCACCTCGTTTCGCGAGCTGAGCGAACAGGGTACCGCCATGCCCGCGTTCCCGATCATGAACGAAGTCTGGCGGCTACTCGAAGCCGCCGAGCTGAAGCTCATCTCGGGTAGCGATGCCGGACCGATCGCCGAACGCCTCGCCACGGACGTGCGTAGACTTGTCGAATCCCCATCGATGAACGAATACCGGGCGGTGATCGGATGATCGAATGGTGGCGCGATGCTGTTGTGTACCAGATCTATCCGCGCAGCTTCGCCGATCGGAACGGGGACGGAGAAGGTGATCTGCCCGGACTGATCGACCGTCTGCCGTACTTATCGGAACTGGGTGTCGACGCAGTGTGGTTGTCGCCGTTCTACCCATCGCCCATGCGCGACGGCGGCTACGACATCTCCGACTATTTCGATATCGATCCCAGATTCGGCACCCTCGAGGATTTCGACCTGCTGGTGACGCAAGCGCGGAAGCAAGATATTCGCATCATCATCGATATCGTGCCGAATCATTGCTCGGACCAGCACCCTTGGTTTCGTGCGGCGTTGTCGGCTCCGATCGGAAGCCCACTGCGGGACCGGTTCATCTTCCGCGACACCGTGAACAATTGGCGGTCACATTTCGGCGGCTCGGCATGGACCCGGACACCGGACGGGCAGTACTACCTCCATCTCTTCGACTCGACGCAGCCCGATTTCAATTGGGGCAACGACGAAGTCGTCCAACTCTTCGAGCGGTACCTGCGTTTCTGGCTCGACCGTGGCGTCGCGGCCGTACGCATCGATATGGCGAACACCCTTTTCAAGATGCCTGGCCTACCCGACGCGGAGGACGGCTCCGCTGGACAGCCGTACTACGACCAGCCGGAGTTACACGAGCTCTACCGCGCCTGGCGCGAAATTCTCGATTCCTACCCGGCGGACATCTTTCCCGGCCGCCGCGGCGCGGTGGCGGAGATCTGGTTCGACGATCCGGCAATGGTGCGGCCGTACCTCGCACCCGACGAGTTGCCACAGGTTTTCAACTTCCGGCTGATGCGAGTCTCGTGGACCGCGCAGGACCTACGCCAGGTGATCGACGAAGGGCGCGAATTGGCCGGCGCCACCGGTGGATCGCTGCCGTGGGCACTGGGCAATCACGACGTCACCCGGCTGGTCAGTCGCCTCGGCCTGCCCCAGCGACCGGGCGAGGATCCGACCCAGGCCATCCGATTGGGCGCGCGACATACTGATATCGCACTCGGCACGCGCCGGGCGCGCTCGGCCGCGCTGCTGCTGCTCGCGCTGCCGGGATCGGTTTACCTCTACCAGGGCGACGAGCTCGGCCTACCCGAACACCTCGATCTCCCTCCGGATCGCCGCGAGGACCCCACCTATCATCGCACCGAAGGCGTCGACATCGGCCGCGACGGTTGCCGGATACCACTGCCGTGGTCAGGCGCGGCAGCACCTTACGGCTTCACCGCACCGACTGCCACCACCTGGCTCCCGCAACCGTCCGACTGGGCCGAACTGACCGTCGAAAACCAGTCCACCCGTTCCGATTCCATGCTCGCGCTGTATCGATCGGCGCTGCGCATCCGGCATGAGCACCCGGCGCTCGGCGAGGGCGCGCTGAACTGGCTGGAACTCGGGCCGCAAGTGCTTGCGTTCACCAGAGAGCCCGGCTTCACCTTCGTGGGCAACCTAGGAACGCAACCGGTACCCCTGCCCGAGGGCCGGGTACTGCTCTCCACCACCCCGCTGGACGCCGGACTGCTACCCGGCGACGCTGCGGCATGGCTACACCGCGGCTGACCACAGACACCGCCGGTCTCACAGACCGGTGACACGGTTCACAGCCTGTAAGAGCGCTGTGAACCGTGTCAGTGCCCGTGAGACCCGGCCGCGCGATCAGCGCAGGGCGGCGGCTTTGCGGGACAGGCGTTTGGTGGCGGCCTTGGCGGCGGCCTGGGCTTCGGTCGGTTTGTCGGGGGTGGCCTTGGCTGCCTTGGTGGCGGGGGCCTTTTTGGCGGAAGCCTTTGTCGCCGAAGCCTTTTTGGCGGGGGCCTTTTTGGCGGGCTTGGTGGCGGGGGGTGCGGCCAGGACTTCGCGGAGGAACTGGCCGGTGTAGCTTTCCGCCACGGCGGCCACGTCTTCGGGGGTGCCTTCGGCGACCACCGTGCCACCGCCGGAACCGCCCTCGGGGCCCATGTCGATGATCCAGTCGGAGGTCTTGATCACGTCCAGATTGTGTTCGATGACGATGACCGTGTTGCCCTTGTCGACCAGACCGTTGATCACCTTGAGCAGCTTGCGGATGTCCTCGAAATGCAGGCCGGTGGTGGGCTCGTCGAGAATGTAGACGGTGCGCCCGGTGGACCGCTTCTGCAATTCGGCCGACAACTTGACGCGCTGCGCCTCACCGCCGGACAGCGTCGGCGCGCTCTGGCCGAGCCGCACATATCCGAGGCCCACGTCCACCAGCGTCTTCAGGTAGCGGTGGATCGAGCTGATCGGTTCGAAGAACTCCGCGCCCTCCTCGATGGACATGTCGAGGACCTCGGCGATGGTCTTGCCCTTGTAGTGCACCTCGAGGGTTTCCCGGTTGTAGCGCGCACCGTGACACACCTCGCACGGGACGTACACGTCGGGCAGGAAGTTCATCTCGATCTTCAGGGTGCCGTCGCCGGAGCAGGCCTCACAGCGACCGCCCTTGACGTTGAACGAGAATCGGCCCGGCTGGTAGCCGCGCACCTTCGCCTCGGTGGTGGACGCGAACAGCGTGCGGATCTTGTCGAACACGCCGGTGTAGGTGGCCGGGTTGGAGCGCGGGGTGCGGCCGATCGGCGACTGGTCGACCTGGACGAGCTTGTCCAGGTTGTCCAGGCCGTTGATCCTGGTGTGCCGGCCCGGCACCTGCCGCGCGCCGTTGAGCTTGTTCGCGAGCACCGTCGCCAGGATGTCGTTGACCAGCGTCGACTTACCGGAACCGGAGACACCGGTGACCGCGGTGAGCACGCCGAGCGGGAAGCTGACATCGATGCCGCGCAGGTTGTGCTCGGTCGCGCCGACCACGGTGAGCTGGCGCTTCTTGCTGATCGGGCGGCGCACCATCGGCACCTCGATCCGCTCCCGGCCGGAAAGGTATGCGCCGGTGAGCGATTCGGGATCGGTGAGCAGTTCCTGGTACGGCCCGCTGTGCACCACCCGGCCGCCGTGCTCGCCGGCCAGCGGGCCGATGTCGACCACCCAGTCCGAGGCCCGGATGGTGTCCTCGTCGTGCTCGACGACGATCAGGGTGTTGCCGAGATTGCGCAGCCGGGTGAGGGTTTCGATGAGCCGTCGATTGTCCCGCTGGTGCAGGCCGATGGACGGCTCGTCGAGCACGTAGAGCACGCCGACCAGACCCGACCCGATCTGGGTGGCGAGCCGGATCCGCTGCGCCTCACCGCCGGACAGCGTCGCGGCGGCCCGCGACAGCGACAGGTACTCCAGGCCGACGTCGAGCAGGAACCCCAGCCGCGCCTGCACCTCCTTGAGCACCTGCCCGGCGATGGCGGCTTCGCGCTCGCCCAGCGTGAGCGAGTTCAGGAACGCGGAGCAGTCGCCGATGGACAGATCGCTGACATCGGCGATGGACTTGTTGTCACCCCCCGCGCTGATGGTGACCGCGAGGATCTCCGGGCGCAGCCGGGCACCGTCGCAGACCGGGCACGGCACATCGCGCATGTACCCGTCGTAGTGCTCCTTCATCTGCTCGGACTCGGTGCTCTCCATCCGCCGCTGCAGGAACGGCATCACGCCCTCGAAATCGGCGTAGTACGAACGCTTCCGGCCGTAGCGGTTGGTGTAGGAGACGTGCACCTGATCGGAGCTGCCCTCCAGCACCGCCTTGCGCGCCTTGAGCGGCAGGTCTTCCCAGGGCGTGTCCATCGAGAAGCCGATGGATTCGGCGAGCCCCGACAGCAAGCGGGTGAAGTACTCGGCGGTCTGGCCGCGCGACCACGGGGCGATCGCGCCCTCGTTCAGGCTGAGCGCCGGATCGGGCACGACCAGTTCGGGATCGACCTCTTTGCGGATGCCCAGACCGGTGCAGTCGGGGCAGGCGCCGTAGGGCGAGTTGAACGAGAACGACCGGGGTTCCAGGTCTTCGATATCGAGGGCGTGCCCGTTCGGGCAGGCCAGGCGCTCGGAGAAGCGGCGCTCCCGATCGTGCGCGTGCTCGTCGCGATCGACGAAGTCGAGCACCACGATGCCGTCGGCCAGGCGCAGCGCGGTCTCGATCGAATCGGTGAGACGCTGTTTGGAATTCGGCTTCACCGCGAGCCGGTCGACCACGACCTCGACGTCGTGCTTCTCCTGCTTCTTCAGCTTCGGCGGATCGGTGAGCGGATACACCACGCCGTCGACCCGCACGCGCGAGTAACCCTGGCTGTGCAACTGGTCGAACAGGTCGACGAATTCGCCCTTGCGGGTGCGCACCACCGGTGCGAGCACCTGGAACTTGATGCCCTCTTCCATGGCGAGCACCTGGTCGACGATCTGCTGCGGGGTCTGCTTGGCGATCAGCTCGCCGCAGACCGGGCAGTGCGGGGTGCCGGCGCGGGCATACAGCAGACGCAGGTAGTCGTACACCTCGGTGATGGTGCCGACGGTCGAGCGTGGGTTGCGGTTGGTGGACTTCTGGTCGATCGACACCGCGGGCGAGAGGCCCTCGATGAAGTCGACGTCGGGCTTGTCCATCTGCCCGAGGAACTGCCGCGCGTAGGCCGACAGCGACTCGACGTAGCGCCGCTGTCCCTCGGCGAAGATCGTGTCGAACGCCAGGCTCGATTTACCGGAGCCGGACAATCCGGTGAACACGATGAGACTGTCGCGGGGCAGATCGAGGTCGACCCCCTTCAGGTTGTGCTCCCGAGCTCCGCGCACAGTGAGGCGTTCCGCCACCTGGTGAATCCCTTCTCGATCGTGTTCGGGTGAACCGACAAAACGGCGTCCAGACCTATCCCGCCGCCATGCTAGGCGCGCCCACCGACAAGTTTCGCTCGCGCGGGTCGCGCGGGATAGTGCGGCGGGGTCACGGCCGCTCGCGCTGCGCCGGATGCGCGGGCAACGCACCGGAACTCGACGGGTACGACAGCACGCACACCCGCGATATCGCGATCCGCGGCGCGTACTCCGACACAGGTCGCCGGCGACGCCGCCGACCCCCTCCGGAACACCCGGCCCCAGCAAATCCATCGTACGCAGCTTCGCCACCCGCCCGCCGCCGGGCCATAGCTCGACCGCATCGCGCGTGAGCCGGACCACGCGGGGACGTAATCCGCTGCGCCGGATACCTCTTCGCGGCGATCCAGCCTGCGCGTGGGCGGACCCGGCTAGTTTGAGCAGGGGATGCGGGGATCGATCGAGCTCGCGAGGTCGGTGAACCGGGACGGCAGTGCGGCAGGAGGGTTGCGTGATCACCGTTTTTCTGGTGGACGACCACGAGATCGTCCGGCGTGGCCTGATCGATCTGCTCGACAGCGACCCGGAACTGCGGGTGATCGGCGAAGCCGGTGACGTGGCGCAGGCGCTGGCCCGAATTCCCGCGCTGCGGCCCGATGTCGCCGTGCTCGACGTGCGGCTACCCGACGGCAACGGCATCGAGCTGTGCCGCGACCTGCTGGCCGAGGTCGACGGGTTGCGCTGCTTGATCCTCACCTCCTATACCGACGAGCAGGCCATGCTCGACGCGATCCTGGCGGGCGCGGGCGGCTATGTGGTGAAGAACATCAAGGGCATGGAGCTGGCCGCGGCGATCAAGGCCGTCGGCGCGGGCCGCTCACTACTGGACAATCGCGCGGCGGCCGCACTGCGCGCGCGACTACGGGCGGGCACCGCGGAAGACGGCGCGCTGGCCGGGCTCACCGAGCAGGAACGCAGGCTGCTCGCACTGCTCGGCGAGGGACTCACCAACCGGCAGATCGCCGCCCGCATGTTCCTGGCCGAGAAGACCGTGAAGAACTACGTGTCCCGGCTGCTCGCCAAACTCGGCATGGAGCGCCGGACCCAGGCGGCGGTGCTGGCCAGCAAGCTCGGCGAACGCTGAACCGGGCCATGGCCGCCATCCCGCACACCGTGCTGGACATCCTGCGCGCGGTGGTCGACACGGCGACCCGGGTCGCCATCGACAACGCCAGGCTCTACGAATGGGCCCGCACCAGACAGGCCTGGATCGAGGCGACCAGCGATATCGCCACCGAGTTCCTGGCGGGCACCGCACCGGACCGGGTGCTCGCGCGAGTGGTCGAGCACGCGCGCACGCTGACCGGCTCGCAACGCGCACTACTCGCGGTGGTCGAGCCCGGCGTGCCGCCCGAGGAGGCCACCGAACTCGTGGTGGCGCAATGGTCACGCGCCGCGGAACCGGTTGCGCGACATACGGTGCGGCTCACCGACACCGCGGCCGGCAAGGCGTTCGCGGAGCGCACGGCGGTCCAGTTCGCGGACGCGCGGGACGTCGATCTCGGGGCGCCCGTCGCGGCGGCGGGCCCGACCCTGATCCTGCCGTTGCAGACCGCGGGCGTGGTGCTGGGCGTGCTGATCATCCTGCGCGGACCCGGATCCGCGCCCTACTCGTCCGAACTCGTCGCACTGGCCTCGGCGTTCACCGACCAGGCCGCCTTGGCCATGCAACTGGCCGAGGCGCAACGCAAGGCGCGGGAACTGGACGTGCTCGCCGACCGCGACCGCATCGCCCGCGATCTGCACGACCATGTCATCCAGCGGGTCTTCGCGGTCGGCCTCGGCCTGCAGGGCCTGGCCACCCGGGTCGACGACGAGCAAGTCCGGCAACGACTCTCGGACGAGATCGACCGGCTCCAGGAGATCGTGCACGAGATCAGGACGACAATCTTCGACCTGCACGGCGGCGCGGGCGCCTCGCTGCGCAGGCGACTGGAGGACGCGATCCGGCAGCAGACCACCGACACCGCGATCCGGGCCCGGCTGCGCGTCGACGGACCGCTGTCGGTGGTCGGTCCCGCACTGGCCGATCACGCGGAAGCCGTTGTGCGCGAGTCGGTCAGCAACGCGGTACGCCATTCCGGTGGGGACTGCGTGACGATCGATATCGCCATCGGTGACGAGCTGACCATCCTGGTTCGAGACAACGGCTGGGGTCTGCCCGACGACGTGATCCCCAGCGGCCTGGCCAATCTCGCGCAGCGCGCGGCCGAATCGGACGGCCGCTGCCGGATCGAGGGCGGTGCGCACGGCGGCACGGTGGTGCAGTGGTCGGTTCCGCTGAGCTGAGCGGTCCGGCGCGCTGCTACGCGGGACCCACCAGCGTCAGATCGCCGTCGTAACGCCGGTACAGCAGCTGACCGCGGCCGTGGTGGTGATCGGTGTAGAACAGGAACGGCAGGCCCTGCTGACACAGAATGCTCGCAGCCCGCTCCTCGTCCAGGACCGGCGCCGGTTCGGTATCCACGGTCAGCGGAAGCGAATTCACGGCTCGGGCGGGGTGCTCGGGCGCACCGCACTGCCGGGACAATCGCACCCCGAGCGGATCGCCCCAGTGCACCACGGCGTCGGCGCCGGTCGCCTCGTCCACGAACAGATACGCGTCGTAGTCCATCGCGTCCATCACCGCCGTCGCCTCGGCCGGTGTCCCGGTGAGCAGCGCGCAGTACTTGCGGCGCACGATCGGACGCGGCGCGGTGACCCGTGCCAGCGGCGGCCGCGCCGGATCCGGCCAGTCCCGCGCCGCCGCCGTCGCCAGCCGGGCCAGTTGCCGGTCGAGCCGTTCGGCGGCGAAGGTCACCGCGAACCCGCCGGGCCCGGTCACCTGCACGCGGGTCGCGATACCGTGACTGCGAATGTTGGCCTGCACCAACGTCGGATCCTCGGCATCGAGCGGAGCGGTGACCCGAACCCGGGTCACCGCGTCGAGGTGATGGCGGCGCAGCACCCGCCCGATCGCCCGGACCGCCCGCGTCACGTCCATCGCCGGAACCGCGCCGCAGGTGGTGACGGCGAGGTCGAGTTCACCCGCGGTATGCCAATACTGCGCCGGCGACGATCGCAACAGCCCTGACGACTTCATGTGGCACGTCCTGCCTTCGATTCGAACCCGAGCCACCATGTCATCATCGCGCCGCCACCGCGAACAGGGCCGAAAGTCCCCGATCGGCGAACTAAACTGGCGCGGGGCGCAGTCCACGCGCCCGCCACAAGGGGATGCCGAAATGACCGACGAGCAGGGTGACGACCCTTACTCGGTCCGTGACACCCTGTCGCAACTGCGGTTACGGGAACTGCTGAGCGAGGTCAAGGAACGGGTCGAGCTGATTCTCGACTCCCGTGACCGGATGGACGGTTTGGTCGAGGCGATGCTGGCCGTCACCTCGGGCCTGGATCTGGACGAAACGTTGCGCACCATCGTGCGGACCGCGATCAGCCTGGTCGACGCCCGCTACGGCGCGCTGGCCGTGCGCGGGCACGACCGGCAGGTGGTGCAGTTCATCGACGAGGGCATGGACGAACGGACCCGCAGCGCCATCGGCCGATTGCCGGCCGGGCACGGCGTGCTCGGCGTGGTGTTCCAGCAGTCCCGACCGCTGCGACTGGACGATCTTTCGAAACATCCTGCCTCCGTTGGTCTTCCGGAGAATCACCCGCCGATGCGCACCTTTCTCGGGGTCCCGGTGCGGGTGCGCGGCGAGGTGTTCGGCAGCCTCTATCTGACCGAGAAGGCAGACGGGCAGCCGTTCACCGACGATGACGACGTGCTGGTGCAGGCGCTGGCGGCGGCCGCGGGCATCGCGGTGGACAACGCGCGGCTCTACGAATCGGCCCGCACCAGGCAGGCCTGGATCGCGGCCACCCGCGATATCGCGACCGAGTTCCTGGCCGGCACCGAATCCGACAGCGTGCTCGGCCAGGTGGTCGAGCACGCGCGCACGCTCACCGGCTCGCAGCGCTCGTTCCTGGCGGGTCCGGGCAGTGCCGCGGATGAGCTGGTGATCACCCAATGGTGCGGTCCCGGAACGGGTTACGAGGGCACGGTGGTGCCGGTCGAGGGCACCGTGCTCGGTGAGGCGTTCACCCGCCGCACCCCGTTGCGCTTCGACGACGCCAGTGCCGTCGGTCTCGGTTTCGCCCGACCGGAGAACGGGCCGCTACTGGTCCTGCCGCTGTGCACCCCCGACACGACACTCGGCGTGCTGACCACATTGCGCCCCGCGGGCGCGGCACCGTATTCCGACGAATTGGTCGAACTGACCGCCGCTTTCACCGATCAGGCGGCGCTGGCCATGCAGCTGGCCGATGCCCAGCACCGGATGCGCGAGATCGATATCCTGGCCGATCGCGACCGCATCGCGCGCGATTTGCACGATCACGTCATCCAACGACTGTTCGCAATCGGGATAACGCTGCAGGGCGCGGTCGCGAAGGCTACGGTTCCGGTAGTGCGACAGCGGCTTTCGACGGTGGTGAACGATCTGCAAGAGGTGGTCCAGGACATTCGTACCTCGATCTTCGATCTGCACGGCAGCCAGGGCAACCCGCTGCAGCAGCGACTGGAGCGCGCGATCCGCCAGCAGACCGCCGAAACACCGCTGCACGCAACGTTTTCGGTGTCCGGCCCGCTGTCGGTGCTGGAGGGCGAGCTGGCCGATCACGCGGAAGCGGTGGTCCGCGAAGCGGTCAGCAACGCGGTCCGGCACTCGGGGGCCGACACCCTCGCGGTACAGGTCACCGTCGACGACGACCTGACCATCGTGGTCACCGACAACGGATGGGGCATTCCGAATCACGTGGTACGCAGCGGATTACGCAATCTGGAGCAGCGGGCCCAGAAGGCCGACGGCGAATTCGGCATCGGCACGGCAGGTCTCGCGCCCGACGAGCGGGACGGCGGCGCGATGCCCGGCACCAGGCTGTGCTGGTCGGTGCCGCTGCCATGATCGCACGACATACTCCGCGGGCGGCGCCGGTGACGCGACCGTCCAGCCGGTTACCGGTCCCGGGTAGTGGCGTCGGCGTGCACCGCACAGCTGGGCGCCCGCCCGGCGCGTTCGCCTCGAGCTGCCCTGTTGCCGGGAGCGGTACCGCTGGACACCGGCGAAACCCAGGCATCCGGACAAAACCCCGGTCGGCACCGCGGCGGCCCGCACGCCGCCGACATGCCGACGAACAGGCCGAGTCACCGGCCCGCGTGTCGCCGGCGACGGGCGGTGACGACCCGAGCCCGGGAAACGTCCTATGATCTTGATGGCGGTATCGGTTGTCCGGGTCGCAGCCGGCTTCGCTTCGGCCCGGCCCGGGATTCCCCGGCTGAGCATTTCGGCCGGAAATTTCCCGGAAAAGACGGTGCTGTAATGATCGGCGGACCGAGTCCGATCAAGTGCGCGAACTGTGATCGAGGCAATAGCTTCGGCGCTGTGATCTCGTACGCGCCGATACCAGAATAATCCCATGTTCCAATGGCCATAATCGGGTCGACGATCGGGGGTTCGAGTGGGTGAGGACAAGGTAGCCGCTGCGGTCGACGCCGCCGAGCAGCTGGCCGAGCGCTACCGTTCCCTGGTCGAGCACTCACCCGACGGCATCTGCGTGCACGAGCGCGGCGTCCTCGTCTATGCCAACCCCGCTGCCGTCCGTTTGCTGGCCGCCGGCACCGCCGACAACGTGATCGGCAAGCCGCTCACCCAGTTCGTCCACCCCAGTTCGGTCCCGGGGATGCTGGAGCGGATCAGCCACCTGACCACCAAGGGCGCCGCTTCCCGGCCGACCGAGATGACGCTGGTCCGCCTCGATGGCGCCCCGGTGCCGGTGGAGACCGTCTCCGTGCTCACCGCCTGGCACGATCGGCTCGCCTATCAGGTGGTCATCCACGACCTCACGGCCCAGCGGCACGCCGAGGCCGCGCAGCAGTTGGCCGAGCAGCACTTCACCACGGTCGTCTCGCAGCTCGAAGAGGGTGTGGTGGTGATCGATACCGAAGGCCGGATCGAATCCATCAACCCGGCGGCCCGGCGCATCTTCGGCGCCGAGGACAGCGACGCCATCATCGGCCAGCCGATCGACGCGCTGCCGCTGACCCTGCTCGACGCGAACGCGCAACCGCTGCCGCCGCACCGCCATCCCATCGCCCGCACCCTCGCCACCGGCGAGACCATTACCGGCTACGTCTTCGGCGTAGACCGGGTCGACGGTCAGCGGCGATGGCTCTCCGGGAGCAGCAGGCTGCTCAACCCCGACGACAAGCGCTCCTCGGCGGTGTCCTCCTTCGCCGATATCACCGAGTTCCGGGCCAGCCGGCGGCAACTGGAATACCAAGCCACGCACGACTCGCTGACCGGGTTGGCGAACCGCTCGCTGATCCTGTCCCAGCTGGCGGGCGCGCTGGCCACCAGCGAGGATCTGCCGGTGTCCACGGTGCTGTTCATCGACCTGGACGGGTTCAAGGCGATCAACGACACCCTCGGGCACGCGATCGGCGACACGGTGCTGCAGATCGTCGCGCAACGGCTGCAGCGCGCGTTGCGCGGCGACGATATCGTCGGGCGGCTCGGCGGCGACGAATTCCTGGTGCTGCTGTCCGGCCGGACCCGGCGGGTGGATATCGACGCGCTGGTGGAACGCCTGCGCACCACCATGGCCGAGCCGATCATCGCGCGCGGGCACCGCATCGAGGTGAACGCCTCGATCGGCGTAGCACCGCTCAGCGTCGGCGACCGGCGCACCCCGGAGGCGGTACTGCACGACGCCGACCTCGCCATGTACCGGGCCAAGCCGTCCGGCCACCGCGAGGGCACGGTCACCAAGGGCCGCAGACCCAACAGCACGCACGCCTCCTGAGGGCGATGGCTGCGCCGATGACCTCGATCACGCCCGCAACTGGAGGACCAACACGCCCGGCGCTGCGACCTGCACCGGAGTACTGGACGGCATGATTTCGGGTACATCAGCGGTTACGGCGAGCGCGCCGCAATCGCAGTAGACTCGACAACTCTGTTTTCCGAGCGTTCGCGTACGCGGTGTCGACCGCGTGTACCGTTCGCCCGGCTTCATCGCGGTGACAAGGAGTTCAGTTTGCCCGACCTCACTCAGGACCGAGCCGACTCGTCGGGTCAGGGCAACCGCACCGCGTTGCCCGCCCGTGCGGAAGGCCCGGCGCTGACCCGCGAGACCGAACAGGAACAGGCGTACCTCTCGGTGCTCTACGACCGGCTCGACGAGATGCGCGACTACGCGCGCAACCGATTACGCACCGTGCTGCTCGAAACCGGCGGCACGCCGCAGGCCCGCAGCGAACGCGAGTCGTTCAGCCAGCTCTACACCGAGGATCTCGCCAAATACGATGCGGCCGAACACGGTTTGTGTTTCGGCCGGATCGATCTGGCCGAGGAATACCGCTACATCGGCAGGCTCGGCATCCTCGACGAGAAGGACGACTACGAGACGTTGCTGCTGGACTGGCGCGCGCCGCTGGCTCGCCCGTTCTATCTGGCCACCACCGC
This sequence comes from Nocardia brasiliensis IFM 10847, assembly GCF_000710915.1. GTDB lineage: Bacteria > Actinomycetota > Actinomycetes > Mycobacteriales > Mycobacteriaceae > Nocardia > Nocardia brasiliensis_A. The sequence goes on from NZ_BAUA01000106.1 coordinate 29,757, forward strand.
GGCGCCGGACGGCGTCACCCGGCGCAGGCACATCCGGTCGCGCAACCGCAAGGTCACCGCGATCAACGACGAATACCTCGACCTGGACGCCGCGCGCCAGGCGGGCGCGAGCGAGGACGACGGCGGTGTCGGCAGCGAGAGCGCACTGCTCGCCGCGCTGAACGCCGCCCGCACCGGCCACATGAACGACATCGTCGAAACCATCCAGCACGAGCAGGACGCGATCATTCGCTCCGAGCACAAGAGCGTGCTGGTGGTGCAGGGCGGTCCCGGTACCGGCAAGACGGCCGTCGCGCTGCATCGCGCCGCGTACCTGCTCTACACCTTCCGTCAGCAGCTCGCGAAGAGCGGCGTGCTGATCATCGGGCCGAACGCCACCTTCCTCGACTACATCGGGCAGGTGCTCCCCTCGCTCGGCGAGACCGGCGTGCTGCTGTCCACCATCGGCGATCTGTACCCGGGTGTGAAAGCCACCCGCGAGGATTCGCTGCGCGCGGGCGAGATCAAGGGCTCACTCGACATCCTCGAGGTGCTCAAGCAGGCCGTCCGCGATCGGCAGGAGGTGCCCGCCGAACCGATCCGGCTCAGCTTCGACGGTTATCCGGTGACGCTGGACCGCAAGATCGCCACGAAGGCGCGCGGGCGGGCCCGCTCCTCGCGCCGCCCGCACAACCTGGCCAAGCCGATCTTCACCAGCTCGGTGATCGACGCGCTCACCGACCAGCTGGCCGAAACCATGGGCGCGGATCTGTCCGGTGGTCCGAGCTTGCTGAGCCGGACCGATCTGGCCGAGATCCGCGACGAGATGCGAGCCGATCAGGAGATCCAGCGCGCCATCGGCAAGCTGTGGCCGCTGCTGTCCCCGCAGGAGGTGCTCGCCGACCTGCTGGCCGACCCGAAACGGCTCGACCGCGCGGGCAGCAGCCTGGACCCGGCCGACCGCGCCGAACTGGTGCGCTCGGACGACGGCACTTTCAGCGCGGCCGACGCGCCGCTGCTGGACGAACTGGCCGAACTGCTCGGTGTCGACGATGCCGAGGAACGCGAACGAGCCCGCCGCCGCTGGCGCGCCCAGCTGGCCGAGGCCCAGGACGCACTCGACATCCTGACCGGTTCCGCGCCACAGGATCTCGAAGACGAACTCGACCCGGAAATCCTGATGGCCTACGACCTGATCGACGCGAGCCAGCTCGCCGAACGGCAGGACGTGCGGACCAGGCAGACCACCGCCGAACGCGCCGCGGGCGATCGCACCTGGACCTACGGCCACGTCATCGTCGATGAGGCACAGGAACTTTCGGAGATGGCATGGCGAATGGTGATGCGGCGCATCCCGAATCGCTGGATCACCGTGGTCGGCGACGTCGCGCAGACCGGCGACCCGGCGGGTGCGTCCTCCTGGCAGCGGATGCTGGAACCCTATGTGGCCAAACGCTGGAAGCTCACCGAGCTGACGGTCAACTACCGCACGCCGGCCGAGATCATGGACGTGGCCGCGGACGTACTCGCCGCGATCGATCCGGACGCGACGGCCCCGCGCTCGGTCCGCGAAACCGGAAACCCGCCGCGCGGGTACCGCGTGGATCCGTCCGGCGTGCGCGACGAGGTGGCCAGGCTGATCGCGACGGAAACCGGCCCGGGCACCACCGCGGTGATCGCGCCGCACGCGCTGCTCGAGGGGCTGGCCGAACTCGCCGGCGAATCGGTGCGGGTGCTGACCGTGCACGATGTGAAGGGCCTGGAGTTCGACGCGGTCTACCTGGTCGAACCGCAGGCGATCCTCGACGAATCACCCCGCGGGCTCAACGACCTGTACGTCGCGCTGACCCGCGCGACCCAGCGGTTGGGCGTGGTCCACAGCGCGGACCTGCCGGAAGTGCTCGGGGCGCTGCTGGTCGGATGATCACCGGGTAACGGTGGCGGAAGCCTCTCGGTCTTTGCCGCCACCGCTACCTGGTGATCGCGTGTCCAGACGACGCGAAAGGCTCCGCATCGGGTGCGATGCGGAGCCTTTCGGGTAGCGGGGGTGGTCAGCGCACGGTGTGCACGATGAGCACGTCCGAGCGGGACTTGCGGGCCACGTCCGAGGGGACGGAGCCGAGCAGGCGACCGGTCAAGGTGTTCAAGCCGCGGTTACCGACGACCAGCAGGTCGGCGTCGACCTCCTTGGTCAGCGTGAGCAGGGACTCGACCGGCTCGCCGACCACGGCGCGCTCGACGATGTCCACCGCGCCCGCGGCAGCGGCCTTGTCCCGCGCGGTGCGCAGGATCTCGTTGGTGGGGGCGGACCCGCGCACCTGGTAGGCCTCTTCCTTCAGGACATCGGCGGCCGCGGCCACGTCACGATCGTCGGTGGGGTAGTAAGCACACGCGATGACCAGGGTCGCGGCGGACACTCCAGCCAGCGCGGCGGCCTTCTCGACGGCGACGTACGACGAGTCCGAGCCATCGGTACCGACGACGATCGTCCGGTAGGCGGTCATTCTCTCCTCCAAGTTATGAAGTGGTCACGTTGCCCACGCCGGTGCACCCGCACAGACGCGGCACCGGCGCAGCGACTTGCGTCGACCCTAGCGGCAAACGGAGTGGAAATATCAGAAATCGCAACACATCACATCGGCGGTGTCCGGGCATTCATGCCACGGGTTCGCGGGGAAATGTCGCGAGGGCCCGAGTAACCAGGCCGGACACAAATGCCGGGTCGACAAACTGTGATCCAGCACAACAATGGTGAACCATCTTGTCCCACTGGGATATTCGTCACACACCAGGGGCGATGGAACGCCGATCGGCCCGCCGCGACGCGTAAATCACGCGCCGGGACGGGCCGATCGGGCTCGGTACTGCCGAGCTATCAGGGCCACTGTCGGTAGTTCGCCCAGAATAAGCCCAGAATCGCTCCGATGATGTCCATGCCTACCTTCTCCCTGCACTAAAAGGACGCGCAATATTAGCGCGTCGCACAGGGTTCAGAGGTCGAAAAGCGGTCCGGTGATGGTCAATCCGAGGTCGTCGACATGGGCGAAGAACGCGAACAGCATCAACGCGGCGCCGCCGAGGGCCACGTCCTTGTTGAAGCTGATCATCTCCATCTGCTTGGCCTGGGCGTCGGTCTCCTTCCAGAACGCGTGCATCAGCACCGCGGTGACCACCAGCAATACCGCGAGCACCAGTGCGCCCAGATCCGCCCACACCCCGAGCAGAATGCTGAGCCCGCTCAGCGCGAACAGCGCACCCGACCCGAGCACCGACAGCTTGGCCATCGGCAGACCCCGGCTCTCGGCATAACCCGCCATCGCGTCTGTCTGCATGAAATGCCCGACCCCCGAGCTCAGGAACAACACCGCGAACAACACCCGTCCGATCAACACCACGACATCCATGTCCAGCTCCTTGTTTGGCTGACGGTAGGTAGTGCAACATTCAACTAGCGGCTCGGCTGGGCATTTCCCAGCCCCGGTCGAATGGTCGAATACGGTCGGCTCGGCAACTACGTCCTGGTCGACAGGACCTTCGCCGTAACCTCGTTGCGCGAGCGTAGCGAATTCTTGGCGTATTCCAGTGGAGCCATTCCGACTTCCGCGGTGAACTCGCGCGAGAAGTGCGCCTGATCGAAGTATCCCAGTTCGGCGGCCAACATGGCGAGATCTTCGGTGCGGCCGCGGGCGAGCAGTTCCGCGCCGTCCTGCAGGCGGTAGCGACGCAGGACCCACTTCGGTCCGGCGCCGACATAGCGGCGGAACATGCGCTGCAGGGTGCGCATCGAGACGTCGAAGCGCTCGGTGATCTGGTCCACCCTGGTCAGCTCCTGGTCCCGGGCGATCGCCTCGACGATGCGCAACACCAGCGGATAGGTCGGGTCCGCCGGCGTACAGCGCGGCGCGAGAAAATCCTCGAGCACGCTGCGGCGCTGCTCGTCGGTAGTCGCGTCCAGGACACGCTCGATCAGGTCGCCCGTGTCGGGCAGCACCTCGGTCAACGGGACAGAGGTATCGCGCAAGGACCCGACGTCCGAACCCGTGAACGCGCCGAAACCACCGGCCCGGAAGCGCACACCGAAGGTCTCCCCCACCCCGCTGAGCTCGCGGACGAACTTCGTCGTACACACTCCGGTGACGAAACCGCCTGTGCGCGTTGCCGATCGCTCGAAGGTGACGTTCACGCTGGGATACGGCAGCACCTGCGCGTGGTACGGCGGCCGGTCGCGCAGATCCCAGCGCACCGACCAGTACCACTCGACGAAACGACCGACCACCGGCCCGGCGGGCAGCCGCGCCAGCGAGCGGTACTTCGCCTGCTCGTCCGGGTGCAGGATGCCGGTGGTGTCCACGGGAGTCATCGGATTGGGTGCGGGCGGATCGAACGCGGTGCTATCGGACATCGTGCTGTCGCTTTCTTACAAGACCGGCCGGCCGTGGGCGACCAGTATCGGTGCCATGACCGACACCGTGAATCCCATCGCCGACGGCTACCACTCGATCACCTGCTTCCTCGCGGTCGCGGACGCGAACAAGGCCATCGACTTCTATACCGCCGTGTTCGGCGCCGAGCTGCTCAGCCGCAACGACCTGCCCGACGGGCAGCCCGCGCACGCCGAACTGAAGATCGGCGATTCCACCCTGCAACTCGGCATGCCGATCCCCGACAACAACGTGCTCGCCCCGAACGGCGAATGGGTGCACACCTCGATCGTGCACTACTGCCCCGACGTCGACAGCGTCATCGCCCGCGCCCTCGCGCACGGCGCCCGCAGCGCCGAAGAACCCCAGACCTTCGTCACCGGCGACCGCTTCGGCGTCGTGATCGACCCCTTCGGCCACCGCTGGGCCGTCCTCACCAAGGTCGAAGACGTCTCCCGCGAAGAAGCCGAGCGCCGCGTCGACGACTGGCTCGCCACCCAGTAGCGCGCCCACGCACAACACCCACCCGCACCTTTCTGCACAGGCCGGCCTTCCGCGGCGACCATCTCCTCAGACGGCCCCCGGAACGGAGGCTCAGCTGAGGCCGGCGGCGTCCATGCCGCGTAGTTCCTTTTTGAGGTCGGCGATTTCGTCGCGGAGACGGCCGGCCAGTTCGAATTGGAGTTCGCGGGCGGCGTTCATCATTTGGGCGGTGAGTTCTTTGACGAGGTCGGCGAGTTCGGCCCGGGGCATGGACTTGATGTCGCGGCCCTCGTAGACGCCGGCGCTGACCGCGCGACCGGGCTCGCCCTGGGCGCGACGGCCGCGGCTGGCGTTGCGGCCGGAACCGCCGACCTCGACCTCGGTCTCGTCGGCTTCCTTGTAGACCTGGTCGAGGATGTCGGCGATCTTCTTGCGCAACGGCTTCGGGTCGATGCCCATCTCGGTGTTGTAGGCGACCTGCTTGGCCCGGCGCCGATCGGTCTCCTCGATCGCGTGCTGCATCGAGTCGGTGATCTTGTCGGCGTACATGTGCACCTCACCGGACACGTTGCGCGCCGCGCGGCCGATGGTCTGGATCAGGCTGGTGCTGCTGCGCAGGAAGCCTTCCTTGTCCGCGTCGAGGATCGCGACCAGCGACACCTCGGGCAGGTCGAGACCCTCGCGCAGCAGGTTGATGCCGACCAGCACGTCGTACTCGCCGAGGCGCAGCTGCCGCAGCAACTCGACCCGGCGCAACGTGTCGATCTCCGAGTGCAGGTAGCGCACCCGCACCCCGAGCCCGAGCAGATAGTCGGTGAGGTCCTCGGCCATCTTCTTGGTCAGCGTGGTGACCAGCACCCGCTCGTCCCGTTCGGTGCGCACCCGGATCTCGTGCACCAGATCGTCGATCTGTCCCTTGGTCGGTTTGACCACCACCTGCGGATCGACCAGGCCGGTCGGCCGGATGACCTGCTCGACCACCTCACCGCCGACCTGCCCCAGCTCGTACGGGCCGGGGGTGGCGGAGAGGTACACCGCCTGCCCGATCCGGTCGGCGAACTCCTCCCAGGTGAGCGGCCGGTTGTCCACCGCGGACGGCAGCCGGAAGCCGAACTCGACCAGGTTGCGCTTGCGCGACATGTCGCCCTCGTACATGCCGCCGATCTGCGGCACGGTCACGTGCGACTCGTCGATGACGAGCAAGAAGTCGTCCGGGAAGTAGTCGAGCAGCGTGGCGGGCGCCGATCCGGCCGGGCGGCCGTCGATGTGACGCGAGTAGTTCTCGATGCCGGAGCAGAAGCCGACCTGCCGGATCATCTCCAGGTCGTATTGGGTCCGCATGCGCAGGCGCTGGGCCTCCAGCAGCTTGCCCTGCCGTTCCAGCTCGGCGAGCCGCTCTTCCAGTTCGGCTTCGATATCGCGCACCGCGCGTTCCATCCGCTCCGGCCCGGCCACATAGTGGGTGGCCGGGAAGATGCGCAGCATCTCGACCTGCCGGACCACATCGCCGGTGAGCGGATGCAGGTAGTACAGCGCCTCGATCTCGTCACCGAAGAACTCGATGCGCACCGCGAGTTCCTCGTAGGACGGGATGATCTCGACGGTGTCGCCGCGCACCCGGAACGAGCCGCGGGTGAAGGCCATGTCGTTGCGGGTGTACTGCACGTCGACGAGCAGGCGCAGCAGCGCGTCCCGATCGACCTCCGTGCCGACCTCCAGCTGGATCGAACGATCCAGGTAGGACTGCGGGGTGCCGAGGCCGTAGATGCAGGACACCGACGCGACCACGACCACGTCGCGCCGCGACAGCAGGCTCGACGTCGCCGAATGCCGCAGCCGTTCGACGTCGTCGTTGATCGAGCTGTCCTTCTCGATGTAGGTGTCGGTCTGCGCGATGTACGCCTCGGGTTGGTAGTAGTCGTAGTACGAGACGAAGTACTCGACCGCGTTGTTGGGCAGCATTTCGCGCAGTTCGTTGGCCAGCTGGGCGGCCAGCGTCTTGTTCGGCGCCATCACCAACGTCGGGCGCTGCAGCCGCTCGATGAGCCAGGCCGTGGTGGCCGATTTACCCGTGCCGGTGGCGCCGAGCAGCACGACGTCGCGCTCCCCCGCCGTGATCCGGCGTTCCAGCTCGGCGATGGCGGCCGGCTGGTCGCCGGCCGGCTGGTGGTCGCTGACCACCTGGAATTGCCCCTCGGTGCGCTCGATCTCGCCGACGGGTCGATGCTCCGAGTGGGCCAACGGGGTCGCACCGGCGGCCCTGTCCTCGTAGCCCTCCGTCGGAATCTCGGTTGCAAATGCCATGATGACCAGCCTAGGCCCAGCCACCGACAGATTCCGCTGGTCCGCCCGGCCCGAACCCCACCTCAGTGCTGGATCAGCCCGCCGACCGGCACCGCAGCCACATGACCGCCCCGCAGGGTCCAGTTCGGATCACCGCTCGGGGGCACGTGCCGGGTGAGCAGCAGCCGCCCGTCGTCGAGGCATACCGCGTACGCCGCCAGCCGAAAACTCATGCGGCCCAACCTACGGACCGGTCGCCCGCCGCGGCCGAAAGCGGGTTTTCGGCGGGCGGCAGCGGGCATTCTTTCCCTTGTTACGGCGGCCGTTCCACGAGGCGGTGGAATTCGGCACACCGTCGCCCGCCCAAGAGCGGTAAAAGGGACGGTAAAAGTGGCACGTCCGCCGTACCGCACCACGCCTATTTCACTTTACGAATCCTGCCGATGTCCGAATTTGCCTCAGCAGCAACAGGTTTCGTGGCAAAAATGATGCTCGCTCATTACACCCCGCGACCCATTCCCAGGTGTACTCTGATTTGGTTGTTCGGACAACGAGTTCGGATGCGGCGAAGGACAACAGCCATGAGAGGTCTGATTCCATTGCTTAATACCGCGCCCACAACGGGCTTCGCAGGAAACCTCGCCAGGCATCTCCGCGCGGCGGTACCCGGCCTGAATCACAGCGGCCCGGCCGCCAACCCACCGAACGCGTTACCCCCGGGCCAGCCACCCCACCGGCCGCACGTCGAGTTCTTCAACCTGGCCGAACTCACCAGCACCGACAACAAGGGTTTCGTCCGTCAGGTCGAGCGCTATCACCACGAACCGTGGGGCCTCTACATGGCGCGCATCGTGCCCGTCCCGCATCACCACTACCTGGAGTGCTGGCTGCTGCCCGAGCTGTCGCTGCGCGTGACGGTCACCCGCCGCAATCCGGCGCACCACGTAGACCACGACTTCCACCTCGACATCGGCGAGTTCACCGAGATCGCGCCGAAGCGCTGGAAGGCCGTCGACCACTACCTCGACATCGAGGTGCACCGCGGCCGCGACGTCGAACTGCGCGGCGTGGACGACCTGCTGGCCGCGCACGCGGCCGGCCTGGTGGACTCGGCGCAGGCGCATCGGGCCTTCGAGTGCGCGACGGCCGCGCTGGACGGACTGGCCGTCAACGATCACTGCGTCGAGGACTGGCTCGCCACCCGCGGCATCACGCTGACCTGGATGTGACCGCCACACCGCTCGACTCGGTCCACGCGCCGGTAGATTCTGGATGCATGACGCAGGCACCCTCTGTCGACGTGCATCGGCCCAAGGTCGAATACTTCGACCTCGCGGACCTGACCAACACCGATCCCAAGGGCTTCGTGCGACCGGTCGAGCGGTACCAGGTGGCGCCATGGGGCCTGTACATGGCACGCACCTCCGACCATGAACAGTTCCACTACATCGAGTCCTGGCTGCTGCCCGAGCTCGCGCTGCGGGCCAGCGTGTTCCACTACCACCCCGAACATCGGCGGGATCAGGATTTCTATCTGGACCTCGGCGAGTTCGGCCAGGTGTCGCCGGACAAGTGGCAGTCGGTGGACCACTACCTCGACATCGTCGTGCGCACCGGCCGAGAATGCGAGCTCCTGGATGTCGACGAGTTGCTCGCCGCGCACGTCGCCGGGTTGATCACCGCCGCCGCGGCCGAGGCGGCGATCGCACACGCCACGGCTACCATCGACGGTCTCGCCGCGCACGGTTACGACCTGAACCGCTGGCTCGAGTCGCGCGGCATCACACTGACCTGGAAGTAGCCGACGCGTGCGATAGACTGCACCGCATCGGTTGCGGCCCTAGGCGTTTCGTTCCGTCAGCCGGTGGTACGCGGAGTCGAACCAGGGCTCCTTGACGTCCAGGTAAGCACTCGTTGCCGCCGCGCCTTCGAGCCCGGCGGCCTTCGCCTCGCCGGCGCGCTTGATCTCGAGGTATTCGGCGCGCGCCTCGGCATCGGCGCGCAGCCAGTCGCGGAAGGCCAGCGCGAACCGCTGCCCGGGTGAACCGTCCACGCGCACATGCACGTTGGCGAGGCGGCCGGGGTCGGCGCTCTGGTGATATCGCTTGGCCCACAAGGCGAGATCGGTCCCGTCCGGATCCGCGGGCGTCGGTTTCGGACTGTCCTGGACGACCTCCGGCCGCACCGGAAAGCCCGCCGCCCCCAACGCATCTCGCAGCCCATCGGCCGCCGCCAGATCCGCGACGGTGATCTGGAGATCGAGCACGTCCTTCGCGGGCAGCTCCGGTACCGAGGTCGAACCGATGTGATCGATCCGCGACGCAGCCTGGCCGCAGGCCACCCACAGCCGGGCGATCAGGCGCTGCGCCTGCGCCGCCCACTCCGGGTTCGGCGGTACCAGCCGCAGCTCTTTGCGCCGGGCGGGGGTCGCCGTGCGCAGGTTGTGTTCGAACGGCACCAGTCGCTCGTCCCACAGCGCCCGCACCGTCTCCTCGATATCCGCCGGCGCGCCGCTGTTGTCCAGCAGCACATCGGCTACCGCACGCCGCTGCTCGTCGGTGGCCTGCGCCGCAATCCGCGCCCGCGCGTCCGCTTCGGCGACACCACGGAATTCCACCAAACGATGCAGCCGAGTTTCCGCGGGCACGTCGACGACCAGCACGAGATTCATCAGCGGCGCGAGACCGTTTTCCACCAGCAGCGGAATATCCTGCACCACAATGGCGTCCGGCGCCGCGGCGGCAATCAATTCCGCAGTGCGTTTACCCACCAGCGGATGCGTAATGGAATTCAGGCGCGCACGGGACGCGTCGTCGGCGAAAGCTTTGGCGGCGAGGGCGGGGCGGTCCAGGCTGCCGTCGGCCGTCAGGATGGCGGAGCCGAACGCGTCCACGAGCGCAGCGAGGCCCTCGGTGCCAGGCGCGACGACCTCCCTGGCAATCAGATCGGAATCGACGATGACCGCCCCGCGGTCGGCGAGAATCCGCGCCACCGTCGACTTGCCCGCTCCCATGCCTCCGGTGAGGCCGATCCGCAACATTCGATCAGTCTTACATCCGGCGTTCTCGCGCGCCGCGCCCCACCCATGGCCACGGCCGCCAACGGGACACAATCAGCCCGATTACCCACTGGCGGCTGAGTTTCCACCTGCCCTCGCCGCATTTGTTCGATCCGTGACGAGGCCGAGACCGATTCGCAACAATTCCGGTCGAACCGGGTCACGCGGCGACAACTTTCCGACACGCCGAGCCAATTACTTGCGCAAAATACTCTGCGCGGCACTTTCGTTCGGCTAATCTTCGCCCTGGCGATCCAGGCGCCAGCACCAGCAAGCAAAGGAACACCATTGGGCACCAGAAACAACCAGACGGGTCGCCACCGCCTGGGTATGGCGGGTGGCGTGCACTGCACCCAGATTCCCGCCGTCGCGGAGGCGCTGGCCGAGCACCGCCGCACTTGGTTCACCGCGTTGATCAGCCCGGCCCGGCACAGTTTCGCGGCCATGCGCAAACGCTCCACCGTCCCCTCGGTCCGGTGGGTGCCCGCGACCGCGAGCTGACCTCACACTTCGAGCAGTGGCCCAGCCCCCGCCAGGACTGGGCCACTCTCATGCCCGAATCAACCCGCTCGGCCTGCGCCGGGCACCGGGTTGTTGTGTCGGCATGGCATTCGGCGGCACCGGATACGGAACTCCGGCGGTCGCCGTTCCCAGGGCGACATTCGGGCCGCATTGGGCGATCGCGGCATCCATTTTCGGTTTCGGATCGGGCAGTACGGGTTTCGCCGTATTCGGCGCGGAGCCGAAATCGAACGTGGAGGTCATATCGCCGGTCACGCCACGCCGCCACGCCGTCAGATTGGGCACGTCGACGCCGAATCTGGTTTCCAGCAGCCGCAGTTGCGAGGTGTGATCGAAAGTCTCGGACGCGACGAGTCCGCCGCGCGTGTAAGGCGAGATCACCAGTGCGGGAACACGATAGCCGAGACCTATCGGACCGGCTGTGCCCTCCGCCGCCTCGACGCGCTCGAGCGGCACCGTGAGGAACTCGCCAGGGGTGCCCGGCGGCGCGGTCGGCGGGGTGACGTGATCGAAGAAACCGCCGTTCTCGTCGTAGCTGATGATCAGCGCGGTCTTCTCCCACACCTTCGGGTTCGAGGTGAGGATGTCGAGCAGCTGCACGATGCCGAAGGCGCCGAAAGCCGCAGGCAGCGCGGGATGTTCGCAGTTGAGCAACGACGGGATCACCCAGGACACCGCGGGCAAAGTGTCGTTGGCGACGTCGGCCCGGAAGTCGTCGGGGTACACCGGCGCCATGCCGCGGCGCGCCAAATCCGAAGCAGGGTCGGCCGATTGCGTGAAGCAGCCGAGCATGCCGTCCAGCAGCACCGACGACAGCGGGCCGACATCGCGGTTGTTGTAGATCTTCCAGCTCACGCCGGCCTCGGTGAGGTTCTCCGGGTAGGTGCGCCAGCTGTACACGTGCTGCGGAATGAGCGTCGGCGTCCGCACCAGCGGCCCGCCCGCATAACCGTCCGGGTCGATGGTCGCGCTGATCCAGTACAGCCGGTTCGGATCGGTGGGCCCGAGCACCGAGCAGTGGTAGTTGTCGCACAGGGTGAAGGCTTCGGCGAGCGCGGTGTGGATCGGAATGTCTTCCGGCAGGTAGTAACCCATCGCGGCGGGCGCGTTCGCCGGGCCGACGCTGTGCACCGACATCGGCATCCATCCGTCGTTGCGGCCACCGTTCCAGGCGCGATGCATACCGCCCCAGGAATGATCCGGGTCGTTGATGCACTCACCGTCCAGCGTGGCGCCGCGGGTGGTGTCGAGCCGGAACGGATGCACGAAACCGTCGGGCGTGGGGCCGATTCCGGGCGTCCACCCGTACTGCCGCCAGGCCGGCGACGGGTCGTCGAAGCCGCGGACGCCGGACAGTGTGCCGAAATAATGGTCGAAGGAACGGTTCTCCTGCATCAGCAGCACGAAATGCTCGATATCGCCGAGCCCGCCCGTGCCCGCCGGGTCGGCGGCGTAGGCCCGCTGGATGATCGGGTCGGCCCATGAGGCCAACGCGCCCACCGCACCGGCCGCGGCCGCCTTCGCCAGGAATTGTCTGCGGTTGAGTCCACTGAACGGCCCCGCTGCGCACATCGTGTCGGCCGACCTTTCCGCCAGGGCTGTCGAGCAGAATTTCGCGATCCGCGCCGACCCTACCCGAGGTGCGGCGACGCCGCAGAGAAAGATCAACAGGTGATACCGATCAGGTGATCTGGACCACGTTCGCCACCGATCGATGCTGAACAATTGCCGTCTATTATCCGAATTGTCGGACTGTGCATCGACGCAAACACCACCTGCCCGAGAGCTAGGGCGGCCCAGCCGGTTTCATACGCTTTGCCTCATTCCTCCGATTCATCCGGTGACAACCACGGGTTCCCGTGCGGCCGTGGTCAACTCGGTGACCCCGCGCAGAAACCTGCGCCACACCAGAATCGCGGTGGTGCCGAAGCCCACGCACAAGCCCAGCCAGATCCCTGGCCCGCGCAGATCGAGCGCGAACGCGAACAGCGCCATCGCGGGCACACCGAGCACGAAGTAGCCGATCAAGGTGCTCTGCATGCCCGCCTTGGTATTTCCGATACCGCGCAGCAAGCCGATGCACAGGTTCTGCGAACCCTTGCAGTACTGCTGGACGATCGCGAACCACAGCAACGTCGACGCCGCGGCGACCACCGCGGTGTCGTCGCGGTCCGCGCCGAGGAACGGCGCGAGCACCGTGCCCGGGAACACCACGTACACCAGTCCCACCACCGTCATGAAGCCGAAGCCGAGCGCGAAGGTGCGCCGGGCGATACCGGCGACCGCGTGCTGATCCCCTTGGCCCACTGTGCGACTCACCAGGATCGACGAGCCCTGGGAGAGGCCGATGTTCACCTGGTAAACGATGTAGGCCAGCTGGTTGACGATATTGCTCGCGGCCAGCGCCACCGGTCCGAACCCACCCATCAGCACCGTGGCAATGGACGTGATCGCCGCTTCCGCCCCGTAGGTGAGCGAGATGGGCGTGCCCATCCGCACGATCCGCAGCACCGTGGCGCGGTCGGCGGTCCACACACGCAGCGAAAGCAGTTCGCCGAGTACGGGATCGCGCCGGACGGTGCGCAGATAGGTGCCGAAGGTCCAGACTTGCACCAGCGTCGTGGCCAGCCCGATGCCGGCCAGGCCCAGCCGCGGCATACCGAACCAGCCGAAGATGAACAGCGCGTTCAGCAGCGCGTTCACGCCGATCGACAGCAGCGTGACCCGCAGCAGCGAGCCGGCTCGGCGCAGCCCGACGGCGAACTGCCGCAGCACATTCAGCCACAGCATCGGAACGAGGCCCGGCGCCAGCGCCCAGATGATCGACCGCGCCAGTTCGAGCACCGCCGGATCCTGCCCGAACCACCGCAGCGCGTAGCCGAGCGCGACGAGGATCAGCGCGCCGACGATCGACACCACGGTGGCCACCGCGGCGGCAGCGCGCACGTACCCGCGGATCTCGGAGCGCGCCTGTTCGTCGAGTCCGTCACTGCCGGTGCGTTTCTCACCCCGCCCGGCAGCCGCAGCGATCATGTTCCCGACGCCGGTGACCATGCCGACGCACATGGTGCGCAGCTGGTTGTACAGCAGCAGTGCGAGCCCGCCCGCCGCGACCGCCGCGATCCCGAGCAGTCCCATCATCGCCAGATCGACCGTGGTCAGCGCCACCTGCGCGAGCTGGATGCCCGCGATCGGGGCGGCCAGCGCGACGATGGCGCGGTACTCCCGAATTGCCATAGCGTTCACGCCCCCGCTCGTTCCAGGTCGTCGGCCGCCAACCGTACCGATTCGTCATAAGCCGTCAGCAGACGCGTGATCCGCTGCTGCGCCGCCCGGTCGTACAGCCCGCGCGCGTGCAGCCAGTCCTCGTCGTAGACGGTGTCGAGGTACTTCTCCCCCGCGTCGCACACCAGCACCACCACGGTGCTCGCCGCGGGGACGTGCACCAGGCGGCGCAGCGCGATGTGGATCGCCGCGCCTGCGGTACCACCCACCAGAATGCCGGTCCGCCGCGCCACCACGCGCGCGGTGGCGAACGCGTCGACATCGCCCACCCGGCAATCCTCGTCGATCGCGTCGTATTTCACGTTGCGGCCGACCGGGAACCCGGCGGGGCTGCCGGCGCCGGTCTGCCAATAGCCGCCGCCCGCGCCGCCGAAGATGATGGATCCGACGGGTTCGACACCGATCGCGTGCACTCGGGAACCGAGCCTGCGCAGCTCTTCGACTGTGCCGCAGAGTGACCCGCCGGTGCCGACCGCACCGACGAGGTAATCGACATCGGTGTTGAGGTCGGTGAGCAGTTCGCCGGCCAGGTCCCGATAGCCCGCGTTGTTGTGCGGGTTGTTGTGCTGATCGGGGCGGTATGCGCCGGTGCGCGCGGCGATCTCGTCGGCGATCCGCCTGCGCTCGACCGTGCTCGGACCACCGCTGTCACCGCTGTTCACCGAAACCAGTTGCGCGCCCATCGCTTTCATGGCACGCAACTTGTCCTTCGCGGCGTGGTCGTCGACCACCGCGGTGAACGTGTACCCGCGTTCCAGCGCGATCAGGGCGAGCCCGGTGCCGGTATTGCCCGACGTGGGTTCGACGATGTGCCCACCCGGACGCAGTTCGCCGCTGCGTTCGGCCTGCAACACCATCTCACGGGCCATGCGCACCTTCGCCGAGCCGGTCGGGTTGAACTGCTCCAGCTTCAACAGGATCCGGGTACCGGTGCCGGTGCGCACCAGTTCGAGCAGCGGGGTCGCACCGATGAGCTCGGACGCGCTGCGCACGACGTTCTCTCGGAGCCGGGGCATCGGTCGCACTCCGGCCGGATGCACGGTGGCCCGGCCGACCGGACGCACCGTCGTCGCGTCCGCCTCTACTTGTCCAAACGCCACAACCACCGGTCCTCCTGTTCGGTGACGACAACCTTGGGCGGCAACGGGAGCTGATGGAACTCGCTCTCGTTCTTGTCCATCTGGTAGCCCGCCGTATTCGGATACAACAGCAGGTCACCGGGTTCGGGTCGCTGCGTCAAGCCGACCTTGCGCCAGGTGAGCACGTCGTACTCCATGCAGCTGGCGCCGCCGACACAGGTGGTCACCGGTGCGGCGGCCGTGATCTGCTTGCGCGGCACCAGGATCGGGTCGGGCAGGAACTCACTGCCCTTCCACTGCTCGGAGACGCTCATGCTGAGTCCGTGCACGGTCGTGATGCCGTAGTCGGCGTTCTGTTTGTAACCGAGCACCGGGAACACCGTGAATCCCGCGTCGATCAACAGGGCCCGCCCCGGCTCGATGAACAGCTGAATATCGTTGTCCCGCAGGTTCTCTGACAGGGATCGGACACCGAAACGGGTTGCCAGCACGGCGTCGAGCATGGCGGCGCCGGTCGGGTCCTGGGCGTAGGGATAGAACTTGTCGAACTGTTTTCCGGCATGGAACCAGTCGTCGCGGCGCTGTTCGAGGAAAGTGCGCCAATCGTCGTCGCGCACATACCGGCAGGCGAAACCGCCCCCGATCGAGATCGTGTCGACGGGCAATCCGCGCGCCCGCGTCCGCACGCACAGCTGGATCAGCTCGTCGGCGAGTTCGGCGCGCGGCGCGACGGCGTAGCCGTCCAAATGGAACGAGAACCCGATCAGTTCCACCCCCGGCCGCAGTCGCACGCACAACTCGATCGCGTGATCGAGATCGGTTGCGGACAAACCGAACCGGCTGTGCGGGGCGCTGGGCGGCAGCCGCCGCAGCAAGATCCGTACCGGCCCGGCCTGCCGGGCGATCTCGGCGATCCGCTCCAGCTCGTCGAGCGCGTCGATGGCGACCACGCAGTCGTGCCGGGCGGCCAGGCGCAGCAGCGCATCGGTCTTCGCGGCGCCGGTCACCCCGATGTCGCGCCCGCGGACACCGTGCGCCAGCGCGTGCACCAGTTCCGGCTCGCTCGCCACGTCGACCGCCCCGCCCAGATCGGCGATCTCGGACAGCCAGCAGCCGGCCTTATTGGCCTTCTTGCCGTAATAGACCTGGCCGCGCACACCGCGTGCGGTGAAGATCCGCTGGAACGACCTGAGGTTGTCGGCGAACTGCTCCGGGTAGACGACGTGGAACGGGCCGCCCAGCGCGTGCCGGATATCGAAGAGCAGGTGCCGGTCCGCGCGCACCCGCTGCTGCCACTTCTGCTCCAGCGCAGGCAGACCGGGGCGTTCGACCGGTGCGGTGTTCACGACCACAGTTCCACCCGCTGTCCACGGCCCGCGGCCACCGCCCGGGTCGCCAGCGCGTGCGCCACCGGAATATCGGTGATGATCATGCCGCTGGCGAAGGCGAACACCCGGTCGTCCGCGCCGATCCGTCCGCGCGCCCGGCCGGCCACGATGTCCGGTAGTTCGGCGTCGATCACCGGTCCGTCGGGACCGGCCAACCGGGTACCGGTGACCCCCAGTTGCCCCGCGCTGGTCGCGATCGCGTAATCCGCCGCGCGTAGTGCACCGCTCTCGACGCCTTTGCTGGCCACCGAGATCAGCAAACCGCCCGGCGGCAACCACTCCGTGCGTACCTTGGGATGCGCTGCCCGCCCCGAGGCGACGACGACGATATCCGAATCGGCGACTGCGGCGGGTACGTCGTCGACCAACTCGAGCTCCCGGTCCGGATACCAACGCCGCATGGTGGCAAGGGTTTCCGCGATGCCGTCGGGATGGGTACCGAACAGGCGCAGCTCCTGCAGATCCGGCAGCGCGGTGAGCAGATAGGGCAGAGTGTTTCGTCCTTGCACCCCGGTGCCGATCATCAAGGCCTTCGTCGCACCCTCGCGGGCACAGTGTTTCGCGGTGATGGCCGTCGTCGCCGGAGTCCGGGCGGCACCGACCCGCTGGCAGTCCATGAAGGCGAACGGCAGCCCCGTGGTGTCGTCGTACAGGCTGATCGTGGTGTAGTACTTGTCCGCGCTCTCGCTGCCCTGCCGGTAGGACGTCTTGAAACCGATCTGCTCCAGCGAACTGTCGTATCCCAGCATCGAATACGAGACCGCGTCCCGCTCCACCTTCGGAATCGGCATCATCAGCTTGACCGGGCACCGGGATTCGCCGCGCGCGTACGCCAGATAACCCTCCTCGACCAGATCGATGACCTCGGCGGGCGTCAGATCGATATCGGCCAGATCGGTGCGGGTGAGGATATGCAATGCGTTGCTCATAGAACTCCGATGTCGTCGGTCGAATCAACGGTCGGTCCGGGCGACGACGCTGCCGCACCGGACACGGGAGAAAGGTTGTCCCCCAGGCGCACGAGCCGGTCCGCGCACACGTTCAACAGGGGGATGTCATGACTGATGAACAGCACGCCGACACCGGTGCCCGCCAGGGCGGTCACGGTGCGGGCGACCGAGGCGGTGGTGGCCGGGTCGAGCATCGAGGTCATCTCGTCGCACAGCAGGTAGTCGGGCTCGGACGCGAGCACCCGGGCGACTGCGGCTCGTTGCAACTGGCCGTCGGAAACCTGCGCCGGATACCGGTCGAGCAGATCCGGTGTCATGCCGACGGATTCGAGCACGCGCTCCCAAGCCACCGGCCCGCGCGCGAGTTCGGCGATGGACCGGCGCAGGGTCAGCCGCGGATCGCAGGACCGCCGCGGCGACTGGAACAGCATCGCGATGCGCCCGGTATGCCGCCGGGGCAACGGGCTCCCGTCACAGACGACCCGACCGCCGGTGGGTTCGCGAAGACCGGACAAGACCTGCGCGAGTGTGGTCTTACCGGTCCCCGAGGGCCCGGTCAGCCCCACCACCTCACCGCGCGCCAGCTCGAGCGACACCCGATCGAGGACCAGACGTCCGCCTAGTCGCACCGAAACCGACTCGGCCGCAAGCGATCTTCTCGTCATGCTGCTCCGTAGCGGAAGTCCGCGGGCAGGTTCACCAGTTCAGGTGTGCGATACGGCAGCGGGTGCAAGCCGTTCTCGGGCAGGGCGGCCAGCAGATCCTTCGTGTACGGATGCGCAGGTGCGGTGAGAACCTGCTCGGCACTGCCGGTTTCGACGATCCGGGACGCGTACATCACCGAGATGTCCGTGCAGATCTGCGCGGCGCGCAGGGCCGTCAGGTCGTGCGTGACGAGCAGTACGCTGCCGCCCGCTGCGGCGAATTCGCCGAGCAGGCCCAGGATCGCAGCCGCCCGCGCGGCATCGAGCGCCGAGGTCGGCTCGTCGGCGATGATGAGCGTCGGATCGCCCGCCAGCGCGAAAGCCAGCGCCGCTCGCTGCGCCATACCGCCCGAAAGTTCGTGCGGGTACCGGCGCAGCACGTCCGCGGTCAACCCGACCCGGTGCAGCAGGTCGCCCGGCTCGTGCGCGGTGCCCAGGCACCGGATCGTTTCGGCCAGTTGCGGTCCCAACCGCCGGACCGGCGTGAAGTACGTCATCGCCGACTGCGGGACCCAGGCCACCGAGCGTCCCCGTGCCTGCCGGATATCCGCCGCGGAGTAGGTCCGCCCCGCTGCCTCGAGTGCCACGGTGCCGGTCGTGCGGGCACGTTTCGGCAGCAATCCGGTGATGGTTGCGGACAGCATGGATTTCCCGGAGCCCGATTCGCCGATCAAACCGTGCACCGTGCCGCGCGCGACCGTCAGGTCCGCCTCGGTCACCGCATGCACGATGCGGCCGGGGCCCAGCGGTATTCGTACCGACACCCGCTGCAACGTCAGCATCACCCCGTTCATGCCGAAACCTCGTGGCGCAGTTGACCGTTGCGCTGCCAATGCCTGCCGAGCACCGAGACCGCCAGCGCGACGAGCACCAGCACCCCCGCCGGAAAGACCAGTAACCACCAGTCCCCCAGCAGTATCGACGCCTGCGCGTCCGAGAGCAGCGTGCCGAGCGAGGCCCGGTGCGGCGGCAGGCCGACGCCCAGGAACGACAGCGTCGACTCGTGCCAGATCGCGTGCGGAATCAGCAGCACGACGCCGACCAGCGCCTGCCCCAGGGCGGGCGGAACGAAGTGCCGCCGGACAATGCGCCATCCGGGCAGCCCGCGCAACCGGGCCGCCTGTACGAATTCGGCGTGCCGCAGTGCCAGCACCTCACCCCGCACCACCCTGGCCACCGAGGTCCAATGGGTGAGCACGAGCGCGGCGACGATGGCCGGCACCGAGCCGCGGTACATGGCCACGACCAGCAGGGTGAGCAGCAGGCTCGGCAGCGAGTTCATCGTGTCCACCGCACGCATCGCGATCCGGTCCCACCAGCCGCCGAGCGCCCCCGCGCTCACTCCGACCAGCAGGCCCAGAACCGCCGAGCCCAGCGCCGCAGCCGCAGCGATCAGCAGCGAGACGCGCATGCCCTCGGCAACGCGGACGAACACGTCACGCCCGGCACTGTCGGTGCCGAAGGGGAATTCGAGACCGGGCGGCCGCCTGCCGACGGAGAAATCGACCAGCGCGTTGTCGACCGGCCGCAGCAGCGGCACCAGCCCGGCGTACAGCACCGCGAGCACCAGCACGCCCACCGCGAGCACGGGAACTGTTGCACGCCAATGTCTCCTGGTCGACCGCTGGGTGGTCCGCCGCTCATCCATCGGCGTCGATCCTCGGATCGATGGCCACGCCGATCGCATCGGCGGCCAGGTTGCCGAGCAGCACCACCGCCGTGACGAGCAGCGTCAGCGCGGCGAGCAAGGGGAAATCCAGTGCGCGAGCGGCAGTCACGGTCGCCGCGCCTACGCCCGGCCAGCTGAACACCGTCTCGATCACCGTGGCGCCGACCACCAGTTCCGGCAGTCTCGCGCCGCACAGCGCGAGGAACGGCGCCACCGACACCGGGAGCACATGCCGGAAAGCGATGACCCGCCACGGCAATCCCCGTGCTTTCGCCCCGGTTACGGCGTCGCTGTCGAGGCTGTTCGCCACGGTCTCCCGCAACCCGAGCACCAGCCAGGGCAGCTGCGTCACGCCGAGCAGTACGGCGGGCAGCACGAGATGCCGGGCCGTCGATCCGACGCCGACGCCGCCACCCGGATCGGTCAGACCCGAGGCCGGAAAC
This sequence comes from Nocardia brasiliensis IFM 10847, assembly GCF_000710915.1. Lineage (GTDB taxonomy): Bacteria > Actinomycetota > Actinomycetes > Mycobacteriales > Mycobacteriaceae > Nocardia > Nocardia brasiliensis_A. The sequence continues at coordinate 50,021 of NZ_BAUA01000106.1, forward strand.
CAGCGCAGGGTGGTCGCGAAGACCAGCACCGCGCCGAGCGTGAGCACGAACGGCGGAACAGACTGCAACACAACGGCACCCGCGCTGATGAACCGATCGGTCAGGCCGTCGCGACGCAGTCCGGCCCAGGCGCCGAGTGCGGCCGCGAGCACCAGCGCCACGAGGCCGCCCAGCACGCCGAGCAGCACACTCCAGGGCAGCCGCTCGGCGAGCACCTCGGCGACAGGCTGGCGGTAGGACCGGGAGGTGCCCAGCTCGCCCCGCATCAGGTCGCCGAGCCAGGACCACCACGCGCCGAACCAGCTGCGGTCCAGCCCGAGTCGATCGCGCAGCGCCGCGCGCTGCGCCTCGTCGAAGCCGTCCCCGTGCGGGCCGAGGTAGGCGTCCAGTGGATCGAACGGGCTGGCCGCCGCGAGCGCGAACACGGCGAGCGAGACCGACCCGGCCAGCGGTACCGCGACGATGAGCCGTCGAACGATCAACCTGCCCGCTCTACCAGCCATCACCGGGTCCAGCGCGCGAGCCCGTACCACGGGCCCCACGCGACGCCGTGCGAATGCGGCTCCAGCGCAGTCGGTGTGACCCGCCAGCCGTTGTCGCGCAGCACATAGACGTGGTTCGTGGTGACCAGCGCGAGCATCGCGGGCGCGTTGTGATATTCCGCCTGCAGCTGCCGGTACAGCTCGGCGCGCCGTTGTGCGTTCGTCTCACCGCGGGCGGCATCGAGCAGCTGATCGATCTTCGGGTTCACGTAATCCGAGGCGTTGTCCCACTTGGAGCCGACACCCGGTGCGGCGTAGCGGGAGTGCAGTTTGGTGTAGAGCTGGCTGTCCACCGTGTAGGGCTGACCGCCGCCGCCGAGCAGGAACGGGGTCTGCGCCAGGTACTCCGGCGTCATCTTCTTCTTGTCCACCGCGACCGGGGTGATCTCGATGCCGACCTTCTTCGCGTCCGAGACCACGGCCATCGTCAGATCGCGCCGCAGCACCTCCGTCGGATAGTAGGCGATCTCGAAACTCGCGCGCCGCCCGTCCCGTGCCCGGATGCCGTCCGCACCGAGCCGCCAGCCCGCCGCGTCCAGCACCCGGGCCGCCTCGGCTCGGTCGAACCCGAAATCCTGTGCGGGGTCGTAGTTCTCGCCGTAGACCGGGCCCATCAAGGTGGACATCGGCGCACCGTGCCCACCGAGGATGTGCTCGACCATGGCCTTGCGGTCCACCGCGAAATTCAAGGCCTTGCGGACCGCGGGGTCACCCGCGACCGGGTTGCCACTCGGCAGGGTGATGGCGCGCCAATCGTTGCCAACCGCCGACACGACCCGATAGCCGTCTTCGGCCGCCGCCTGGGCCAGCTCGGGCGGCAGCACCGTGCCGTCGGCCCCGTCGCGCAGCTGACTCGCTCTGGCGTTGTCGTCGTCGCTGCGGCGCACCACGAACTTTCGCACCTGGGCGCGCTCGCCCCAGTAATCGTCACGAGCGGTGAGAATCACCTGATCGGGGCGGGATTCGGTGAGGACGTACGGTCCGGTCCCGATCGGGTGCCGGTTCAGCTCGGCCTGATCCGCGGGTCCCGGGGTGGCGAAAGCTTCTGCCGGCGCGATCGCCAGGAACAGTCGATGGTCGAAATCGGCGTAGACGCCGGACAATTCGAACTCGACCGTATCCGGGCCGGTCTGCACTGCCCGCTTCAGGAAGTCGTAGTCCGCGGCGATCGGTGCGGCGAACACCGGATCGATCAACGAGTTGTAGGTCGCGACAACGTCTTCGGGCCCGAACGTGGTGCCGTCCGAGAAGCGCACTCCGGTGCGGGTGTGCACCCGCCAGCGGGACAGATCGCCGCCGACCGGCTCCGGCGCACCCACTGCCAGCACCGGCACGGCCGCCGGGATCCGATCGGTCACGCCCTCCTCGATCCGGTACAGGCTTTCGAAGATCTTCGACTCGCCGTTCTTCCCCGCGCCGAGCAAGGGGCTGAAGTCGCCGAGTTCCTCGGTGTCGATCACCACGAATTGGTCAGGATCGCTGGATTTTTCCCCCGGTGCCGAGCAAGCGGTCAGCCCTACTACGAATGCCGTTGCGGCAGCACACATCCCGATCCGAAACAAAGCCATGTCAGCATCGTAGACTACTGGTAATGATTTTCATTAGCATTTTCAGTGAAACCGGACACATCCGTCGAGCCGGACGCGACATGTCCGCCGATGTCCGAATACCGCTCGAGTGGCTAATGGAGAGCTAATCTCCAGGCTGTGCCGATCAGGGATGCGGTCTCGGGCTTGGTATCGAAGTGGAAGCTGCTGCTGTGGCTCGCCGCCACTGCGGTGTCCCTGCTGCTGGCCGCGGGCACCGTGTACTCGTGGACGCACGCGGCGAGCAAACACGCACCGGTCGCGGAGATCGGCACCACGGTGTCGACCTACGCCGAGGCCGAGGCGGCGGTGCGGCCGAACCTGCCGCAGGACCGGCATGTCCCCCGGCTGTCCACCGGCGTGCTGGTGAACTCGCTGCAGTTCGTCAACGCGCACAACGTCAAAGTGGTCGGACACATCTGGCAGCACGTACCGTCCGATTTCCCGGCGGAGATCGAGATCGGCGTGCAGTTGCTCGAGGCCGAGGACCCGCACAGCCCCAAGAAGGTGTTCGAGTACCCGCTCGGCGACTGGCGCGTGGTCGTCTGGTCGTTCTCCACCGTCATCCGCCAGCAGTTCCACTACCAGGACTATCCGCTCGACCACCAGGACATCTGGCTGCGCATGCGCCCGGTCGACATGATCCATCCGGTGCAGTTGGTGCCCTCGTTCGAATCGTTTCCGCCGTGGGACCCGCACGCGCTCAACGGGTTGGATCCCGGCCTGGTCTTCGGCGACTGGGAGCCGGAGTACACGGTGTGGAGCCTCAACCACCAGGCGTACAGCATGCTCACCCACCCCGGGCTGGCCAATACCGACGAGCTGTACTTCAACGTCGGCGTCACCCGCGGGCTGCTCGGACCGCTGCTCGGCCGGATCGTGCCGGTGCTGCTGCTGGCGGTGCTGATGTTCCTCTCGCTGTTCGTCATCACCACCGACCCGGACCGGCGGCCGATCTCCGGCTTCACCGCGTTCGCGATCATCACCTTCTCCGTGTCCACCGTGCTGGTCGTCGCGGTCAACGACAACGCGGCCCGCACCGAAGTGGGCTCGGCGGGCATCTCCTACATCGAGTACTGGTACTTCACCCTGTATGTGATGACGCTGCTCGTGGCGCTCAACGCGACCCTGCTGCTGCACGGCACCTTCGGCAAGGCGCTGGCCTGGCGGGACAACTTGCTGCCCAAGGTGCTGTTCTGGCCGCTGTTCACCGCGATCATGTTCGCGGCCACGGTCGGATACCTCGGCATCTGACCGGTTCCGTCACCGGGCCAGCAGCAACCATCCAGGCAACAGCACCAGCGCCACCAGTGAGGTCTTCGCGACGATCGACGCCGCCAGATCGATATCCGTTTCGTAGCGCTGGGCGAAGATGAACAGGTTCTGCGGCGACGGCATGGCGGCGATCAACACCGAATACGTCAGCCAGGCGCCGCGAATACCGAAGAGGTACTTGCAGATCAGCAGGGCGAGCAGCGGAAAGACCAAGCATTTGAAGGCGATCAGCGCGTACTCGTCGCGCGCCGCGGCTCGCAGGCGCAGCCCGGAACCGCCCAGGTGCAGGCCGATCGCGAACAGCGCGATGGGCGCGGCCGCGTTGCCCGCGAACGCCAGCGCGTCCAGCAGCCAGTGCGGCACCGGCACGTCGGCCACGTTCGCACCGATACCGAGGTAGCAGGCCACCACGATCGGCGTCAGCAATGCGGCGCGAATCCCGCGCACCGCGGCGGCGATCGGCCGCTGCCCGCCCAGATCATCTTGTCCGGCACCGAATTCCATGACGGCGATGACCACGACGGTGAGCACACAGACCTGGAGCAGGATGATCGGAAAGATCGGCGCGGCATCACCGAACAGCAGCACGAACACCGGAATCGCGAAATAGGTGGTGTTCACCTGCACCCCGGCCATGATCCGCAGCGCGATCCCCCGGCTGTCCGCGCCGGTCACCCGCCGCGACCAGAACCCGACCACCAGCATGCCGGCCAGCGCGGTGACCAGATACGCGGCGATGGCGCGCGGATCGAACAACCGCCCGAGGTCACTCGAATACAGTGCCCCCGCCAGATAACAGGGAATCGCGAACAGAAACGCGAAGTCGGAGAACGCCTTCGAGACCTCGGCGCCGATGATCTTGCGCCGCGCGAAGACGACGCCGCCGCCGAACACCAGCGCCACCGGCGCGAGCTTGCCGATAGTCGTCGCGATCTCGCTCATCCCTAGAGCCCGAGCGACCGGACCAGGTCCAGCATTTCGGCGTGATAGAGCTTCGCCGGGTCTTGCGATTGCGGCACCAGGTGACCGTAGACCTCGAGCGCGATCAGCCCGTGCATCCGGCCCCACATCCGCAGCGCCAGGCTCAGCGCCGCGGGCGGCAGATCGGGAAAGTCGTTGCGCACGTGGGCGACCAGGCCCGCATCGAAATCGGACCAGTCCTCGTCGCCGACCGTCTGCCGCGCCGCTGCGTGCGGCCAGGCCGCCGCGGCCAAGCCGACGAGCCCGGTGCAGGCCCGCAGTTCGGCCGTCGTCGCGGGTCCGCCGGGCGGCGGCTGGTAACCGGCCACCGGATCGCCATAGATGAGCCGGAACTCCGCGGGATGCGCGATCGCCCAGTCGCGCACGGTCTCTCCCCACGCGACGATTCGTCCCGCGGGGTCGGCGGCGGGCACCGCGTCCCGCGCGGCCTCGACCCGATCGACCAGCGCGGTGTAGACATCGGAGATCAGCGTGGAGATCAGGTCGTCACGGGTGGCGTAGTAGCCGTAGATGGCGCCCGCGGTCATGCCCATCTCGCGGGCGATGGCGCGCAACGAGACCGCGTCCGGGCCGCCCTCGGCGAGCAATTGCAAGGCGATCGCCTTGATCTCGTCCGACGCTTGCGCACGTAACCGCTCTCTGCGACTCCTGACTGCCTCGACCACGGTTTGACACTCTACAGCGTTTGGCTACTATCATCCGCGCTGTTACTGAACGGCGTGTAGTAAATGAACAGCGTTGAGGGAGTGATCGTGGAAATCGGAATTTTCGGGGCGACCGGTGTCATCGGCAGTAGGGTCGTCGCCGAGGCCACCCGGCGGGGACACCGCGTGACCGCGTTCACCCGGGACGCGGCCCGGATCCCGGCCGAGCAGTCCGGCGTGCACTGGCGGGTAGCCGACTGGCTCGACGCCGACAGCATCGCCACCGCCATCACCGGCGCCGACGTGGTGATCAGCGCCGTGAACGCCGGGCGCGACATCGCCGACACCATCACCAACGCAAGCGATTTCGTCACCGGCGCGCAGGCCATGGTGCGCGCGCTCGAACGACACCCACGGGTCCGGGTGATCGCCGTCGGCGGCGCGGGCAGCCTGGAGGTCGCGCCCGGGCGCCAATTGGTCGATACCGGAGCGGATTTCACCCGCACCCTGACCGAGGTGCTGGAGGTGCCGGCGGACTACATCGACGTGGTGCGCGCCTTGCGCGACAGCCTGAACGTCTATCGGCTGTCCAACCGCCACTGGACCTACCTCAGTCCGTCCGCGGGCCGGATCGAACCCGGCGAGCGCACGGGACGCTTCCGCATCGGCGGCGACCAACTGCTGTCGCCGGCTCCCGGCGCGGGCGACATCTCGGCCGAGGACATAGCCGTCGCGCTGCTCGACGAGGCGGAACAGCCCCGATTCATCCAGCGCCGCTTCACCGTCGGCTATTGAGCGCCGAAACTTGTCGTACCCCTAAGGGAGAATAGTTCTCAGGTCGGACGTCGATCGAGCTGCCGCGAAAGGTAATTGGCACTCGAACGAGGAGGCGCAATGCCTGATGTCCCAGCTTCGACACCCGACCCGCGCGACCCGATGCATGTCGATCTCGAGCGGCTGGTGGAGCTGGCGGCAGAGATCGAGCGGCATCGGTACCTGCTCCGCGCCGCCGCCGAGGACTATCGGTGGCGGGTGGCGCAGCGGGTGGAGTGGATGGAACCGGACGATCGGGCGATGCGGCTGGCACATGCCGAGCGGCTGATCGAGGCGATGATGATCGACCCGGTCCAGCACACCACCCTGGATCTCGACGCCTACCGCGCCGTGCGCGACGGTGCGCCGCTCGAGTTCGACCTCGAACGGCGGACCTACGTGCTGCGCCGGCCCGGCCGGGAACCCTTGGCGATCCGCCCGGGGCTGCCGGAACACCGGCTCGGCGTGATCGCCCGGCTCGCCGGGCTGGGGCTGCGGTTGGAACAGATCCAGGTCGTCGTGCTCACCACGGCGCAGCCGGGCGGGTGGACCACCCGCCCGACCGGCCCGCCGGAGGTGACCCGAGGAGGCACGACGAAACCGTCGCGGCGCAGCCGGCCCCAGCTGATGCACCACGCGGACAACTGAATTCGAGCCCGCCGCCGGCGCGCCATCGATCCGCGACAGCACCTGTCGCATCGGATCGTGCCACGTCGGCGGCGGGCTCATTTCGTCTATCGGCGGCGGGCGGAGCTCGGTCCCGCACCGCGACCGCCGGATGTGGTCCGGCGGCAGCACGCGCCACGGCACCCGCCAGACCGCGCACTGCTCCAGCGAACCGGACCATTGCCGCAAAATTGAGAGTCCCTTGCTTCTACTCCCTCAGTATTCGTATGCTGACCGAAAGAACCTGATAGTCACTGTCAGGTAGCGAACCCTGGGAGGGGCGATGGCGCAACCGACCATCCTCGAACGGCCGCAACCCCCGCGGGCCACGCCGCGATGGGGCGCCGCCGGTCGCTGGGGCATGGCGATGGCCAGGCATCGCCGGATCGTGCTCGCCGTCTGGGTGCTGCTGGTCATCGCCTGCGGCGCGACCTACCCCGCCCTGCACGCCCGACTCGGCACCCCCGACTACTCCGTGCCGGGTTCGGATTCCGTCGCGGCGAGCAAGCTGGTCGCCGAGCACTTCGCCCAGTTCGGCACCGAACAGGACCTCATCGTCTTCCATTCCGACACCGCGACGGTCGAGGCGCCGGAGTTCCGTGCGGCGATCGAGCGCACCCTCGCCACGGTCCGGCAGACCGACGGCGTCGCCGGCGCCGTCGGCCCGTTCGACGGCAATGCCGCTCAGATCGCCGCCGACCGGCACACCGCCTTCGCCGTCGTCGGCCTCGACGGCGACATCTCCGAGCGGGTCAGCGTCGTGCGGGAACTGCGCACCGCGCTCGCCGCCGGATCCGACGCGAGCGCGCAGGCCGTGCTCACCGGCTACGCGCCGATTCAGGCCGATCTGATGGAGATCGAAACGGCTGATCTGCAACGCGGCGAGGCGCTCGGCGTGCCCATCGCCGCGGTGCTGCTGGTACTGGCGCTGGGCGCGGTGGCCGCCGCGGCGCTGCCGATCAGCGTCACCGCGGCCGGCATCGCCGTGGCGGTCGGCGCGCTGTTCGGCTTGACCACCTTCCTCGCCTTCGACTCGCTGGTGCTCTCGGTCGCCACCATGATCGCCACCGGCACCGCGATCGACTACGGCATGTTCATCGTCAGCCGGTTCAACGAGGAGCTGACCCGGCGCGGAGTCCGAAACAGGCAGGAGCACAACGCCATCGCGCAGGCCGTCGGTGCGGCGATGGACACCACCGGACGGACGGTGCTCGCCTCCGGGCTCATCGTGATGATCTCGCTGTGCTCCCTGGTCGTGGTCGGGCTGCCGATGCTGAACGGGGTGGCGATCGGCGTGGTGACCGCGGTGATCGCCACGATGGCGGCCGCCTTCACGCTGCTGCCCGCCCTGCTCGCCGCGCTCGGGCCCGCGATCAATCGCGGCGCGCTACCCGAACGCCTGCGGCCCGCCGAGGTGCGCGCGGCCACGGCGTCGAGCGGTTGGGCGCGCTGGGCCCGTATCGTGATGGCGCGACCGGTGCTGTTCGGCGCGGTCGGGGTCGCGCTGCTGCTGATCGCGGCCGCTCCCCTGACCGGCTTGCGCTACGGCGTCGACGTGGGCCTCGGATCACTCACCGATC
>NZ_BAUA01000105.1 GCF_000710915.1 Nocardia brasiliensis IFM 10847
CTGCAGCATCCGCTTCTCGTTGTTGACGATGATCTCGGGCGCACCCAGATCGATCAGTCGCTTGAGGCGGTTGTTGCGGTTGATCACGCGGCGGTACAGGTCGTTCAGGTCGGAGGTGGCGAAGCGGCCACCGTCGAGCTGAACCATCGGGCGCAGTTCCGGCGGGATCACCGGAACGGCGTCGAGCACCATGCCCATCGGCGAGTTGCCGTTGGTCTGGAACGCCGCGACGACCTTGAGCCGCTTGAGCGCACGCAGCTTCTTCTGGCCCTTGCCGCTGCGGATGGTCTCCCGCAGGTTCTCGGCCTCGGCGTCGATGTCGAAGTTCTCCATCAGCTTCTGGATGGACTCCGCACCCATGGCGCCGGTGAAGTACTCGCCGTAGCGGTCGATCAGCTCGCGGTAGAGCACCTCGTCGACGATGAGCTGCTTCGGGGCCAGCTTGGTGAAGGTGGTCCAGATCTCGTCGAGCCGGTCCAGCTCACGCTGGGCCCGGTCGCGCAGCTGACGCATCTCGCGCTCGCCGCCGTCCTTGACCTTGCGACGCACGTCGGACTTGGCGCCCTCGGCCTCGAGCTCGGCCAGGTCGGCCTCGAGCTTCTGGGCGCGGGCCTCCAGGTCGGCGTCGCGCTGATCGGCGACGGCCTTCTTCTCGACCTCCATCTCGGCTTCGAGGGTGCTGAGCTCGTTGTGGCGCAGCTCCTCGTCGACCCCGACGATGACGTAGGCGGCGAAGTAGATGATCTTTTCCAGATCCTTCGGCGCCAGGTCGAGCAGGTACCCGAGGCGCGAGGGCACGCCCTTGAAGTACCAGATGTGGGTGACCGGGGCGGCCAGCTCGATGTGGCCCATCCGCTCACGGCGCACCTTGGCACGGGTCACCTCGACGCCACAGCGCTCACAGATGATGCCCTTGAAGCGCACGCGCTTGTACTTGCCGCAGTAGCACTCCCAGTCCCGGGTGGGACCGAAGATCTTCTCGCAGAACAAGCCGTCCTTCTCTGGCTTGAGCGTGCGGTAGTTGATGGTCTCCGGCTTCTTCACCTCGCCGAAGGACCACTGGCGAATGTCGTCGGCGGTGGCCAGGCCGATCCGGAGTTCATCGAAGAAGTTGACGTCTAGCACGTAACTTCCTTTCCCCTGTAAGGGTCGAATTCGAGCAAAAAGTTCACTAGTTGGTGGAACGCGGGGTGCGAATGTCGTTGGAAACAAACGACATTCGCACTTACCGCCTAGTTCGCCAGGTCGTCGACGGTGGCGGCTTCGTTCCTGGACAGGTTGATGCCCAGGTTCGCCGCCGCGCGCTCGAGGTCCTCGTCGTCGCCGTCCCGCATCTCGATCGCGGCGCCGTCCGAAGACAGCACC
>NZ_BAUA01000104.1 GCF_000710915.1 Nocardia brasiliensis IFM 10847
CCCGGTGGCGGTCCCGGCGGTGGCGCGGGTCGTCCCGGCGGCGGTGGCGGTGGCTACCGCGGCGGCGGCGCGCCCGGTGGTGGCGCCGGTGCCGGCACGGGTGCGCCCGGTGCCGGTGGCGCCGCGGGTGGTTTCCGTGGTCGTCCCGGTGGCGGCGGTGGCCGTCCGGGTGGTCCCGGTGGCCGTGGTGGTGCGGCGGGTGCGTTCGGTCGCCCCGGTGGCGCCCCGCGTCGTGGCCGTAAGTCGAAGCGGGCCAAGCGCGCCGAGTACGAGAGCATGCAGGCGCCCGCCGTCGGCGGCGTGCGGCTGCCGCGCGGTAACGGCGAGATCATCCGGCTCGCCCGCGGCGCCTCGCTGTCGGACTTCGCGGAGAAGATCGACGCGAACCCGGCCGCCCTGGTGCAGGCCCTGTTCAACCTCGGTGAGATGGTCACCGCGACCCAGTCGGTGAACGACGAGACGCTCGAGCTGCTCGGCAGCGAGATGAACTACGTCGTGCACGTGGTCAGCCCCGAGGACGAGGACCGCGAGCTGCTGGAATCGTTCGACCTGACCTACGGCGAGGACGAGGGCGGCGAAGACGATCTCGAGCAGCGTCCGCCGGTGGTGACCGTGATGGGTCACGTCGACCACGGTAAGACCCGACTGCTGGACACGATCCGCAAGGCCAACGTCCGCGAGGGCGAGGCGGGCGGCATCACCCAGCACATCGGCGCCTACCAGGTGCTCACCCACCTCGGCGAGCAGGACCGGCTCATCACCTTCATCGACACCCCGGGTCACGAGGCGTTCACCGCCATGCGTGCCCGCGGTGCGAAGGCCACCGACATCGCGATCCTGGTGGTCGCCGCCGACGACGGCGTCATGCCGCAGACGGTGGAGGCGATCAACCACGCGCAGGCGGCCGACGTGCCGATCGTGGTGGCGGTCAACAAGATCGACAAGGAGGGCGCGAACCCGGACAAGGTCCGGCAGCAGCTGACCGAGTACAACCTGGTGGCCGAGGAATACGGTGGCGACACCATGTTCGTCAACATCTCGGCGCGGCAGGGCACCAACATCGACCAGCTGCTCGAGGCCGTCCTGCTCACTGCGGACGCGGCGCTCGACCTGCGGGCCAACCCGGACATGGACGCGCAGGGTGTCGCCATCGAGGCGCACCTCGACCGTGGCCGCGGCCCGGTGGCGACCGTGCTGATCCAGCGCGGCACGCTGCGCGTCGGCGATTCGATCGTGGCGGGCGACGCCTACGGTCGCGTCCGGCGCATGGTCGACGAGCACGGTGACGACGTCACCGAGGCGCTGCCGTCGCGGCCGGTCCAGGTCATCGGCTTCACGTCGGTGCCGGGCGCCGGTGACAACCTGCTCGTGGTCGACGAGGACCGGATCGCTCGCCAGATCGCCGACCGGCGCAACGCGCGCAAGCGCAACGCACTGGCCGCGCGCAGCCGCAAGCGGATCAGCCTGGAAGATCTGGATGCCGCCCTGAAGGAGACTTCGGAGCTCAACCTGATCCTCAAGGGCGACAACTCCGGTACCGTCGAGGCCCTCGAAGAGGCGCTGCTCGGCATCCAGATCGACGACGAGGTGCGGCTGCGAGTCATCGACCGCGGTGTCGGTGGTGTCACCGAGACCAACGTCAACCTGGCGTCGGCGTCGAACGCGATCATCATCGGGTTCAACGTCCGGGCCGAGGGCAAGGCGACCGAGCTGGCCAACCGCGAAGGCGTGGACATCCGGTACTACTCGGTGATCTACCAGGCCATCGACGAGATCGAGAAGGCCCTCAAGGGCATGCTCAAGCCGATCTACGAAGAGGTCGAGCTGGGCCGGGCGGAGATCCGCGCGATCTTCCGTTCGTCGAAGGTCGGCAACATCGCCGGTTGCATGGTCACCTCGGGTTCGGTCAAGCGCAACGCCAAGGCGCGCCTGCTCCGCGACAACGTGGTGATCGCCGAAACCGTCACCATCTCCTCCTTGAAGCGGGAAAAGGACGACGTCACCGAGGTCCGCGAGGGCTTCGAATGCGGTTTGACGCTGACCTACAACGACATCAAGGAAGGCGACATCATCGAGGCCTACGAGCTGCGCGAAAAGCCGCGCGACTGAGCTCTGGACCGTGCGTCACGCCCGGCGTGACGCACGGTCCGGCCTTTCGAACTTTGTGAGGTGGATGGGTGTACCTGGGTGCACTGGAGTTCGACCTCCTCCTGGGGGATGTGCATTCGCTCAAGGAGAAACGCTCGGTGATCCGGCCGATCCTGGCCGAACTACAGCGTTTCGGGGTGAGTGCCGCCGAGGGTGGGGAGCACGACCGCCATCGTCGCTCGTTGCTCGGGGTCGCCTTGGTCAGTTCCGGTATGGATCACCTGACCGAGGTACTCGATCGTTGCGAGCGGCACGTCGCGGCACGTCCGGAGTTACAGTTGCTGGCAGTGCGCCGCAGGATCTTCGGACCCGAAGATTGACCGTGGCGGGAGGTCCGTTCACTCCCGTCACCAGTGAAAAGAGGAGGGTTCAGCCATGGTGGATCAAGCCAGGGCACGCCGACTCGCGAAGCGGATTTCCTCGATCGTGGCGACCGCGATCGAATACGAGATCAAGGATCCGCGGCTGGGTTTCGTGACCATCACCGACGCCAAGGTCACCGGCGATCTACGCGAGGCGACGGTGTACTACACGGTGCTGGGCGAAACCTTGGACGCCGAACCGGACTACGAGGGCGCCGCGCAGGGGCTGGAGAAGGCCAAGGGCGTGCTGCGCTCGAAGGTCGGCGCGGGCACCGGCGTGAAGTTCACGCCGACCCTGGCGTTCGTGCTCGACAAGGTGCCCGAGGTAGCGGCGGATATGGAAGCGCTGCTGGCCAAGGCCAGGGCGGCGGACGAGGCGGTGGCCAAGGTGGCCGCGACCGCCCGGCACGCCGGTGACGCCGACCCCTACAAGGTCGAACGCGACGACGAGTGACGTGCGGTAGACGATGACGACGATGCGGGAAACAGTCGACCTCGAACCGGCTGTCGAGGCAATGAAAGCCGCCCGCTCGGTCACCGTCCTCTGTCATGTGCAACCGGATGCCGACACGGTCGGCAGTGGTCTCGCGCTGGCGTTGGTGCTGCACCGGCGCGGGATCCCGGTATGGGTGTCGTTCGCCGAGCCCGCCGAGCTGCCGGAATCGATGCGGTCGCTGCCCGGTGTGCAGCATCTGGTGCCGCCCGCCGAGGTTCCGGCGCAAGTCGATCTGCTGATCGCGGTCGACTGCGGCAGTGCCGGGCGCCTCGGCGCACTCGCCGACCGAATGGCCGGGGCCGCAACGGTTCTGGTGCTCGACCATCATCGATCCAATACCCGGTTCGGCACGATCAACGTGATCGATCCCGGTGCGGAATCCACTACCAGCTTGATCGTGCGAGTGCTCGACACGTGGGGCATTCCGATCGATCCCGAAGTGGCGCACTGCCTCTACGCGGGACTGGTGACCGATACCGGATCGTTCCGCTGGGTGCGTCCCGGCACCCACGTGCTGGCCGAGCGGCTGCTCGCGACCGGCATCGACGGCGCCGAGATCGCCCGAACTCTGTTGGACACCCACCCTTTCGGCTGGCTGACCATGCTGTCGAAGGTGCTGGGCACCACCCAGCTCGTGCCGCAGGTGCGCGGCGGCATCGGGCTGGTGTACGCGTTCGTGCGGCGCGACGATATCGCCGAGGTGAGTTCCGAAGAGGCCGAAAGCGTCATCGACATCGTCCGCACCACCTCGGAAGCGGGAATCGCCGCGGTGTTCAAGCAATCTCGCACCGTGGCCGACCGCTGGACGGTGTCGCTGCGGTCCCGTGACAGCAGGCCGGGCGCGAACGACGGCGTGGACGTCGCCGAGATCGCGAGCGGACTCGGCGGCGGGGGGCATCGGTTCGCCGCGGGCTACACCGCCTACGGCACCGCCGACGATCTCGTCGCCACCCTCCTGGCCGCGCTGGAGTGAGCGGCTCACGTTCATTGGACTGCGCACCTCGGGCCGGGACTCGCAGGTCGAGTCTGCTGGTCTTCGAGGCCGCGGCGCTTGCAGCGCGTGCGCGATGGGTGTTTTGTCGGTGCCGCATGGCAGGGTGATCGCCGTGGCGCGGTCCGCCGGGGGTCCGCGGCTGCTCGGCCCGTGCTGGTCGGTGTCGCTTCCAGGCTTGCCGCGTAGCCCGGCGATATCCGTCGTGCCGACGGGTGTAGCCAAAAGTGTTGTGGTGAGGGAGGTCCGATGAGCGGGCGAAGCATGGTCGGATCGTCGCGCACGGTCCGGTGCGAATGTGGGCCGTGCGAGGCGCGGGTAGGACAGCGCGGGGCACGATCCGAACGCGGGCAGAGCGGGGCGCGGGAGCGGCGGTGTGGGGCTCGACCCGAGCGTGGGTCACGCGTGGCGCGGGTAGGACAGCGCGTGGTTCGACCCGGACCTGGGCAATGCGGGGCGTGGGAAAGGTATTGCGCGCCATCGGGTGTGGCGGTGTCGAGTGACGGGGTGGATGCGTGAGCGGGGAGCGTGGGTGGCCGATCGAGGACGATCCGGCCGCGGGTGCCGCGCCGTCGACCGTGGCGACCGGTGAGGTGGAGGCCGAGCCTGTGGGGCAGGCGGGTCCGCGGCGGATTCTCGGGCTGGCGATTCCGACGCTCGGTGTGCTCGTCGCCGAACCGCTCTATCTGCTGTTCGATCTGGCGGTGGTCGGGCGGTTGGGCGCGCTCGCGCTGGCGGGGCTCGCGGTGGGCGGATTGATTCTGGCGCAGGTGAGTTCGCAGCTGACGTTTCTGTCCTATGGGACGACGGCGCGGGCGGCGCGCAGGCACGGGGCGGGGGACGAGCGGGGCGCAGTGGCCGAAGGTGTGCAGGCGACGTGGCTGGCGATCGGTGTGGGACTGGCGATTCTGGTGCTGGTCCAGTTGTGCGCGGTCCCGCTGACCAACGCGATCTCGGGCGGCGGGGATATCGCCGACGAGGCTCTGCTGTGGGTGCGGGTGGCGCTGTTCGGGGTGCCGCTCATCTTGATCTCCATGGCGGGCAACGGGTGGTTGCGCGGCGTGCAGGAAACGCGCCGTCCGCTGATCTATGTCGTTGCCGGGCTTGCGATTTCGGGGGTGCTGTGCCCGGTGCTGGTGCACGGGCTGCTCGGCGCGCCCCGGATGGAACTGCCCGGTTCGGCGGTCGCGAACGTGATCGGCCAGCTGGTGATGGCGGCGCTGTTCCTGAATGCCCTTGTTCGCCGGCGGGTTCCACTCGCGCCGCACTGGTCGGTGATGCGGGCGCAACTGGTGCTCGGTCGCGATCTGATCGTGCGCAGCCTCGCCTTCCAGGCCTGCTTCGTGTCGGCTGCGGCCGTGGCGTCCCGCTTCGGCGCGGCCTCGGTCGCGGCGCACCAGCTGGTGCTGCAACTCTGGAATTTCCTTGCGCTGACTCTGGATTCGCTCGCCATCGCCGCGCAGACCCTGGTCGGTGCCGCGCTCGGTGCGAACGACGCGGCCGGCGCGCGGACGCTGGCTCGGCGCGTCACCCAGTGGTCGGAGATCTTCGCCCTCGGGCTCGCCGCGTGTTTCGCCGCGGGCGCTGTGCTGATCCCGAAGCTGTTCACCGACGATCCCGCGGTGCTGGACCGGACCCATGTCGCGTGGTGGTTCTTCGTCGGCATCATCCCGGTCGCGGGCGTCGTGTTCGCCCTCGACGGCGTCCTGCTCGGTGCGGGCGACGCCGCCTATCTGCGGACCAGCACGCTCGGCTCGGCGCTGCTCGGCTTCCTCCCCGCCATCTGGCTCTCGCTGGCGTTCGACTGGGGGATCGCCGGAATCTGGGCCGGGCTGGTGGCTTTCATGGTGCTGCGGCTGGCTGCGGTGTCGTGGCGGGCGGCGTCCGGTCGCTGGGCGCAGGTGGGCGCGGAGGTTCCCGGCCGCGAAAAGGCCGCCGGTTGACGAACGAAACCCCGGGCCGCGCCCGGGGTTTCGCGCTCCGTACGGTGCGTCAGTTGGGCAGGAAGCAGCGGTCGGCCGGTAACGCCTCGACCGTGCCCGCGGGCACCGACACCTTGGCGCAGGCCAGGGTCGGGTACGTGCCGGGCGTCTGCGAGTCGCCCTCGTAGTCGGCGCAGTAGGTGACGGCCAGATGGTCGCCTGCGGCCACCTCGCGGCTCAGGGTGAAGTTCGCCGGTGCGGCGGCTCGGTCGGACAGCTCGTTCTGCTGCGGATCGCCGTCGATCAGCAGCGTGCACTGCACCTGAGCGGCGGGTAAATCGGAGCTGATCGTGGTCAACGTGGCGGTGACTGTGCTGCCCGCGACTTGTAAGGTCGCGCTGCTCGGCGGGATGGTGACGGCCGCCCCGGCGAGGCCGGGAGCGGCGATGATGGCTGCCGCGGCCGATGATGCCACGGCAAACCCTCGAATTGTGTTGCGTGCGATCATGGCCCGCAACCTACCGTGTTGCTTGCTTCGATTCGGAAGTTTCGGGATTCCGTTTGTCAGGTCGCCGCACGCCGCGGTCGGTGATCTCGGCGCGCCCGGGGGTGGGCGGCGCGGAGGGGGTGGGTGTGCTTAAGGTGGGTGTGGTGATACCCAAGTTGATGGCGGTGAGCGACATTCACGTCGGGCACCAGGGGAATCGGCCGGTCGTCGAGCAGATCAAGGCCGACTCGCCGGAGGACTGGCTGATCGTGGCCGGGGACGTGGGGGAGAAGACCGACGACATCCGGTGGGCGCTGGAGCTGCTGCGTGGCCGGTTCGCGAAGGTGATCTGGGTGCCGGGCAACCACGAACTGTGGACCACGGCGAAGGACCCGGTGCAGATGACCGGCGCCGCCCGCTACGACTACCTGGTGTCGATCTGCCGCGATCTCGATGTGCTGACCCCGGAGGACCCCTTCCCGGCGTGGGAGGGCGCGGGTGCGGAGCAGTACGGCGGGTCGGTGACATTGGCGCCGATGTTCGTGCTCTACGACTACACCTGGCTGCCCGAGGGCGCGACCACCAAGGCCGAGGGCCTCGCGATCGCGCGGGACCGCAATGTGGTCGCCACCGACGAGTACCTGCTCTCCCCGGACCCGTATCTGACCCGCGATGCCTGGTGCAACGCCCGCGTGCAGGTCACCAAGCGCAAGCTGGACGCGCTGCCCGAGGGCACGCCGCTGGTGCTGATCAATCACTTCCCGCTGGTCCGCCAGCCGACGGACGTGCTGTTCTACCCCGAGTTCGCGCTCTGGTGCGGCACCGACCAGACCGCCGACTGGCACACCCGCTACAACGTGGTCTGCTCGGTCTACGGTCACCTGCACATCCCGCGCACCTCGCACTACGACGGCGTCCGCTTCGAAGAGGTGTCGCTCGGCTATCCGCGCGAATGGCAGCGCCGCGGCCTCCCGGACCGCCTGCTCCGCCAGATCCTGCCCGCCCCGGAGTATCCGCCGGGCACGTTGAACGAGTGGGGCGGCCACTTCCAGGTCACCCCGGAGATGAAGGCCGCCGCCGAGGAGATGCGCCTGAAGGCCAGGCGCCGCCGTGGGCTGTGAGTCGGCCCCGCTGCGGCGGCACGGTGCCTGCCGGCCTGCCGCTGCGGCGATTTGATTCCCGACGTAACTACTGATTTGGTGTGTGCATGGGTAACTCGTCGGATACCGGCGAACTCAGCGACTTGTCTACCGCCGGACGCCCGCTGAAGCAGCGTGGCACGCGAGTCTGGCCTGAATTCGCGGGGAGGCGGACGAGCTGATCGAGAACATATTGCCTGCGGGGGTTGCGTCGGCCGAGCTGCTGAAGTATCCGGCGGACCTGACGGCGCATCCGGCGGAAGAGCATCTCATCGCGAAGGCCGTGGAGAAGCGGCGGCGGGACTTCATCGGCGCCCGGCACTGCGCGCGCCTGGCGCTGGCCGAGCTCGGCGAGCCGCCGGTGGCGATCGGCAAGGGCGAGCGCGGCGCGCCGATCTGGCCGCGCGGGATCGTCGGCAGCCTCACCCACTGCGACGGGTACCGAGCCGCGGCGCTCGGGCACAAGCTGCGCTTCCGTTCGATCGGGATCGACGCCGAACCGCACGCGGAACTGCCGGAGGGCGTACTGGATTCGGTCTCGCTGCCGCCGGAGCGCGAATGGCTGCGCGCGACGGATTCCCCGCTGCACCTGGACCGCCTGATCTTCTGCGCGAAGGAAGCGACGTTCAAGGCGTGGTGGCCGCTCACCCTGCGCTGGCTGGGCTTCGAGGACGCGCACATCACCTTCGAACTCGAGAACAACGCCGTCGGCGCCGGCCACGGCACGTTCCACAGCCAGATCCTGGTGCCCGGGCAGACGAACGACGGTGGCGTGCCGCTGTTGTCGTTCGACGGCAAGTGGCAGATCGTCGACGGTTTCATCCTCACTGCGATCGTGCACGTCTGATGGCCGGTCTCGGCGGGTTGCTGATCGTCGACAAGGACGGTGGCTGGACCAGTCACGATGTCGTCGCGAAGTGCCGGAAACTGCTGCACACCAAGAAGATCGGGCATGCGGGCACGCTCGATCCGATGGCCACCGGCGTGCTCGTGCTCGGCGTGGACCGCGCGACCAAGCTGCTCGGTCTGCTCACCCTCACCACCAAGGCCTACACCGCGACGATCCGGCTCGGTCAGGCCACCAGCACCGACGATGCCGAGGGCGAGGTGCTCGCGACCATCCCGGCGCTGCACCTCGCCGATGCCGAAATCGCCGCGCACACCGCGAAACTCACCGGTGACATCGATCAGGTGCCCGCCACGGTGAGCGCGATCAAGGTGGACGGGGAACGCGCCTATGCCCGGCATCGCGCGGGCGAGGACGTCCAGTTGGCCGCCCGGCCGGTCACAGTGTCCCGGTTCGACATTCTCGGCCGCCGCGACGTTGCCGAGGGCGAGTTCGTCGATCTCGACGTGGTCGTCGAATGTTCTTCCGGCACCTATATTCGGGCGTTGGCGCGCGACCTGGGCGCGGCGCTCGGCGTCGGCGGGCATCTGACCGCGTTGCGCCGCACCAGGGTCGGCCCGTTCACCCTCGAACATGCCCGCACCCTGGACGAATTGGCGGTGGCCGCCGAATCGGACGGCTCGTTGCTCAGCCTCGACATGGACGAGGCCGTGCGAACCGCCTTCCCGCACCGCGAGATCGACGAGAACCAAGCAGAGGACTTGCGCAACGGCCGGTGGCTCGAGCCGGTCGGCCTGCGCGGCGTCTACGCGGCGATCGATCCGGCGGGCCGGGCGATCGCGCTGCTCCAGGAGAGCGGTAAGCGGGCGGCGTCGGTCATGGTCGTGCGGCCGTCCAACCTGTAGCGGCGGATCGGAAGCTACTGCGGCCCAGCCGTTTCGGCGGTGGCGAGGTCGGGGCCGAGAATCGGCTGCAGTGCGCCGAGCAGTGCACCCTTGCTGATCTCGAGCAGTTCGGCGCGGGAGTAGTGCTGGTTCTCCAGCCATTCGACGGTGAGCACCCGGACGAAGGTGAGCCAGCTGCGGAGTATCGAGGACCGTCGCCGTCTACGGCTGGCCGCACTAATTCCAGATCGTCCTCACCGCGATCGCGGCCGTCTTGCCCCCGCTGTACTTCTGGCTCGCGAGCGCGGACGAAAAACGCCTCGGCGCATCCGCACCGGTGCACAGCACCGTAGCCTTCAGTCGAGTTGTGCCGCCGCCCCTGATCCATGGGGATTGACCGGTGGTAACCGTCGCGTGCAAAGTGGCGATAGGCGGGGTATCTGGTTGCTCTGACGGGGGAGGTGGCGGCGATGGTCGGTCGCAGGACGGTACGTGTGGTGGGGGTGCTCTTCGCGGTGCTGCTGGCCGGGGCCGGGTGCGGTGGGGATGCGGAGCCATCGGAGGGAAAACCGACGAGTTCCGCAACGCAGCGGTCGACAACCGTTGTGGCGTCGCCAGATCCGTCACCCGCTCAACCGCCGAAGCTGATTCCGTCACCCGGTCAGCCGCCGCGGGTCACGCCGCCGCCCGGCAACCCGCCGCCCGGCAACCCGCCGCCCGGCAATCCGCCGCCCGGTATGGGGACGGCGATCATCAAGACCCGGACTCTTTCTCAGGCGCCGGTGCCCAATGTGCCGGTCTATGTGACCTTGGTGCAGCCGTGTGACCCTGCATCGCACGACATTCCGCTCGGTGAGACCAGGGAAGTGCTGAACCGGCAAGCGGTCACCGACGGCTCCGGTTCGGCCACCTTCGCGGTGCCGCTCGGCTGCTATCGGTTCGGCATGGGCACCCCGCCGCCCGGCACGAAACCGGTTCCGGAGGGGATGCACCAGCTCTTCCTGGTCCGCGAGGCCGACGTGGTCGAAGGCCTGCTGCGGTTCGACGACACCGGGCAGCCGCAGTGCTCCTCGGGGGCGATCGCGCACGACCTGGACGATATCGGCGGGCTGACCGAATACCAGGCCGAGGTGCACTACTGCGACGGCGCCTGGGGTGTCATCGCCTGGGATGCGCCCGGTGACAGTCAGCGAATAGTCCGGCGCGGCAACGGCGGCTGGGTCACCTATCTGGTCTTTCCGCACGACCAGTGCTGGTCGAAGGCCGCCGCCGACGGCGTCCCCGAGAGCCTGCGGCACTACTTCAGCTGCTGACTGCTCCGATCGGCGGCGATGGCCTGGACGGCGCCGCGCATGTGCTCGACCAGCAGTTTGCGCGCGCGGGCGGCGGGTCCGGCGCCGATCGCGTCCCGGAGTTCGACGTGTTCGCGTGCTTGCTCGTGCAGGTCCGGATTGGTGGTCTGCAAGGCGCCCAGGCACATTCGGGTCTCGATCAGCAGGGTGCGGGCAGCGCGGGCCAGCCGCGGACTGCCCGCGCTGTCCACCAGCGCGACGTGGAAGGCCTGATCGGCGTCGGAAAGCCCGGCGGCGTCACCGTTTTCGGCGGCCGCGCACATCTGCTCGACGCTCTCGCCGAGCGCCGCGTACGCGATCTCGCGGCGGCCGTCCAGGATCAGCTCCAGCGCACCGCCCTCGATGGCGGTCCTGGCGTGGTAGATGTCGGCGACGTCGTCGAGGGTGAGGTCGATGACGAAGATGCCGCGATGCCTGATGCTGTGCAGCAGACCCTCGGACACGAGTCGCTGCATGGCCTCGCGGACCGGCCCGCGGGACACGTCGAAGCGGGCGGCGAGGTCGGCCTCGCCGAGTTGGTCGCCGGGCGCGAAGCTGCCGCGCATGATCGCCTCGCGCAGTCGGTCGGCGATCACCTCGGCCGTCGACTGCCTGCTGACCGGCTCGATCTCAACGAGCGGCATGAGCGTGCCTTTCTGTGAACAGGGTGCCTAGAACTGGGCAGGTCGCGGTGTGGCCCGCCAGTCGCAGCCCGGCCCAGATGGTGACCTGGTTCGCGGTCAGCACCGGCTTGCCGAGGGCGGCTTCCAGTTCCGGCAGCACGGCAAGCGTATGCATGGCCGTGTCCGGGATGAGCAGCGCCTGGGCTTCGGGGTGATCGTTGGCCACGGCCAGCTGCCGAACCTGGGCGGCGTCCAGTGTGCCGACCTCTGCGGCGGTATCGATGCCCGCGCTGCGCATCGAGACGACGCGGATGCCCGCGTCGGCGAGGAATTCGACGAACAGCCGCGCGACCTCGTCCGGATAGCTGGCGGCGATGGCGACGGTGTCCAGGCCGAGTGCGTGCACCGCGTCGACGAAGGCGAGGCTGGTGCTGGTCGCGGGTACGCCCGCGGCGGCGGCCAGCGCGTCGACCTGCTCGCGTGCCCCGCGCGGACCGTAGACGAAACTGCCTGAGGTACAGGCCCAGACCACGGACTGCGGCCGGTGCGGGCGAGCAGTTCGGCGCCGTGGCGCAGCTTGTCGGGGCTACCCAGGTCCAGCAACTCGGCGACGGCGTGCAGGTCGGTGCCGTAGATATGGGCCACCGGCAGGTCGGCGCCGAGCACCGCGGCGGCCCGCGGGTAGTCGTCCTCGGCCGCGTGATCGGGGTAGATGAAACCGACTGTGGTGGTGTGCATGTGCTGTGCTCCCGATCAGAAGACGTTCAGTAGCCATTTGCCCGGGCCCATCATCGGCAGCTTCATCCGGCCGAGGCAGGCCCACATGGTGAGCTGGTTGGCGGTGAGGACGGGTTTGCCGAGGGCCTGTTCCAGCGGCTCGATCACGTCGTAGGTGGGCAGGTTGGTGCAGCTGACGAAAATCGCCTGAGCCTGCGGGTCGTTCGCGCCGACGATGCGCTCGGCGATGGTGCGGTAGTTGACTTTCCAGATGCCGCCGCCGAGACCGAGATGGTCGGAGCGGATGACGCTGCACCCGGCCTCGCCGAGGAACTCGTGCAGCTTGTTGGTCAGCACCTCGTCGTACGGCGTCAGCACCGAGAGCCGGGTGATGTCGAGGTGCCGGATCGCCTCGAGCAACGCGCCCGAGGTGGTCACCGCGTCCAATGCGCCTGCGGCGCAGATTGTTTCCCGTAGGGATCGTTCGTACGCGAGTCCCTTGATGAAACTGCCCGAGGTGCACAGGTACGCCACCACTTCCGGCTCGACGTGCAGCACGTCGCGGGTCGCGGTGGTCAGATGCGCCGGGTTCGAGACGAGTTCGGCCATCGCCAAGGAAACAGGGACGGGTTCGTACGGGGTGCGGGCCAGATGCAGGCTCACCTCCATCGGTGCCCAGCGCCAGAGCTCGCGCTCGAGCGCGAGGTCGAACGGCGCGATGATACCGATGCCCCGCTGTGCGACCGGGCCCTCGATATCCGGGAAGCTGAGTTCCATACGGCCCCTCTCGCACTCAGCTGGGTAGACCTCCGAACGCGATCGGATTGTTGACAATCATACGATGCGATCTTAGTGTGTCAATGTGGAAACGGGCCCCATTGTCACCGTCCTGCACAGTGACCGCGTGCCCGAGGCGGATCTGATGGCCGCCGTGGCGGCTCGCGCCACTGTGCGCTACACCGAGGCAGCCGGTCTCGCGACCGCCCTGCGCGGTGCCGACGTGCTGTTCGTCTACGACTTCCTGACCCGCGCCCTACCCGGCGCGTGGCCGGCGGCCGACCGGCTGCGATGGTTGCACATGGGCTCGACCGGGGTGGACCCGGCGATGTTCCCGGAACTGCGGGCCAGCGACGTAGTGGTGACCAATACGCGTGGTCTGTTCGACACGGCCATCGCGGAATACGTGCTCGGCCAGATCCTGGGCTTCGCCAAGGATCTGCCCGGCGCGCTGCGCAGGCAGCTGCGCCACGAATGGGAACATCGCGAGAACGAACGGATAGCGGGCGCCACCGTGCTGATCGTCGGCACCGGTTCGATCGGCCGTGCCATCGCGCGACTGTTGCGCGCGGCCGGGATGAACATCCGGGCGGTGGGCCGGCGAATGCGCTCGGACGACCCGGATTTCGGCGCGGTGGGCACGGACTTGCACGCCGAGTTGCCCGCGGCCGACTATGTGGTGGCGATCGCCCCGCTGACGCCGCAGACCCGGAACATGTTCGGCGCGAGGGAATTCGCCGCGATGAAACCGCATGCGAGGTTTGTCAACGTGGGCCGCGGGGAACTCGTAGTTACCGACGATCTGGTCGCCGCCCTCGGCGCCGGGTCGATCGCCGGGGCGGCGCTCGATGTGGTCGCGCCCGAGCCGCTGCCCCCCGACCACCCGCTGTGGGATCTGCCGAACGTGTCGATCACACCGCACAATTCGGGCGATTTCATCGGCTGGCGGACCGAGATCGTCTCCGTGTTCGCCGAGAACTTCGACAACTGGATCGCCGGTCGGCCACTGCGCAACGTGGTCGACAAAGAGCTGGGGTACGTGCCCGGCTGAAGGAGCCCCGAGAATGAGCGAACACCGTGAGCGAATCATGTGCCAGCGCGCCGTAGGCATGGCGGAACCGAGCGCCAGCGAGGTGCAGCCATGAGTTACCCCGATATCAATATTCCGACCGAGCCCGCGGCGATGACCGCCGTCCAGTTGGTCTCGGCCTACGCCGCGGGCGCGCTCTCACCGGTCGAGGCGACCGAGGCCGTGCTGGCCGCCATCGCCGCCAACGATCCGGCGGTGAACGCGTACTGCCTGGTCGATCCCGATCGAGCGCTCGTGCAGGCCAAGGACTCCGAGGCGCGCTGGCATTCCGGGCACGCGCGCGGACTGCTCGACGGTGTGCCGATCTCGATCAAGGACATCTTCCTCACCGAGGGCTGGCCGACGCGTCGCGGCTCCACGTCGGTCGATCCGGCCGGTCCGTGGACGGTGGACAGCCCGGTGGCCGCGCGGCTGCGCGAGGACGGCATGGTTTTCCTCGGCAAGACGACGACGCCCGAAATCGCTTGGAAGGCAGTCACGGACAGCCCGCTGACCGGAATCACCCGCAACCCGGTGGATCCGGCGACGACGGCGGGCGGCTCGTCCGGCGGCAGCGCGGCGGCGGTCGCGGGCGGGATGGGGCCGGTCTCGGTCGGCACCGACGGCGGCGGCAGCATTCGCATCCCGGCGGCGTTCTGCGGCATCGTCGGTTTCAAGCCGACGCACGGGCGGATTCCGCTGTATCCGGCGAGCCCGTTCGGTCCGTTGGCGCACGCGGGCCCGATGACCCGCACGGTCGAGGACGCGGCGCTGCTGATGGACATTCTCTCGCTGCCCGATCCGCGCGACCCGACGAGCCTCGCGCCGACCCTGACGACCTTCCGCGGCCAGGTGGTGCGCGACGTGCGCGGACTCACCGTCGCCTATTCGCCGACCCTGGGTTATGCGAAGGTCGATCCCGAGGTGGCCGCCCTCGTCGACGCCGCGGTCCGTAAGCTCGGCGAGGCCGAATTACGGGTGGCCACAGCCGATCCCGGTTTCGCGGATCCGCGCGAGGCGTTCGAGCTGCTGTGGGCGGCGGGCGCCGCCACCATGCTGTCGAAATTCCCCGCCGGGTCGCCTGAGCGGGTAGATCCCGCGCTGCGGGAGGTCTGGGAGCAGGGCGACGCCGTGCGGGCGGTGGACTATCTCGACGCACGTAACGAGGCGGCGCAACTCGGCATCACCATGGGAACCTTCCACGCCGCCTACGACGTGCTGATCACTCCGACGATGCCGATCAACGCGTTCGAAGCCGGACACGACGTGCCGCCCGGCAGCGGCCTGACGAGCTGGCCGCAGTGGACGCCGTTCACCTACCCGTTCAACATGACTCAGCAGCCCGCGATCAGCATCCCGGTCGGCACCACCGCGGCCGGACTACCGGTCGGGCTCCAGATCGTCGGCCCGCGCCACTCCGACGACCTGGTCCTCGCCGTCGCCCGCTACGCCGAACACGTTCTGGCGCAGTAGGGCCGGTGCGGCCGCCGCGCACCTCTCATGCCGCCGCGCACGAATTCGTCGATGAATTCGTGCGCGGGAGGCGAGTTCGTGCGCGGGGTCAGGCGCGGGCGAAGGCCAGCGTCTCGCCGGAGACGCCGTGCAGCCACAGGTCGTTGCAGGCGGCGGCGATATCGGCCAGGCCATCCTCGATCGTGGCGAAGACGTTGCCGGGCACCCAGCCCATGTCGCCGTTGATGAGCAAGTTGTTGCGGCCGTAGAAGATCGCCAGATCGGTCGCGCCCTGGTCGTGGTGCGCGGTCGAGCCCGGCTCGTAGCCGTAGGCCGGGTTGCCGATCTCCCAGGCTTCGAAATCGAACAGGCAGACATCGCCCGGGATCGGCGTGACCGTCGGGTTCTCCCGATGCGGGGCCGCGCCGATGCGGGGGACCAGGGTGTAGACCTCGTTGCGGGCGTACTTGGCGTGGAAGGCGTCGCCCTCCTGCGGGAGCGCGTCCCACACGGCGGCGCAGGTGTGCGGCGCCTCGGCGTCGAGCAGCCGGGCGCGGCAGGTGACGGCGGCTTTGGTCAGGGTGATGGTGATGAAACGAGCCATTGCTGTCTGCTTTCTGTTGTCGCGCGGGTCGATGTGCGGGACTCACAGGCGTCTGTTCGGCTACCGCGAGGCTATCGCCGGGCAGGCCGAGGTGCACGCGCCGCGGGGGCCTGCGGGTCAGAGTTCGGCAAGCACCTCGGTCCAGATCGCGAGCGCGTCATCGATCTGGGTCGCGGTCACGATGAGGGGCGGGATCATGCGCACTACGTTCATGTGCGCGCCGCAGGTGAGCAGCAACAGTCCCTTCTCGACCGCGAGCCGCTGTGCGGCGCTCGCCGTCTCGGTATCGGGTTCGCCTGTCGCGGTGGTGAATTCGGCTCCGGCGAGCAAGCCGAGGCCGCGTACGTCACCGATCGCCTTGGTGGCGCTCGCGCGCAACCCGGCGAGCAGTTGCGCGCCGCGGGCGGCGGCGTTGTCCACCAGGTGCTCGGATTCGATGACCTCCAGGGTCGCCACGGCGGCGGCGCAGGCCACGGCGTTGCCGCCATAGGTGCCGCCCTGTGAACCCGGCCAGGCCTTGGCCATCAGCTCGCGCGAGGCCGCGATACCCGAGAGCGGGAAGCCGCTGGCGAGCCCCTTCGCGATGGTGATGATGTCGGGTCGCACGTCGAAATGCTGGTGCCCGAAGAACTTTCCGGTGCGACCGAACCCGGTCTGGATCTCATCGATCACGAGCAGGATGCCGTGCCGGTCGGCGCGTTCGCGCAGGCCGCGGAAGAAGGCGGTGTTGCCGGGGATGTAGCCGCCCTCGCCGAGCATCGGCTCGACCACGAACGCGGCGGTCTCCGCGGGCGAGGTGAGCGTGGCGAACAGATAATCGAGCTCGCGCAGCGCGAACGCGGTCGCCTCCTGCTCGGTCCAGCCGTAGCGGAACGCGGTCGGGAAGGGCGCCACGTGCACGCCGGACATGAGCGGGCTGAAACCTGCGGAGAACCGGGTGCCCGATGTGGTCATGGTGGCCGCCGCGACGGTGCGACCGTGGAAACCGCCGTGGAAGACCACGACATTCGGCCGTCCGGTCGCCTGGCGCGCCAGCCGCAGCGCGGCTTCGATCGCCTCGCTGCCGGAGTTGGCGAAGAACAGCGCGTCCAGTCCCGCAGGCAGGACTGTGCCCAGGCGCTCGACGAGCTGCAGCATCGGCCGGTGCATGACGGTGGTGTATTGGCCGTGGATCAGGCTGCCCACCTGGGCTTGCGCCGCCGCGACCACGTGCGGGTGGCAGTGGCCGGTGCTGGTGACACCGATGCCGGCGGTGAAGTCGAGGTAGCGGCGTCCATCGGTGCCGTGCAGGTAGCAGCCGGTGCCGTGATCGACGGTCACCGGTGTGGCCTGGCGCAGAACGGGCGAAAGTTCGGTCATGGTGATCCGCCTCCCGGGCAGTGGTGCGATCGCAACATCCGGAGATTGTCTATTGTCGGATTGTTGACAATATGCATAACATGGCGGGGGAGGTCGCAGCAATAGCGTGCGGCTGCCTCCTGGTAGCGAAAGGAGTCCGGCGCCGATGCTCACCGAGACCGTGTCCGCCGCGGAGCGGGCCGTAATCGACACCGTGCCAACGGGTTTGTATATCGACGGACAGTGGTGCGCGACGAATGCCGAACTGCCCGTGCTGGATCCGGCCACCGGCACCGTGTTGTGCGCGGTCGCCGATGCGAGACCGCAGGACGGGCTCGACGCGTTGACCGCGGCGCACCAGGCCCAGGCGGCCTGGGCGGCGACACCGCCTCGGGCCCGCGCCGATCTGCTCATGCGTGCGCACCACGCGCTGCTCGACGACACCGACCGGCTCGCGCTGATCACGACGCTGGAGATGGGCAAGCCGATCGCCGAGGCGCGCGGCGAAATCATCTATGCCGCAGAGTTCTTCCGCTGGTTCGCCGAAGAAGCCGTCCGCTCGGACGGTGGCTACCTGCCCGCCCCGACGGGCGGTTCCCGGTTCCTGGTGACCAAGCAGCCGGTGGGCCCCAGCCTGCTGATCACGCCGTGGAACTTCCCGATGGCGATGGGCGCGCGCAAGATCGCGCCCGCGCTCGCCGCCGGCTGCACCTGTGTGGTGAAACCCGCTGAGCAGACGCCGTTGTCGATGCTCGCGCTCGCCGATCTGCTCGATCGCGCCGGGCTGCCGCGCGGTGTCGTGAACGTGCTGACCACCGCCGACCCCGGTGCGCTGATGACGCCGCTGATCTTGGACGAGCGCTCGCGCAAACTGTCTTTCACCGGTTCCACCGCCGTCGGCAAACGCCTGCTCGAGCAGTGCGCGCGCACGGTCATGCGCACCTCGATGGAGCTCGGCGGCAACGCGGCGTTCATCGTGTTCGACGACGCGGATCTGGACGAGGCCGTCGAGGGCGCGCTCGCGGCCAAGATGCGCAATATCGGGCAGGCCTGCACGGCGGCGAACCGGATCTTCGTGCAGCGCGGCATCGTCGACGAGTTCGCCGCCCGGCTCGCCGAGCGGATGGCGGCCTTGCCGATGGGGCGTGGCACCGAGCCGGGGGTTGTCGTCGGCCCGTTGATCGACGCCGACGCGGTCACGAAGGTCACCGAACTCGTCGCCGACGCGCGCCGCCGTGGCGCCCGCGTGCTCACCGGCGCCACCGTGCTCGACGGGCCCGGCAACTTCTATCCGGCGACGGTGCTGGTCGGCGTGCCCGACGATGCGGCGATGTGCCACACCGAGATCTTCGGCCCGGTCGCCTCGATCACGACCTTCGACACCGAGGACGAGGTGGTCGCCCGCGCCAACAACACGCCCTACGGCCTGGTCGGCTACGTCTTCACCGAGCAATTGCGCCGCGGCCTGCGTGTGTGCGAGGCCTTGGAAACCGGCATGGTCGGGCTCAATCAGGGCGTGGTGTCCAACCCGGCCGCACCGTTCGGCGGTGTCAAGGAATCCGGGCTCGGCCGCGAAGGCGGGATGATCGGCATCGACGAATTCCTCGAGACCAAATACATCGGAGTGCGACTGTGACAGCGCCCAGGTACCGCATCGCGACCATCCCCGGCGACGGCATCGGCGTGGACGTCACCGCCGCTGCCGTCTCGGTGCTCGACGCCGTGCTGCCCGGTCTCGAGTGGACCGAATTCGATTGGTCCTGCGCGAATTATCTGACCACCGGCCGGATGATGCCCCCCGACGGTCCCGAACAGCTCGCCGGCTTCGACGCGATCCTGCTCGGCGCCGTCGGCTTTCCCGGTGTGCCCGACCATGTTTCGCTGTGGGGCCTGCTGATTCCGTTGCGCCGTGCCTTCGGTCAGTACGTCAATCTGCGCCCGGTCCGGCTGCTGCCCGGCACCGAGTCGGCGCTGCGCGGGCGCGGCGCCGAGGATCTGGACCTCCTCATCGTGCGGGAGAACTCCGAGGGCGAATACTCCGAGATCGGCGGCACGCACAATCCGGGCCGCGCGGACGAGTTCGTGCTCCAGGAGTCGGTGTTCACCCGGGTCGGGTGTGAACGGATCATCCGGTACGCGTTCGAGCGGGCTCGGGAACGCGGCGGCCGGCTGTGCTCGGCCACCAAATCGAACGGTCTGATCCACTCGATGCCCTACTGGGACAGCGTGTTCGAACGGATCGCCGCCGACTACCCCGATGTGCAGACCCGGCAGATGCACGTGGACGCGCTCGCGGCGGAGATCGTGCTGCACCCGGATCGGCTTGACGTGATCGTGGGTTCGAACCTGTTCGGCGACATCCTGTCCGACCTCGCCGCGGCCGTGACCGGCGGCCTCGGGCTCGCCCCCTCGGGCAACATCAACCCCGAGCGCACCGCACCGTCGATGTTCGAGGCGGTGCACGGCAGCGCGCCCGATATCGCGGGCCAGGGCATCGCCGATCCGATCGCGCAGATCCTCGCGGGCGCAATGCTGCTCGACCACCTCGGCGAAACCGCCGCGGCGGCCGCGGTGGACCGGGCGGTGTGCGACGTACTCGGCACAGGCGAAGTGCGCACGCCGGATCTGGGTGGCGACGCGACCACGACCGAACTCGCCGCCGCCATCGCGGACCGCGCCACCGAATTGGTCGCTTCCCCGCCGGGCTAAGGCTGGAATCAGTTGACCCGCAACAGTTTTCCGTTGCTCAGGTGGTCAACCAGATGGCCTCGGCCGCGGGACGGCCGAGGTCGGTGGGCGTTTCCCCGCCGCCGATGCGAATCGCGATGGTGCCCGCGAAGTCCCGGCGTTCGACCACGGTGATCGCGGTGTCCAGGGCGATGCCCACGGAGTCGAAATAGCGCAGCATGTCCGGATCCGAATCGGAGATGCGCGCGACCCGGCCCGCCTCGCCCGCGTGGAAGTCGCTGAGCTGACGAGCCGGCGGCGTGGGGACCGCGCCGTCCACCGACGGGATGGGGTCGCCGTGCGGATCCCGGTCGGGATGACCGAGTTTCGCGTCGATGCGCGCCACCAGCAGTTCCGAGACCGCGTGCTCGAGCACCTCGGCCTCGTCGTGCACCTCGTCCCAGCCGTAGCCGAGCTCGTTGACCAGGAAGGTCTCGATCAGCCGGTGCCGGCGCACCATCGCGATGGCGGCGCGGCGGCCGCCCTCGGTGAGCGTGATCGACCCGTAGCGGGCGTGCTCGACCAAGCCTTGGTCGGCGAGTTTGCGCACCGCCTCGGACACCGTGGACGCGGAGACCCCGATCCGTTCCGCGAGCAGTTTGGTCGACACCTTCTCCTGCGACCATTCCTGCGCGGTCCAGATCACCTTCAGATAGTCCTGCGCCACCGAGGAGAGCACCGGCGCGATGGTCGCGGTGGTGCCGCGGGCCTCGCCCGGCACGGGGGCGTCGGTCAGCTCGCGTCTTGTGGCGATGTCTCGTTTACCGGGCACATACTCGAGCTTAAGCACAGCAGACCCGATTGACACAGCTCGCCGCACAGTGGAACCAGGGTTTCATCACCCGTACACAACTCCGGAAGCTGCGCGTGACATCAGCCACCCTCGCGGTGGTGTCGGCCCTGGCACCGCCGTTGCGGCGAGCGACTTCGGTCGGACCGGGTTTCCATGCGCGATATAAGCTGCGCGTGTGCAGAGATGGCGAGGTCTCGATGACGTGCCCGCGGACTGGGGCCGATGTGTACTGACGATCGGTGTGTTCGACGGTGTGCACCGCGGACATGCGCAGTTGATCAGCAGAGCGGTCCAGAAGGCGGCCGCGCGCGGGGTGCCCGCGGTGTTGATGACCTTCGATCCGCATCCGATGGAGGTGGTCCGTCCCGGCTCGCATCCGGCGCAGCTGACCACCCTGACCCGCCGCGCCGAGCTGGCCGAGGAATTGGGCGTCGACGTGTTCTGCGTGATGCCGTTCACCCAGGCCTTCATGAAGCTCACGCCCGTGCGCTACGTGCACGACCTGCTGGTCGAGCGGCTGCACGTGAGCGAAGTGGTGATCGGCGACAACTTCACCTTCGGCAAGAAGGCGGCGGGCACCGTCGACACCATGCGTGAGCTCGGCAAGCGCTGGGGCTTCGAGGTCGACGGCGTCAAGCTGCTCGGCGAACACGCGGTCACCTTCTCCTCCACCTACATTCGGGCCTGCGTCGACGCGGGCGATATGGCCGCCGCGGCCGAGGCGCTCGGGCGGCCGCACCGGGTCGAGGGCGTGGTCGTGCACGGCGACGGGCGCGGGCGCCAGCTCGGCTTCCCGACCGCGAACGTCGCGCCGCCGATGCACGCCGCGATCCCGGCCGACGGCGTGTACGCGGGTTGGTTCACCGTGCTCGGTCCCGGACCGACCATCGGCACCGTCACCCCCGGTGAACGCGCGATGGCCGCGATCTCGGTCGGCACCAATCCCACCTTCTCCGGGCGCGCCCGCACGGTCGAGGCATATGTGCTCGACGGTGAGGCCGACCTCTACGGCCAGCACGTCGCGGTCGATTTCGTCGACCACGTGCGCGGGCAGCGCAAATTCGATTCGATCGATGAACTCATCGAAACCATGGGTCGCGATGTCGAGAATGCGCGAAAGGTGCTCGCCGCCGAGGACAAGTGAATCCGCCGGTGCATGGCATCCGACCGGGTGAATCGACCGCGATTCGGTCTACCGCGCCCGGTCCGGTAAGGTAGATCCTCGGGTTTGCTGCGGTCCGCGGCGGCGCCCGCACCCGGGTAACCGGAAATTCGAGCGCGGCACTGAAATAGGGAGTGGATGCCTCATGGCTCTGACCACTGAGCAGAAGTCGGCGATCCTGAAGGAATACGGCCTGCACGAGAAGGACACCGGTTCGCCGGAGGCCCAGATCGCGCTGCTGTCCAAGCGGATCTCCGATCTCACCGAGCACCTGAAGGTGCACAAGCACGACCACCACACCCGGCACGGCCTGCTCGCGCTGATCGGTCGTCGTCGTCGGCTCTCGAAGTACCTGGCCGCCAACGACATCCAGCGCTACCGCTCGCTCATCGAGCGTCTGGGCCTGCGTCGCTGAGTTCGCGTAGTACCGGTTACCGGAGGTAGCCGGAACCCGGCCAACGGGGAGACGTACAATCTCCCCGTTGGCTATTCGTGTATGGGGGCGACAGCGGATTCGTGCGTCCGATACACGACGACATTTGGACAGCCGTAAGTACCCGCCCGCGTGGCGTCGGTCTTCGGTAGTGGCCTCCCGGCAGGGGATAGACCGCCGGCGGGCTTCGATCGATGACCGCCTCCGCGTCGCCGTGATCCAAGGGGATTCGGCCGGGTCTGCGCGTCGCAGCCAGGAGGGTTGCCGCGCGTCCGTACCCAGGTACGGCTGACGAAGCGCCGGATCGCGCCGCCCAAGCGCTCGAGCCGGCGAAAGACGAGAGGTTGAGACAAGAGAATGACCGAAACAACTGAACGCAAGTCCTCGGCCGTAGAGGTCGAGCCCGGTGTGTTCGAATCCGTCGCGCTGATCGACAACGGCACGCTCGGTACCCGCACCGTCCGCTTCGAGACCGGCCGGCTCGCCCGGCAGGCCGCCGGCGCGGTCGTCGCCTACCTGGACGACGAGACCATGCTGCTGTCCGCCACCACCGCGGGCAAATCGCCGAAGGACCAGTTCGACTTCTTCCCGCTGACGGTCGACGTCGAAGAGCGCATGTACGCCGCGGGCCGCATCCCGGGCTCGTTCTTCCGTCGCGAGGGCCGCCCGTCCACCGACGCGATCCTGACCTGCCGCCTGATCGACCGTCCGCTGCGCCCGTCGTTCGTCGACGGCCTGCGCAACGAGATCCAGGTCGTCGTCACGGTGCTGAGCCTGGATCCGAACGACCTGTACGACGTCGTCGCGATCAACGCCGCGTCCGCCTCCACCCAGATCGCCGGCCTGCCGTTCTCCGGCCCGGTCGGCGGCGTGCGCGTCGCGCTGATCGACGGCCAGTGGGTCGCGTTCCCGACCGTCGAGCAGCTCGAGGGCGCTGTGTTCGACATGGTCGTCGCGGGTCGCGTGGTCGAGTCCGGTGACGTCGCGATCATGATGGTCGAGGCCGAGGCCACCGACAAGGTCATCGCGCTGATCGAGGGCGGCGCGCAGGCGCCGACCGAGGCCGTGGTGGCCGAGGGCCTCGAGGCCGCCAAGCCGTTCATCGCCCGCCTCTGCAAGGCGCAGGCCGACCTCGCCGAGCTGGCCGCCAAGCCGACCGGTGAGTTCCCGCTCTTCCCGCCCTACGAGGCCGATGTCTACGAGGCCGTCGAAGGCACCGCCAAGCGTGAGCTGGGCGAGGCGCTCTCGATCGCGGACAAGCAGGAGCGCGAGGCGAAGATCGACGAGATCAAGCTCGACGTGCTGTCGCGGCTCGGCGACGACTTCGCCGGCCGCGAGAAGGAACTGGGCGCCGCGTTCCGCTCGGTCACCAAGAAGCTGGTGCGCCAGCGCATCCTGACCGACGGCTTCCGCATCGACGGCCGTGGGCTCGCGGACATCCGCGCCCTCTCCGCCGAGGTCGCCGTGGTGCCGCGCGCGCACGGTTCGGCGCTGTTCGAGCGGGGCGAGACCCAGATCATGGGCGTCACCACCCTCGACATGGTGAAGATGGCCCAGCAGGTCGATTCGCTCGGCCCGGAGACCAGCAAGCGCTACATGCACCACTACAACTTCCCGCCGTTCTCCACCGGTGAGACCGGTCGCGTCGGTTCGCCGAAGCGCCGCGAGATCGGCCACGGCGCGCTCGCCGAGCGGGCCCTGATGCCGGTGCTGCCGAGCCAGGAAGAGTTCCCGTACGCCATCCGTCAGGTCTCGGAAGCGTTGAGCTCCAACGGTTCCACCTCGATGGGCTCGGTCTGCGCCTCGACCCTGTCGCTGCTCAACGCCGGTGTGCCGCTGAAGGCGCCGGTCGCCGGCATCGCGATGGGCCTGGTGTCGGACACGATCACCAACGACAAGGGCGAGGACGAGGTGCGCTACGTCGCGCTGACCGACATCCTCGGCGCCGAAGACGCCTTCGGCGACATGGACTTCAAGGTCGCGGGCACCAAGGAGTTCGTCACCGCGCTGCAGCTCGACACCAAGCTGGACGGCATCCCGTCGCAGGTGCTGGCCGGTGCGCTGAGCCAGGCGCACGACGCGCGCAACACCATCCTGGAGGTCATGGCCGAGGCCATCGACACCCCGGACGAGATGAGCCAGTACGCGCCGCGGGTCACCGCGATCAAGATCCCGGTCGACAAGATCGGCGAGGTGATCGGGCCCAAGGGCAAGGTGATCAACCAGATCACCGAGGAGACCGGCGCCAACATCTCGATCGAGGACGACGGCACGGTCTACGTCGGTGCGACCAACGGCCCCGCGGCGCAGGCGGCGATCGACCAGATCAACGCCATCGCGAACCCGCAGCTGCCGAAGGTCGGCGAGCGCTTCCTGGGCACGGTCGTCAAGACCACCGCCTTCGGTGCGTTCGTCTCGCTGCTGCCGGGCCGCGACGGCCTGGTGCACATCTCCAAGCTGGGCAACGGCAAGCGCGTGGCGAAGGTCGAAGACGTGGTGAACGTCGGCGACAAGCTGCGTGTGGAGATCGCCGATATCGACAACCGCGGCAAGATCTCGCTGGTTCCGGTCGAAGAGGAGACTGCCGAATCGGCCGCCGCGCCTGCCGATGCCGAGACCGTTGATGCGGGCGCGGCAGGGGCAGAGTAGTACTTGTCTCTGTGACGAAGAAGAAGACGACAGCCCCTCTGCTCCGCCGCGAGCAGGGGGGTTCGTCTGTGGAGCTGCGGGCGAACATGATTGATCCCGGCGTACAGCGCACCGTGCTACCCGGCGGGCTGCGCGTGGTCACCGAGCACGTGCCCGGCGTGCGTTCGGCCTCGATCGGCGTCTGGGTGGGCGTGGGTTCACGCGACGAAGGTCCGACCGTCGCCGGTGCGGCCCACTTCCTCGAGCACCTGCTGTTCAAGGCGACGCCGACGCGCACCGCGCTCGATATCGCGCAGGCGATGGACGCGGTCGGTGGCGAGCTCAACGCGTTCACCGCGAAAGAGCAGACCTGTTACTACGCGCATGTGCTCGACGAGGATCTGCCGCTGGCCGTCGACATGGTCTCCGATGTGGTGCTCAACGGGCTGTGCCGCGCCGCCGACGTCGACGTGGAACGGCAGGTGGTGCTCGAGGAGATCGCCATGCGCGACGACGACCCGGAGGACGTGGTCGGCGACTCGTTCCTGTCCGCGCTGTTCGGTGATCATCCGATCGGACGGCCGGTGATCGGCTCCATCGAGTCCATCGAATCGATGCACGCGGCGCAGCTGCGCGGCTTCCACCTGCGGCGCTACCGGCCGGACCGGATGGTCGTCGCGGTCGCGGGCAACGTCGAGCACGACCACACGGTGGAGCTGGTGCACCGGGCGTTCCAGAATCGGCTCGATCCGGCGGCGCAACCCGCCAAACGGCGGGAGGGCCGATTCCGGCCGCACAGCGATCCCGAATTGCAGTGGAGCCACCGCGACAGCGAGCAGGCGCATCTGGCGTTCGGGGTGCGCGCCTTCGGACGGCACGAGGGGGAGCGGCGCTGGCCGCTCTCGGTGCTCAACACCGTGGTCGGCGGAGGACTGAGTTCCCGGTTGTTTCAACGCATCCGGGAGGAACGCGGGCTCGCCTACTCGGTGTACTCCAGCGTGGACACCTTCGCCGACACCGGGGCGTTCTCGGTGTACATCGGCTGCCAGCCCGAAAACCTGGGCAAGGTGGCCACGTTGGCCCGCGGCGTGCTCGAAGAGGTTGCGGCCGACGGCATCTCCGATGCCGAGTGCGCCCGCGCCAAGGGGTCGCTGCGCGGCGGTCTGGTGCTGGGCTTGGAGGATTCGGCGTCCAGGATGAACCGCATCGGCCGCAGCGAGCTCAGCTACGGCAACCATCGCAGCGTGTCGGAAACCCTGGCCCGGATCGATGCGGTCACCACCGACGAGGTCTCGGCGATCGCCCGCACCCTGCTGGCCCGCCCCTTCGCGGCGTCGATCGCCGGTCCGTACAAGCGAACCCGGGAAATTCCCGCCGCCGTCCGGCGGTTGGTCGAGGGCTAGGTCACCTAGGCGCGCGCCGACGGGTCAGGCGTCGGCGCGGTTCGCGGCGTCGACGATCGAGGGGAGCAGGCCGGGGAGGGCGGCTTCGACGTCGGTGGCGCGCAGGCGCTGCCAGATCTGGCCGTCGACGATCACGCGCTCGATCACGCCTGCCTCGCGCAGGATTTTGAAATGGTGGGTCGCGGTCGATTTGTTGATCGCGTCGTAGAGCGAGTTGCAGCGCACCGCGGTGCCGATGCCCGCATTGCTCAGGCGGCGCACCATCTCGAGCCGCACGGGGTCCTGGAGTGCGGCGAGCACGGTCGGCAGCGGGGCCACCGGTGGGACATCGACCACCGTATCTTTAGCATCGGTCATGATCCACCTCACTTTGGGGTTTGATGATCGTCGTACCGGATGTATGGTCGAGCTCGGTTCGATCATTATCAAACCTACCCGATCGGAGTTTCGATGGCAGTGACGGTAGCGACACCCGAGACGGGCGAGCGGACCTCGCAGCGCTGGGCATACGCACTGGTCCTGGCCGCGAGCGGGGTGGCGCTCGGGGTGTCCGGGGTGCCCGCCCCGCTGTACGGCATGTATCAGCAGGAGTGGCATTTCTCGCCGCTGACGACGACCTTCGTCTTCGCGGTCTACGCGTTCGCGGCGCTGGCCGCGGTG
Organism: Nocardia brasiliensis IFM 10847; assembly: GCF_000710915.1. Taxonomy (GTDB): domain Bacteria; phylum Actinomycetota; class Actinomycetes; order Mycobacteriales; family Mycobacteriaceae; genus Nocardia; species Nocardia brasiliensis_A. The sequence goes on from NZ_BAUA01000104.1 coordinate 26,994, forward strand.
CTGGTGTCCGGCAAGATCTCCGACGTGGTGGGCCGCAAACCCGTCCTGCTCGGTGCGTTCGTGACGATGATCGCGGGACTCGCGGTGTTCCTGCTCGCCGACAACGTCGCGATGCTGCTGCTCGCACGGGCGTTGCACGGGTTCGCGGTCGGCGCGACCGTGGTCGCCGGTGCGGCGGCCCTGCTCGATCTGCGGCCCAAGCACGGCGCGCGCTCGGGTCAGCTGAGCGGCGTGGCCTTCAATGTCGGGATGGCCGTGGCGATTCTGGGTTCGGCCCTGCTCGCCCAGTACGCCCCGCACCCGCTGCGCACGCCGTACGTGGCCATCACCTTCGTGTGCCTGCTCATCGGTATCGGCATCATCGCATTGGAGGAGCCGCACACCGCTCGCATCGCCGGACGCATCCGGATCGCGAAACCGGCTGTGCCGCAGGAAATCCGCGGTGACTTCTGGTTCTCCGCGCTCGGTGTGATGGCGGCCTGGTCGGTGCTGGGCGTGCTGCTGTCGCTGTACCCGTCACTGGCCTCGGCCGAAACCGGTATCCACAACCTGGTTTTCGGCGGCGCGGTGGTCGCCTCGACGGCGGTGGCCGGGGCCACCTCGCAGTTGTTCGCGACCGCGATTCCCGCGCGGCGCGCGGCGATTCTCGGCGACACCGGCATGGCGATCGCGCTCGTGCTCACCGTGCCCGCGCTGCACACCGGCAACTGGATCGTGGTCCTGGTGGCCGGCGTGCTGCTCGGGGCGACGTTCGGCCTGGGCTTCGGCGGCTCGCTGCGGCACCTGTCCGAGGTTGTGCCGCAACACAAGCGGGGCGAAACCATGTCGGCGTACTACCTGCTCGCCTACACGGCGATGGCGCTGCCGACCATTCTCGCCGGCTGGGCGGCCACCACGTGGGGACTGAGCACCGTGTTCCCGTGGTTCGTCGGGGTCGTCGCGCTGGCCTGCCTGGCCGCGGCCGGCCTGGGCGTGCGGCGCAATCGCGCGACCGCCCGGCAGTCCGCGTAAGGGCGGATTGGCATTTTCCGCCGCCGATCGGCTAGAGTTTCATCTCGCATCACGGAGCGTTCTCCAGATGCGAACGCGGATGTAGCGCAGCTGGTAGCGCATCACCTTGCCAAGGTGAGGGTCGCGGGTTCGAATCCCGTCATCCGCTCAATTCATTCAGCAAGCCGCTGTTTACGCCGCGGCGCCGTGGATGCGATCTCTTCCTTCGTCAACAGCCCGGCCATGAATCCGAGGACGTCCGGGTCTTCGAGTGGTTTCCACTGCGGCGCAAGAAGTTTCATATAGCGCTCGACATACAGCAGTTGTTTGCCGACCAGCACCAATTCGCGCGGCAGCTTGGCCTCGTAAATCCTGGCCACTTCCGCGAGGCGGCGACCGAGCTGGGTATAGGACAGCGCGCCGAGATCGGACTTCTGCAACGGGGCGGTGACCGACCGGATATCGCGGGCCGCGCGCTTGACATTGCCGGGACGCCGGACCGCACCCATATCGAAAATGGTGCGGCCCGCCGCCTCGAAGTCGTTGTGCACCATCAGTTCCACCACGAGCCGGCGCAGCAGCAGCCGGGTCCGGTCGTCGAAACGGCCGACGATGCCCCAATCCAGGAACACGACCTTGCCCGCCGCGTCGACCAGGACGTTGCCCGCGTGCAGATCGCCGTGGAACAGCCCGGCCCGGAATGCCGACTCCAGCAGCGAGAGCAGGATCGTCTTCAGCAACGCGGCGCCGCGGAACCCGGCGGCGCGCACGGCGGCGACATCGTCGATGCGCACGGCGTCGATGTATTCCATCGTCAGCACCTTCGTGGTGCTGAGTTCCGGGTACACCTGCGGCACCCGCACCTGCGCCGCGAACGGGGTGTTCGCGATGAATCCCGGCCACTCGGTCATGGCCGTGGCCTCGGTGTGGAAATCGATCTCGTCGTTGAGGTTGGCCGCGAAGTCGGCCACGATATCGCGCGCGCCGAGCATGCGGCCGTACTCGGACAGTTCGAGCAGCTGCGCCGCACGTTCCAGGATCTGCAGGTCCGCGGCGAGGCGAGACTTGATGCCCGGCCGCTGGATCTTCACCACCACGTCGGTGCCCGAGTGCAGGGTCGCCCGATGCACCTGTGCGATCGAGGCCGACGCGATCGGTTCGGGATCGAAGCGGGCGAACAGCTGCGCGGGCGGCGCGCCCAATTGCTCGGTGAGCAGCGTCCGGATCGCCGCCGGATCGGCCGGCGGTACCCGATCCAGCAGGGTGCGGAACTCGTTCGACAGCGTCTCGGGGAAGACCCCGGGGCTCGACGCGATGAGCTGACCGAGCTTGACGTAGGTGGGCCCCAGCGCGGCGAATCGGTTGCGCGCCTCGTGCGCCGCCCGATTCGCCAGCGGGCGCCCGTCACGGCGGCTGAACAGCAGGCGTGCGCCGCCGCGGGTGGCCTGCCACAGGGTCGCGCCGACCCGCGCGGTCTCGGTGCCGATCGACACCGGCTGCAACCGCAGTGGCGTAGTGGCGCCCGATGGGGCCATCGATCCTCCGTCGTCGGTGCGCGCGCCCGGCCGCTCGCTCACGGCACGCGCGACTGCCTGCATACCCGAACACAGAATAGGCGTTCGGGCGGTGATCGGAACGACCGGCGGATCGAGCGTGTCCGGGCGGGGTCAGGGGCCTCGCCTCAGGCGAGCAGCCGGACCACTTCGCGGGCGCTGCCCCAGGACAGGCTGACGCCCATGCCGTCGTGGCCGTAGTTGTGCACCACGCGGGCGCCGCCGATCTGCTCCTCGTCGAGCCGGGCGGCGGTGCGGCCCGGGCGCAGGCCCACTTCGTGGCCGACCACCTCGGCGTCGGCCAGCCGCGCGTCGACCTCGATGGCGCGGCGCAGGATGCGTTCGGCCAGTTCGGGATCGGGGTCCAGACTCCAGCGGCCCGGATGCCGGGCGCCGCCGAGGATCAGGCGCTCGCCGTGCGGGAAGATGCCGGTCCACTCCGGTTCCTCGACGAACTCGACGTAGAAATCGGTGAGACCGGGGTTGCGCAGGATGACGTGCTGGCCGCGCACCGGCTGGACCTGGGCATCGCCGACCAGCTTGCCCGCGGCCACGCCGGTGCAGTTCACCACGACGGGCGCGGCGGCGGTGGCCTCACCGAGATCGCGCACCCGGCGCTGTTCGATCTCGATGCCCGCCGCGCACAGCCGACCGGTCAGGTAGTCCAGGTAGCGCGGCAGGTCGATGAGCGGTGCGGTGCACCACAATCCGACCAGCATGCCCTCCGGTAGCTCGTCGGCCCGGCAGAACTCGGCCTCGCCGAGATCGTCCATCCAGTGCGGCGGTTCGGCCGAAAGATTCGACACCTGGAGTCCGCGTTCGAAATGCACGCCCGACGCGGGTTCCTCGGCGAGCCGGGAGAGTTCGGTGAAGGAGACCCGGCTCCACGCGAGATCCCGCGGCGTATGCCCCGGCCCCCACAGGCCGCTCGCGACGGCGGAGGTGGTCTGCCGGGGCGGCAGTTCGGCCCACACCCGAACCCGATGGCCTGCCTCCGCCAGGCACACCGCCGTGGTCAACCCGATCACGCCCGCCCCGAGCACCAAAACATCATCAGCCATCTCGTGACGGTACCTACGAATACCGCTCGCGGACTTGAAAAGAACGGAATGGCAACGTCAATGACTCTGTGCGGGATCAAGATTCGCAAGGCCGGCGCGGGCGGCAGACCACCGTTCAGTCGGTCGGTACCGCGGTTTCCTGGATGATCCGCCATCGGTAGCGCGGGGGTGCGCCGTCGGTGGTGAGGACCGCCGTGCTGCGGCGGTCGGTGTGCTTGCCGTCGAAGTGGTGGCGCTCCAAGAACCGGACGACGGTCACGCCGCCCTCGACGAGCAGCAGTTCCACGTCGTCGATCTCGATGTCGAGACCGGGCCTGGAGTTCTTGGCGCGGCGCAATCCGGACAGCAATTCCGATTGGCTCACTCGAGCCCCGTCCAGGGTCACCATCGAGAACGAGTCGTGCTGGGTGGCCGCGAACTGCTCCAGCACCTCCTGGTCCGCATCGGTGCCCAGCCAGGCCGACAACAGCGCGTGTACGTGCTCGACCTCGGCGACCGGGTCGAGGGAATCGGAAGCAGACATAACGGCACCCTACTCGAGCAACCACACCGCAACGCCCCGGCACGCGGACCCGGTGGCAAGAGGACATGCTGGAATGAGTTGGGGCACTGTGATAGCCGATCTTGTCCGGTAGTCGCCAGGCGGCAATCCGGCTACCATGCGCTAATGCGATGGGGGAGGTTGGGCGACCGACTGCACCGCGCGGCGTTACTGCTTGCGGTGTCGATGGCGGTCGTCGGCGGGCTCGCCATCGCGGCACTCACCTGGTGGCTGCTGTGGCTGGGCTTCGGGGCCACCGCCGAGCAGCCGAACCGGTTGGACCTCACCAAGATCGCGCTGGCGGTCGCGGCGGGTGTCGGCGGCGCCGTCGCGCTGGCGGTGGCCTACCGGCGCCAGCGCGACCTGGAGCGCGGCCGTTTCGCCGAACTGTTCGGCGCCGCCGCGCGGCAGCTCGGGGACGCCGATGTGGCGGTCCGCATCGCCGGGGTCTACGCGATGGCCGGCGTCGCCGACGACTTCCGCGCGCCGAACCGCCGCCAGCAGTGCGTCGATGTGCTGTGCGGTTACCTCCGGCTGCCCTACGACCCGGTCGCCGGGGCGAACCACCTTGTCTCGCAGGCGGAAACGGTGGACGAATCCGGGCTGAAGGTCGAGCGGGTGTACCAGTTCCGGCAGAACGATCGCGAAGTCCGTCGCACCATCGTCAAGGTGATCGCCGATCACCTGCGCCGGTCGGCCGAGATCTCCTGGTCGCACTGCGAGTTCACGTTCAATCGCGCCGTGCTCGAGCAGGGCGACTTCCGCGACACCGTATTCGCGGGGCGGCAGACCTCCTTCGCCGGGGCCCTGTTCACCGGGCGCACCACGTTCGAGAACGCCGTCTTCGCCGGTCCACACGTCACGTTCCGGGATGCGCGGTTCCAGGACGGGCCGGTGCTGTTCGAGCGGGCACAGTTCGGCTCGGCCCGCGGCGAAAAGAAAGGCGAGCGCGCAGGCTACGGCACCACGTTCGACGGCGCGGACTTCGACTGCTCGGTGTCGTTCGAGCATGCGGTCTTCCTGGGCCCGCGCGCCGGTTTCACCGGCATGCGCTGCACCGGGGCGCGAACCTCGTTCCAGGACACGAAGTTCCAGACAGAGGTCACCGCGTTCGACCGTGCCACGCTCGATGGTCAGCACCTCACGTTCACCGGGGCGGAACTGTCGAGCGCCCGGATCACCTTCGCGGGCACCAACTTCGAGGCGAGCACGGTCGCCTTCGACGAGACGCGGATCGGGGCCCCGGCGCGCATGCGCAACCGGGGGACCCGGGAAACCGATTTCCGCCGCGCGGAATTCCACGGCACGACCACCTTCGCGGGCACCACGTTCGCGGGCCGCGCGGTGGACTTCACCGAGGGCGACTTCTTCGGCGACATCTCCTTCGTGGGCGCGCGGTTCACCGCGGGCGAGGTGCGCTTCGATCGGCCCATGGCCTGGGTCGGGATCCATTTCGATTGGGACGACATCCCGACCCGCAAACCGCAGAACGTGAAACCGAATCCGTGGCCGCCGGAGCCACCCGACGAGTGAGTCCTGCTAGGGGACGACCGCGGGGTAGGGCCGCAGCGCGGGCCAGGTCTGCGCGGTCAGCTTGCCGAGGGTGTATTTGGTGAGCAGGTCTTCGGCGATCTTTCGCGCGATGAGCTGGTAGACGGCCTCGGTGGGATGGGCGAGATCGCTGGTGGTGAGGAATCGGCGGAACACCGGCTCGACCGGGTCGCGCTGCCCCAGATAGTGCACCGGAACGCCGTGCTCCTGGGCGAAACCCTTGAGATCGAACGCGTCCTGATGCTCGGCGACGAACCTCATCCACGCGTTCATCCGGACCAGCGTGATGTTGTCTTTCTTCGCGCCGGGGCCGGGATCCTCGGCGGTCGAGGGCCAGTGCGTGGCGAGGTAGTCCAGTTGGTCGTTGAAGCGGACCGTATTCGCCTCGAACTTGTCCACCTGTTTGCGCTTGCCGTCGGCGATCTGATCGAGGAAGCGGATCGAGATGGTCGGGCTCGGCAGATCGATGAGCAGGAAATGCTCCTGATCGCGGTTGCCCGAGGCATTGGCGATGCTGTCGACCAGCCCCTTGATCTCCTCGATGATGGGTGTGATGCCGGTGCCGTCCTTGTTCGACTCGAAGTAGCCGACCCGGTAGACCTCCCGCTCGCCCATCACCAGGCCCGCGCCGCGTTCGGCGGTGACGATGTCGTTCAAGCCGATCCAGATGATGTGCAGGGTGTGGCCGCGATAGTTCGCGCCCATCGCCCGGCGCGCCGCCAGATACGCCTCGATCTCGTCCTTCAGATAGCCCAGCGCGCCGGCCTTGGGCTTCCAGTCCGAGGCGGCGATCGCCCCGCCCTCGGCGTAATTGGCATAGAACAGTGGCGGATTCGCGTTCGTGTCCGTCTTCAGCAGCATCGAGCGGGTGGTCAGGCTGCGGTGCGGCAGGGTCGCGCTCTCGGTCGCGTCCTTGTCGCCGCGGACCAGGGGGTCCGCACCGGTCCACTCGACCAGGAAGTCGGTCCAGTTCTTCCCGTCGCTGAAGCGCCCGATCTCGTTGGTCCGCATCGCTTTCAGCGCGCGGGCGAACAAACCGGTCGGCGCTTCACGCTTGTTACCGACGTCCGACAAACTGTCGCCGAGCACGATCAAATTCTGCACCGCAGTAGGCATGGCAAACTCGCATATCGCAAATACAAAAAGGCGCAAGGCCTTCCGGACAAGACGAGAATACGCAGTCGCCGGACGCGGCACGCCGAACTCGAAAAACAAACCGGGACAGCCGAATTCGAGTGGAGTGATAGAAAAGAATAAAAACGGATAGTGCGCGGGGGGTGGGGCGGCGCCCGGTGAGACGCCGCCCCGCGCCGCTAGCTCGGCCAGCCGCCGTAGGGCACCGTGATCAATTCCATGAAGTGGCCGTTGGGGTCCAGGAAGTAGACGCCGCGACCGCCATCGTTGTGGTTGATCTCGTTGACCCCCTGTTGGCGGGGATCGGCCCAGTGCTCCAGCTGGTAGCGCTGGATCTTGGTGTAGGCCGCATCGAATTCGGCCTCGCTGATCAAGAAGGCGTAATGCTGGGGTGATATCTCGGTGACGTGCGGCGGCACATTCGCGAAATCGAACGTGACTCCGTTGTCCAGCGGCAGCGGGATGAACGGGCCCCATTCGACGCCGAGGTCGGTACCCAGGATGTCTGCCCAGAATTCTGCGGTCACCCGGTTATCGCGGCAACCGACAATGGTGTGATTGAACTGTACTGACAGGGGATTTCTCCTTGTGTCGTGACGGTCCCGACCCCGGGCTCGGTACAAGGCGGCCAACGGGAGCACCGTCACGGTCGACGACGCTAGCAAACATCCGACGGATTTCGCCAGCATGCCGTGACGCAGAACATGTTTCGGCCCTCAGGGCAGCGGCTGGGCGTGCGTGACCGGCGCAGCCGGCTCGGCCATCGCGGCTCGGCTCGACGGGCACCGCTCAGCGCGGCAGCCGCAATTCGGCGCGATAGCCGCCGTCGGCGCACGGCCCGGAGGTGAAGCTGCCGCCGAGCAGTTCCGCGCGTTCGCCGAGACCGACCAATCCGTGCCGTGAGCTGGGCAGTCGCATCGCGGGCCGGGTGGGCCGGGTGTTGGTGACGGTGACGCCGAGCTGGTCGGCGTCGTGCCACAGCCGCACCTCGGCGGTCGCGCCGGGCGCGTGCTTGCGGACGTTGGTCAGCGTCTCCTGCACCGTCCGATAGATCGTGCGCTGGGCGGGTGCGCCGAGGTCGGCAGGCAGGTCACCGCTGAACTCGACCTGAATACCGCTGGAATCGAGCAGCTTTCGCAGATCGGCCAGGGTCGGCTGCGGGGTCAGCTCGGTGCCCTGGCCGCCCGCGGCGCGCAGCAGGGTGACCATATGGCGCAGCTCGTCGAGCGTGTCCACGCTGAGCCTGCGAATGGTGCGCGCGGTCTCGGCCGCGGCCACGTCGGTCGTCGCGACCTGTAAGGCGCCCGCACTCACGGCGATCAGACTCACCTGGTGCGCGACGACATCGTGCATTTCCCGGCCGATCTGCGCGCGTTCGCGGGCCAGCACGGCTTGGGCGTGCAGCAATCGTTCGTGGTCGCGGGCCGCCTCGATCTCGCACAGCCGGGTGGACAACTCGCGGCGGGTCCGCGTCAGCTGGCCGAGCAGCACCGGGGCACCGGCCCAGGCCAGCGAATAGGCGAGCGAGACGAGGGTGTCCGGTGTGCGGTAGTCGTCCGAGCCCGGCCAGGGCAGCGCCGCCGCTACGGCGGTGGCGAGCGCGGCGGCGGTCAGCAGCGCCCGGTTCCTGGTGCGTTCGGCCAGCGTGTACAGGGCGATCGCGGGCGCGGCGAGCACGGCGAGCAGCAGACTCGCCGGCAAGGTCAGCAGGAAGGACACCAGCGGAAAACGTCTGCGCAACAGCAGGCCCGCGCACGCGATACCGCCGGCGATCCGCGCGCCCACGGTGCCGTCGTCACCGTCGATATACACGTCGGCCGCGGCGACGACGACCAGCGCGAGGTCGATCAGCCACGGGTTGATCCGGTTCACGGCAGTAATCCGGCTCGCTGGGCCAGCAGGGCCGCTTGCACCCGGCTGCTCACACGCAGTTTGGTGAAGATCGCGCTGACATGGTCTTTCACCGTGCCGACGCTCAGATGGATCTGCTGCCCGATCTCGGCGTTGGACAGCCCAGCGGCCAGCTCGACGAGCACGGCGCGTTCCCGTTCGGTCAGCCGCTCGACGCGCGCGGCCTCGGCGTCGATATCGGCGGTCGTGGCCGGTTCGGCGTTGCGCAGCAGGGCCGCGGAGGCTTTCGGTGACAGCACGACACCGCCCGCGGCGAGCGTGCGCGTCAGTTGGGCGAGTTGCTCGGGCTCGGTATCCTTGAGCACGAAACCTGCTGCGCCCGAACGTAATGCGGAAAGGATGTACTCGTCGGTGTCGAAGGTGGTCAGCATCGCCACCACGGGAGCCTCGGGCAGCGCGCGCAGCAGGCGCAGCACCGCGAGCCCGTCGACGTCGGGCATCCTGATATCGAGCAGTACCACGTCGGGCCGTTCCCGCTCGACCGCCGCCACCGCCTCCGAACCGGTCGCCGTGGCCACCACCTCGATATCGGCCGCGGCGTTCAGGATCAGCTCGAATCCGGAGCGCACCAGCGCCTCGTCGTCGACGACCACCACCCGAATCATTCGCTCGCACCCTTTTCGCCGTCGTTGCCCGCTCTCTGTCGAGCCTAGATCTGCCCTGTTCACCGGGCTGCGCACGACCCCGGCGCACAGCCGGACGGCGGGGGTGGACCAGCCGATCGGCGGTGCGGCGCGGCCGACGGGCAGACCGGCTCCGGACCTTCGCCCGATACCCGCCGCGCAGTCCGTCGCCGAGGCTGAAGAACATGGCACACCATGGTGTTCCGGTCGCGGCCGGTCCGAAGCGTGCGGCAGATGGTCGGCGGGACGGGGTCGCGGCGGTGACGGCGGAGCGGGGGCGGACCGGGATGACGCCGGCTGAGGTGGCACGGATCGAACTCGCGGACGGCGCTGCGGCCCGTGCCGCCGGGCGCCTGATCGGGGTCGATCTCGCGCGCGGGATCGCGGTGCTCGGCATGTTCGCGGCGCACCTCGGGCCGATACCCGACCACGGCGGGGTCGTCGGGTTCGTCATGGAACTGGCGCACGGGCGGTCCTCCGCGCTGTTCGCGTTCCTCGCCGGGTTCTCGATCGTGCTGATCACCGGGCGGCGGGCGCCCAAGACCGGGCGCGACGGCCGCCAGGCGGTGGTGAAGGTCCTGATCCGAGCGGGCATCCTGCTGGTCGTCGGCACCGGGCTGACCGCGCTCGGCACGCCGGTCGAGGTGATCCTGGCCTACTACGGGTTGTATTTCGTGCTGGCGCTGCCGCTGTCGCGGCTGCGCGCCACGAGCCTGGCGGTGAGCGCGGCGCTGAGTGCGCTCGTGTTGCCGCAGATCTGGTTCCTGGTGACCGACGCGCCGCCCGGCTGGTTCGACGCCGTCGACGGCCACGATCCGCTCGCGTGGGCCAGCGGGCGCGGCGAGGCGGTCGGCAGTCCAGGCGGGCTGATCGGCCTGCTGTTCACCGGCAGCTATCCGGCGCTGACCTGGCTGCCGTTCGTGCTCGCGGGCATGGCGGTGGCGCGACTCGACCTGTCCGACAGGGTGATTCGGCTCCGGGTGCTGACGGTCGGGATCGCGCTCGCGGTGCTGGGTTACGGCGGCTCCGCGGTGGCGTTGCGGGTGGTGCCCGGGACGGAGCCGCCGACCGGGCTGATGGACGCGCCGTGGTGGTCGGATCTGGCCGAGGAACAGCCCGGCTGGCGGGAGCAACTGGTCGCGGTGCCGCACAGCGAGACCACGCTGTCGATCGTCGCGAACACCGGTGTGGCCATCGCGATCCTGATCGCCTGTGTGCTGGCCTGTGCGCGCTCCGGTGGGTTCCGCCGGGTGAGCGCGCCGCTGATCGCGGTCGGCACCATGTCGTTGACCGCGTACGTGTTCCACATCGTCGCCGTGGCGATCCTCGGCATCGACACGCTCCCCGCCGACAGCCTTCCGGTGCTGCTCGGCCTCAGCGCGATCGTCCTGATGTTCGCCTACTGCTGGACCCGCTTCTTCACCCGCGGTCCGCTCGAATGGCTGCTGCACCGGGCCACCGCGGTGGCCGGGCGGGTCCGGTGATCGGCCGAGCAGGTCTGTGCCCGCGACAGTGCGGGCGGTAGCGTCGGCGGCATGAAGATTCGTGGGGCGGTCCTGGAGCAGATCGCGGCGCCCGTGCCGTTTGCCGAATCGATGCCGATCCGGGTGGGTGAGCTGGAACTCGGTGCGCCCGGCCCCGGTGAACTGCTGGTTCGGATCGAGGCGGCCGGGCTGTGCCATTCGGACCTGTCCGTGGTGGACGGCAACCGGGTGCGTCCGGTGCCCATGCTGCTCGGGCACGAGGCGGCGGGCCGGGTCGAGGCGATCGGGCCGGGGGACAGCGACCTCACGCTCGGCCGGCGCGTGGTGATGACCTTCCTGCCGCGGTGCGGCGAGTGCGCGGGCTGCGCGACCGACGGGCGCACACCGTGCGTGCCGGGCAGCCTCGCCAACAACGCGGGCGAACTGCTCGGCGGTGGCCGGCGGCTGCGCCGCGACGGTGCGGAGGTACACCACCATCTGGGCGTGTCCGCCTTCGCCACGCACGCCGTGGTGGATCGCCGATCGGTGGTTCCCGTGGACGACGACGTGCCGCCCGAGGTGGCCGCCGTGCTCGGCTGCGCGGTGCTGACCGGCGGTGGCGCACTGCTCAATTCGGCGAAGCCGGGGCCGGGCGACCGGATCATGGTGGTCGGGCTCGGCGGTGTCGGCATGGCCGCGGTGCTCGTCGCGGTATCGCTCGCGACCGCCGGGCACGAGGTGATCGCGGTCGACACGGTGCCGGAAAAACTCGGCCTGGCAACCGAATTGGGGGCCACCGCGGCGTACACCCCCGCTCAGGTGGCCGAACTCGGCGTGCAGGCGGAGATCGTGGTGGAGGCCGCGGGCAATATCCGCGCCTTCGAAACCGCGGTCGCCGCAACGGCTCCCGGGGGCACCACGGTCACCGTCGGGTTGCCCGCACCCGACGCGCGCGCCACCATCTCACCGCTCGCGCTGGTCGCGCAGGGCCGTTCGATCGTCGGCAGCTACCTCGGCTCCGCCGTGCCCGCCCGCGACATTCCCGCCTACGTCGACATGTGGCGTTCGGGCAGGTTGCCGGTCGAGCGACTGGTCTCCGCGCATATCGGGCTCGATGAGATCAACCGCGCCATGGACGAATTGGCCGCAGGTCACGCGCTGCGGCAGGTGATCGTCTTCGACTGAACCCGCGACGCTGCGGATGAGGACCGGCTCCACCTCAGTGTCATCACCCTGGAGGGATTCGGAAGGGCATCGAGAAGCTGCCGGATTCGCCCAAGCGGCAGCGGCTGGTGGAGTGGTTGACGGAGTCGTTGCTCACCCGCTTCGGGCGGCGCATCTTGCCGGTCGATGCGGTTGTCGCCCAAGCCTGGGGACGCCTGGCGGCCAGGCTCGAGCAAAGTGGGACGTCCGTGGAATCGGCGGATGTGTTGATCGCGGCAACCTCGGAGTCGCACGGCTTCACGGTTGTCACTCGTAATGTGAAGCATTTCGAGCCGACCGGAGTTTCGCTGGTCTGCCCGTGGGGTGAATAATCAAGTGCGGCTGAGGAATTCGGTGACCAAGGCGACGTAGTCGGCGGTGCGGCTGATCGCCAGGGAGTGGCCGCCCTCGGTGAACGTGCGGTACTCGGATCCTGGGTGTAGTTCGCGTAGGCGATCGGTGTGTGTGGAGGTGATCAGCGGATCGTCGTCCGCGCGGAAGATCAGCGTCGGCCCCGACCAGGCGGGGCCGCGCAGGAGATCGTCGACCTGCTCGGCGAGTTCCAAGAGCAGCCCGTACGAATTCGCGGAGCCGACACTGCCGTGCGCGTCGGACGCGCGCAGCACCTGATCGATCCAGAACTCGGCCTCGTCGGAATCCTTCCAGGTGGCGCGCAACGCGGTCTGGATCGCCGCGCGGGTCTGCGGCCACGGCGTCGCCAAGGTGACCTCGATCCGCGCCCGCAGCCGGTCCATATCCTCGGGGCCGTACAAACCCGTGCTCGACAATGTCAGCGACCGGACGCGCTCCGGAACCCGGCGCGACAGCAGCTCCGCGAACATGCCACCCGCGGACTGTCCCACCACGTGCGCCCGCTCGATGCCTTCCGCGTCGAGCAACGCCACCAAACCGTCGACCAGCTCGGCGCAGGAGGTGATACTCGACGGATAGTCGGGCGCGATCGTCCGGAACCGTGGCGTCAGCGCGTGCGCCACATCGAGCCAGCCGATCCCGATCCCGGCGCCGCCCGTGAGCAGCAATACCGGATCGCCCGCGCCACCCGCGTAGTAATGCCAATCATGGTGCCCGGCAGTCGACTTCCGGCTGTCGTGGGCGTCCAGAAATGCCGCTGCCCGGGTCTGGATCGAAGTCACCCTGGCGACCGTAGGGCAGAAAACAGACAGGCGCAATTATGCGCATGTAGCAATGTAAATCACGGAGGTCAGCGGACCGGCACGGCGACCAGGTCGATAGGCTGACACCGACGACGAGGACTGAGGAGATGCGGTGACCATTCGGGTCGGAGTGCTGGGAGCGCGCGGCAAGGTCGGGCAGGCCATCTGTGCGGCCGTGGAAGCGGCCGACGACCTGGAGCTGGTCGCGGCCGTCGACAAAGACGACGCGCTCGACACCTTCACCGCGGCGAACACGCAGGTGGTCGTCGACTTCACGCACCCCGACGTGGTGATGGACAATCTGAAGTTCCTGGTGCGCAACGGCATCCACGCGGTGGTCGGCACCACCGGCTTCGACGCGGCCCGCCTCGACGAGGTGCGCGGCTGGCTGGCCGACCGGCCCGAGACCGGCGTGCTGATCGCCCCGAACTTCGCCATCGGCGCCGTGCTGTCCATGCGCTTCGCCGAACAGGCCGCACGGTTCTTCGAATCCGTCGAGGTCATCGAGTTGCACCACCCGAACAAGGCCGACGCGCCCTCCGGCACCGCCTACCGCACCGCCGGGTTGATCGCCGCGGCCCGGGACCGGGCGGGCGTGGGTCGCAGTCCCGACGCCACCAGCACCGAGCTCGACGGCGCGCGCGGCGCCGACGTCGACGGCGTGCGGGTGCACTCGGTGCGCCTGGCCGGACTCGTCGCGCATCAGGAGGTGTTGTTCGGCACCCAGGGCGAGACCCTCACCATCCGGCACGACTCCATCGACCGCTCGTCCTTCGCGCCGGGCGTGTTGCTCGGGGTCCGGGAGATCGCCGGCCGTCCCGGACTGACCGTCGGCCTCGACCCCTTCCTCGACCTGTGAGCACGCACGCGCGCGGCGCGGGAGTGTTCCGGTGAACGCCGCGGCCGCCGACGGCGACAAACAGAACCGCGATGTGGTCAAGGTCGTCGCGTTCCTCGCGGTCCTGGTCGTCGTTCTCGTCTTCTACTTCGTGCTGCTCGGCCGAATCGCATTCAGCCTCATCGCCTCCGGCGAGATCGCCGCGATCCTGATCGGCATCGGCGTGCTGATCCTGCCGCTGGTCGGCGTCTGGATCGTCACCGCGACCGTGCGGGCCGCGCTGGCCCACCAGCACCTGGCTCGCCGCATGCACGACGAGGGCCGTGAACTCGATATCAGCGAGCTGCCGCGCCGCCCCTCCGGCCGGATCGAACGCGCCGCCGCCGACGAGCTGTTCAACCAGGTGAAGGCGGAATGGGAAGCCGATCCCGACAACTGGCGCGTGTCGTACCGGCTGGCCCGCGCCTACGACTACGCGGGGGACCGCGGGCGGGCCCGCGACACCATGCGCCGCGCCGTCGCGCTGGAACGACTCGAACGCGAACAGCGGGCCTAGCACGCGGATAGGCTCGTCGGGTGCCGCAGCTGCTGATCGTTCATCACACGCCGTCCCCGCACATGCAGGCGATGTTCGAGGCGGTGGTGTCGGGCGCGACCGACCCGGAGATCGCAGGGGTCGAAGTGGTGCGCCGGGCCGCATTGGGGGTGACCGCTTCGGACGTGCTCGCGGCGGACGGCTATCTGCTCGGTAGTCCGGCGAACCTCGGATATATGTCGGGCGCACTGAAACACGCCTTCGACACGTTCTATTATCCGTGCCTGGATTCCACCGGGGGCAGGCCGTTCGGTTTCTATCTGCACGGCAACGAAGGCACCGAAGGCGCCGAACGCGGCGTGACGAGTATCACCACCGGACTCGGCTGGACGCTTGCTGCCGCGCCCGTAATCGTCTCTGGGGCACCGGGAAAGGACGACCTCCAGCGCTGCTGGGAACTGGGCGCGACCATTGCCGCCCAGCTTATGGACGTATGACAGATTTTTTCTCCGAAGTAGCTGGCGGTGACAATACCTGCCGGTAGCCGACGCGAAAGCGGCCCCGATTTCTAGTGTCTGACCATTCCGAGCGCGGGACCTGCATACTGACAGAACGTTGTTGCGGTGGGGATGTGAACGAGTTTGCTCGGGAATGGAGAATTTCAGGTGACGTTGGCCGAAGGGGGCGAAAACGCACCGCGCCGGATCGGAGTGGTCGAGGACCACGAATCAGTCGCGATCGGACTGGCCGCCATGCTGGCGCCGGAACCCGACCTCGATTTGGTGCTGACCGCCGGCACGGTGCCGGAACTGCTGGCCGCCGCCCAGAATTTGCCGCAACTCGACCTGGTCATGCTCGATCTACGACTGGCCGACGGCTCGAACCCGGAGGACAACGTGCGCACCCTGCGCGACCTCGGGATCGAGGTGCTGATCTTCACCGGCGCCGACAACGCGTTCCTGGTGCGTTCCGCGGCCCGGGCCGGCGTGCTCGGCGTGGTGCGCAAGTCCGAGGACGTGCAGACCGTGGTCGCGGCCGTGCGCCGCGCGGCCTCCGGCGAACAGGTGGTGACCACCGACTGGGCCGCCGCCATCGACGGCGACCCGCAACTGTCCGATGTCGGCCTCAGTCCGCGGCAGCAAGAGGTGCTCACGCTCTACGCGTCGGGTGAGAAAGCCTCCCGGGTCGCGCGGTTGACCGGCCTTTCCGAGCAGACGGTCAACGACTACCTCGGTCGCATTCGGCAGAAGTACGCCGACGCGGGACGCCCGGCGCCGACCAAGACCGACCTGTACAAGCGGGCGGTGGAGGACGGGTGGCTACCGGTGCCCGAGCGGAACTCGCGCACATGACGGTGTCCAGCATGCTGGACACCTCGACGAACTCCCGCTCTGTCTCGCTCGGCCGTTCCGGTCCGAGCCGTTGGCGCCGTGGCATCGTGGCGGCGTCCAAACAGAGTGCGTACGAGGGCGCGTCCGACCGCATCCTGCGGCGCTTCGGCTTGGCGATCGGCATCGCCGGCGTGATCGTCGCGGTGGTGGAGTTGCCGGAGATCGCCGGGCAGAGCCGGTTTCTCGATGCCGGTTGGACCATCGTCACGATGGTGCTCGCCTTCGGGCTGTTCCCGGTGCTCGCCGTGGTGTCGATCAGCCTGAGCAGACAGATGATTCAGCTGGTCGCCGGTGCGGCCGCGGTGAGCTTCCTCGCGGCGCTCGTGGTGATTCCGCTCTCGTATCCACATCCCGCGCCGGACGTGAGTTCGGTGTGGTTGTACCGGGTGCTCGCGCTCGGCGTGCTCGCGGCCGTGCTCGCCTGGCGGCCGCTGCCCGCCGTCACGTATCTGGTGGTCGGCTCCGCGGTGGCGTCGTTGTCGAACGGGCTGGTGGTGCCGCACACGACGCCATTGGTGTGGGCGGGTGACTTCGTCCGCGCGGCGGGACTGTGCGCGCTGTTCCTGTGGTGTGCCATCTACGCCAAGGCGGCGGCCGACCGGGTGGATCGGGAGTCGGCGATCGAGAGCAGGCGCGCGGCCGCCGTGGCCGGCGCCGCGGCGCGCGATCGGGAACGCGCCCGCTTCGCCGCGCTGATCCACGATGCCGTGCTGTCCACGCTGCTCGACGCGTCCCGCGCGGGCACGGATTCGCCGGTGCTGCGCAGGCAGGCCGAGCAGACCCTCGAACAGCTCGACGAATGCCGGGTCGGCGAGGTGGAACCGAATCGGTTGGACGCGCAGTCGGCCACCGGCTTCCTGCGCTCGGCCGTGCACGAGGTGAACGCGGGCATCCGTTTCACCGCGCGGCGCTGGTCCGGCTTCGACGATCTGCGGCTGCCGGTCGACGCCGCGGGCACCATCGCCGCCGCGCTCACCGAGGCGGTGCGCAACAGCCTGCGGCACGCCACCGTGCCGGGCCGCGAGGTGCAGCGCACGGTGACGGTGACCATCAGCGCCGGCGGCATCCGGGTCGTATTCCGGGACGACGGAGCGGGTTTCGACATGAGCCAGGTGCCGGCCGATCGGCTCGGCATCTCGGTGAGCATCCTGGGCCGAATGCGCCAGCTCGCCGGTGGCGCGGGCTTCGTGGAATCGCAACCAGGTGAAGGCACCACGGTGACCCTGGTGTGGGGTAGCGATGGCTGACACCGACGCCGAATTCGGCCTGCGCGATCTGCTCGGGCTGCGGGATCCGGCGGCGGGACTGTTCCTGCTGATCCTGCAGGCGACCATCGTGCTGTACATGGTGCGCAATTTCAGTGAGTCGCCGCTGATTCCGGCGGCCGCGGCGCTGGCGCTGCTGGCCGCGGCGGGCGTGCTGGTGCTGGTGATTCCGGTGGATCCGCTGCCGTGGCCGGCGACCGTGTTCGTGGCGGCGTCCGGTCCGCTGGCGACCTTGCTCACCTCGTTCGAGGTGGAGCAGAACTGGTCCAAGCAGGTGTGGACGGCGTTCGCGTCGTCCTATGTGCTGGCGGTGCTGGTGTTGCGCGGCAGGCTCGGCGCGGCCTGGCTGGGGGTCGGCGGTGTCGCGGTCGTGATCGCGACGGTCGGCGTGCTCAACGGGGTGCGCGGCGGGGTGATCGCCGGGGCGATCGTGCCCATCTCGACGGTGGCGGGGGTGTCGCTGTTCGCGGTGATCATGCGGCCCACCCAGCGCTCGCTGCGGTTGCTGCGCGAGGAATCGACGATGCGCGCCGCCGCCGAGGCGACGATGGCCGCCGAGAACGGCGAACGCGACCGCCAGCTGGCCCGGCTCGACAAGGTCGCCCGGCCGATCCTCGAGCGCATTGCCGACGGCGTCGAACTCACCGCGGCCGAACGCGAACAGTGCAGGCTGCTGGAAGCCGAACTGCGCGACGGACTGCGCGCCCCGCAACTGGTCACCGACGAGCTCAGCAGTGCCGCGCGCGGTGCGCGTTCGCGCGGGGTCGAGGTGGTGCTGCTCGACGACGGCGGTTTCGCCGGGGTGCCGCGCTGGGTCCGGCAGCAGGTGATCGAGGCCGCGACAAAGGAATTGGACGCCGCCAACGCGGGGTCGGTCACGGTGCGGGTCCTGCCCATGGGCCGGCGCATCCTCGCGACCATCCTCGCCAACGCTCCCGAACAGGACCGTCGCACCGAGATCGACGCCGCGGGCAGCATCAAGGTGTCCACCTAGGACCTCCGGACCGGACTGGTCCGGCGAAGTTGTCGGTGGGTCATGGCATTGTTCGGGTATGCGGAAGATCAGTGCGGGGGCGGCTCGGCGGATCGCGCTGGGCGCGCAGGGGTTCGCGGCGCGCAAGCCCGCCCGGACCACTCGCCGCGCGGTGCTCGGGGTGCTGGACAAAACGCAAGTGCTGCAACTGGATTCGGTATCGGCCGTGGTGCGTGCGCACTATGCGCCGGTGTTCAGCCGGATCGGCGCCTACGACCGGTCGCTGCTCGACGAGGCGGCCTGGCGCGACAGCGCGCGCCGCCCGCGGCGCCTGGTGGAGTACTGGGCGCACGAGGCGGCGCTGATCCCGGTCGAGGACTGGCCGCTGATGCGCTGGCGGATGGCGCAATTCGCGCGCGGCCGCTGGGCGGGCATGCGCCAGGTGGTCGACCGCAACCCCACGCTCGGGCGCGACATCCTGGACGTGATCCGTGAGGTCGGCGCGTGTACGGCGGGTGAGGTCGAACGGCACCTGGAACTCGACAAGCCTCGCGCCAAGGGCTCCTGGTGGAACCTCAGCGACACCAAGATGATCTGCGAGCAGTTGTTCGCGGCGGGGGAGCTCTCGGTGGGCAAGCGCGTCGCCTTCGCCCGGCACTACGACCTGACCGAGCGGGTGATCCCGCCGGATGTGCTGGCGCGCAACGTCTCCGAGGAGGACGCGATCCGGGAACTGGTACTGCGCGCGGCCACCGCGCACGGCATCGGCACCGAGACCGACCTGCGCGATTACTACCGCCTGCACCGCAAGCAGACCGAGCCCGCCATCACCGACCTGATCGACGCGGGCGAGCTGGCCGAGGTCGCGGTGGAAGGCTGGGACAAGCCCGGCTACCTGCGGGCCGGCACGCCGATGCCGCGCCGGATCGAAGGGTCGGCGCTGCTGTGCCCGTTCGATCCGCTGATCTTCTTCCGCCCGCGCACCGAGCGGCTCTTCGATTTCCACTATCGGATCGAGATCTACACTCCGGAACCCAAACGGGTACACGGCTATTACGTCTTCCCGTTCCTGTTGAACGGTGAGCTGGTCGGCCGGGTCGACCTGCGCGCCGAACGCGCGGCCGGGCGGCTGTCCGTCCCGGCCGCCTTCGCCGAGCCCGGCCACGACACCCCGGCGACCGCCTTCGCGCTCACCGAGGCGTTGCGCGATATGGCCGACTGGCTCGAGCTCGACAAGGTGGTCATCGGCGATCGAGGAAATCTCGCGCCGCTGCTCTAGCGAACAGGCTCAGGAGTCGCGCTTGGGGCCGTAGCCGCGCATCTGGTCGCGCAGCGCGCCGGAAACCGCGCTGGACAGCCAGGAATTGAGCGACTGGCCGCTCTGCGCGGCGGCCTCCTCGGCGCGGGACTTCATCTGTTCGACGAGGCGCAGCGTGACGCGGCTGATATCGCCGGTCATCTCCTCGAAGCTCGGATGCTCGTCGGCGGATGACGTCTTGCGCAGGTCGACCTTGGCGTCGGTGCCGTCGAAGGACAGGTGCACGCTGCGATCGCCCAGTTCGGTGCTGATCTCGGCGGCGAGGTCGGACAGGGCGGCAAGCAACACCAGCCGCGCCGAACTCTCCGTCGCCGCGGCCAACGCCGCCGCGGTGGCCTGGGTTTTCTCGTCGCCGAGGGCGGCGGCCGCGACCAGGTCCGTGCGCAGGCGAGCGGTGTACTTGTTCAGATCCATGACATCAGTGTGACGCCATATGTGATGTCCGGCAAGGACAAGAATGGCATCACCATGACGGAATAGGGGCGGGATCACCCGACAGGCCGGTCAGTTCGGAGACGACGGTGTCGAGGGCGTTATCCCGACCGGGTAGCCTTTCTGACCATGACGAACGGTAATTCGACGCAAACCGAGCTGAGTGCGTCCGGCACAGTTGGTGTCGCGATGGTGACTCCCTTCAGTGCCGACGGCAAGCTCGACGTCGATGCCGGAGTCGCCCTCGCGTCACACCTGATCGATCGCGGTGTCGATCTGCTCGCGATCTCCGGGACCACGGGCGAATCACCGACCACCACCGAATCGGAGAAGGCGGATCTGCTGCGCGCCGTCGTCGACGCGGTCGGCACGCGCGCCACCGTGATCGCGGGCGCGGGCACCTACGACACCGCCCACTCGATCGAGTTGGCGCGCAACGCGCAACGGGCCGGCGCCCACGGCCTGCTCGTGGTCACGCCCTATTACTCGCGTCCCTCGCAGGAGGGTCTGCTCGCGCACTTCACCGCGGTCGCCGATGCCACCGACCTGCCGGTCACCCTGTACGACATTCCGCCGCGCTCGGTGGTGCCGATCGCCACGGACACCCTGCGCCGCCTGGCCGAGCATCCGCGGATCGTCGCGGTGAAGGACGCCAAGGGCGATATCAATGCGGGCGCCGACCTCATCGCGAACACCGGCCTGGCCTTCTACTCCGGCGACGACACGCTGAACCTGCCCTGGCTCTCGGTCGGCGCGACCGGATTCATCAGCGTCATCGGGCATCTGGTGCCCGAGCGGCTGCGCGAGCTGCTGACCGCCTACACCGCCGGTGACGTGGTGCGCGCCCGCGATATCAACGCGAGCCTGGTGCCGTTGAACGCCGCGATGTTCCGCCTGGGCGGTGTCGCGATGAGCAAGGCAGGTCTGCACCTGCTCGGCATCGAGGTGGGTGAGCCACGGTTACCGCAATTGATGCCGTCACCGGAACAACTCGAGGTCCTGGCTGCTGATCTGCGGACGGCAGGGGTGCTGGCATGAGCGAACCGCTAGCTCGTCGTCCGCGTCGTACTGCCAGCCGGGCCGCCGGTGCGCCCGCGCCGGCGCCGCCGCCCGCTCCGGTCGAAAAGTCTGCTGCGGCACCGGAAGTCACCGAGGTGGTCGAGGTGACCGAGGTGGTCACCGAGAAGTCGGTGCGCACCGGCGACGCCGAACGGACCGAGCGCTCGGCCACCGTGCAGGCGAAGAAGTCCGCCCCGGCGAAGAAGGCAGCGCGCGCCGAGGCGCCGCAGCACAATCAGCAGGCCAAGAAGTCCGGTCGTGGCCGTCAGCAGTCCGGTCGCGGTCGCGGCGAACAGTCGGCGCCGCAGCAGGACCCGCGGGCCATCACGCCCGCGCACGACCGGCTCGGCACGCCGCCGAAGCTGCCGAAGAACGGCCTGCGCGTCTTCGCGCTGGGCGGGATCGGCGAAATCGGGCGCAACATGACCGTTTTCGAGTACGGCGGCAAGCTGCTCATCGTCGACTGCGGTGTGCTGTTCCCGGAGGATCAGCAGCCCGGTGTCGACCTGATCCTGCCCGATTTCCGGCCCATCGAGCATCGGATGGCCGATGTGGTGGCCGTGGTGCTCACGCACGGCCACGAGGATCACATCGGCGCGGTGCCGTTCCTGCTGCGGCTGCGCTCCGATATTCCGGTGGTCGGCTCCAAGTTCACCCTCGCACTGGTCGCGGCCAAGTGCCGGGAGCACCGGCAGCAGCCGAAGCTGGTCGAGGTCGTCGAGGGCCAGCACACCGATCACGGACCGTTCGCCTGTGAGTTCTTCGCCGTGAACCACTCCATCCCGGACGCGCTGGCCGTGGCCATCCGCACGCCGGCGGGGGTGGCGTTGCACACCGGCGATATCAAGCTCGACCAGCTGCCGCTCGACGGCAGGCTCACCGACCTGGCCGGGTTCTCCCGGCTCGGGGACGAGGGCGTCGATTTGTTCCTGGTGGACTCCACCAATGCCGAGGTGCCCGGCTTCGTCACGCCGGAACGCGAGATCGGCGGCGTGCTCGACACGGTGATCGGCAAGGCGCGCAACCGGGTGATCGTCGCGTCCTTCGCCAGCCACGTGCACCGCATCCAGCAGGTGGTCGACGTCGCGCAGAAGTACGGCAGGCGGGTGTGTTTCGTCGGCCGCTCGATGGTCCGCAACATGCAGATCGCGCAGGATCTGGGCTATCTGACCGTGCCGGACAACATCGTCGTGGAGCTCGACCAGGCCGCGACGCTGCCCGGCGACCGGCTGGTGCTGATCTCCACCGGTTCGCAGGGCGAGCCGCTCTCGGCGCTGTCCCGGATGGCGCGCGGCGATCACCGCCAGATCAACATCCGCGAGGACGACCTGGTGGTGCTGGCCTCCTCGCTCATCCCGGGCAACGAGAACTCGGTGTTCGCCGTGGTCAACGGCCTGGCCAGGCTGGGCGCCACGGTGATCACGCAGCAGAACGCCAAGGTGCACGTGTCCGGGCACGCCTCCGCCGGCGAGCTGCTCTACCTGTACAACGCGGTGCGGCCGACGAACGCCATGCCGGTGCACGGCGAATGGCGGCATCTGCGCGCCAACGCCGCGCTCGCCATCGCGACCGGGGTACCGGAGGATCGGGTCATGCTCGCCGAGGACGGCGTGGTGGTGGACCTGGTCGACGGCATCGCGAGCATCGTCGGGCGGGTACCGGTCGGGCACGTGTACGTCGACGGCCTGTCGGTCGGCGATGTCGGCGAGTCGACGCTCTCCGATCGCCTGGTGCTCGGCGAGGGCGGGTTCATCTCGATCACCGTCGCGATCGACGAGACCACCGGCAAGGCGGTCAGCCCGCCTGAACTCAGTGGTCGCGGCTTCTCCGACGATCCGACCGCGCTGTCGGACGCGGCCCAACTCGTCGAGGCCGAGCTGTTGCGCCTGGCGACCGAGGGCGTCACCGATACGCATCGGATCGCGCAGAGCGTACGGCGCGTGGTCGGGCGCTGGGTGGCCGACACCTACCGCCGCCGCCCGATGATCGTGCCGACCGTCATCGGCGTCTGACCCGGACACGCGAAAGCGCCGGTTGCCTTGGCAACCGGCGCTTTTCGTCGTGACTCAGTTCATCCCTGGGACCAGCTCATTCCTGGCACGCCGCGGATTCGATCTTCGCGCTCTTGACGATGTTGCACGCGAAGGTGTGGTCGACCTTCCATTCGCCGCCTTCGGAGACGAACGAGATGAATGCGTTGTCGACCGGCGAGCCGCCGATGGTGACCTTCGCGTCGGCCTTCACCTTGCCGTCCTGCGGTTCCTGAACGTTGGTGACCTCGACCTTGACGTCCTGCTTCTTGGCGGCGTCGACCAGGTTGGCGACCAGGTACGGA
This sequence comes from Nocardia brasiliensis IFM 10847, assembly GCF_000710915.1. Lineage (GTDB taxonomy): Bacteria > Actinomycetota > Actinomycetes > Mycobacteriales > Mycobacteriaceae > Nocardia > Nocardia brasiliensis_A. Next base: position 50,345 of record NZ_BAUA01000104.1, read on the forward strand.
TCCTGCTCGGCGGCCTGGATCCAGCTGATCTTCTCCTTGTTCGGCACAGCGGGATCGAACGCCTTGGCGAGCCGGTCGTTGAGCTGCTGCACCGACGGCTTGGCCAGGGCGGGCGAGGACGGCGTGGTCGGTGCGGAGCCGGTCTCCTTCTCACCCTTGTCGCTGCCGCCCTGTAGTTCCCCCGGCTGCGTGTCGGCGTTGGCGCTGGTGCTCGGCGACGCGTCCTTCTTGTCGTCGTTGCCCGAGGCGCAGGCGGTGAGCGTGCACGCGGCGGCGGTCAGCACGACGGCCACGGCGGTGCGGAAAGTGCGATGCTTCACTGTGTTTCCCCTGAATCAGCCGTGGTTGGACGTGCAGTTCCAGTGCACGATGTAGGCGTCGGAGTTGTTGTAGGACAAAGCCTTGCTCTGTGCGGACCGGCGCGAGGCGGCGTACGCCCAGCTGTAATTGCCGGTCCGGTTCGAGTACGCCACGGCCCCACACCCATTGGCGAACCACACCACGGTCTCGCAGTCGCTCGCTCCGCAGCTGCGTACCGCCCGCGCCTGCGCGGACGAGGAATCCGGGTAGTCGTAGGAGTACCCGATCAACCCGGTCGACGTCGACAACGCGATCGCACCGTAGTTGTACGGCTTGGCTTGCGCGGCGGGTGCGCTGATAGCCAGCGCGCAACCTGTCGCCGCGATCACGGCCGCACCAGTAAGAAACTTCTTCACAGGGAATTTGCCCTTCTTCGTTTCAAGAGTCCACGACCCGATGGACCGAGTGACAAGGTACATAGCGAACACTCATTGCGCTACCCAAGAATTCGGGGGTTCGCGTGTCCCAAATCAGAAATAGGTCCGATTCGCAATGGGCGGGGTCTCGGCCGTGGGGCGTGGTCGGTATGTTCAGCGGATGAGCATGGCGCAGCGCGAACGGCAGCAGCTGGTGCAGGCGATGGCGGCGGCCGGGCCGGAGGCGCCGACGCTGTGCGGCACGTGGACGGTGCGCGACCTCGCCGCGCACCTTGTGGTGCGCGAGCGCAGGCCGGACGCGGCGCCGGGCATCCTGCTGAAACCGTTGGCCGGGTATCTCGAAGGGGTGCAGGCGAAAGCGGCCCGCAAACCATTCCCCGAGCTGCTCGACGAGGTGCGCACCGGCCCGCCGTGGTGGTCGCCGCTGCGTCCGGTGGACGCGATCGCGAACCTGTCCGAGATGTTCGTGCACCACGAGGACGTGCGCCGCGGCGCACCCGGCTGGGCGCCGCGCGAGCTGCCCGCCGCCGATGAGGCCGCGCTCTGGGCGCTGGTGCGCCGCATGGCCGTCCGGTCCTATCGCAAGGCGCCGGTGCGGGTCGTGCTCGCCACGCCGGACGGCGAGCGGGCGACCGCCGGTGCGAAATCGGGCGGCGAGGTGACGTTGACCGGCAAACCGTCGGAACTGCTGCTGCACGCGTTCGGACGGGACGAGGTTCGATTGGCGACGACCGGCGAGCCGGAGGCGGTACGCGCCGTGCTGGGTTTGGACCGTTCCATCTGATCGGACCGCTCGTCCGACACGCGGAAGCGGGCGCTGAGCGGGGGTTGTGTCCGGCCGTCCGCCATCGCCGCCGACCTGGGCATCCGCACAGTTACGTGCCGTTGTGGCGTGGGGTACCAGTGTTGCGGATGGTCTGGATGGGGCGTTTGCGGCTAGCCTTGACCCATGGCAGGTAAGTCCCGCAGCACCACGACTACTCGGGCGCGGGCGGGATCGGCGCGGGGCAGGACCACCACGGCACGGTCCCGTTCGGCGACACCCCGCGCCGCGGCGGCGCCGCGCGGGCGCAGGCAACCCGCCCGCCGCCCGGTCCGGCGCGCGTCCAACACGGCCCCGCTCGCGGTGTTCAGCCGGGGGATCAGCAGTGGGTGGAACATGCTCGCGCGCGGCCTCGGCGCCACCACCAGGGCGGTCAGCCGGGCGGGCGAGATCGAGCACGGGCACCGTCGCGACGGCGTCGCACTGGCGTTGATCGCGTTGAGCGCGGTGATCGCCGCCGCGGTGTGGTTGTCCGCAGGCGGCCCGGTGGGACACTGGGTCGGCGAGGCCATCCGTGCGGTTTCCGGGTCGGCGTCGGCGGGGCTGCCGTTCGTGGCGACCGCGATCGCCGTCGTACTCATGCGCACCGAACCGCGTCCGGAGATCCGGCCGCGACTGGTGCTCGGCGGGCTGCTGGTCGGCCTGCCGGTGCTCGGACTGTGGCACGTCATCGCCGGCGCCCCGACGGATCCGCACGGACGCGCGCACGCCGCGGGTTTCGTCGGCTTCGTGGTCGGCGGCCCGCTCACCGACGGGCTCACCGCCTGGCTTTCTGTGCCGATCCTGTTGCTGGCCATCGTGTTCGGTGTGCTGCTGCTCACCGGGACCACGGTCCGCGAGGTGCCCGCCAAATTGCGCGAGTACTTCGGCACCGGCAGCGGCGGCGACGAATACGGGGAGTACGACGGCGAATACGACCCCGCGAAGTACGACGCGGACGGCTTCCCGCTGCACTCGACCCGATCCAAGCGCCGCGGCCGCACACCCGCCGAGAACTATCCCGCCGACGAGTTCGGTGACGGCGACGCGGTGACCGAGGTGCTCGGCGAACCCCCGCTGCGCGACGCGAAGCCGATCGTCACCGAAGAGCCGCCCGCGCCGCCGAAGCCGAAGAAGCAGCGCCCGGCCAAGGTGGTCGAGGTCGAGGATCAGACCCCGCCGCCGCCGAAACAACTGGAGTTCGTCACCGACCGCGAGGTCGAGGGCGATTACACACTGCCGCCGCTCAGCCTGCTGACCGACGGCGATCCGCCCAAAAAGCGCAGTGCCGCCAACGAATCGATGATCGAGGCGATCACCGAGGTGCTGGTGCAGTTCAAGATCGACGCGGCGGTCACCGGCTTCGTCCGCGGCCCGACCGTCACCCGCTACGAGGTCGAGCTCGGCCCGGGCGTGAAGGTCGAGAAGATCACCGCGCTGGCCCGCAACATCGCCTATGCCGTTGCCACGGAGAACGTTCGGCTGCTCGCGCCGATCCCCGGCAAGTCCGCGGTCGGCATCGAGGTGCCCAACGCCGACCGGGAGCTGGTCCGCCTCGCCGACGTGCTCAAGGCGCCCTCGACCCGAAACGACCACCACCCCCTGGTGATCGGCCTCGGCAAGAACATCGAGGGCGACTATCTCGCGGCGAACCTGGCCAAGATGCCGCATCTGCTGGTGGCCGGTTCCACCGGCTCGGGTAAGTCCAGCTTCGTGAACTCGATGCTGGTCTCGCTGCTGCACCGGGCCACGCCGGAGGAGGTCAGGATGATCCTGATCGACCCGAAGATGGTGGAACTCACCCCGTACGAGGGCATTCCGCACCTGATCACGCCCATCATCACCCAGCCGAAGAAGGCCGCCGCCGCGCTGGCCTGGCTGGTGGAGGAGATGGAGCAGCGCTATCAGGACATGCAGGCCAACAAGGTTCGCCACATCGACGACTTCAACAAGAAGGTGAAGTCGGGCGCGATCACCGCCCCGCTCGGTAGCGAACGGGTGTACCGGCCCTACCCGTACATCCTCGCCATCGTCGACGAGCTGGCCGACCTGATGATGACCGCGCCGCGCGACGTCGAGGACGCGATCGTGCGGATCACCCAAAAGGCCCGTGCCGCAGGCATTCACCTGGTGCTGGCCACCCAGCGCCCCTCGGTCGACGTGGTCACCGGCCTGATCAAGACCAACGTGCCGTCCCGATTGGCCTTCGCCACTTCGTCTTTGACGGACTCGCGGGTCATCCTGGACCAGCCGGGCGCGGAGAAGCTGATCGGCATGGGCGACGGCCTGTTCCTGCCGATGGGCGCGAACAAGCCCACCCGCCTGCAGGGCGCGTTCATCAGCGACGAGGAGATCCACGCCGTCGTCGATTTCGCCAAGAACCAGGCCGAACCCGAATACCAGGACGGCGTCACCGCCGCGAAGGCGGGCGAGAAGAAGGACGTCGATCCCGATATCGGCGACGACCTGGAGGTCTTCATCCAGGCGGTGGAACTGGTCGTCACCTCACAGTTCGGCTCCACCTCGATGTTGCAGCGCAAGCTGCGCGTCGGCTTCGCCAAGGCGGGGCGCCTGATGGACCTGATGGAAACCCGCGGTGTCGTGGGGCCCAGCGAAGGTTCCAAGGCGCGCGACGTGCTGATCAAGCCGGACGAGTTGGACGGCCTGCTGTGGACCATTCGCGGGGGTGGCGACGAGCCGCCACCGGACGAGGACGCCGGCTGAAATTCGGTTGAGGTTTGCGGCCACGTCGGTACCGTCGAGCAGCATGGTGTCCGATGACGTGGCCGTGGACCCGTCCGCGGATCCCTGGAGCGCGCACGACGCGACCGTGGCCGCGACCGGTTTCTGGGCGATGGCCCGGCAGCTGCCCACGACCTTCGCCCAGGTGCTGCGTGAGTGCTGGCAGGTGAGCAGGCTCGACACCGCTGCGCTGGTGGTGAGCAGCCTGCTCGCCGAGATCGGCACGGCGGTCGGCCTTTTGGCCACCACCGCAGTGCTCGAACGCTTGCTCGCGACGGGACCGACGCCCGACCGGGTCCGCGCCGCGGCGCCCGCGCTGCTGCTGATCACCGCGATGCTGCTGCTCCGTGGTGGCCTGCGCGAGGTGGCGACCTGGGTGAAGTCGCGGATCGACCCGCAGCTGCGCCGTAGTTTGCGCACCCGGCTGCTGCGCTTGACGACCGACGTCGAATTGGTGGCTTTCGACGACGACGTCTTCCAGAACACGCTGCACCGCATCCGAGAGCGCGCCCCGCACGCGGTCTCGGGGCTGGTCGACGGCGTCTTGCGCCTGATCTCCGGGGTGATCGGCGTCGTCATGGTGACGGGTGTGCTGGGTGTGCTGCACCCGATCCTGGTGCCGCTGTTGGTGATCGCGCTCGTCCCCACCTGGTGGGCGGCCGTACGCGGGGCCCGAATGGGCTACGAGATGTATGCCGCGACCAGCGGCGCCGAACGCCGGATGGAGACTTTGACCGATCTGATGGCGGATCGTCTCCCCGCCGCCGAGATCCGGGCCTACACCATGCGGACGTTCCTGCTCGCGGAATTCGACCGCCTTGCCCATTTCGTGCAGGGCAAGGCTTTACGGCTCGAACGTGCACAGGCGGGCGTTCGCGCGCTCGGGGCGACCCTCGCCGGGCTCGCGATGGGCGTGGTGTATCTGGCGCTCGGCCTGCTGCTCTTCGCGGCCGTACTGCCGCTGGCCGTGGCGGGCACCGCGGTGGTCGCCCTGCGCACCGCGACGACGGCCCTGCGCGAGCTGGTCGAGAGCATGAACTGGAGTTACGAGAACGCGCTGTTCTACCGGGATTACCTCGACTTCTGCGCCGAAGCGCAACGGCGACAGGAACGTCGCGGTGGGACGGCGGTGGGTGCGGACGTGGACCGCATCGTTGCCAGGGACCTCACGTTCACCTACCCGAATGCCGAGCAGCCTGCCTTGCGCGGGCTCAGCATGCATATCGAACCCGGCGAGATCATCGCCATCGTGGGTGAGAACGGTTCCGGCAAAACGACACTCGCCAAGATTCTCAGCGGCCTGTACCAACCCGACTCCGGCACCGTCACTTACGGCGGCGTGCGCCTGCAGGACATCGATCTGCGGCTGCTGCGGGACCGAATCGCGGTGGTGGCGCAGAACTTCACGCACTGGCCCTTCTCGGCGCGGCAGAACATCACCATCGGCCGCCACGATCATCCGGAGTCGGCGGCCGCGTTCGACGCGGCGGCGCATGCCGCCGGGGCCGATGCGGTGCTGGCCGGTCTGTCCAGTGGGCCGGACACCTTGCTCGATCCCACCTATCAGGGTGGCGTCGAGCTGTCCGGCGGGCAGTGGCAGCGCATCGCGGTGGCGCGCGGCCTGTACCGGGACGCGCCGCTGCTGATCTGCGACGAACCGACCGCGGCCTTGGACGCGCGCACCGAGCACGCCGTCTTCGAGACGATCCGCACGCACGCCGCGCAGCGCACGGTCGTGCTCATCACGCATCGGCTCGCCAGCGTGCGCTACGCCGATCGAATCTATGTCCTCGAGCGCGGCCGGGTGGCAGAGCACGGCAACCACGACGAACTCATGGCCCGCGATGGCCTCTACCACGAGTTCTATTCTTTGCAGGCGCAGGCCTACCAAGCGCCGGAGGCAGTGGAGTAGCGACGGATCGGACGGTGGCCTGCTGATCGGCGCTACGGCTGGTTCGTGCGTTCGGCGGTGCGCACCCGCTCGCGCCAGGTGCGGTTCTTTGCGCGGTTGCCGCAGTTGGTCATATCGCACCAGCGGCGCGAGCGGTTGCGGGAGGTGTCGAAATACGCCCAGCGGCAGTCTCGGGCCGCGCAGGATTTGAGCCGGGCCCAGTCGCCCGCGGCGCGCGCGGTGAGATAGGTCTGCGCGATTTCGGCGATGACATCGCGGGCCGGGGCCGTGTCGGCAGCGCACAGCTGCGGTCCCCGGCGCTCGTCGCCGAGCGTGACGACCACCGGTACGGACGCCAATATCGTTGCCGCACCGCGTAATACCTCGGCATCGGGGTCCTGCGCGTTGTTCGCCGCAGCCAGCTCACGCAGGCCTTCGCGCAGCTCCCGCAACGCCAGCAGCTCATTCGGCGTGACAGACAGTTCCGCGCTGTCGCGGCCGAGCCAGCCGGCGAGCCAGCCCGGTGCGCGCTCGTCGGTCAGCACGTCGTCTCCGTCGGGGCAGTGCCGCGTATTGATGAACGCCACCAGCCGTTCCGCCGTCTCGGGCGGACCTTCCATCGCCATGAGACCAGTGTACCCACTTGACTGGTCACGGTGAGCCGAGCCACAATGACCAGTGTTCCGATTTAGACGGTCACTTTCCGGATCGCGGAACTACCGTATTACCGAAAGCAGGGAGCATGACATGTCCACCATCACCCGGACCTCGACGCTCGATCGAGTAACCGCACTGCCGCAGCTAGGTGCGGCGATCAGCCGCTACGGCCTCGCGCTGGTCATCCTCTGGATCGGTGCGATGAAGTTCTTTTCCTTTGAGGCACAAGGCATTCAACCGCTCATCGCGAGTTCACCGCTGATGTCCTGGCTCTACGATTTCCTCAGCGTCGACGCGCTTTCTGCGGTGATCGGCGTGGTCGAGGTGGTGATCGGACTCCTGATCGTCGCCTGGCGGTTCGCGCCACGCGCGGCCTTGCTCGGCAGCCTGGGCGCCGTGCTCCTGTTCCTGACCACCCTGAGCTTCATGCTCACCAGCCCCGGCGTCTGGCAGCCCGGCTACGGCTTCCCGTTCCTCGGCGCGGGCGGCGGCTTCCTGCTGAAGGACCTGGTGCTGCTCGGCGTCTCGGTGCTCACCGCGGGCGAAGCCCTGGCCCTGGTGCGCGCGCGGCGCGGGTGAGCAGCAGCCGGGTCCGCCCGCCGCCGCGCACATGTTGTTGCCCTGCGCGCGTGTCGCTCAACAGACATGTGCGCGGGGCAATGACAGCTGCGCGGCAGCCGACAGCGGCGTCGTTCCCTCGACGAGATTCGAACTCGCACCTTCCCGGAATCTAGGTCCGGTGCCTCTACCGATTGGGCTACGAGGGATTGTTTCGGACAACGAAAAAGGGGTCGCTCCTTGGCGATTGCCGCGGAGCGACCCCTTCGACGGGTCTGGGTAGACACGGTCAGGGGCGACTCCGCGTGCTCGTGCACCGAGTGGTGCCGGCGACGGCCGATAGCGCGGCGAAGGCACTCGGCAGCCAGGTTGCGCTTAGCGACGGGCGTCGCTGCGGCATCCAGGTCACGGTCGTTCGCCTTCCGTTCGGGTCACTGTGTCTTGTGTTGACGCTAACATCCGGATTTCGTGTTGGGAACCGGTTTTCGTGGTCAGAAGGTGCGGTTGGACTCGCGAGAAATCTGGAACCCGGTGCCGGCCGTATCGTTCGTGCAGGTCACTCCGGCTTCGGTGGAGTCACAGGTGAACGAGCCGACGGTAAGCATTGCACCATATGGAAGTACCCGGCCGCCGCCCCGGGTGCCGCCATCGATGGGCTCGCCGACGAACACGCCCTGATTCAGGCACAGCGGCTCGGCTTTCGCCCCGACCGCCAGCGCGCCCGCGTACTTGTCCTTGGCCCAGCAGTCCCGGTATTGCGCCGGTGCCGGATTCGTCGGTCCCTGGCAGCCGGCCTGGGCGTTGTCCGAGATCGGCTGATCCAGGATCGCGCAGAGGAACGACCCGCTCGGCGTCTGGAAGTAGTACCCCGACTGCTGCCGATACTGGGCCGGGTCGACCTGGCCCGGAGCGGGCGGCCGAGTCGCGCTCGGCGGGGCCTCGGTGGTCGGTGCGGCCGACGGGGCCGCGGACGAACTCGGTGCGGCCGAACTGGTCGCCGCGGACTGCGGGGCGGACGTGCCGGACGGCGCGCCCGAACTCTTGTCGTCGTCGCCACACCCGGCCAGCAACGCCAGCGCGATAGTGCAGGGCACCACTGCGATACGAGCTCCTCGGATTTGCATGACGGCATTGTGGCCTGTGCCGCCCGCGCCGGCCGCCGGGACGCGCCGTCACCCGGCGCGCGTGATCACGCCTGGTCGTCGGCCCAGATCGGCTGCGCCCGATCAGTTCTTGCGCGCCTGCAACGTGTAGCTCAGCGGCACTCGCTCCTGATGTTCGGTGAGCCGCCACTCGCCGCCGTCCCCGAGCGTCATCAGCCCGGGCAGCGCCTCCCACGGCACAGTGCGGTGCTCGACCAGTCCGGTGATCGTCAGATCGGCGGCCAGCAGCGCGGTCACGATGTCGCCCAGGCCGTGGTTCCACTCGTGCGTGGTGATCTGCTCGAATTCCGCGGTGGTGTCGACGTAGGTGCCGCCGTCGGAAAACACCATCGGCTCCGGTGTTTCGAAGTACGGGTAGCCGACAACCAGCCGGTCCGTGTGGTTTTCGTCCAACGACCACAGCATCGGATGGCCTTCGCGCAGGAACAGCCGTCCGCCGGGGCGCAGCAGTCCCGCGACGGTTTCCGCCCAGCGGCCCACGCTCGGCAACCAGCACAGCGCACCGATGCCGGTGTAGACCAGGTCGAATTGCGCTGCGCCCAGGGCGGTTACCGCGTCGTACACGTTCGATTCTACGAAATCGACTCCGGCACTTGTTGTTTCGTTGAGCGCCCGAGCTTCCGCGAGCGAGGCGGGGGAGAAGTCGAGTCCGGTCATCCTCGCGCCGAGCCGGGCCAGTGAGATCGTGTCGGTGCCGATATGGCATTGCAGGTGCACGCCGCGGCAGCCGGCGATATCGCCCAGCAGTGGCAGGTCGAACCGCACCACGTCGCTGAGGAAGCCGGGCTCGGTGCGGAACCGGTCCACCGCGTAGTCGCGCGAGGCGGCGTGCGCGGGCGCGCGTTCGTCCCAGTTCGCCTTGTTCAGCAGCAGGTAGTCGTCGGTCACGGAGGTCACTGTGGCACGGGCGCGCGGTTGCCCGCATGTGAAATTATGGTCAGCAACCAACCCGCTAGCCGAAAAGAACGGACAAATCGGGCATTATGGATGTCATGACTCTCGCTGCCGATCGGCGCACCGCATGCAGGTAACCGCACTCGAGTGGGTGGTCACCGTCGTGGTGATCCTCGCCCTGTTCGTCTTCGACTTCTATGCTCACGTGCGCACTCCGCACGAACCGACCTTCCGGGAATCAGGGTTCTGGTCGGCCGTCTACATCGGTCTCGCGCTCGCCTTCGGCGGCTATGTCGCCTGGCAGTGGGGCGGCACGTACGCGGGGGAGTACTACGCGGGCTTCGTCACCGAGAAGGCACTCTCGGTGGACAACCTGTTCGTTTTCCTGATCATCATGTCCACCTTCGCGGTGCCGCGGATCTACCAGCAGAAGGCGCTGCTGATCGGCATCGTCATCGCGCTGGTGATGCGCGGCGCGTTCATCGCCGTCGGCGCGGCCGCGATCAGCGCGTTCAGCTGGGTCTTCTATCTGTTCGGCCTGTTCCTCATCTACACCGCGGTCAAGCTGATCCGGGAGAGCGGCCACGAGGTGGAACACGAGGAGAAGCGCGACAGCCGGATCGTCGCGCTGGCCAAGCGGATATTGCCGACCACCGACAGCTACGACGGCGACAAGCTGGTCACCCGCGTCGACGGACGGCGCGCGGTGACCCCGCTGCTGCTGGCGCTGCTGGCGATCGGCTTCGCCGACCTGCTGTTCGCCCTGGACTCGATCCCGGCGATCTACGGTCTGACGAGCGAGCCGTACCTGGTATTCACCGCAAACGCGTTCGCGCTCATGGGTTTACGGCAGTTGTACTTCTTGATCGGTGGACTCCTCGATCGGCTGGTCTATCTGTCCTACGGTCTGTCGGCGATCCTGGCGTTCATCGGCGTGAAGCTGGTGCTGCACGCGCTGCACGAGAACACGCTCCCGTTCATCAACGGCGGTGAGCACGTCAGCGTGCCGGAGATCTCGACGGGGATCTCGCTGAGCGTCATCCTCGGCATTCTGGTCGTCGCGACGGTCGCCAGCCTGCTGCGCACGCGCGGCGCCGCGCGCGAGGCGGACGCTCAGAACACCCGGTTGTAATCCGGCGCGATCTCGAACCCGTGCCCGTCCTCGTCGTTGCGGCAGGTGACGCTGTCCTCCTCGGCCTTACAGGTGAACCCGTGCGCGGTGAGGCTGGAACCGGCGGGCAGCACCGGCCCGGCGCCGTCGCCCGGCGCGGTCTGCGGGCCGGTGTAGAACCCCTGGTTCACGCACAGGTATCCGGCCTCGTCGCCCACCGCCACGGCAGCGGCGGCCGGGTCGGTGCTCCAGCAGTACTGCACCTGCGGCGGGGCGGGTGCGGTCGCGCCCTGGCAGCCCGCGGTGTGCCGTTGCCTGCCGACCGCCTGGTCGAGGATGCCGCAGGTGATCAGCCGGTCGCCGGTCTGGAAGTAGTAGCCGTCCGCGTTCCGATAGACGACCGGGTCGGCGACACCGGGCCGGGTCAGCGGGCGAGCCGACGACGAGGTTGCTGGGTCCGATTTGTCCGGTGGACCCAGATACGCGTACAACAGCCCGGCGGTGGCAGCCGTCGACGCGAAAACCGCTACGTATGTGCGCATGGCGCGAGTCTGCCGTGTGGGAGACGCCGGAGCTCTGTAGCACGCCCGGTGTGTCGCCGCAAGTTAGCTGATCACGGGTAAAATCGCGGCGCTCACCGGAACGCCCGCCCGTCGTGGCGCGGGCGGGAGCCGGGGTTCAGGAGGCGAACGCGCCGAGTACCGGCAGCCACTCGACCACGCGCACGTCGTCGATCAGCTGCTCGCGCGCGAACGGGTCCACCTCGAGCAGCGCGTGCAGCGCGTCCGCGTCGGCGGCCTGGAACAACAGCAGCGCGCCCGAGCCGTCGGGGTACGGTCCGCTGCTGAGCAGGGCGCCCGCCGCGAGCTGGTCGGCGAGCCAGCCCCGGTGCTCGGGACGGTGCGCGTCCCGGCCCGGGACCGTGGCCGCGGAGTAGGTGTAGTGCACGGCGAAGATCGGCACGGTCGCTTCCTAAAGGTCGAGAGTCAGAGAGTGAGCAGCATCCGAGTATTGCCGAGGGTGTTCGGCTTCACGTAGCTCAGGTCCAGGAACTCGGCCACACCGGTGTCGTAGGAACGGCACATCTCCGCGTACACCTCGGCCGTCACCGGCGTCCCGTCGATCTCGACGAAACCGTGCCGGGCGAAGAAGTCCACCTCGAAGGTCAGCACGAACACCCGCCGCAGTTCCAGCTCGCGGGCCACCGCGACAAGTTGCTCCACCACGAGCCTGCCGACGCCGCTGCCCTTGACATCCGGATGCACCGCGACCGTGCGCACCTCGCCCAGGTCGGCCCACAGCACGTGCAGCGCCCCGCAGCCCACGACCCGGCCGTCCAGTTCGGCCACCCAGAATTCCTGCACCGCCTCATAGAGCGTGACCAGGTTCTTTTCCAGCAGTATCCGGCCGGCGTAGACATCGACCAGGCGTTTGATCTCGGGCACGTCGGAGGTTCGCGCGCGTCGGACAACCGGGGTGAGGTGCTGCGTGCGCAGAGGCACGCCCGGATGTGCGTCGCTGGTCGAACCACCTAGTGGTCCCCGAGAGTTCATGGGGTGCACAGTAGTCGGGCCGGTTACCGATAGGCTGATCGTGTGCCACACATCCAGTCGTCCCGTCCACCGCATCGCGGCGGGCAGTGGGTTCGGCATGACGCGCGTCGCGCGCCGGTGAGCGGGGTGCGGACGTGAGTGCGCAACCGGAGGAAATCGACCGGCGCTGGGCGGCGCCGAACCCGATCCGTTCCGGCTTCGTGCCCGCGCAGGCCGAGCCCGCGGTCCCGCTGATGAACATCGCGAACATCCTGACCATGCTGCGGATCGCGCTGGTCCCTCTGTTCGTGGTGGCGCTGTTCGTCGACGGCGGGCACCAGACCGGCTGGCGGATCACCGCGGCCGCGCTGTTCGGTATCGCGGCGATCACCGATCGCTTCGACGGGCAACTCGCGCGCAAATATGGACTGGTCACCGATTTCGGCAAGCTCGCCGACCCGATCGCGGACAAGGCGCTGATCGGTTCGGCGGTGATCGGGTTGTCGGTGCTGGGCGATCTGGCCTGGTGGATCACCCTGGTCATCTGTGGCCGCGAGATCGGTGTGACCCTGCTCCGGCTGATCGTGGTGCGGCGCGGGGTGATTCCGGCGGGTCGCGGCGGCAAGCTGAAGACCCTGGTGCAGTCGATCGCGATCGCCTTCCTGCTGCTGCCGTTCACCGGTTGGCTCGCCGGCCTTGGCATGGCACTGATGTACGTGGCCGTCGCGTTGACGGTGCTCACCGGACTCGATTACATCGGTCAGGCGGCACGCGTGTGGTTCGCGGGCGGGCCCGGTCGATCGCGCGGCGCATGAACGCCCCCGCGGCCGATCCGTTGATCGCCGGCGCGCCGGCCGCCGACCTCGTGCGCACGTTGACCGCGGCGGGCCAGACCGTGGCCACCGCGGAATCGCTGACCGCCGGCCTGGTGGCGGCGACCATCGCCGGCGTGCCCGGTGCCAGCGCGGTGCTGCGCGGCGGCCTGGTGGTGTACGCCACAGATCTCAAACACAGCCTGGGCGGGGTCAGCGACGAAGTACTGGTGACCGAGGGTGCGGTCGCCGCGAGTACCGCCGAGCAGTTGGCGGTCGGCGCCCGCACCCGCTGTGGCGCGGACTGGGGTGTCGCGCTGACCGGCGTCGCCGGGCCCGACCCGCAGGACGGGCACGCGGTCGGCACGGTGTTCCTGGGCCTGGCCGGGCCAGGGCACACCGAGGTGATGCGGTTGCAGCTGCGCGGCGAGCGGTGGACGATCAGGCTCGAGGCGACCCACACCGCCTTACGCGAACTCCTGCGCTGCGTACCGCGCCCGGACCACGGTCCGGGCGGGCAAGATGGGCAAGGTGAGTGATTTGCGCCGGGCGGGAACCAACCGGGGCCGGTCCGACGTTGTGCGAGAAAGAACGGCGTGCGTGGCACTCGTGAGTACCGCGCAGGTCCCCTGACAGGGAGCGAAGGAGAACGAGATGACGCTGCTGCGAGAGGCCATCGGGGACAGTCTGCGGCGTGCTCGTCTCGCCCAGAACCGGACGCTGCGCGAGGTCTCGACCTCCGCGCGAGTGAGTCTGGGCTACCTGTCCGAGGTCGAACGAGGCCGTAAAGAAGCATCCAGTGAGTTACTCGCCGCCATCTGCGCGGCCCTGGACGTACCGCTGTCGCGGGTGCTCTGGGATGTGAGCACGATCATGGCGGGTGCCGACGGCCTGCCGACCCAGTCCCCGGCGGGAGCCGCCGCGGTACCCGCGGAGGTCGAGCAGACCGCCGCCGAAGGCGCCGAAGCCGCGCCCGCGGCGGCCGCGCCGGCGCAGGACACTCCTGCTCCGGAGCCCGCGCTGGCGCCGGCGAGCGCCGCACTGTCGGTGGCCGGGGCCGCGGGCCGCCCGTTGCCGCTGGCGGTCGACACCCGAATCGTCATTCCCGCACCGAAGGCCGACATGCTGGTCCTGGTGAAGGGCATGTGACAACCGACGTAAGCGGCAGCCGTGGCAACGCTGCGGACCGGCGCCGAAAGCGGATAGATTCTCTACAAGGCGTCTGGTTGGGCTGGGTATCCCGGCCCACTTGCCGCATGGTGGAGGATAGGCACATATCGAGTGCGTGACGGTCGCGCACTGGAGTCGCGCCGAGCGCGGCACGTCAGATGGAGGCGGGATCAATCGATGGCTAATCCGTTCGTCAAGGCCTGGAAATACCTGATGGCCCTCTTCGATTCGAAGATCGAGGAGCACGCGGATCCGAAGGTCCAGATTCAGCAGGCTATCGAGGAAGCCCAGCGCCAGCATCAGGCCCTCTCGCAGCAGGCCGCGTCGGTCATCGGCAACCAGCGTCAGCTGGAAATGAAACTGAACCGGCAGCTCGACGAGGTCGAGAAGCTCAACGCCAACGCGCGTCAGGCGGTCATGCTCGCCGACCAGGCGACCGCCGCGGGCGACACCGAAAAGGGTATCCAGTACACCAACGCGGCCGAGGCGTTCGCCGCGCAGCTGGTCACCGCCGAGCAGTCGGTCGAGGATCTCAAGGTGCTGCACGACCAGTCGCTGCAGGCGGCCACCCAGGCCAAGAAGGCGGTCGAGCAGAACGCGATGCTGTTGCAGCAGAAGGTCGCCGAGCGCACCAAGCTGCTGAGCCAGCTGGAGCAGGCCAAGATGCAGGAGCAGGTTTCCGCGTCGTTGCAGCAGATGGACTCGACGCTGTCGGCGCCGGGCACCACACCCAGCCTGGACGCGGTGCGCGAGAAGATCGAGCGGCGCTACGCCAACGCGCTCGGTTCCGCGGAGCTCGCGCAGAACACGGTGCAGGGCCGCATGCTGGAGGTGCAGCAGGCCAGCATCCAGATGGCCGGGCACAGCAAGCTCGAGCAGATTCGCGCGTCGATGCGCGGTGATCAGCTGCCCGCCGGTGGCGCGGCCCAGCCCGCCGTCAATCCCGCGCCTGCCCAGGCCAATCCGGCGCAGCCGCAGATGAACAAGGGTCAGGCCGCACAGCAGTAGCGGTTCGGACGCAGGGCGAGGATCGTGTCGGTGGCAGCTGGTTCACTGTGGGGCACACGGAATCCCGGTCGGCCGGCCGTCGGCCAGGCCGGGACCGTGCCGGTCCGATCCTCGCTACCAGTGGGAGAAGAACAGGCATGAGTCAGTCCGGAAAAGCGCGACCGGGCCGCAAGCGGGACGCCGCGATCGTCCGGGCCCAGGCCGCGCTGGCACCGCAACCGGGCAGCCTGCCCGACAGCCTGCGCGAGGTCGGTGAGCACGCGCTGGTCGCGGTCCGCCGCTGGGCCGACCCGCGGGAACGGGAACTGCGCCGCAGGCGCCGGGCGCGCCGCCGCAGCTTCCAGCTCGGCACCGCCGGTGGGCTCACCACCGCCGGCGCCGTCGGTCTGGCCGTCATCTCGGCACCCGCCTGGATCGTCGTGGTGATCGGTGGCGGCGCGGTCGCGCTGGTCACCGGCACCGCGCTCAGTGCCCGTCGCTATCTGCGCCTGCGGGGCGCGCCGCTGCCGCAGGCCGCTTTCATTCCGCGTAAGCAGCCACCGCTGTGGTCGCGCGCACGTGGCCCGATCACCCGGCTGGTGCGCGCCGAACGTGCGCTGCACGGCCTCGGCGCGCAGATCGCCCGTGGTAACCGGCTGCCCGACGACGAACTCGCCGACATGCTCGAGACGGCCGGCTCCGGGTCCGCGGCCCTGCACGCGCTCGCCGCCGACGTGACAGCCATGGAACAGGCACTCGGTGCCATGGGCCGCTCGGATTCCCCCGCCGCAGTGGGCCTCACCGACAATCTCCAGTTCGCCCTTGCCCGCCTCGACACCGGAGTCGCCGAGTACGAGCAGGTCGTGGCCGCCGCGGGCCGCATCCTCGCGGTCCCCGAAAGTGCCGTGCTACGCCACAATTTCGACGCCATCGTCGCCGACCTCCGGCACGCCGCCGACCGACTCGACGGCTGGGCCCAAGCCCTCACCGAAGTCGCCGACCAACCGTCCCCCCTCACCCACCCCGGTCAACTCTGAATCATCCCGCCTGCCGCGGGCAGCCTGCACCCTGGTCCTGCTCGGGTGCGAGAGTCTGGCTTTGCGCAGGCTGGGTGAGGTTGTGGCTTGGCGTGTTTGGCTGGGCGAGTCGCGGGGTCACAGACCTTCCATACGGTTCACAGCAGCTACAGCCCCTGTGAACAGTGCGGAACCTCTGTGACCCTCAACCTATCTGTCGCTTGGTACGGACCAACCGGCCCGCTACCCGACCGCCCCACAGCCAGTTGACCACGCCGGAACCCGACGCCGCGCAGCTGACCTGCGCCTACAGCCGGGTACGGCACGCGACGTGCTCAGCACTATCCCGGTAACTCCCGCGGCAGGTATACCGAACTAGGCAGCCGCGGAAGGAACTTCGAGACAGAAATTAGCCCTCCTCAGGGTGCGAAACCTGGCTCCGCCCCAGCGTGAAACGTCTGGTTCCGCCTGGGCCGTGAAACGTCTGGCTCCGCGTCGGCCGCGAAAACCTGCAGTGCCGAGCATCGTCGTTCGGCGCCGGACCTTGGTCGGCGAGCGTCGTTGCTCGTCAGGGCATTCGGGTGACGGGTAGCTGAGTTGATTCGATCGTCGGATCGCTGCGCGAGGTGCGCGCCGTTGCGCACCGTTCGCGGTCGACCGTCGCATGGCCCTCATCGCCGCGCGGCGGGTATGGACCGGGGCAGCCCCGCCTGCGCCGGGTCGGCTCATCGGATCGGGTTACAGCTCGTCCAGGTCGATCAGGCCGTCCTGGAGGGCCCGGACCACCAGGGCCGCTTTGGTGTTGGCGGTGCGGCCGACGGCGGCGTACTTGGCGCGGATCCGCGTGATATGCGTGTTGACGGTGCCGAGCGAGAGGTACAAGCGCTGTGCCACATCGGTTTTGGAATCACAGAGCACCCAGGTGACGAGCACTTCACGCTCGCGGGCAGACAGAGCGGCGTCGGGCCACTGGTGCGCCGGAACAGCCGGGGCGGCCGGGAAAAGAGGATGCGGCCGGACGATGGAGAGGGGGAGGGAATGCGAAGTTGCGGCTATCATTGATACTTCCTTTATGCAATGATTCCGGCTGGTCTCCGCGGGGGTGAACGACTCGGAATCCTGCGCCGGACATCGTCTTCCGACTCTATGCCGCGGCAAACAATCAGGAAATTCCCCACAAATCAGCCCTCAGTTCAGGGGTCTTGATTGCCTCCGCTAACCACGTGCGGGACGTCCAGGTCGGAGCGCACCACCCCGGCCGCGCTCACATCGATGCGCAATTCGTCCTTGTCCCGCAACAGAATCGAGACCACATTCGTGCGCCCGGGTGGTAAAACGCGCGCATTCATCTCACCGCCGTCCGCGTAGTCGAGCGCGTCCCGCAGCACGGTGCGCACCGTGTCGCGGACCGTGTCGCAGGCCTCGTCGAGGCCTCCGCCATCATCGAGCACCACTCGCACACCGCGCGCTCGCGCACTGCGCGCCGCCGCGGCGACCGCCGGATTCACCATCAGTCCGCCCACGATCTCGTCCCGCAGCTGCGCCTCGACCAGGCGGCACTCCTGCTGTTGTTCGGGGGTGAGCGGGCGCCCGCGCGCGATGATCTCCAGCAGCGGGCGGGCGGCGCCGTCCAGTCGCGCTATGCGCGCGTCACGCTCGCTTTGCGCGGCCAGCGCGGCCGCCTCCGCCGCAGCTCGTTCGGTTTCCTGTCGGCGCAGACTCAAGATCGAATGGGCGATGGGCCGTACGACTTTGGCGAAGAAGGTGGCCATGAGCAACGGGGTGATGTTGATGAAGGAGAACCCGGCACCGAGCAGCGGTCCCTGACCGGTGGCCGTCGTCCAGGCGACGCAGGTGGCGATCTGGCAGGCCATCGCCACCCAGGCCCAGCTCGTCGCGCCGCGTACGCACAGGAAGTTGAGATACGCCGAAGCGGCTCCGAGGAACCAGATCTGGGTCGAGTTGACCATCGGCACCGGAAGTTGCCAGAGCGCGAGCGTCGTACCCACCGGCGCGGCGGCGGCCAGCGGGATGGCGAGGTGGCGGGGGAGCGGGTCGCCGGGTGCGAGGAGCATGCCGACACCCGCGCCGAGAATGATCGTGGCCGCCACGCCGGTGATCCAGAGGTGCCGGATGCCGTCGCCGGCCGCAAACGCCATCGAGTAGATCGACACCGCGAACAGCCCGCACAGCAGGTATGCGGCGGGCGTGCGCATGCCGAGGATGTCGCGTACGTCCGCGGGATCGCCGTCGCGCCGGATCGTCTTGCCGCGCAGATGATGCGCCAGTCGCCGCAGCGTCGTCATGCGGCCCACCCGACGCTCACCCGGCTGCCGCGCCCCGGCGTGGACTCGATCGCCGACCAGCCGCCGGGCAACTGTGCGATCCGATCGACGATGCTCGCGCGCAGGCCGAGCCGGTCGGGCGGCACCGTGTCCGGGTCGAAGCCGATACCGTCGTCCACCACGTCGACCCGGATGTCGGCGGGCGTCGCGGTCACCGTCACCTCGCAGGCGGCCTCGCGCACCGGCGAGCAGGCGTGTTTCTTCCAGTTGCGCAGCGCCTCACCGGTGGCCGCGGCCAGCGCGGTCGCCACCTCGGGCGGCACAGTGAGGTCGGCGCCGTCGTGCGGGGCGACGCGCAGCGGGATCCGGTCGTCCACCTCGGCGGCGGCTGCCCGGATCCCGGCGACGACGAGGTCGACGTCGAGGTCGTCCTGGGCGGGCAGGCCGGAGCGCAACCGCGCCAGATTGCGCAGCGTGGATTGCGCGTAGTGGGCCAAGATCGGGGAGTTCGCCGTGCGGGAGGCTTCGAGCAGGGTGGCGATCACGCCGTCGTGGGTGAGGGCGTCGAACCGCCGTCGCTCGAAGCGCCGGGCCGCAGCGGCGGCTGTCGCGGTGGCGGTGGCCAGCGCCGAGTTGCTGGTCTGGTCGAGCACCCGGCCGATCCGCACCAGCACCACGCAGGCGGCGCACGGGAACGCCGAATAGGCAAAGGCGAACAGCATTTCGGGCAGCAGCGGATTGTGCACATCGGGCCCGCGGGCGAGCATCACATCGAATTGCGCGACGACCGCCGCGCCCGCCAGATACCCGAACGGCGCCAGCCGCCAGAACAGGCACATGGCGACGGCGGGCAGGCCGGGGATCCAGCCCAACCACAGATACTGCTCGGGCGTGACGGTCTCGCCGGTGCGCAGTACCGGCCAGCTCAGCGCGGCGAGCGCGTAACCCGCCGCGAAGACGAGCACCGCCCGCCGCACGAGGGTCATCCGCCAGCGCGCGGCCGCCACGGCGAGCACCACCGTCGGCAGATAGACCGCGATCAGGGCGACGGGTGTCCACCACGGCGCGGCCAGCGAGGTCTGCGCGAGCGCGGTCGGCACGGTGAGCGCGGCGTAGAACACCCCGCCGAATCCGACGAACAGGCTCGCGCCGCGCACCAGCTTCGCCTCGGCGCCGCGCTGTGCCTCGGAGTCGGCGGGCCGGTGCGCGCCGATCATCGCTCCCGTGGTTCCCTGCCGATGAATCCGTCCCGGGTGGCTTCGCGGTAGAGGTCCACACGGGTGCGCACCGGGCGTCCCGCCTCGGCGTAGCGGCGGCGGATGCGCGCGAGATAGTCGTTCACCGTGTGCTCGGACAGCTCCAGCTTGCGCGCCACCGAGGCCGCGGTCTCGCCGTTGGCGTAGAGCTCGAGCACCTGCCGCTGCCGGGGCGGCAGATCGATGTTGGTCAGGGCCGGGTCGCTGTCGATCGCGGAGGCCCACACCGATGTGGCCACGTGCCGCCCGGAGGCCGCGGCCCGCACCATGGCCGTGGTCTTCTCGGCCGGGTCGCTCTTCAACGCCACCCCGAGCACGCCGGCCTGGGCGGCCGAACGGATCAGGTCGCGCCAGTCGCCGGTGGTGTAGACGAGGCAGTCGATGCCGTGTTCGCGCAACAGCTCGACGTTCGCCCGCGGGCTGGAACCGTCCGCGAGCCGCAGATCCAAGATGGCGAGATCCAATCGCGTTGTCTGCGCGAGGAGTTCGGGGACCGTCGGGGCCATGGCGACGACGGTCAGGTCGGGTTGTTCGGACAGGATGGCGGCCAGCCCGACCGCGACGGCCTGATGGTCTTCGACACAGCCGATCCGGCGGACCTGTCCCGGAATCGCGTACGCGCCCGGCAGATCCGTGACGGCCACGCCTGCCATGGCGAGTAGCCGGCGAATCCCCATGCGTCGGATTGAATCATCAAGCAGCCTGGCTGCCAAGGGTATTCGTCATTTTGTACCGGATGGCATCGTCTTTTACCGGTTTCGAACCAGCCGGTTTCCCGCGCCTCAGCGCAGCCGGTCCCGGCGGCGCAACTCCTCGGCGCGGGCCCGCAGTGCGGCTCCCACCAGCTCGCGACCCTCGGCCATCAGATCGAGTACTTCCCAGGACGCCTTGCGGGCGGCACCGCCCACGATGCCTGCGATGGCGCCGCCGTGCCTGCGCGCTGCGGCGGCGAGTTCTTGTGCGAGTTCGTTTTCCATCAGGCGGCCGACCATCCCTTCGACTTCCGCTCCATCGAGCGCTACCGCAAGATCAGAGTACAACCGTACACTGAACCAGGTCACGGCCGGGAGAGCGGAATTCGACGGTCCCGAGCGACGCTGTTCGCGGACATTCCCCGCAGTATGCCCGGGCTTCGGCACGCGGTGCGCGCGGGTCTTCCCGCCGGGCGCGTCCGGCCGCGTCGCCGCTGTTCCCCCGGTCGATCGCCGATTCTGCGCCGAGGTGTTTGGGTCCCTCGGACCCGGGTAGTTGCCATCGTGTAGCTGATCGGCCTGACCTCGGACACGAGATCGGGAATCTTCACTACAAGGGCAGGAGCAGACAATGCTTGATATTGCCTACCGAAAGTCCGCGATCGACCAGGACACGCAGCGGCTCGATATCAGCCGATATCTGGCCTGGGGCAACGTCGCAGATCCGGTCCGCCGCACGCGGCGGTCCAGGCGCCTCGCCGACGATCTCGACCAGTCCGAGCACAAGACAAGTGCCTGAATATTTTTCATCGAATGCGGGAGCCGGGTCATGCTCCGTCGGCCTGCGTCCGCACCGAATGCACGCGGAGGAATCGAAACCATGACCGGAATGCTGGAAGAACTCATCGGAAGTGCCGTCCTCGATCAGGGCGGTGACAAGATCGGCAAGGTCAAGCGGGTCTATGTCGACAACACCTCCGGCTCGCCGACCTGGGTGGCCGTCTCCACCGGCATGTTCAGCGACGACTCACTGGTCCCGCTGGCCGGTGCGGAGCTGCGGCACGACCCGGAGGCGTTGCAGGTCCGGGTGGAGAAGTCGGAGGTGAAGAGCGCGCCGCATCTCGATCACGACGGGCTGATCAGCGCCGAGTCCGAACGAGAACTGTTCGCGCACTACCACATCGACCCGAATCGGGCCGGCTGGGACATGGGCGGCAAGCAGCAGATGCGCGGCGGCATGCGCCCCGACGAGGCCGCGGGCCTGGTGCGCTCGGAGGAGCGACTGGCCGTGGGCAAGGAGACCGAGGAGGCCGGCACCGCGCGGCTGCACAAGTACGTGGTCACCGAGGAGCAGTCCGTCACCGTGCCGACCATGCACGAGGAGGTCCGGATCGAGCGTGAGCCGATCACCGACCCCTCGGCCGTGGGCCGAGCCGACATCGGCGAGCAGGAACGCGAGGTGACTCTGCACGAGGAGCGGGTGACCGTCAACAAGGAAACCGTCCCGGTCGAACGCGTTCGCCTGGCCGTCGATCAGGTCGAGGACTCGGAGACGGTCTCCGGCACGGTCCGCAAGGAACGGATCGAGGCCGAGGGCGTCGACAAGGATCGCCAGCGCAGGCACGACAGGTAACCGCCGCATCGGCACGGGTGGGGCCCGGGTGACTGGGCTCCACCCGTTGTCGTGTGCCGCCGGGTCGCTGTGGACTGTCGTCGACCGGTTTCCCGGCGGGAATCATTGCGGGTCAACCGGTCCTGGGACCGCCGAGCGGTGCGGTCGGCCGTCGCCCCGTATTGCTATGCGGCACAATCCTCTTCGTCGTGTTTTTCCGTGAGCTGAGTGGCGGCGCCGCCGATGACGGTCCTCGATGCCGGCCGGCTCGGCAGACCGCGAGCGGTGCGGCGGGCATCGTGGTCGCCCGGGCCGTGGTCGCCGCCGCGACCAACGGGTGATCCGGGCTCGGGGTGAACCCTGATTTTCCCCGGATATCGGCGTTGACCTGGTGATTTATCGGTGCCGAGGTGTCAGCATGGAACATGTCGGATCGTCGGAGGGGCGGTTCACGAGACCTCGGAGGCTGGCAATGCTTTGGAAAATCATCGGTATCGTCGCGGTCGTCTGGATCGCGCTGGCCATCATCGGTGCGCTGATCAAGGGGCTGTTCCCGATCCTGGTGATCAGCGCCATCGTGTTCGGGCTGTACCTGCTCTACAAGGCGGTGGCGGGCTCGGACAAGTCCACCGTGAGCAAGTTGTAGTTTCCGGCCGCGCAGTGGCTTGCGCGCGCGTCGGGCGCTGCGGAGTCACGCTGCGGGCGGAGGTCGGCGGAACCAGGTGTGGCCGGGATGCCACCGGGTAGCGCGAGCGAAGTCGCGCGCCGACCGACCGATGGGCCGTGCGCTCCCCAGATGGGGGGAGCGCACGGCCCACTTGCGTACGCTGACCTGACTCATCCGAAAGAGGGGTTCAGTGGAGCAAGTACCCGAGGATTGGCAGCGCGGGCTGGTGATCGTGGCGCATCCCGACGACATCGAGTACGGCGCGGCCGCCGCCGTGGCCCGGTGGACGGGACAGGGCAAGGACATTCGCTACGTGCTGGTCACCAGCGGCGAGGCCGGTATCGCCGGATTGCCGCCCGCACAGTCGGGTCCGTTGCGCGAGGGTGAGGAGATCGCCTCCGCGGCCGCCGTCGGCGTGCAGCAGGTCGAGTTCCTCGGCTACCCGGACGGCCGGGTGGAAGAAACCCTCCAACTGCGCCGTGACCTGGCGGCAGCGATCCGCCGCCATCGACCGGAACTGGTGGTGCTGTTCAACTTCGGCGACACCTGGGCACCCGGCTTCGCCAACAGCGCCGATCATCGGGCCGTCGGCCGGGCCGCGTTGGACGCCATCGCCGACGCGGGCAACGAGTGGATCTTCCCCGACCTCACCGAGCCGCCGTGGTCGGCGCGCTGGGGCGCGGTGGCCGGCCCGAAAGCCACGCACGCCGTGGACGTCACGGCCCACGTCGAGCAGGCGAAGGCCTCGTTGTCCGAGCACCGCCGTTACCTCGAGGTGCTCAGCGCCGAACCGGTGGAGGACCAGGTGCGCGCGATCGTGGAGCGCGCCACCGGCCCGATCGACGGATTTCCCGCCCCACACGCGGTCGGCTTCGAGCTGTACTACTTCGGCGCGGGCCACTGACGCACCCGTTATGACCTCCCGCACCCGCTATGGGGTGCGAAATCGGTTGCGGGAAAACGGAAGTGGTGCGTGCCTAGGGTTTAGGCGTGTCGCGCGGCGACCCGGTCGAGCACCGGACGCCAGGATGCCAGCGGTGCGACCGCGAGGCCGACGACCTTTCCGGCGTCGTCCGCACGACGCAACATGAGGGCGGACTCGAAGTCCGGGTCGGCGCGGAACGCGGCGATCTCCGCGTCGTCCATCGGTCCGCCCTGCGCCACCAGTGTGCGGCGACTGGACGGTGACAGACGTGCGGCATGATCCGAATCTGTCGCTGCGAGATAGCGTTTCGCGACGACGTGCAGTTCGACCAGTCGCGCCACCCGCGTGCCGAGCAGCCCGCGGATCGCCGCGGCGCCGTGCCGTCCATGGCCCGCGTCGTCGCCGGGAACGAGCTGGTGGCCGATGTCGTGCACCAGTCCGGCCACCTGGAGTTCCTCGTCGTCCGGGCAGTGCAGGCGCAGCAGTTCCGCGCACTGCCGGTCGTGGTCGAGGATGTCGACCGGATCGCCGCTGCGGTCCGGCATGTCCCACACGTCCGCGCCGTTCGCCAGCAGCGCCATGAGTTCGTCCACCGTGGACACCTGCACGATTGTTCCCACCTTCGCACTCGATTGGTCTAGACCATATCTTCGGTCTGCCGCGAGGTCACGTGAAGTTCTGCCGTCGAGCAGGTGACCAAGTGGGGGCTGGGTGTGACCCGGCCGTTATGCGGTGTGGCAGGCTGGGCCGATGCGAGTAGCCGTAGTCGCGGGGCCCGATCCCGGGCATGCGTTTCCCGCCATCGCGTTGTGCTTGCGTTTCCTGGCCGCCGGCGACGAACCGGTGTTGTTCACGGGTCCGCGCTGGTTCGACGCGGCCCGCGACGCCGGTATCGGCGTGCGCCGGTTGAAAGGCCTGGCCCCGCGCCCGGCCGACGACGACACCGACGCCGGCCAGCGGATCCACGAGCGCGCCGCGCACATCTCCACCGAGATCCTGCCCGACCTGAGCGCGATGCTCCCGGAGCTGGTGGTCTCCGACGTGCTCACCGCGGGCGGTGGCATGGCCGCGGAACGGCTCGGCGTGCCCTGGGTCGAGTTGTCCCCGCACCCGCTGTATCTCCCGTCGAAAGCCTTGCCGCCCATCGGAAGTGGCCTCGCGCCCGGCACGGGTCTGCGCGGCCGGATGCGCGACGGCATGCTGCGCACGATGACCGCCCGGGATATCCGGCACGGCCTGCGACAGCGCGAACAGGCGCGCGAGAGCGTCGGGCTGCCCGCCGCCGACCCGGGCCCGGCCGCGCGGTTGATCGCGACGCTGCCCGCGCTGGAGGTGCCGCGCCCGGACTGGCCGGGCAACGCGCACGTCATCGGACCGTTGTTCTGGGAGCCCACCGCGGAAATCCTCCAACCGCCCACGGGGGACGGCCCTTTGGTGATGGTGGCGCCCTCGACCGCGCACACCGGGGTGACCGGCATGGTCGAGACCGTCCTGGAAGCGCTCGCCGATGCCGGTGTCCGCGTGGCGATCTCGATGCTCGACACCCCGCCGGCTGAGCTGCCCGCCTGGGCCACCGCCGGTTTGGGCAGGCAGGACGAACTGCTCACGCACGCCTCGGTGGTGGTGGGCGGCGGCGGGCACGGCTTGCTGGCCAAGTCGCTCTCGGCGGCGGTGCCACTGGTGACCGTGCCCGGCGGCGGCGACCAATGGGAGCTCGCCAACCGAGCGGCTCGCCAAGGCAGTTCGCTGCTGGTACGGCCGTTGACGGCGGAGGCGGTCCGCGCGGCCGTCCTGGAGATCCTGTCCACCGAGAGTTTCGCCGTCGCCGCGCGGGCCGCGGCGGAGTCGGCGAACGAGGTGGCCGACCCGGTCGAACTGTGCCACCGAGTGCTCGACGGGGTGCGAGCCGGATAGCGCGGTTTCCCGCCGCCGCGAACGGGGGCCGTGGGGCGCCCGGGCGGGCGCGGGTATCTTGGGCACAGTGCGGTTGACGGAGTTCCAGGAACTGTTGCATACCGAGTTCGGGTCGGCCAGGGGCGATGCCCTGCTGGCTGATCACGTGATCCCTTCGCTGGGGCGCACGGGTGCCGATGCCATCGAAGCGGGCGTGGATCCGCGTGACGTGTGGCGGGCCCTGTGCGCGGAGTTCGATGTGCCGCGGGGGCGGTGGTGACGGTGTCCGGCCGCGCGGTGGGCCACGACGAGCCGCTGTATCGGTTCGATGAGCGGCAGCGGATGATCCCGCTGGATCCGGAGCGGCTGGCCGCGCGCCTCGCCGCGGCGGCGCCGGCCGATTTCGCGGGATTCCGGCAGACCGGAATCGAGGCGATGCTGCTCGGGCGCTACGCCGAGGCCCTCGACCATCTGGATCGCGCGCTGGAACTCGTGGACACCGAACAGCGCCGGATCACCGTGTGGATCAATCTGGGCGACGTGTACCGCTACCAGGGCGACGCGGCGACCGCGGAGACGCTGTACGCGCGGGCCGTGGCGCACGCGCGGGCCGCCGCGCCCGACGTGCTGTCGTTCGCCGTGCAGCATCTCGGCAAGGCGCTGGCCGAACAGAATCGGCTGGACGAGGCGCACGCCCTGCTGCGGGAAGCACTCGATCTGCGGATCGCCGAAGGGGACCCGGAGGAGATCGAATCCACCAGGGTGGCGCTGGAAACCCTGTCCGCGCTGCCGATTTCGCTGCCGCCCGCGGTCGCCGCGGTGCTCGGCGAGGCGCCGAGCTGGTCCGCCGAGCACGAAGGGATGAGCGGTGGCGTCTCGTTCGTCAACGGGGCCTACTGGGTGAAGCGGGGACCGCGCGCGGTGGCCGAACAGCAGCGGCTGAACTGGTTGCGCGAGCGCGGGATTCGGCTACCCGAGATCACCGTCTACGCCGAGGACGTGCTGGTGCTCGCCGACGCGGGCGTGCCGAGTCTGGCCGCGCGCGCCGAGTCCGGGACCGGCGCGGACTCGGTCGGCACGATCATGGGCACGCTGCTGCGTACCCTGCACAGCCTCCCGGTCGCCGAGTGCCCGTTCGACGGACGGCTCGACCTCGTCTTGGCGCAGGCCAGGCGGCAGGTGATCGAAGGTTTGGTCGACGCCGACGATTTCGACGACGACAACCAGGATTCCTCGCCGGAGCAGGTGCTCGAGCGGCTGCTCGACGAGCGTCCGGCCGAGACGGATCTCGTGGTGGCGCACGGTGATTTCACACCGCCCAACGTGCTCGAAGGCGCCATCCTGCTCGATGTCGGTGCGCTCGGCATCGCCGACCGCTACCGCGATCTCGCGCTGGCCGTGCGAGATCTGCGCGACGATTTCGGTGCGGCGGAAGTGATGGCGTTCTTCGCCGCCTACGGCCTGGCCGAGCCGGATCCCGTGCGGCTGGAGTACTACCGCCTGCTCGACGAATTGTTCTGAGGTCAGGTCTTTTTCGCGTAGTGCCTGGCCGCTTTGGTGCGGTTGCCGCAGGTCGCCATCGAGTGCCAGCGGCGGGTGCCGTTCTTCGAGGTGTCGAAGAAGAACAGCACGCAGTCGGCGTGTGCGCACTGCCGGATGCGGTCCGGCGCGTCGGCGAGCAGCCGCAGCAGGTTGTCGGCCGCGAGCCAGGCGGGTAGCCAGGCCGGATCGGGCACGTCGACGACCTCCGCGGGACCGGTGTCGGTGAGGGTGCGCCGGATGCGGCCGTGGTCGAGTACCTCGTTCAGCGCGTCGTGCGTGGCGTGCCGGACGACATCGTAGATGGCGGCGCGCGCCGCCAAGGTTGCGGCGAGGGTCGCCTCGTCGGCTTGCGTCCGTTCGGTCAGCCCGGCCGAGGACAGCCAGATGGCCAGACCGGTCACGTCGGTGAGCAGGTCCTGCGGCTGCCCGTGCTCGTTCCACCGCGTGTCCAGCAGATCGAGGGCCAGCGGTTCGCCGAGGTGGGGACGCGGATCGTGCATGACTGAGGGTATCCACCTCCTGCGGGGGGTTCGGGGCGCCGGTCTCATTCTAACTGTCTATCTACATTTTACTGGTTGACGCTTGGTCCTGCGCTGGCTATGTTCTAACCAGTCAAACCAATAAAGGTGGTTTGACAGGTTAGAGGAGGAACACATGACCGCAGTCGCCGCGCCCACGCTCGTCACCGGGCACATCGGGCTCAACGTCGCCGATCTGGCGCGTTCGGTCGACTTCTATCGCAGCGCACTGGGTTTCGAGCAGGTGGCCGCGAGTACCGGCGACGATCGCAAGTGGGCGTTCCTGGGGATCGACGGCAAGGTGATGGTGACCCTGTGGGAGCAGAGCACCGGTGAGTTCGGCACCGAAAGGCCCGGCCTGCATCATCTTTCGTTCCAGGTGGACACCATGGACCAGGTCCGGGCGGTCGAGGCGGTGCTGCGCGAGCGGTCGGTGTCGTTCGCACACGACGGCGTCGTAGCGCACAGCGAGGGCGCGAGCTCGGGCGGCATCTTCTTCACCGACCCCGACGGCATCCGGCTCGAGGTATACGCACCCGCCGGCGCCGAATGCGCGCCCGCGCCCACCGGTTCCGCCCCCACCTGTGGATTCTTCTGAGCCGCAGGACCGTTGCACGCTGCGGTGGGCAATTCCGCCCCTCGCGCTACCTCTTGGACAGGAGTAATGCGATGGCTCCCTTCCACTCCGGCGAGCTGGCCGTCCAGCAGCGGATGGGCCAGGCGGAGATCGCCGGGCGGGTCGGCCGGATGATCCGAGCCGACATCCCGGCCGTCGCCGCGGCTTTCCTCGCCGAGCAGCCGATGCTGGTGATCGCCGCCGCGGACGCGGCGGGCAGGCTGTGGGCGAGCGAGCTGGTCGGCCCGCCCGGCTTCATCCACGCCGTGGACGCGGGAACCATCGCCGTCGCGGCGCGTCCCGTGGCCGGGGATCCGTTGCGGGACGCCCTGACCGGCGCCGCGCGGATCGGCATGATCGCTCTGCAACCGCAGCGGCGCAGGCGGATGCGCGTCAACGGCACGGTCACCCCGGACGGCGCGGGTCTGCGGATCGTGACCGATCAGGTCTACTCCAATTGCCCGAAGTACATATCCCGCAGAGAGATCGAGTCCTACCAGCCGGGGACGGAGCAGGCGCCGCGCCGCAGCACGGCACTCGACGCGGGACAGCGGGCGGCGATCGCCGCGGCCGACGCGTTCTTCACCGCCACCGCCGACGCCGACGGAAACGCCGACGCCTCGCACCGCGGCGGCAATCCCGGCTTCCTGGAGGTGCTTTCCCCGACCCGGCTGCGCTGGCCGGACTATCGCGGCAACTCGATGTTCATGACGCTCGGCAATATCGAGGTCAATCCGCGCTGCGGGCTGCTCGTGCCGAACTGGGCCACCGGCGGCGCGCTCCAGCTCACCGGCACCGCCGAGTTGGTCTGGGCGTCAAGTACTTCCGCGCCCGGCGCGCAATGCGCGATCGACTTCACCATCACCGAGGTGGTCGACTACCCGGCCGGCCCGCTCCGGTGGACCGCGCCGGAACTGTCCCCGGCCAACCCCTGAGAAAGGAAAACGTCCATGCGACCCCCACTGCCTCCCTTCGATCTCGAATCCGCCAAGGCGAAGGTGCTGGCCGCCGAGAACGCCTGGAACACCCGCGATCCGGAGCGGGTGGCCGCGGCCTACACCGAGGATTCGGTCTGGCGTAACCGCGACGAGTTCTTCACCGGCCGCGGCGCCATCGTCGAATTCCTCACCCGCAAATGGTCGGTGGAGAACGGCTACGCCCTGCGCAAAGATCTCTGGGCGTTCGAAGGCAACCGTATCGCGGTGCGCTTCCAGTACGAATGGCACGACGAATCCGGCCGGTGGTGGCGCAGTTACGGCAACGAACAGTGGGAGTTCACCCCCGAGGGGTTGATGTCGCGTCGTGAGGCCAGCATCAACGATGTCGCCATCGCCGAATCCGAGCGCCGCATCCACGGGCCCCGCCCCGAGGGCGACACCTCGGTGCTCCCGCAACAGTGACGACGGGGTGACGCCGGCCCGGCCGGGCCGGCGTCACCCGCGCGAAATCGTCAGGCGGCAACCGCTTCTCGATCCAGTGCGCCGGAGGTGGCGGCGGTCCGCGCCCGGTGGAAGAGGGCGAAGGCGGCCGTTCCGAAGACCAGGCCGACGCCCGCGGCCACCACGAATGCGGCGTCGAGGCCCGCGGCGAACCGGGACAACGACAGCGGCTGCGCCGGCCCCGCGACGCCGCGGAACACCGTGCCCAGCACGGCGACCCCGAGGGCGAGGCCGAGCTGGCGAGCGGTGTTCACCGCGCCCGCCGCGGTACCGCCCTGCTGCGGCGGCACCGCGGCCATGCCCACCGAGACGAGCGCGGGCGCGTTGACGCCGACGCCGACGCCGAGCACCACGAAGCCGGGAACCAATGCGGTCCAGGATGATTCGGGCCCGATCAAGGTGAGCAACCCGGTTCCCGCGCCGATCACGACCAGTCCGGCGCCGATCGTCCACTGCGGTTCGACGTCGTGCAGGAAGCGGCCGAACACCGCGGCGACCAGAAATGCGGTCGCGGCCATCGGCAACAAGGCCAGTCCCGCGTGCAACGGCGTCATCCGCAACTGCTGCTGCAGCCAGAGCGACACCAGGGGAGTGCACGCGAAAGCCGCGAAAGTCTGCCCGCTCGCACCGAGCAGTGTCGCCCCGAAGACGCGGTTGCGCAGCAGGACCAAGGGGAACATCGGTGCGGTGCTGCGGGATTCGACGAGCCCGAACCCCGCGAGCGCCGCGACGCCCAGTATCAGCGCGAGCACGGTGAGACCGTCCGACCAGCCGTGCTCGCCGCCGCGGATCACTCCGTAGGTGAGCGCCGTCGCGGCGGTCGCGAACGCGAGCATGCCCGGCACGTCCACCGCGCGAGCGCCGCGACGGGCCGAGGCCGGAAACACCGTGGCGGTCAACGCGATAGCGAGCACGGCGATCGGCAGGTTGACGAAGAAGATCCAGCGCCACGACAACAGGTCGGTCAGCACGCCGCCGAGCACCACGCCGATACCGGCCGCGGCACCGGTCACCGCGCCCCAGATGCTGAACGCGATACCGCGGTCGCGCCCGGTGTAGGTGGCGTGCAGCAGCGACAGTGTGGTCGCGAACATGGCCGCGCCGCCGACACCTTGCAGTACCCGTCCCGCAATGAGATTCGTCGCGGTACCGGCGACACCGCAGCTCAGGGAGGCCACGGCGAACAGGACGAGCCCGGCGAGGTAGGCGCGTTTCGCGCCGACCCGGTCGGCGAGCGAGCCGAGCACGAGCAGCAGCGCGGCCAGCGCCAGCGCGTAACCGTCCACCACCCACTGCAGGCTGGACAGCCCGGCGCGCAGATCGACGGCGATGTCGGGCAGTGCGACGTTCACGATCGTGACGTCGATGAGCAACATGAACGTGCCGAGACACGCGGCGAACAGGGGGAGCCATTTCCTCACAGGAGCCTCCATGGCGGAATCGAACGATATCGTCGCCAAGCGTGCGGCAATCGAACGCATCCACCTAGCCGCACGGGGCGTTGCGTTAGATTCCTCCCATGCAGTCCGATGGGTCCGTGGAATCCTCCGTGCTCGACGTGCTCGACAAGCAGATCGTGCACGCGCTGGTGTGCGACGCCAGGATTCCGTTCGCCAAGCTCGGTGCCATCCTCGACGTCTCCGAGCAGACCGTCGCGCGCCGCTATCGCGCGCTGCGCCAGCGCGCGATCCTGCACGTCTCGGGGCAGGTGAACGCGGTGCCGCTCGGGCACGCGCGCTGGGTGCTGCGGATCCGCTCGACACCCGACAAAGCGCTGCGATTGGCCGAATCCCTGGCCAGATTCCCGGATCTGAGCTGGGTGACGCTGTTGTCCACCGGCTCCGAGGTGACATGTGTGAGCCGGCCGCGCTCGACCGAACGGCGCGACGCGCTGCTGCTGCACACGCTGCCGAAGGCGAGCCAGGTGCTGGGGGTCACCGCGCACGAGGTGATGCACCGGTTCCCGGCCGACGAGGAATGGCCGCGTTTCGCTCACCTGTTCACCGAGCAGCAGCTGTGCGCGCTCGGGCAGCGGTCGGGCTGCGCGGCGGGTTCGGCGCGTTCCCTGGGCGAGGAGTTCGGGCCGGACCTGCCGGTGGACCTGTCCGCCGAGGACGAGGCCATGCTCGCGCTGCTCGGCCGGGACGGACGCGCGCCCTACGCTCAGATCGCGGCCGAAACTGGTTGGACCGCACCACGAGTCGCGCGCCGGATGGCCGAGCTGGAGCGGGCGGGCGTGCTGTACTTCGATCTCGACTTCGCGGTGGAACGGATGGGGTTCACCGTGCGCGGCGGCATGTGGCTGCGGGTGCGCCCGGCCGAGCTGGACGCGGTGGGGCGGGCGATGGCGACGCATCCGGAGATCGTTTTCGTGGCCGCGACCACCGGGCCGACCAACCTGTTCGCCTCCGTCCTGTGCCGCGACACGCCCCATCTCTACCGCTACATCACCGAGCGGCTCGGCGCGCTGGAGGGCATCACCGACCTGGAGGTCACGCCCTCGCTGCGAGTCCTGAAACAGGCGCAGACGCTGCTCGACAGCGACCGGGTCGCACCGGGGCGGTGATCGCGCCGCGTTTGCCGAGGACACAAAACTCCGATCGCGTGTTGCCGGGCGCGTCGCTTGACTCGAACATCTGTTCGTCTAACCTTGGCGCCAGAACTTGTCGGTGCCGCCCTCTAATGTTGGCGCCAACCACAGCAGAGACTTACCCGTCGAAAAGGGGATCAGGACATGGCACCACAGGCGTACGACCGCGACAAGGCGCTCGAACTCGCACTGGCTCAGGTCGAGAAGAGCTTCGGCAAGGGTGCGGTCATGCGCCTCGGCGAAGAAGTACGTCAGCCGCTCGCGGTGATCCCCACCGGTTCCATCTCGCTGGATGTCGCGCTCGGCATCGGCGGCTTGCCCCGCGGCCGCATCATCGAGGTCTACGGCCCGGAGTCCTCGGGTAAGACCACGGTGGCGCTGCACGCGGTGGCCAACGCGCAGGCGCAGGGCGGCATCGCGGCCTTCATCGACGCCGAGCACGCGCTCGACCCGGAATACGCGAAGAAGCTGGGTGTCGACACCGACGCGCTGCTCGTCTCGCAGCCGGACACCGGTGAGCAGGCACTGGAGATCGCCGACATGCTGGTGCGGTCCGGCGCCATCGACATCATCGTCATCGACTCGGTGGCCGCGCTGGTGCCGCGCGCCGAGATCGAGGGCGAGATGGGTGACAGCCACGTCGGTCTGCAGGCCCGCCTGATGAGCCAGGCGCTGCGCAAGATGACCGGTGCGCTCAGCAACTCCAACACCACCGCGATCTTCATCAACCAGCTGCGCGAGAAGATCGGCGTCATGTTCGGCTCGCCCGAAACCACCACGGGTGGTAAGGCGTTGAAGTTCTACGCCTCGGTCCGCCTCGACGTGCGCCGCATCGAGACGCTCAAGGACGGCACCGACGCGGTCGGCAACCGTACCCGCGTCAAGGTCGTGAAGAACAAGGTCAGCCCGCCGTTCAAGCAGGCGGAGTTCGACATCCTCTACGGCCATGGCATCTCCAAGGAGGGCTCGCTCATCGACATGGGTGTCGAGCACGGCTTCGTGCGTAAGTCCGGCTCCTGGTACACCTACGAGGGCGACCAGCTCGGCCAGGGCAAGGAGAACGCCCGGAAGTTCCTGCTGGAAAACACCGATGTGCGTGACGAGATCGAGAAGAAGATCAAGGAGAAGCTCGGCATCGGCGCCGATGTGAGTGCCCCGGCCGCCGAGGTTCCCGCCGATTTCTGATCCGATGAACGGCCGGCGCTCGCCCCGACCGCGCCGGACCGCGCCTGATGAGTCGCGGTCCGAACCGGTGCAGGAGATGCGGCGCCGGCTCCAAGAACTCCTGTCTGCCTCTTCTGGTGCCGCCACCGATCCGGTCGGATCTCGGCTCGGCGGACAGGAACCCGGACGAGTCCCGTCGGCCGAAGGTGGTTCGGCCGAACAGGACACCATGGGAACTCGGTCGAGCGCGCCCGATCCGCAGCGGGCGCGTTCGACCGGGTCCCGCGCGGGCTCGTCCCGTCGTGGACGCCGGAAGGCGTTCCCGCACACAGATTCCCACTCGGCTGATAGCGAAAGTACCGAAAGCCGATGGGCGGATCCGGTGGCGGCCGGATCCGAGCGGGGTGCGCGCTCCACGGAGCAGACTCCGCCAGGCGGGACGGTCGAGCAGGCCAAAGAGGCGTGTCTGCGCCTGCTCGCCGTCCGCGCCCGCAGCCGTGCCGAACTCGCTCAGCGTCTGGCGGCCAAGGGCTACACCGCCGACGTCACCGATCGCGCGCTGGACCGTCTCGCCGAGGTCGGCCTCATCGACGACGCCGCCTTCGCCGAACAGTGGGTCCATTCCCGGCATACCTTCTCCGGCAAGGGCAAACAGGCGCTCGCCCAAGAGCTTCGCCGCAAAGGCGTCGACCCGGCCGACGCCGCTCCCGCCCTGGACACCATCACCGACGACGACGAAGAATCCCGCGCCCGAGACCTGGTCCGCCGCAAACTCCGCACCCTCCCCGCCACCCTCGATCGGGAAAAAGCCCTTCGCCGCCTCGTCGGCATGCTCGCCCGCCGCGGCTACAACCAATCCACCGCCTTCGCCGTAGTCAAATCCGAACTCGCCGAAGCCTCCTTCGGCACCGCCGACCTCGACGAGCGGGAGTGACATAGGCTGAGCGGTTCTGCAACGCTTGATCCAAACGGAGGTTTGTGGCTGTGCCGCATGCGGTGGGGGAGCGGCACTATCGGCCGCTGGAGACGCTCGGAGCTCTCGCGATCGTCGCGTTGATCGCGAATATGGTTGTGCGCGCGGTGTTCTGGGTCGCGAACTTGCGAAACTATGTGCTGTTGGACGATTACGCCTCGGGCGCTGTCGGCCAGTCGGAATTGTTGCGCCGTAGTGAAGAACTCGACGTCTGGTTCGCGCTTTCGCTGCCGGTGGCCGCGCTGACGACGGTCTTTACGTTGTCCGCGGTGATCGCCTGGCTGTGGCGGGCGCGCACCAACGCCGAGTTCGGTTGTGCGGCAAGACACCGGCTGGCGCGCGGCTGGGTGGTCGGCGGCTGGTTCGTGCCGATCGTCTCGCTGTGGTTCCCGCCGGTGCTCGTCGACGACGTGGTGCGAGCCAGCGATCCCGGCACTGCGCCGCACGCCTCGCGCCTGACCGCGAATGCCACGACGCCGCTCGTCGTGCTGTGGTGGCTCGCGCTGCTCGGCGGCCAGATCATGCTCGGCGTCACCACGATCTACCGCCTGCTCACCACACTGTCCCTCGATCCCGTCCCCGCAGCCGTGGCCATGGCATTCGAGGCAATCAGCTTGCTCCTGTTCGCCGTCGCAGCGGCTGGCCTCGTCGCCGTCATCACCCGAGTCGGCCGCTGGCAGGCCGAACGACACCGCGCCGCCGCAAGCGCGACCACCGCACCCACACCCCGCCCCGAGACCCCACTCAGTGCCGCTACGGTAATGCCGCACTCGAGCGCACCCCCGTCAGCGCCGGCCGTGACCAACGCGTCCACCGCCACGTCCGGCACGCACGAGTCCCTCGCGCCGGTATCCGATGCGGCCGTGGTCCGGTCGCGCGGTCGTGAGTCCGGCGTGCCTGTGCCCGGCGGTCGCGAGTCCGGTGCGACTATTTCGGGTTCTTTGCGCCCCGAAGCGTTTCGTGGCACCGCGGGTAGCGCATCTGCGGGGCGTTCTCGTCGCAGAGTCGCCGTGCTGGCCGGTGCGGTGCTCGGGGTGGTCGCCCTTGCCGTGGTCGGCGCTGCTTTCGTGGTGCGCCAAGGGGATTCGGCTGCGGTGACGTTGGCGGCCGACGTGGAAATGCTCCGGACCATCGATCCGTGCACCCTGCTCGACCAAGAGGCGCTGGACCTGATCGGTCCCGGGCCTGCCCCCGAACCCGGTCAGTGGGGTGAGTGTGTGCGCCCGGAGCATCGCACCGCGAAGTACGACACCGATTCCCCGCTGGTCTGGGTCAGGGCGGGTTGGACCTACTTCGATGCCCCGTCCCGGCCGGTCGGCGAAACGTCGTTCGGGCTCACTATGTCGGAGCCCGACCGCGGTGCCGGTTGTGTCCGTCAGGTCGCGACCACGGACGGCAACGGAATAGAGATCGAGGTGGGCGTATTGCCCAACGGCCGCGACTGCGATATCGCCACCGAGCTCGTCCCGCGCGTGCTGGCGCGGCTCGCCGCCGGCGTTTCCCAGGTGCGGTCCGTGCCGGGATCGTTGATCGGGGTCGATCCCTGCAAACTGGTGGATCGAGCGGTGATCCGCGATGCGGTCGGCGTCGAACGCAACAGATCAATGGAGAGCGGGGTGCACGTGTGCCGCCACTCCGGCAACCAAACCTCCTTACAGGTGACGCTGGGCCGCGGCATACGGCAAGACCGTCCGCTGATCGCAAAGGACCTCATACCGTTCGAGATCGGCGGCCGCCCGGCCTTCGAAGTACGAGCGGGCGAGAGCGTCGGCTGGCCGACGTCGGACACCTCGTTGCCGCAGCAGTTCGAATGCGAAGTGCGCTACGTCCACGCCCCCGTCAAAGGCAGTGACAACGTCGAGATCGTCGCGATCCAAGTCGGCGAAGACCGATCCCGCGGCGTAGACCACGCCACCGCCTGCGCCCGAGCCAAATCCGCCCTCGCCGCCCTCCTCCCCGAACTCCCCACCCCCTGACTTTCGAACACACCGGGTGCGATGCCCCTTCTGCCGGTAGCGGTGAACAGCGCTGGCTGTCGCGGAAAATCAGGGGCGAGGGTACGGATGTGGTGGGTACGGTCGGGGGATGAGGCGTTATGGGGTGTTGCCGCGTGGGGGCGCGTCGGCGGTCGCGTTGCGGGAGGTGGAGGAGAGTATCGATCGGTGTTGGGGGGCGTTCTTGGGGGAGCAGGGGGTCCGGGCGGGGAGTGGGGAGGAGGTCGAGTTGGCTCGGCTGGTGGTGGATGATCCGGAGGCGTTCGAGTGGCGGGTGGTGGACGCGGCGCTGGATCTGCTCGACTGCGCGGAATGCGGGGAGATTCTGGGGTCGGGGCCGAGGGGTTGTGCGCGTTGCGAGTTGATGGACGGCTTCCGATATTCGGCGAGGGAGATCGATCGGCCCGGGGTGCCGCCGCGCAACGAGCACGCGGTGCGAGTGGCGTCGGTGGTGGCGCGAAATCGCCACCGCTACAGTGCCCGCGCTCGCTGTAGCTACGAACTGTGCCTGCCGTGGGTGTGGTCCGGCGGTCTGCCGACCACGCCGCAAGCGCAGGCGTTGAAAGCGAAGATCAACGGGTTGAGCGACGAACAGCTCGAATCGGTGACCTCGATCGAGGACGTCTCGGCCGACACGGCTTGATGTTCGCCGGCTGCCGAGTTTCCTCCCGCATGACAGCGCCTTGCAAGAACGACGCCAGTACTCGCGTCGATACTCGTCGCATGAACAACCCAACCGGCAGTGC
>NZ_BAUA01000103.1 GCF_000710915.1 Nocardia brasiliensis IFM 10847
TCGTGGAAGAGGACGTGCTGACCTCGATCCACATCGAAGAGCACGAGATCGACGCCCGCGACACCAAACTCGGTGCCGAGGAGATCACCCGCGATATCCCCAACGTCTCCGACGAGGTCCTGGCCGACCTCGACGAGCGTGGCATCGTGCGCATCGGCGCCGAGGTCCGCGACGGCGACATCCTGGTCGGCAAGGTCACTCCCAAGGGCGAGACCGAGCTGACCCCGGAAGAGCGGTTGCTGCGCGCGATCTTCGGGGAGAAGGCCCGCGAGGTGCGTGACACCTCGCTCAAGGTGCCCCACGGTGAGTCCGGCAAGGTCATCGGCATCCGGGTGTTCTCCCGCGAGGACGACGACGACCTGCCCCCCGGTGTCAACGAGCTGGTGCGCGTCTACGTCGCGCAGAAGCGCAAGATCCAAGACGGTGACAAGCTCGCAGGCCGCCACGGCAACAAGGGCGTCATCGGCAAGATCCTGCCCACCGAGGACATGCCCTTCCTGCCCGACGGCACCCCGGTCGACATCATCCTCAACACCCACGGCGTGCCGCGTCGTATGAACATCGGCCAGATCCTGGAAACCCACCTCGGGTGGATCGGCAAGGCCGGCTGG
>NZ_BAUA01000102.1 GCF_000710915.1 Nocardia brasiliensis IFM 10847
GGCGCTGCGACAGGATGATCGCGTCCTCGTAGTTGTGGCCCTCCCACGGCATGATCGCCACGAGCAGGTTCTTGCCCAGCGCCATCTCACCGTTCTCGGTGCACGGACCATCGGCGAGCACCTGACCGGTCTCGACCCGCTGACCCTCGTCCACGATCGGCCGCTGGTTCGCGCAGGTGCCCTGGTTGGAACGGGCGAACTTGCGCATCCGGTAGCTCTTGCGCGTGCCGTCGTCGGCCATCACGGTGACGTAGTCGGCCGAAACCTCCTCGACCACACCGCCCTTCTCGTTCACCACGACGTCGCCGGCGTCGACGGCGGCGCGCAGCTCCATGCCGGTGCCCACCACGGGGGCCTCGGAACGGATCAGCGGCACAGCCTGACGCTGCATGTTCGCACCCATCAGGGCGCGGTTGGCGTCGTCGTGCTCGAGGAACGGGATCATCGCGGTCGCGACCGACACCATCTGGCGCGGCGAGACGTCCATGTAGTCGACCTCGGACGCGGGCACGAGCTCGTTCTCCTCGTTGCCGCGGCGGCAGAGCACCCGGTCCTCGAGGAAGCGGCCCTCCGCGTCGACCGGCGAGTTGGCCTGCGCGCGCACGTGCCGGTCTTCCTCGTCGGCGGTGAGGTACTTGACCTCGTCGGTGACCTTGCCGTCGATCACCCGGCGGTACGGCGTCTCGATGAAGCCGAACGGATTGACCCGCGCGTACACCGACAGCGAACCGATCAGGCCGATGTTCGGGCCTTCCGGGGTCTCGATCGGGCACATGCGGCCGTAGTGCGAGGTGTGCACGTCGCGCACCTCCAGGCCGGCCCGCTCACGGGACAGACCACCCGGGCCCAGCGCCGAGAGACGGCGCTTGTGGGTCAGACCCGACAGCGGGTTGTTCTGGTCCATGAACTGCGACAGCTGGGAGGTTCCGAAGAACTCCTTGATCGCGGCGACGACCGGGCGGATGTTGATCAGGGTCTGCGGCGTGATCGCCTCGACGTCCTGGGTGGTCATCCGCTCACGGACCACGCGCTCCATCCGGGACAGGCCGACC
>NZ_BAUA01000101.1 GCF_000710915.1 Nocardia brasiliensis IFM 10847
CCCGGCCGACCACCCGGTTCGTTCTGGCGTGTGTGTCTCTGCTGTTCTGCCCACCCCAGGCTCGGTCGTCCCGCCGGTAACGCCGATCAGCTTCGCGCTGTCGGTACCGTTCCTCGGCCCGCGCCCATCGATCCGTCATGCATCGTCCTCCGACGACGCAGGAGCGGACCCTGCGGCGCGCCCGACAACCTCAGGACGC
This sequence comes from Nocardia brasiliensis IFM 10847, assembly GCF_000710915.1. Classification (GTDB taxonomy): domain Bacteria; phylum Actinomycetota; class Actinomycetes; order Mycobacteriales; family Mycobacteriaceae; genus Nocardia; species Nocardia brasiliensis_A. The sequence goes on from NZ_BAUA01000101.1 coordinate 200, forward strand.
ACCGCTTCACCCGACCTCAACACCGCACTCCGTTCGTCCAACCATCCTTGCAGGATCGAGACGGCCGCCGCCTGATCGATCACCTGCCGCTGGCCACGCGCGCGAACTCCACTGTCCCGCAATGCACGTGCAGCTGACACGGTAGTCAAACGTTCGTCGGAAAGCCGTATAGGCACCGGCGACACGGCGGCCCGCAATTGCTCCGCGAATGCGGTGGCAATGGTAGCGGCACTGCCCTTCTCCCCGCGCAATGTTCGCGGGAGCCCGACGATCACCTCGACTGCCTCGTACTCCCGCACAATTTCAGCAATTCTGGAAATATCGCTTCCGGGGCCGCCGGGCTTGCCGCCGCGCGCGTTCGGCTTGGCGCGCGGCACGGTCTCCACCGGCGTGGCGAGGATGCCGTCGGGGTCGCTGGAGGCGACACCGATGCGGACACTGCCGACATCGATGGCGATCCGCCTGCCGCGCCCGGGATCGGTGTCCGGATGGGGCCGGTCGGCGTCGGTGCCCGCCGCCCGGCCGCCTTCTGCGGAATCGCTCGGCGATGCCATCACTGGGCGAGTTCAGCCACCCGGGCGCGGACCGCGGCCAGGCCGGTCGGGATGCCCGACGGATCCGACCCGGCACCCTGTGCCATCTCGGGCTTGCCGCCGCCACGTCCGGCGATGCTGGGCCCGAAGGCCGCCACCAGATCGCCGGCCTTGAATCCGAGATCCTGTGCGCCCTGGTTGACGGTCACCACGAACGGCACCTTGCCGTCGGCATTGCCGAGCAGCACCACCACGGCGGGCACGGTACCGAACCGGCCGCGAATGTCGGTGGCCAGCGTCCGCAGATCACCCGCGGGCACGCCCTCGGGCGCGGCGACCGCGACGAGCAGCACGGCGCCGATCCGCTCGGCCTCCTCGACGAACTTTCCGGCCGAAGACAGCACCGCGGCCATCTTGGTGCGCTCGAGTTCCTTCTCGGCCACCTTGAGCCGCTCCACCAGCTGCTCGACCCGGGCGGGCACCTCGTCGGAAGGCACCTTCAGCGAGGCGGCCACACCGGCCAGCAGCGCCCGCTCCTTGGCCAGGTACTGGTAGGAGTCCAGGCCGACGAAGGCCTCCACGCGCCGGATACCGGAGCCGACCGACGACTCGCCGAGCACGGTGATCGGGCCGATCTGCGAGGAATGCTGCACGTGCGTGCCGCCGCACAGCTCCATCGAGAACGGGCCGCCGATCTCCACGACGCGCACCTCGTCGCCGTAGTTCTCGCCGAAGAGCGCCATCGCGCCCATCTCCTTGGCCTTGGTCAGGTCGGTGACGAAGGTGTTCACCGGGAAGTCCGCCCCGACCGCGTCGTTGGACACGGCCTCGATCTCGGACTTCTGCTGCTCGGAAAGCTGCCCCTGCCAATTGAAGTCGAAGCGCAGATAGCCGGGCTTGTTCAGCGAACCGGCCTGCACCGCGTTCGGACCCAGCACCTGCCGCAACGCCGCATGCACCATGTGCGTGCCGGAGTGGCCCTGAGTGGCGCCGCGCCGCCACGCCGGATCGGCTTGCGCGAGCACGACATCGCCCTCGGTGATCTGCCCCTGCTCGACCGTGGCCTTGTGCACCCAGACCTTCTTGGCGATCTTCTGCACGTCGTTGACGGTGAGCTTCACCCCCGCGGCGGTGATGGCGCCGCGGTCGGCGATCTGGCCGCCGGACTCGGCGTAGAGCGGGCTGCGATCGAGGATCACCTCGACGTCCTGACCGGCCTGCGCCACCGGCACCCGGACGCCGTCGGCGATCAGGGCCAGCACGTGCGCCTCCGAGGTCAGCTCGTCGAAACCGGTGAACTCGGTGGCCCCGCGATCGACCAGCTCCTTGTACACCGACAGGTCGGCGTGTGCGTGCTTGCGGGCCTGGGCGTCGTCCTTGGCGCGCTTGCGCTGCTCGGCCATCAGCGACCGGAAACCGTCCTCGTCCACCGAGAGACCGGCCTCGGCGGCCATCTCCAGGGTGAGGTCGATCGGGAAGCCGTAGGTGTCGTGCAGGGTGAACGCATCCGAACCCGCGATCGTGCTGCTGCCCTTGGCTTTCACCGCGGCGGCCGTGCTGTCGAACAGGGTCGAACCGGTGTTCAGCGTCTTGAGGAAGGCGGTCTCCTCGCCCACCGCGACCGTCTCGATCCGCCGGAAATCGGTGGCGAGTTCCGGGTAGGACGGCGACATCAGGTCGCTCACGACCTTCATGAACTCGCCCATCACCGGCTTCTCCGCGCCCAGCAGCCGGGCCGAGCGCACGATCCGGCGCAGCAGGCGGCGCAGCACATAGCCGCGGCCGTCGTTGCCGGGGTTCACGCCGTCGGCGATCAGCATCGCGCCCGTGCGGGCGTGATCGGCGATCACGCGGAACCGCACGTCGTCCTCGTGCGTGACGCCGTAGGACCGGCCGGTCAGCTCCTCGGCCTTGTCGATGATCGGGCGCAGCAGATCGGTCTCGTAGACGTTGTCCACACCCTGCAGCAGGAACGCGACGCGCTCGATGCCCATGCCGGTATCGATGTTCTTACGCGGCAGCGGACCGAGGATCTCGTAGTCGTCCTTGCTGGTGCCCGCGCCACGCTCGTTCTGCATGAAGACGAGGTTCCAGATTTCGATGTAGCGGTCCTCGTCGGCCTCGGGGCCGCCCTCGACGCCGTACTCCGGGCCGCGGTCGAAATAGATCTCCGAGCACGGACCGCACGGGCCGGGAATGCCCATCGACCAGTAATTGTCGGCCATGCCGCGCCGCTGGATGCGGTCGGCGGGCACGCCGATCTCCAGCCAGATCCGCTCGGCCTCGTCGTCATCGAGGTAGACGGTGGCCCACAGCCGTTGCGGGTCGAATCCGAAGCCGCCGTCCTCGACGCTGTTGGTCAGCAACGACCAGGCGAAGGTGATGGCCTCGCGCTTGAAGTAGTCGCCGAAGCTGAAGTTGCCCGCCATCTGGAAGAAGGTGTTGTGCCGCGTCGTCACGCCGACGTTCTCGATATCGCCGGTGCGCACACACTTCTGCACACTGGTCGCGGTCGCATACGGCGGAGTCTGCTGACCGAGGAAAAAGGGGACGAACTGGACCATGCCTGCGTTGACGAACAGCAGGTTCGGGTCGGCCAGGATCAGCGAGGCACTGGGCACCTCGGTGTGTCCGGCACGGACGAAATGGTCCAGGAAGCGCCGTCGAATCTCGTGGGTCTGCACAGATATCCAGCCTACCGGTGCGGTGCACGTGGTTTTTCATCGACTGGGGTGCTGCGCGCCACCCGGGAAGTCGGTCGAATGATCGGGTACGCCCGAGTTCGCTCGGCGAGCGCGGAGACCTGGTCGGTGACGGGCGTGTCCTGACCGAGGGCAGGTCCGATGGCCCGTCCAGCGGCCCCTACCGCCCGCGGATGATGCGGCGCAATTTGTCCACGCGCGGGCCGACCTCGCGTTCGTGCCCGTGGTCGGTGGCCTGGTAGTAGTCGACGCCGACCAGCTCGTCCGGCGGGTACTGCTGGGCGAGGACGCCGTCCTTGTTGTCGTGCGGGTATTTGTAGCCTTGGGCGTTGCCGAGCTTCGCCGCGCCCGCGTAGTGCCCGTCGCGCAGATGCGGCGGGACCGCCCCCGCCTTACCTGCCGCGACATCGGCCATCGCGGCGCCGATCGCGGCGACCACCGCACCCGACTTCGGCGCGCTCGCCAGATGAATGGTCGCCTGCGCCAGGGCAAGCCGCCCCTCGGGCAGGCCGACCAGCTGGACCACCTGCGCAGCAGCGGTAGCAGTCTGCAATGCCATGGGATCGGCCATGCCGATGTCCTCGCTGGCGTGGATCATCAGCCGGCGCGCGATGAAGCGCGGGTCCTCCCCCGCCGTGAGCATCCGTGCCAGATAGTGCAGCGCGGCATCGACATCGGACCCGCGGATGGACTTGATGAACGCGCTGATCACGTCATAGTGCTGGTCGCCCGCGCGGTCGTAGCGGACGGCGGCCTTGTCCACGCTGGCCTCGACCAGTTCGACGCCGACCGTGCCGTCCAGCGAGGATTCGGCCGAAGCCTCCAGTGCGGTGAGCGCGCGCCGGGCGTCGCCGCCCGCGATGCGGACGATGTGGTCCAGCGCCTCGTCGGAGACCGTGTATTGGTCGTCGAGGCCACGCGGATCGTGGATGGCCCGCTGCAGCACCTGCCGGATGTCGTCCTCGGTCAGCGACTGCAACTGCAACACGAGCGAGCGGGACAGCAGGGGCGACACCACGGAGAACGACGGGTTCTCGGTGGTCGCGCCGACCAGCAGCACGATCCGGTTCTCCACCGCGGCGAGCAAGGCGTCTTGCTGGGTCTTGGAGAAGCGGTGCACCTCGTCGATGAACAGCACGGTCTGCTCGCCCACCGACAACCGGCGCCGCGCCACATCGATCACCGCGCGCACTTCCTTGACACCCGCGGACAACGCCGACAGCGCCTCGAACCGCCGCCCGGTGGAATGCGAGATCAACGACGCGAGCGTCGTCTTACCGGTGCCGGGCGGACCGTACAGCAGCACCGATGCCGCTCCCGATCCCTCGACCAGCCTGCGCAGCGGCGAACCCGGGCCGAGCAGGTGCTGCTGCCCGACCACCTCGTCCAGCGACGCAGGCCGCATCCGCACCGCCAGCGGAGCCCCGGCGTCCCGGCGCACCACGGTATCGATGCTGTGCTCGGCAGGCACATCGCCCCCGGGCACGTCGAACAAGCCATCGCTCACGACTGTGCCCCGCTGACACGCGGCTCCGTCGCGAGCGATACACCGCCGCGTCCCCGGTTCGCTCGCAGAAGCTCACTCACAACTGTCCACGTTACCGAGCACCACCGACAACCCCGGAACACCCGCCGAACTCGGCGCACCCGCACCCGGGACACGCCGATACGACTTGATCAACCGATCAGGAGGAACTGACGGCGCACACCTCTCGGCCGATGCCGCCACCATTTCCCCCTGATCACCCGACCAGCTCGCAACCTTGATGCGCCACGAGCTCTCCGCCCACTACGGCGGGTTCTGGATGCGTTTCGGCGAGCCGATTTGCGCGGGACCCCTGGATCGGATGTGATCAATACTCGTGGCTGAAAACGTGACTGTTTCAGATTCTGTGCAGCTCGGACCCATTGCGCGCCGCACCCTGCTCAAGGGTGGTGCGGCGGTGGCGGCCACCGCGACGGCGGTCTTCGCCGCCGGCCCCGCCGCGGCCACCGCGCCGGTGTTCCGGCACGGCGTCGCCTCGGGTGATCCGCTGCCGGACGGCATCATCCTGTGGACCAGGGTCACCGTGTCCGAGGACGCCGCGCCCGGGTCGGGTATGGGCGAATCGACGAGTGTGCGCTGGGAGATTTCCGCCGACGAGGGCTTCTCCGCAGTGTCTGCCTCCGGAACCGTCACTGCCGCAGCGTCTTCCGATCACACCGTCAAGGTCGACGTCTCCGGCCTCGCCCCGGGCAGCGACTACTTCTACCGGTTCAGCGCGCTCGGCGAGACCTCGCCGGTGGGCCGGACCAGGACCGCGCCCGCCACCTCGGCCGCACTGGAGCGCCTGCGGTTCGGCGTCGTGTCGTGCGCCAACTGGGAGGCGGGCTACTTCGGCGCGTACCGCCACCTGGCCGCACGCGACGACCTCGACGCCATCATTCACCTGGGCGACTACATCTACGAGTACGGCCGCGGTAAGTACGGCGGCCGCAACGGGACCGTGCGCCCGCACGACCCGGCGAACGAGACGGTCACGCTGGCCGACTACCGAATTCGGCACGCGCAGTACAACACCGACCCGGATCTGCTGGCATTGCACGCCTTGCTCCCGTTCATCTGCACCTGGGACGATCACGAATCCGCCGACAACTCCTGGTCCGGCGGTGCGGGCAACCACGATCCGGTCACCGAGGGCAACTGGGCCGACCGCAAGGCCGCCTCCGCACAGGCCTACCTGGAGTGGATGCCCGTGCGCGCCAAAGGCTCCGGCACCGAGGTGCAGATCTATCGCCGACTGCGCTTCGGCACCCTGGCCGAGTTGTCCATGCTCGATCTGCGCAGCTACCGCGACCAGGAGTCGAAGCCGGGCGCGGGCTGGCGCGAGGCGGACAACCCGGCGCGCACGATTACCGGCAAAGCCCAAATGGATTGGCTCACCGCCGGTTTGGCGTCCGCTCCGGTGCAGTGGAAGCTCGTGGGAAATTCGGTGATGATCGCGCCGCTGGTGTTTCCGCCGCTGGAACCGGCCACCACCGCGGCCATCACCGGCACCCTCGGTGTGCCGCAGTCCGGCGCCTTCGTCAACGGTGACCAGTGGGACGGTTACACCGCGGACCGGCAGCGACTGTTCCGCGCGATCACCGAGCAGCAGGTCGGCGACGTGGTGTTCCTGACCGGCGATATCCATTCCTCCTGGGCCGCAGACCTTCCCGTCGATGCCGCCAACTATCCGGGCGGTCCCACGGTCGGCGCGGAGTTCGTCGTCCCTTCGATCACCTCGAGCAGTGTCGGCGACCTGCTGAAGGGGAATTCCGCGCCGATCGCCGAGTCGATCAAGGGCGTGAACCACCACCTGCGCTACGTGGAACTGGATTCGCACGGCTACGGAGTTCTGGAGATCACTCCCGACCGAACACAAATGGACTGGTTCTATCTCCTCGACGTAGCAGACCCGAATTCCGCTGTCCGCCACGCCACCTCCCTCGCCGTCCCCACCGGCGGCCGTCTGGAACCCCGCGCCCTCCCCATCACCTGAGAGTCGACTATCCACTCCAGCGCGATCGCTGCGAACCACCGTGGACACGATCGACGCGGGGAGGTGGACACGATCGACGCGCGGAGGTGGGCCAGTCACTGGAGCCAGGCCCGCTGCGAGCCACCGTCGACACGATCGACGCAGGGAGGTGAGCCAGCAGCTGAAGCCAAGCCCGCTGCGAGCCACCGTCGACACGATCGATGCGAGGAGGTGGATCAGTCACTGGCACCAAGCCCGCTGCGAGCCACCGTCGACATCATCGACGCAAGGAGGCGTGCCAGTCACCGGCACCAGACCCACTGCCAGCCACCGTGGACACCATCGACGAGAGAAGGCGTGCCAGTCACTGGCACCAAGCCCGCTGCGAGCCACCAACTGTGGGCGAGATCGACGCTGCCGAGTCGCGACGCACATGGGTTTGCGCGGCGTGTGGCCGACGGCCGTCTGCCCGCGTGCGATCGAGAGGTTACGCGTCGAAGGCGCTATTCGCCGCCCCCGCCTCCACCCCCGCCGCAACCACCACCGCCACCTCCGCCGTCCCCACCGCTGCAACCTCCGCTGATGTTGATGCCGGCGCTGCCGAGAGCCCACCAGCGGGCGTCCTTCTTGCGGAGACGTCGGTTTCGTCGGCCTCGCCGATAGTCGCCGCTCAGGGCGCTGCCCGTGGCGCGGGCACGGGTCACGGGATCGCCGGCCTCGATTCGGTGGGCGCTGCGTCGGCGCTGCACCAGCACGATCGCTACCGCGATCAACAGCAGGACGACGATTCCCACCACTACATAGATCATCGGCCCGTTCCTCTCACAAACACGTTCACAGTCCGCCGCCCCCGCAACCCCCACCGCCGGAACCGCTGAGATCGGTGCCCGCACCGCCCATGGTCTTGTCGGCGAAGTCTTTCTTCTTGCGGCGGCGGCGATTTCGGCTGCGCACGTATCCCCCGCTCAGGGCGCTACCACTACGCCGAGCACGGGTGAGGGCATCTTCGGCGACGGCTCGGCGACGTGCTCGCCCGCGCACCACCAGTGCCGCTGCGGCCGCACCGACCGCGAACACGACGACGACAACGATGACAGTCAGTAGCACATCGCTCATCGGGCTACCTCTTTCCCCACCCTGCTGAACAGCTCAGGATACGGCGAGACAGCGGTTCTCGGAAACCCTCAATTATGTGGTGGCCGTTGGGTTTACTCGGACCAGCGCTCTTCCAGCATGGCCGACACGTCCTCGGCGAAGTCACCGATGATGTCGTCGCCGGTGCACCGTGCGTCTTCGGCGAGCGCGGCCCAGCGGTTGATCAGCGCTTCCGAGCGCGGCACGGACAGTCCGTGTTCGCGGGCGGCGGCGATGCGCGCGTGGTCGGCGGGCAGGAACCAGTAGGTCGACAGCCAGACCCAGATGAGCCGAGCCTCGAGAATGCGCTCCGACAGCAACTCGTCGTCGGCCAGCGCCGGCCAGACGCCGACGACCTCGGACCGCCACGCCTCGACCATCTGACTGGCCCGTTCCCGGGACAGTTCGAAATCGCAGAGGCAGCCGGGGAACGAGACCAGCGCGTAGGCGATGTCGAGCGTGGCATCGCGGAAGCCGCCCCACTCGTAGTCCAGGAAGCGAGCGCCTTCCTCGTTGAGGATGACGTTGTCGGGGCACAGATCCGACGGGCTGAAGGCCCGGAACCGTCCCGCAGAGAACAACCGGTTACCACGCACGATGCGCTCGGCGATCTCGCCGGGCACCTCGATGCCGAGTTCGCGCTGCAGTAGCCCGGGCACCTCGGCGATCGCCGACTCGGCCTGCTGCGCGATGCCGTCGACCCGGTGCACCACGTCGACCCGGCGCAGCAGCGCGACGAAATCGGCCTCGCGGCCGACCGTGGCGGCGTGCATCCGGCCGAGCGCCTGCGCGAACGCCATGAGCGCGTTCCTGGTCGCGGGTTCGGCGCCGGACTGCAGCACCTGCGTGAGTAGCGAGTTCTCGCCGAGGTCGCTGAGGATGAGCAACCGTTCCGGCAAGCTGTGCGCGATCAGATAGGCACCGGGCCGGTGTTCCCGGCTCAAGGCGGTGGTGAACTGATACGACACGGCTTCGCGAAGGAACGCGGAGTCGATGCTGGCGACTCCGGGGGCAAGACCACCCGTGGTGCGGTCCTGAGCGTGTCCGCGAACCTGTTTGACGATGAGGGTGCGCGGCAACGAGAAGGCGTTTTCCGCAACACGCACACGGAGAACCGTCGTTCTACCACTACCGCTGAGTTCGATCGGATCGCTCAGCTTTACCGGAGCACCCATTCGCTTTGTGAGCAACTGTTGCGCTGCGGACACGACTTCGGCGGCGCGTTCGGCCAATAGTGCGGTCATCGCCATTCAAGTTACTCGCATCGGGTCACTTCTAGCGAGCGGTTACACAACCTTTCCGCGTCGTTCGGCGTGTCTCGCTCGAGGTTACCGAACGCGGGCTCGTTGCTTGACACCATTGCACCCGTCAGGTTTTCTCATCGTCAACTGCTCTGCGCCACACCGCAAACCAGTTGAGTGGAAAGGTCTATGGCATGACCGGCACACCGCCTCCCCCGCCCCGCGAATCCACTGGCGACGCTCCCGATCACGGAGACGACGAGCGCCGCGCAGCGCGGTCCGGCCAACACGAAAGTCCCACTCCGCCGACCGCGGAGCCGAGCGCCGGACACGGCAGGCACGAGATGGCAGGGCCGGCCGGATACCCGCAGTTCGAGGGTCCGGGCGCGGCACAGTACGGCAACGAACCGGTCGAATCCGCGCCGCCGATGACGTCTCGGCAACAGCCCAGCTACGAGCCGGGCGGTGCGCCGCCGCAGCAGTCCGCCGCGCCGAGTCGCGATCCGTCGGAACCGTCCGCGCAACCGAGCTCTGCGCCGACCGGAACGCCCCCACAGCAATCCGCGCAGCAAAGTTACGCGCCTGCGGGAACGCCCCCACCGCAATCCGCGCAGCCGAGCTACGCGCCATATGGAACGCCGCCCCAGGAGCCGGGTTACGGTCCGTCGGGACCGCCCCCGCAACAGACCCCGCAACCGAGCTACGGCCCGCCCGGAACGCCCCCGCAGCAGCCCGTGGAACCCAGTTACGGCCCGCCCGGAACCGGTGCGCCTTACGGGCCGCCGGACCAGTACGCCGCTCAGCCCGGCATGGCGCCGCCGCCCGGCGCACTGCCGCCCGACCAGCCGGTCTACGGATATCAGCAGGCCGCGGCCGCACCCGGCACGCTCGATGTCGGCCAGGCGCTCAGCTATGGCTGGGAGCGCTTCCGCTCGAATTTCGGCCCGTGGCTGGCCGTCGTCGCCTGTGGCCTGGTGATCTATCTGGCGTTCGTGGTGGTCGTGCAGCTGACGAACCCGACATCGATGCTGCCGCTGCTGCTCGTCTTCCTCGCGGTGCTCGCGGGCGTGTGGCTGCTCCAAGCGGCGATGGTGCGTGGCGCACTGTACGAAACCGACGGCACCAAGCCCTCTTTCGGCTCGTACTTCCGTTTCGTGAACGCGGGCAACGTGCTGCTCACCGCATTGCTGGCGTTCGCGCTGACCTGTATCGCGTCCGCCGCCTGCCTGCTGCCGGGGCTGGTCGTCGGCATCCTGTGCATGTTCTCGCTGCACTTCGTCGTCGACCAGAACGAGGGACCGTTCGAGGCGATCAAATCCAGTGCGATGCTGGTGATCACGAACATCTGGCCGGTGCTGCTGCTCACCCTGTCGGTGCTGCTGGTGACGTTGGTCGGCGCGCTGCTCTGCGGTCTCGGGCTGCTGATCGCGGGTCCGGTCTCGGTCATCGCGGTCACCTACGCCTACCGCACCCTCACCGGCGGCGTCGTCGCCGCCCTCTGATCCCGCACTGCCCCCGCGTCTTGCACCGTGCGCACTACCGATGCGAAAGACGCGGGGGCTCAGTGGATCCCACCGCTCGCATACCGAGCCAGTGCTTGAAACGCTCCACCGGGCCCGCCGCTTTGCCTGCCCGCGGGCGCAGCTGCAGCACGATCACGCCCGCGATCACGATGCCCGCGAGGTTCACCGCCAACTGACCAGCGGACATGAACGCGACCTGCCATTCCCCCAAAGTCGCTGCGACAACGGCGAATCCGGCCGCCGGCACGGTCGTCACCGAGATGAACACGCCGATCAACGCCGCCGATTTCGCGGTCACCAGCGAGAGCATGCCCGCCGCGCCCGCCAGCAGCGCGACCACCAGTGAAAACGGACCGACCTCATAGATGAAGTCGACGTTCTTGATGCTTTCCACCCCGTGCAGCGTGATCCACCCGAACTGCTCCCACAGCAGGGTCGCCACCAACGTCGCCAGCATCGCCACCGGGAATCCGATGGCGAGGGCCAGCGCCGACCGTCGCGCGAGCCGGAAATCGCGCAGCACCAAGCCCACCGCGAACGCGGCCAGCGGACCGAACTCCGGACCCACCACCATCGCGCCGACGATCGTCACCGGCGAATCGGTGGCCACCCCCACCGCGGCAAGCAGGCAGGCGATGGTGAGGAACGCGAGGAAGCTCGAGTTGAGCGTCGACTCCTCGTGCACCTGCGCCAGCAGTTCCTCCCACACCACCGCGTCGGTCGGATCGCCCGGCGCGTCCTCGACCGCCCGATCCCCCGCCTCGGACAGCACGGTCTCGACCGGGCCCAGCGTGATGCCGCCGGTTTTGCAGATGCCGAGCGCGGTCAGCTCCTCGAGCACGTCATTGGCCGCTTCCCGGGCCACGTCGGCCTGGATCAGGTCCCCGGCCGGTTCCAGCGCGACCCCGCGCGCCAGCGTCACATGCGTGGCACCCGGATTCTCGGCGAGCACCGACAACACGTCGTCGGTCGACTCCGGCGGGCTGATCATGCGCAAGTGCAGCAACGGATTTCCTCTGGTCGGTGCCCACCTGAGATAGGCAACGGATCGAACTGACCAGAAGGTACCGTTCGCGCGGGCGCCACGACGCCCCCTGCGCGTCGACCGCCCTCGTGTCGGACAGCACCGCGGTCCCCCGCGTGGGCGGCGCGATCACCGAACCGGATCTCGCACCGCCCGCAGCGAACTACTCCGCTTCGGCTGCGGCTTGCTCGGCCTTCGGCGCGGGCTTGGCGTCCAGTCCCGCTTCCTTGCGCTGCTGCGCGGTGATGGGCGCGGGTGCGTCGGTCAGCGGGTCGACGCCGCCGCCGGTCTTCGGGAACGCGATCACCTCGCGGATCGAGTCCAGCCCGGCGAGCAGTGCGACGATCCGGTCCCAGCCGAAAGCGATGCCGCCGTGCGGCGGTGCGCCGAAAGCGAAGGCGTCCAGCAGGAAGCCGAACTTCTCCTGCGCCTCCTCGTTGCTGATACCCATCACCTTGAACACGCGTTCCTGCACGTCGCGCCGGTGGATGCGGATGCTGCCGCCGCCGATCTCGTTGCCGTTGCAGACGATGTCGTAGGCGTAGGCGAGCGCGGAACCCGGGTCGGTGTCGAAGCTGTCGACCGACTCCGGCTTCGGCGAGGTGAACGCGTGATGCACCGCGGTCCAGGCCGAATGCCCAAGCGCCACATCGCCGCTCGCGGTCGCCTCGGCGGCCGGCTCGAACATCGGCGCGTCCACGATCCACACGAACGACCACGCGCTCTCATCGATCAGACCGACCTTGCGGGCGATCTCGCCGCGCGCCGCGCCCAGCAGCGCGCGCTGCGCCTTCGCCGGACCGGCCGCGAAGAACACGCAGTCACCCGGCACCGCGCCGACATGCTTGGCCAGCCCGTCGCGTTCGGCGTCGCTCAGGTTCTTGGCGACCGGGCCGCCGAGCGTGCCGTCCTCGTTGACCAGCACATACGCCAGCCCCTTCGCGCCGCGCTGCTTCGCCCACTCCTGCCAGGCGTCGAGCTGGCGGCGCGGCTGGCTCGCGCCACCCGGCATGACCACCGCGCCGACGTACTCGGCCTGGAACACCCGGAACGGAGTGTCCTTGAAGTACTCCGCGCACTCGGTGATCTCGATGCCGAAACGCAGGTCCGGCTTGTCGGAACCGAAGCGGCGCATGGCTTCCGCGTAGGTCATGTGCGGGATCGGCGTCGGGATCTCGTAGCCGACCAGCTTCCACAGCGCGGCCAGGATCTGCTCCGCGAGCAGGATCACGTCGTCCTGACGCACGAAGCTCATCTCGATGTCGAGCTGGGTGAACTCCGGCTGCCGGTCGGCCCGGAAGTCCTCGTCGCGGTAGCAGCGCGCGATCTGGTAGTAGCGCTCGATGCCGCCGACCATCAACAGCTGCTTGAACAGCTGCGGGCTCTGCGGCAGCGCATAGAAGCTGCCCGGCTGCAGGCGCGCGGGCACCAGGAAGTCGCGGGCGCCTCCGGGGTCGAGCGGGTCAGCGTCGGCGTCTCCACCTCGACGAACTCGTGGTTCGCCAGCACCGCGCGGGCCGCGGCATTGGCCTTGGAGCGCAACCGGATCGCGTGCGCGGGAGTTTCGCGGCGCAGGTCGAGGTAGCGGTACTTGAGCCGGGCTTCCTCGCCGGGCTGCTCGTCCAGCTGGAACGGCAGCGGCGCGCTCTCGTTGAGCACCTCGAGCTCGGTGACGTTCACCTCGATCGTGCCCGTCGGCAGCTCCGGGTTCTCGTTGCCGTCCGGCCGCAGCTCCACCACGCCCGTCACCCGGACGCAGTACTCCGCGCGCAACCGGTGCGCCTGCTCGGCCGGCGCACCCTCACGGAACACCGCCTGCGCCACACCCGACGCGTCGCGCAGATCGATGAAGATCACGCCACCGTGGTCGCGCCGCCTGGCCACCCATCCGGTGAGGGTCACGGTCTGACCGGCGTGCTCGCTTCGCAGCGAACCAGCCAAGTGGGTGCGCAGCACAGGGTTCCTTTCGACGACTCCGGCACCGGCACGATATGACCAGGTGCGCTCCCATCGTAGTGAGACACATCCGCCGAGCGGAAACCGATCCGACCAGACCCGTGCCAAGCTGTATTCGCCGAGACCCGCACCCCCGATTCCAGCCCCCGATTCCGGGCATAACCGAACCGACAGCGATCCCTCCCGACCACCCGCGAGCGGACCCCCGACGCGGCCGACACCACACCCGAAACGCTCGACACCGGCCACCCCGGCCCCGACAATCACCACCCGAACACCCTCGAACGTGTAGCCCCGACCCGACCGATCAGCACATACACCGCGCGACCGAACACCACTGAGAACACCCCTTCGACACCACGACCACGGCTCAACACGATCACTCCCCCCGGCCTACAGCGCAGCGAATAGGCGCGACATAACCCCGAAACCCAACCGCCACGGAGCGAGCCCGACGAGCGACCGTTCGCGGCCGTCTCGCTTCTCAGCTGTCGAAGCGCATGCGCCGAAGGCGCGAGTCTCGACAGCTGAGAAGCGAGACAAAAGGGGCCGCGAACCCCGCCGCGCCCGCGCGGCCGACAACACAGAAAGCGACGACGATGACCTTCAACGAGGGCATGCAGATCGATCCGGATCGGGCGTCTTCCGGTGGCCCGGGTATGGGTGGCAAGATCGCGCTCGGCGGTGGCGCCGGCGGGTTGATCGTGCTGGTGCTCACTTTGTTGCTCGGTGGTGATCCCGGTTCGATTCTGGGGCAGTTCACAGGCTCGGAGGAGCAGCAACAGACGCAGCCGGGCACCGCGGGCACGCCGGCGCATTGCAAGACCGGCGCGGACGCCAACAAGTATGTCGACTGCCGGGTGGTGCTGACCGCGCAGAGTTTGGACGCGGTGTGGTCCTCGGAGCTGCCCAAGCAGACCAACAGGCGCTATGCGCAGCCGAAGCTGACGTTGTTCTCCGGTGCGACCGCGACCGGCTGCGGTAACGCGACGAGCGACGTCGGCCCGTTCTACTGCCCGGCCGACCGCACCGCCTACTTCGATGTCACCTTCTTCCAGGAGTTGGTGGACCGTTTCGGTTCCAGCGGCGGCCCGCTCGCCCAGGAGTACGTGGTGGCGCACGAGATCGGCCATCACATCCAGAATCAGCTCGGCGATATCGGTCGCGCGCAACAGGATCCGCGCGGCGCGAATTCCGGCGCGGTGCGCACCGAATTGCAGGCTGACTGCTATGCCGGGATCTGGGCGCACTTCGCCGACAAGACGCCTGCGCCGGGCGGCGGTCAGCCGTTCCTGAAGCCGTTGTCGGAGAACGACATCAACGACGCGTTGTCCGCCGCCGCGTCGGTCGGCGACGATCGCATCCAGCGTGCGTCCAACCGCCGCGTTAACCGAGACATGTTCACCCACGGTGATTCCGAGCAGCGCCAGAAGTGGTTCCTCACCGGTTACCGCACCGGCCAAGTCAAGGCCTGCGACACCTACGCCGCCCCCGACCTCTCCAATCCCCCCGCCCTGCGCTGACCCAGTTCTCCAGCCCGCCAACAGTTCTGGACGAACCCGGCCAGGGTCAAGCGCACTCGCGGGCGCTCCCCGACGCGAACTCGCTACCGACGTATTGGTCAACCGATCACGAGGAACTGGTGGCGTGGGGTTCTCGGGCGTTGCCGCCACCAGTTCCTCGTGATCAATTGTCCAGTCAGGACCGCGGATCGTGGGACCTTGGAGCTGCCGTGTGGTCGTATGCGGCGGGCCAAGGGTGCTGGGGCTGAAGCTGGTTCAGATCGGGTGGAAAAAGGGCCGCTGGGGTGCGGGGGCGGATGTCCGCATTGGATAATCGGTGTACGGCATTCATCGATGGTGTCGGGTGCCGGGATCGGCTGCGTGGTGCACCGATCGGATCACCGGTGCGCAGCAGCGGCAGAGAGTGAATTGATGCGTGGTCTGAAGGCAGCACTGCTGGTCGTCCTGGTGGGTCTCGCCGGGAGCATGGGCACCGCGGGTGCGGATCCGAGCGTCGACTCGCCCGCGCTCCCGAGCTCACACCCGCCGGTCTCGGCACCGATGGCGCTACTCACCCTCACCACCATCCCGAACGCCTGGCAGCCGCGCATCGATCTGCGTCCGCAACTTCAGGTCTTCGGTGACGGCCGCGCGGTGCGGATCCCCGATGCCGTTGCGCCGCAACGCGGTCCGGACACGCCCGCGACCCAGGTCAACGGCCACATCCCCGCCGACGTGCTCACCGCCGCCCTCGCCGAGACCAAAGCGCTCGGCACCGTCGATCTCGGTGTCCCCAACGTCACCGACCAGGGCAGTCAGATCATCGATTTCATGCCCGCGCCCCCGGAGGAAGACCTCCACCTCGTCGTCTACGCCCCCGAATTCGACAACGGCCTCAACCCCGAACAACAAGCCGCCCGCAAACGCTTCGCCACTCTCTACCGCACCCTCTTGGACGCCTTCGTCCAAGACTGACGCCCAACCCCCCGAACGCCGGAACACGCACCGCCGCCTCATCACGTACCCCGGACCAGCCGCACCACTTCTGTCTTCCCGCGGCGGCGGAGCCGTGTGTGCGGCTGTGCCGTGCCAGACCGGGTGCGGCAACACCGAACGACACGCGCGCCTACGCCGAGCATGCCTGCCCGCACGGCACAGGAACGATGGCCGCCCTGTACCAAGCGACAGATAGGTGCAGACCCACAGACCGTTCGCACGCCTCACAAGGGTTGCAGTCCCTGTGAATCGTGCGAACAGTCTGTGATGCCTGGTCCCAAACTCCGCAACCACCAGCCCCGAACGGGACCCGGGTGGTGCACAGACGCTGAAGCGCCAGCGGTGCCGGTGAACCGGCACCTCGAACCGACCCTAGAACTGATCCTGTTCGTAGTCCGAGCTGATGATCTCGTCGGAGTGCGTGGCACCGATGACGTCGGGCGTGGATTCGCCGAGCGGTCCGGTGAGATCGTCGTTCCCGGCGGCACTTTGGTACGGCTGGACGGTGCGGCTGTGTTCGTCGTCGTCGCCGCGCTGGGCGCCTGCGGCGGCGGGTCCGCCCATGAAGCTGTTGCCCGCGCCGGCTGTGGTGGTGCTCGGCGCGCCGGTGGTGCCGGGGCCGAAGGTGGTGCCGGGCATGCCGCTGATGGGGCGGCCGCCGGGCAGACTGGTGCCGGGCACGGCGGTGAGTTTCGGGCTGGACGGGATGCCGGTGGTGCCGGGCCGTGCGCTGGTGCCGGGGCTGCCGGAACGGCTCAGGCTGCTGGGCACGCCGGTACCGAGTCCGCTGTTGGTGGAGCTGGGGGTGCCCGAGTTGTGCACGGACGACGGTGTGGTGGAACTCGGCGTGCCGGTGAGGGAGGAGTCGACGCCCGCCGCTTTGGTCATGGTGTCGGAGGCGGTGGACTGAGCCTGTTCCAGAATCGGCTGGCCGACGTTCTGCGCCAGCGCCTGCGCGACCTCTTGTGGTGCGGGCCCGCCTCCGGGCGCGACCAACTGCTGCACCATGCTGCCGAGTTCGCCGGTTTTGCCGGCGAGGTCACCGCGGGTGGCGTTGACGACGCCGACGGCCTGACCGAGATGTTCGGTCGCCGAGGCCATCAGGGTGGCCTGCGCGGGCGGGGTGAGGATCACCGGCGCCATCGCGGTGGCCTGCGTCGCGAACGACGAGGCGATGCCGAGCAATTGCGCGTTGCCCTGCTGCACCACCGCGGCGGCCCGCTGGGTGAGCTCGGAGATGTCGATACCGCGCTGGCTGGTCTCCTGGCCTTCGACGTTCGCCTTCGCGCTGGCCGCCTGCGCGTTGCGCGCTGCTTGGCTCTGCCACAGCTGTTCGACGGTGGTCATGCTGCCCTTGCCGACCGACATCGCCATGTCGATGACCTTGGACGACTGGCTCAGAATCGCGGTCGGATCGAACGCGCCGATGACGCCGCTGCCGAAACTGTTGAGCAGCGACAGGATCGGCTGCATCAGCAGGTCGACGCCGGGCAGCGCGGGCACCGCGACGCCCTGCATGAGCGCGCCGACCGGATCGGCGGGCAGTGCGGGCAGCGAGGTCGGGATCGCGGCCTGCGCCTGGCTGACCGCGGCGGCGACCGAGCTGGGCGAGCTGCCGAGCGCACCGTTCAGCACACCTTGGGCCTGGTCGAGCACGCCCTGGGCGAGCGGGGCGGCGGCCTGCTGGATCGCCGTGCCGGTATCGCCGAGCAGTGCCGAAACATCGGACGGGACACCGGAGATGCCGTTGGCGTCGGCCGTCGGCGCACCGGACAGACCGGGCATGCCCGGCAGGCCCGTGCCCATCGCGTTGTGCTGGTCTTCACTGATCTTCTTGGCCAGCACGAATTCCGGTGGCTCGATGGGCGGCAGATCCTCGGGCAGTTGCGGCAGCGATACGTCGAGCACCGCCTGCGGCGCGTTCTGCACGGAGTCGAGCACGGCCTGCTGGCCGATGGCGACGTTCTGGTCGGCGGCGTGCGCCATCGCGTGCTCTTCGGGCGCGATCACGCCGGTGTCGAGTGGCTTCACACCGCACCTCCGATCTGGTTGCCGATGGCCCCGAGGGCGCCCGCGCTGGACCAGTCGGTGGCGTCGTAGGCCGCGGCGGCGCTGAACGCCGATTCCGAGAGCTTGGCGTACTTGGCGGACAGGTCGTTGATGTCCTTGGCCTGGAGCACTTGCGCCGCGGCGAACATCGCCAGATAGTCGGCGCCGATCAAACCGAACACGGGTACGAGCGCCGCGACGTTTTTCACCGCGTCGAAATTGCCCGCCCCCGCCAGATCACCGGAGATTCCTGCGTTCGTGGCGGCGAACGCCCGGACCGCTTCGGTCTCTACCGAGAGATCACTCATCGAGTTGCCCCCCAAATCGTCGTGCACATCAGTTTCGTGAACTTCTTCGTCGTCACCGCTTGCCCTGCCGAACGGCAAGGCCGCCACGGTTGGGCTCAATATAGCCGACGGTACCGGCAACTTTCGAGCCCAACGGCACGTTCACACAGGGAATAGGAAAGGAACTGGAACGTGTTGCAAATTAGAACAAGTTCTATATTCTCGATCGCATGAAGGTCGCAGTGACCGGCGCAGCCGGCTACCTTGGCACGAATCTGCTCCGCCTGCTCGCCGCGCGCGGCGACGAGATCACCGCGATCGACCGGGTGGTCCCACCCGCGGCGCCGCTGCCGAACGTCACCTGGGTCAGCGGCGACGTGCTCGATCCGGCCTCGATGCGGGACGCGCTGCAGGGCGCCGAGATCGTCTACCACCTGGTCGCGGTGATCACCCTCGCGGAGAAGAACGACCTGGCCTGGAAGGTGAACACCGAGGGCGTCCGGGTGGTCGCCGAGGCCGCGCTCGCGGTCGGCGCGCGCCGGATGGTGCACGCCAGCTCGATCCACGCGTTCGACCAGTACCGCTGCGGCGGCCGGATCGACGAGCAGGCCGCCCGCTCGACCGACGACGCCCTGCCCGTCTACGACCGCTCGAAATGGGCAGGCGAAGTGGCACTGCGCAAGGTGATCGACAACGGCCTCGACGCGGTGCTGTGCAACCCCACCGGCGTGTTCGGTCCCCTCGACTACAGCAAGCCGCTGTCCCGGATCAATCGCACGCTGCGCGACGCGGCCCAGGGCCGCATCCCTGCCATGATCGGCGGGGGTTTCGACCTGGTCGACGTCAGAGATGTGGCAGCCGGCCTGATCTTGGCAGCCGAGAAGGGGCGCACCGGCGAGAACTATCTGCTCGGCGGCGAGATGATCTCGATGCTCGAGCTGTGCCGGCTCGCCGCGAACCACGGCGGCAAGCGCGGCCCGAAGTTCGCCATCTCCCCCAAGCTCGTTTCGGGCGTCATCCCGGTACTGGCGCCGATCGGCAAGCTGTTCAAGTCCGACATCGTCTCGAAAGCCGCACTGGGCGCCCTCATTTCAGCCCCGCTGGTCGATCACGGCAAGGCCGAACGCGAGCTCGGCTATCAGCCCCGATGCACCGACGACACCGTCCGCGACCTGGTCGCTTTCTTCGCCGACCCGACCCTGCTCACCCCGCCGGACACTCGGCAGATCGCTTGACACCTACTAGAACACATGTTCGACTGGTGAGGTGCGGTGGCAGAACCAGACCCTGGACGCCGAGGACGGCGCACTGCCCGGGCTCACCCGGGCAGGTCTGACCCGCACGGTGCAGACGCCCGAATTCGAGGGCATCACTTTTCACGAAGTGCTGTGCAAGAGCGCGCTGAACAGGCTGCCGGAAAGTTCGTCCATGCCGTTCCACTGGACGATCAATCCGATGCGTGGCTGCTCGCATGCCTGCCGCTATTGCTTCGCCCGCCCGACGCACGAATATCTGGATCTGGACGCGGGCCGCGATTTCGATTCCCAGATCGTGGTGAAGACGAATATCGCCGCGGTGTTGCGCAAAGAACTGCGCAGGCGGTCCTGGCATCAGGAACCGGTGGCGCTCGGCACCAATACCGATCCGTATCAGCGCGCCGAGGGCCGATACCGGTTGATGCCGGGCATCATTCGCGCGCTCGCCGAATCCGGGACGCCGTTCTCCATCCTCACCAAGGGCACCCTGCTGCGCCGGGATCTGCCATTACTCACGATGGCAGCCCGCCAAGTTCCGGTGAGCTTGGCAGTCTCGATCGCGATCCACGATCTGGACCTGCATCGCAGCCTGGAGACCGGCACGCCGTCGCCGAAGGCGCGCCTGGAACTCGTGCGCTCCCTCGCCGACGCGGGGTTCTCGGTGAATGTACTGGTCGCGCCGGTCATTCCGTATCTCACCGACAGCAAGGCGCACCTCGACGGACTGTTCGAGGCGATCGCCGCGGCGGGCGCGCACTCGGCCGTCGCCTTTCCGATGCACCTGCGCGGCAGCACTCGCGGCTGGTTCCTCGGCTGGCTCGCCGAACACCATCCTGCCCTGGTGCGCCGCTACCGGCAGCTCTACGGCCGGGGCGCCTACGTGACGCCGGAGTACTCGGCCTGGCTGCGCGAGCGTCTCGATCCACTGCTCGAGCGACACGCCCTGAAGCCGGGAAAACCGGCCGAACCGGAGACACAACCGGAAAGTCCGCACGCGGCCGACCCGCAGCTGGCATTGTTCGCCTGACGCTTCGACCACCGGTTCCATACCGAACCCCACGGGATTCCGTGATGAACCACACATATCGGGCGCACGCACCGCGCGGTGCGGAGTAGTTTGGCGAATGGCACCCCTCTCATCGACGAGGAAGTGAAGCAGGCACATGGTTTCGCACCAGAATGATGTCGGCACCAGCCACGGCGCTGCCGGCACAGCCCAAAGCAGCACGGGCGCAGCGAAATTGGAAAAGGTCGTGATTCGGTTCGCCGGGGACTCCGGCGACGGTATGCAGCTGACCGGAGATCGCTTCACGCACGAGGCGGCCGCGTTCGGCAACGACCTCGCCACCCAACCCAACTTCCCCGCCGAGATCAGAGCGCCACAAGGCACGCTGCCAGGCGTTTCGTCGTTCCAGATCCAGATCGCCGACTACGACATCCTGACCGCGGGCGACCAGCCGGACGTGCTCGTTGCGATGAATCCGGCCGCGCTCAGGGCGAATCTGGAAGATCTGCCGCGCGGCGCCACGCTCATCGTGAACACCGACGAGTTCACCAAACGCACCCTCGCCAAGGTCGGCTACGCCGCCGACCCGCTCGATGACGACACGTTGTCGGATTTCGTGGTGCACCGCGTCCCGATGACCTCGCTCACCATGGGCGCCACCGAATCCACCGGCGTCGGAAAGAAAGACGGCCAGCGCGCGAAGAACATGTTCGCGCTCGGGCTGCTGTCCTGGATGTACGGGCGCCCGATCGGCGGCACCGAACAGTTCATGCGGGAGAAGTTCGCGGCCAAACCGGAGATCGCCGAGGCGAACGTGCTGGCGTTCCGGGCGGGCTGGAATTACGGCGAGACCACCGAAAGCTTCGCCACCACTTACGAAATCGCGCCCGCGAAGCTGCCGCCCGGCACCTACCGGCAGATCACCGGCAACACCGCGCTCGCCTACGGACTGGTCGCCGCGGGCCAGCTGGCCGGGCTGCCGGTGTTCCTCGGCACCTACCCGATCACTCCGGCCTCGGACATCCTGCACGAGCTGAGCAAGCACAAGAACTTCGGCGTCACCACCTTCCAGGCCGAAGACGAGATCGCGGGAATCGGTGCGGCGCTCGGCGCTTCGCTCGGCGGCGCGCTCGGTGTCACCAGCACGTCGGGGCCGGGCTTGGCGCTCAAGAGCGAAACCATCGGTCTCGCCGTGATGACCGAGCTGCCGCTGCTGGTCGTCGACGTGCAGCGCGGCGGTCCCTCCACCGGTCTGCCGACCAAGACCGAGCAAGCGGATCTGTTGCAGGCGCTCTACGGCCGCAACGGCGAATCACCGGTCGCGGTCCTCGCGCCCCGCTCGCCCGCCGACTGCTTCGCCACCGCGGTGGAGGCGGCCAGGATCGCGCTCACCTATCGCACGCCGGTGCTGCTGCTCTCCGACGGGGCCATCGCGAATGGTTCTGAGCCATGGTCGATTCCGAATGTCGAGGACCTGCCGCCGATCGTCGCGGGCTTCGAGCCCGCCGGCGCGGAAACCGACCCGTTCCAGCCCTACGCGCGCGACCCGGAGACGCTCGCCCGCCCCCTCGCCGTCCCGGGCACCAAGGGGCGCGCACACCGGATCGGCGGCCTGGAGAAGGCCGACGGCAGCGGCAACATCTCCTACGATCCGGCCAATCACGAACTGATGGTGCGGTTGCGGCAGGCCAAGATCGACGGGATCAGCGTGCCCGATCTCGAGGTCGACGATCCGGACGGCAACGCCGAACTGCTGATCATCGGCTGGGGCAGTTCCTACGGACCGATCGGCGAAGCCTGCCGGCGCGCCCGCCGCCGCGGTGTGCCCGTCGCGCAAGCGCACCTGCGGCATCTGAATCCGTTGCCCGCCAACCTCGGTGACGTGCTGCGCCGCTACCGCACCGTGGTCGCGCCGGAGATGAACGGCGGCCAGCTCGCGCTGCTGTTGCGCGGGAAATACCTGGTCGACGTGCGGCCGTGGACGAAGGTCGCGGGCACCGCGTTCTCCGCGCAGGAACTCGTCGGGGTGATCGACGCCGCGTTGGACGGCTCGATCGAGGAGATGGAACAGGACAAGGCCTTCGCCGCACGGGCGCGGGCCACGTACACGACGCAGCCGGACAGCTCCGCGGATCGGGCACAGCCGGGCGACGTCCGACCTACTGGGGGCAACGAATGACCATCATGGAGACCTCGCTCGTCGGCACCGATCTGGGCCTGACGGGACTGTCCGGTGTACCCGCCGCCGACGGCCAGCAGAAGGTCAAGGACTTCACCTCCGATCAGGAGGTGCGCTGGTGCCCCGGCTGCGGTGACTACGTGATCCTGGCGACCGTGCGCGGCTTCCTCGCCGAGCTCGGATTGCGCAGGGAGAACCTGATGTTCGTGTCCGGGATCGGCTGCTCCAGCCGCTTCCCGTACTACCTCGAGGCGTACGGCATCCACTCCATCCACGGCCGCGCGCCCGCCATCGCGACCGGGCTGGCGGTGACCAGGCCCGATCTGTCGGTGTGGGTGGTGACCGGGGACGGCGACGCGCTGTCCATCGGCGGCAACCATCTCATCCACGCGTTGCGCCGCAACGTGAACATGACGATCCTGCTGTTCAACAACCGGATCTACGGACTCACCAAGGGGCAGTACTCGCCGACCTCCGAGGCAGGCAAGATCACCAAGTCCACGCCGATGGGCTCGGTGGACCACCCGTTCAACACCCTGTCCGTCGCGCTCGGCGCCGAGGCCACCTTTGCCGCCCGTGCCCTCGACTCCGACCGGGCCGGGCTGACCGAGGTGCTGCGCGCCGCCGCCGAACATCGCGGTACGTCGTTCGTCGAAATCCTGCAGGACTGCCCGATTTTCAACGACGGCTCGTTCGACGCGCTGCGCCGCGACAACGCCGCGAACCACCTGGTGCCGCTGCACCACGGACAGCCCATCCGGTTCGGCGCCGAGAACGAATTCGCCGTGATACAAAGCGGTTTCGGTCTGGAAGTCACCCGGGCCGACGCGGTCCCCGAATCCGAGATCGTCATCCACGATGCCTACACCGACAACCCGGAATACGCCTACGCCCTCTCCAGGTTGTCCGACCAGTCGCTGGACCACGTCGTCACCGGGATCTTCCGCAGCGTGAGCCGACCCACCTACGACGACGGCGTCCGCGCGCAGACCGACACCGCCCGCGAACGCAAACCCCTCGACCAGAACTCCCTCCAGTCCTTGCTGACCGGCCCCGAAACCTGGACCGTCAGCTAGGAGTTCAGCCCACCGCCCGCGGTCCCCGCACCCCTTCTACGCTCCCGCACCGACTGTGGACGGCCGCAGTGGTGCGGGAAGACAGAGCGGGTGCGCGATACCGGGACTACTTTGCGCTCGCGTCCCGATGGGGCGCCCGGACGGCAGGGGTCAGGGGCGCTTGGCGAAGCCCAGGTCGATCACGGCGTCGCGTTCCTGGGTGAGCTCGGCGACGGTCGCGTCGATGCGGGGGCGGGCGAAGTCGTCGATGCCCAGGCCGGGGACGATCGTGTACTTGCCGTCGGCGCAGGTGACGGGGAAGGAGCTGATCAGGCCTTCGGGGACGCCGTAGGAGCCGTCGGAGGGGACCGCCATGGAGACCCAGTCGCCGGCGGCGGTGCCGCGCACCCAGTCGTGGATGTGGTCGAGGGCGGCGCTGGCCGCGCTGGCGGCCGAGGACGCGCCGCGCGCCTGGATGATCGCGGTGCCGCGCTGCTGCACGGTCGGGATGAAATCGTCGGTGAGCCAGGCGCGGTCCGCGATGCGGTCGAGGGCGGGCTCGCCGCCGATGGTCGCGTGCGCGATATCCGGGTACTGGGTCGCGGAGTGGTTGCCCCAGATGGCAACTCGCGCGATCGCGGCCGCGGGCGCGCCGGTTTTCTTCGCCAGTTGGGCGATGGCGCGATTGTGGTCCAGGCGGGTCATCGCGGTGAAGCGTTCGGCGGGCACGTCCGGGGCGTTGCTCATGGCGATGAAAGCGTTGGTGTTGGCGGGATTGCCCACGACGAGCACCTTCACGTCGTCGGCGGCGCTGGCATTGATCGCGGCGCCCTGCTCGGTGAAGATCGTGCCGTTGGCGGCGAGCAGATCCGACCGTTCCATGCCTGCCGTGCGCGGCCGCGCACCCACCAGCAGTGCGACATTCGCGCCCGAGAACCCCTCCCACGGGTCGTCACTGATGTCGATGGACTCCAGCAGCGGAAACGCCCCGTCCTCCAATTCCATCGCGACACCCTCCAGCGAGGAGACCGCCGCCGGAATCTCCAGCAACCGCAGGCGCACCGGCGTATCCGCGCCGAGCATCGCCCCGGAGGCGATCCGGAACAACAACCCGTACGCGATCTGCCCCGCCCCGCCGGTCACGGCAACGGTCACGGGCGCATTCCGAACCACGCTGTTCACCACTATCTCCTTGCACTAGGCCGACTCTCGCACCCAACCCTATCGACCCGCACTCTCCCCGAAACCACACGGTGAGCAACCCAACAGTCACCCACCGCCGCACCCCGACATGCCGCCGAGTCAGCCCGGCTGATCGGCGCAACGGCCGTGCCGAGGGGCGGGCGACGGGTTCAGATCAGGGCGGCTACTTCGCGGTCGGTGAGGACTATCGGGGAGACGAAGTCTTTGCTGCGGGCCATTTGGACGGCGCGGTAGAGGGGGCGTTCGGCGAGGTGGGCGTCGCGGGCTTCGGCGCGTAGTTGGTGGACGAGCATGGTGGAGACCGACACGGCGGCGGCGAGTTGGCTGGTGGCGAGGGCGTCGGCGAGGCGGCGCAGGCCGAGTAGATGCATTTCGCGGCCGCTGCCCGCATCGGTGTACATGGCCAGCGGAATGATCTGAGAGAACTCTCCCGCGGTCACGCGCAGCACGATCCGGCTGAGTCGCGCCGGAAAGATCAGCACCTCGACACCGGTCGCCGCGGACACCTCGACTCGCCGCTCCCCGAACACCCGGCGGGCATGGATCGTGGTCCCCGCCAACCACATTCGCCGACGCCGCAACGCCACCGCGTAGGCGACGGTCGGTGCGCCGACGACCACTCCGATGAGCACCGCGACCGGCCAGGTGACGACGGTCGCCGCCAGCAGCGCGGTCCCGATCCCGATCCCCGCCGCGGCCAAGGCCAGTCTGCGCAGCATCGGCGCGTACATCTCGGGTGCGACGAGATCCAGCCCCACCGGCGGATCCGTCTGCTGCTCACCAGAATTCGCCTGCACTCGCCCAACCCTCTCCGTGACACCGGCGCCACGTCACGCGCGCTGTCACGTTACTCCAGCCCCCTCCCCCACGTAGCCCGTTCCACCAGCCCACCCGCCCGAAGCACGATTTGCACTGAGCCACCCGCCGCAGACGCACGCGCGCACGGCCACCCGGACACGCACGCAAGCCGAGCACGCTCGCGCGAAGTGCCCTCGCCCACCGGCTTACCCGTCGCTGAGCGCCGCCTGCAGCGTGGTGACCGCTTCATCCAAGGGGATCTGCCGCTGGTCCCCGGTGGACATGTCTTTCAGGCCGATGGTGCTTTCGGCGAGGTCGCGGTCGCCGAGGACGAGGGTGTAGCGGGCACCGGACCGGTCCGCCGCCTTCATCGCGCCTTTGACACCGCGGCCGCCGTAGGCGAGGTCGACGCTGATGCCTGCCGCGCGCAAGCGGGCGGCGAGGACGACGAGGCGCTGTTGGGCGGCGTCGCCGAGCGGGACGCCGAACACCTGGCAGCGGGCGGGGTCGCCGGCCGTCTTGCCTTCGGCTTGCAGGGCGAGCACCGTGCGGTCCACGCCGAGCCCGAATCCGATGCCGGACAACGGTTGTCCGCCGAGCTGCGCCATCAGTCCGTCGTAGCGTCCGCCGCCGCCGATGCCCGATTGCGCGCCCAGTCCGTCGTGCACGAACTCGAAGGTGGTCTTGGTGTAGTAGTCGAGCCCGCGCACCATCCGCGGGTTCACCACGTACGGCACGCCGAGCGCGTCGAGGTGACCGAGGACCTGTTCGAAGTGGGTCTTGGCCGATTCGGAGAGGTGATCGATCATGAGCGGCGCGTCGGCGGTCATCGCGCGCACCTCGGGCCGTTTGTCGTCGAGCACGCGCAGCGGGTTGAGTTGCGCCCGGCGCTTGGTCTCTTCGTCGAGCGGCAGCCCGAACAGGAACTCCTGCAACAGTTCCCGATATTGCGGGCGGCAGGTGTCGTCGCCGAGCGAGGTGAGTTCCAGCCGGAAACCGTCCAGTCCGAGCCCGCGGAAGCCGGCGTCGGCGATGGCGATCACCTCGGCGTCGAGCGCGGGATCGTCGACCCCGATCGCCTCGATCCCGACCTGCTGCAACTGCCGGTACCGACCGGCCTGGGGCCGCTCGTATCGGAAGAACGGGCCGTTGTAGACCAGTTTCACCGGGAGCTGCCCGCGATCGAGCCCGTGCTCGATGACCGCGCGCATCACCCCGGCGGTTCCCTCGGGACGCAACGTCACGCTGCGGTCGCCGCGGTCCGGGAAGGTGTACATCTCCTTGCTGACCACGTCGGTCGATTCGCCGACCCCCCGGGCGAACAGTCCGGTGTCTTCGAAGACCGGCAGTTCGATATGTCCGTACCCGGCCAGTCGGGCGGCGCGGATCAGGCCGTCGCGCACCGCGACGAACTCGGCCGAGCCGGGCGGGACATAGTCCGGAACCCCCTTCGGGGCGGAGAAGCTGCTGGTCTTGGTCACGATGGTCCAGTTTCCACCACCACGCCCCCTCGAGTCCAACCGGTTATCGGCAGCGGGCCGGGCCCGATCTGCGTAGATCCCCAGACATCCCCGGCGAGCACGGATTTTGGCCGGTCGCGGGTGTGAGGCGCACCGCTCTCAGGAAGTGTCGAGCAGTCTCAGGAATAAATGGCAGACTCTAGGGCCGTAACAACCGGACACGGGAGGAACGTGGTAGTGCCGAGCAACGAACAGCGGCGAGCGGCGGCGAAACGCAAGTTGGAGCGCCAGCTCGCCAACCGGGCCGAGCGCGCACGCAGGCGTAAGCAACTCACGATCGCCGGGTCGGTGCTCGGTGTCGTCGTGGTGGTCGCGGCGGTCACCGGGGTGTACTTCCTGACCAAGAGCGACGACAACAGCTCCGAAGCCAAGGACGCGACCCAGTCCAGCGAGCCCGCCGCCGCGGCGCCGCCCGCCGCGGTCGCCAAGCCGGCGCTGGTGAACTGCGTCTACAAGGACGGACAGAAGCCCGCCGACAAGCCCGCGACCAAGCCGGCGAAGAGCGAGGGCATCCCGACCACCGGCAATGACGCGAAGGTCAGCGTCAGCATGGAGACCAACCAGGGTCCGATCGGCTTGACCCTGAACAACGCCGAATCGCCGTGCACGGTGAACAGTTTCGTCAGCCTCGCCTCGCAGAACTTCTTCGACGGCACCAACTGCCACCGGATGACCACCGGCGAAGGCCTCAAGGTGCTGCAGTGCGGCGACCCGACCGGCAGCGGCATGGGCGGCCCGGGCTACGAGTTCGACAACGAGTACCCGACCGATCAGCTCGACCCGAACAACCCGATGGCCGCGCAGCAGCCGGTCGCGTACAAGCGCGGCACGCTGGCCATGGCGAACGCGGGCCCCGGCACCAACGGCAGCCAGTTCTTCATCGTCTACGGCGACTCCCAGTTGCCGCCGAACTACACCATTTTCGGCACCGTGGACGAGAACACGATGGGCACCCTGGACAAGATCGCCAAGGCGGGCCAGGACGATTCCAACGGCCCCGGCGACGGCAAGCCGACCCAACCGGTCACCATCCAGTCGGTTCGCATCGACTGAGATCTTCGACACACGTTCGGGCCCGGGCCGTTCATCGGCGCCGGGCCCGAAACGCGTCTACCTCTTCTTAGGTGTACCTAAACGTACGGTAAGGGTGGGCTTACACCGGAGAACGTCCGGCGAGTTCCCGGGCCTGTCGGAATTGTGCGATATATGCTGATAAGCGGCACAGCCGTACGGTTGCGTCGCGGCTTTCTCGGGTAATCTCGAAACACGGAGTTCCCGTAGCGTAGTAGTCCCTCGACTGGGTAACCCCCGCCCCAGGGAATGCCACGACACGAGCCCTCCCGGTGTCGAAGTTTGCAGCCGGGGCGTCGTCCGACGGACTACAGTTCGCGTGGCGGTGTCCGAGACGAAGCACCACAACATCCATAGTGATCACTGCAGCATCGGGGAGCAGCCATGTCCGAGGAACTGGACGACATCGGCCGCGAGACAGCGGCCATGATGAGGACAATGTTGCAGCTTGCGACCCTGGTCGCGCTGCGGACCCGCGAGCGTGGTCAAAAAGAAGCCGAAGCGCGCGTGAAGGTCACCGAGGCCCGCATGAAAGAGGCCCGGGAGATGCAGGTCCGCGAGGCCCGGGACTCCAAAGCGAAGGATCCGCGTAACACCGAGCTCGCTCGGATGATCGAGCGCCCGATCCCGGAACGTGGTGTGTCGCTGGAGAAGGATCGTTTCTCCGCACAGGCCGAAGCCACCCGAATGGCTGCCACCGCCGCCGCCCACGCGAAGCCGGTGCTGCAGTACGACTCCCCTGAACGCCGCATGGCGATCGCCGCACACCTCGCCAAGATGGGTGTCGCGCCGGAGCTGGCCGCGGTTCGAATGTTGATCGAAGTAGGCCAGGCGCAACCGCCGATCGAGGCGGTCCGCACCCGCCCCGAGGAAGCGCCCGCGGTCACCCGGGCCAGGGAACAGGAATCCCGCGGCCTGGAACGCACCCGCTGAAACCACAGCAAACGCCCGCTTATCAAGCGGGCGTTTGCTTTTGGTGCACGAACGGCTCGGCTACATCCGGAAGTCGCCGATGGTGGGATCGCCGAACATCCCGTGCTGCGGCGATTTCAACGGCAGCGGGCTGAGCATGTCCTTGTGCCCGTTGCGCACGCTGCAGTACTTGAACGGGCCCTTGGGATCGAACAGCTTGGCCATATGCGGGTCGGCGTGGTCGAGGAACCAGACGCTCAAACCCGTTGCGCCGTCGAGCCGGAAGTGCTCCCAGGCGCGCCACATCGCGTCCAGCCGGGCCACCGCCTCCGCGTGCTGCCACCACTCCGGGCACCACACGGTGTCGCTGAGATCGGTCACCTGTCGCCGGTACACCAGGCTCAGATAGTTCTCCACGAACTCGACGACGCTCGCGTAGATCATGGGTTGTTGCTGCTGCTCCGTCACGACTGCACCTCGCTGCCGCTCGGCTCCGTCGCGACGACGCGTGCTGCGCCCATGGTTCGCTCGCTCCGCTCCCTCACGCCTGCACCTCGCTGCCGCTCGGCTCCGTCGCGACGACGCGTAATGCGCCCAAGGCTCGCTCGCTGCGCTGCCTCACAGTGGCCTGACCTCCTCGACCTGTCCGTATTCCGGCGGCGTGCTGCTCTTGCTCAGTGAAGGCTTGCCCGGCATCAGGTCACCGATCTCCGTCTTGCGCTGTGGATCATGGTGCGAGATGGACTCCTTCACTTCGGCAGCGTACTCGCCCTCCCACCACGGAACCGTGCGAACCAGTACCGGCGGCGCGCCGGACGGGAACACGATCACGCGACCGCGCGGCAACTGCGCCAAACCCTGCACGCTGAATGTCTTCGAGGAACCGAGCGAGCGCGAATAGCTCTTGCCGCCTTTGGATTCCGAGACCGACGAGGAGACGACCTCGTAGTCGCCGATCGCCTCGGAACGCTCCCGCAGGAAGGCGGTGTCGTCTACCCC
Organism: Nocardia brasiliensis IFM 10847; assembly: GCF_000710915.1. Taxonomy (GTDB): domain Bacteria; phylum Actinomycetota; class Actinomycetes; order Mycobacteriales; family Mycobacteriaceae; genus Nocardia; species Nocardia brasiliensis_A. The sequence goes on from NZ_BAUA01000101.1 coordinate 30,646, forward strand.
GCTACCGAGCACTTTGATGTTCGCGGCGGCCCACAGCGCGTTCATGCCGGGCTCGCCCCAGCAGCGCACGCCCTGCGCCCAGGATTGCAGCACGGTCATCACGACAATGCCGCGGGAACCGAAGTGGCTGTACTGCTTGGGCAGATCCTTCCAGCGCACCACGTTCGCGGCCTCGTCCAGCACGGCGAGCAGCGGGATCGGCAGCCGCCCGCCGCGCGACTGCGACGCGGTCCGCATCGCGACGTCGATGACGGCCTCGGTGAGCGCGCTGACCAGAGGGGCGGCCGAGCCGCGACCCTCCAGCGAGAGGCTGTAGAGCGTGCCGTTGTCGCGGATGAACGCGAGCTCGTCGAACTGGATCCGGTCGCCACCTCGGGTGATCCAGGGGTGCACATTCGACAGTTTCAGGCAGCGGATCATCTTCTTCGCCGTGCCGAAAATGCCACTGCGCGTACGGGCGTCGGCGTTGTACTGCGACGACAGACCGGAGGCCGTGTAGTGGTGCCTGGCCGCGCGCAGCAGCTCGATCGGCTCGGTGTCCTGCGGGTTGGTCACCCATTCCCAGACCTGCACGATCGGCCTGCTGCCGTTGCGGTCGCCGACCGCCGCGGCCAGGAACAGACCGGCCAGCAGATCTTCGGCTTCGGGATCGAAGAAGGCGTCGGTCTTGGCGTCGGAGCCGTCGTCACCGTCGGCGAAGTGCCCGGCCAGTCGCGCCGCCCGCATCTCGCAGCCCTCGCGGCGCGCGTCCACCCAGGACAGCGGATCCCAGAACCAGCTGGGCTCTTCGCCCGCGACTCCCTGCGGGTCGAAGACGAAGGTGGGACTTCCCTTGGCCTCGCGCACATCCCGGGTCGCGTCCACCACGTCGCGCTTGTTCGAGGTGGCCAGCACGGGGCCGATCGCGGTGAGGATGGCCGGGATCACCCGCGAGGTCGACTTGCCCTGGCGCGGACCCCAGATGTCCAGGTGCAGATCCTCATAAGAGCCGTAGAGCATCTGGTTGTCGGCGATGCCGATGCCGATCGGCACGCCGGGGATGTCCTGCGAGCCCAGCCGCACCTCGAGTTGCTTGGCCTTCTCGCGCACGCCCGCCTCGGTGAGATGCGCGATGGCGCTGCCCTGGCCCATGTAGTCGGCTTTGTCGTCGACCGGGAGTTTGCCGATCGTCTTGCGCTTCTTCATCCGCTTCTTGATCAGCACGTAGGCCAGCGCCGACGCCGCGACCAGCAGCACGATCACGGTGGACGCGCGCGGCCAGACCAACTTGCCGCGCACCAGGTCCGCGACGATGGCGATCGGGTTGATCGGAATCGACTGCGGCGTCACCGCCATCGCGTTGCCGAGATGCAGCGCCACCCACAACGTGCCGAGGACCGCGAACCCGGCGTACAGCGCGATCATGGTGGTGTCCGGCCCGACCGCGGCCGGATCCTTCACCGGCTTCTTCGCCATGTCTGCCTCCTGTTGTCCTCTACCGGCTCTGTGGGTGGATCTCTGCGAAAAGTCGTGGTGCTCAGCGGAACGCGTCGAGCCGCCAGCCGTCCGGGGTCTGCACGACGGTCGCGATGACCGTCGCGGGCGGCAGTTGCTCCTTGCGCCCGTTCGGGTAGACGACCGTCTGCTCGATCCCGATCTTGAACTGCTGGACGTTCGGATCGCCGCCGGCCGGCGGCTTCTCCCCCGACGCGAAGGTGAACGCGTCGACGCGCGCCTTCGCCGTGGCCCAGTCCGACCACTGCAACGTCGTCTTCGGCGTCTCCAGCCCGGTCGGCGAGCTGTCCAGCATGCGGATCAGGCTGGGGCCCAGCCATTTCCGCGCCCGGGTGAGCGAGGCGCCCTGCGCCTCGGTGGCGGGCTGCCAGGTGTAGATCTCGCGCAGCGCGGCCACCGCGACCCCGTCGGGCGTGACCGGATCGGGTGCGGGCACCCCCTCCAGCAACCGGGTCGTGGACGTGGCCGGATGCGCCCCACCGGATCCCGCGTCGTCCCGGCCCCCCGTGCCGCAGGCGGCACTCAGCATCGCGACGCTCACCACCAGCATCACCACCAGTTTCGTGCGTACCGCTGTGTCTTTCCAGGCTAACCGCAAGGACCGACACTGCGTCAGTGCATCACCTGCGTGTTTCACAGGACCCTCCTCGCCCTGCTGTCGCCCGGCACCGGCACCTCCGTGACGCCGCCGCCCGCACCGGGCACGGCCTGGATCATCCGGCCGTTGCCGGAGTAGATGCCGACCTGAGCGGGGCCGCGCGGACCGAACGAGCTGAACACCAGATCGCCCTCCTGAATCTTGCTCATCGACACCTCCGCACCTGCCTCCCACTGCTGTTCGGCGGTGCGCGGCAGGGTGACCGAGCCGGACGAGGCCGCGAACACCGCGGCCGCGGTCAGGCCGGGACCGTCGAGTCCGCCGCCGCTCGGGCCCTGCGGTCCACCGCCGCCCCACACGTACGGCGTGCCGAGCCAGTCGTGCGCGGCCTCGACGATCTGACTGCCGCCGCCGCCCTGCTGCGGATCGAACCGGCCGAGCGCGCCGGGCGCGCGATACTGCGCCTCCATCGCGAGGATGTTCGCCACGTACGGCTGGGTCTCGGAGTAGTGCGCCGCCACCTGATTCGGCATGCCGCCGGAGGCGAGCACCGCGCCCTCACCCGCGTTGTACGCGGCCAGGGTCAGCGCGGTGACATCGCCCTGCACCCGGCCCTCCGACTGCCACTGCGTGATCTTGCGCGCGATGGCGCACATATAGCGGCCCTGGCCGATGATCGCGTCGCCGTCGTCCCACACACTGGCGGTGCCGTTGCCGTCGGCATCGATCACATACGGTTGGCCGTCATCGGGATTCACGCTCGCCGCGGTACTCGGCAGGAACTGGGCCAGGCCCTGCGCGCCCGCCGAGGACGTCGCCCCGCGGCGGAAACCGGATTCCTGCCTGCCCTGCGCGGCGAGCAGCGACGGCGTGATCTGCGGGCAGATCGAACCCGCACGGCGATACCAGATCTCGAGCTCCGGCGGCACCTTGCCCGCGGCGAGCGCGCCGCCCGCGGTGCCGAACCCGCGGTTGCAGCGCGGATCGCTGGAATAGGCCAGCGCCCCACCGACATCCGGCGTCGGCGCGCCGTCCAGCCAAGGCAGCGGGTCGATCTGGCGACCGCCGGTGAACCGTCCGCCCGGCACGATCTCGAAATGCAGGTGCGGGCCGCTGGATTCACCCGCGGAACCGACCTGGGCGATCGGCTGGCCCGCGGTCACGACGTCGCCCACCCGCACATGCACCCCGGAATCCCACATGTGGCCGTACACCGCCGAGTACGCGCGGCCGTTGGTGTCCACCGAGTCGACGACCACCCAGTTGCCGAAACCCGAAGCGGGACCGGCGGCGACGACCCGGCCGTCGGCGACGGAATAGATCGTGGTGCCGTCGGAGGCGGCGAGGTCGATGCCCTTGTGTGCGCCGCCGCGCGCGCCGAAGGTGTCCGAGACCGTGAAGGTGCCGGTGGCCAGCGGCAGCGTGCGCCGGATCGGACCGGCGCCCGCCGCCAGCGACGGCGTCGCCGTCACGGTCGGGTACGCCGAAGTCCCCGGCGGCGCACCCGCGGCCGGATTCGCCTGCGTCGCAGACGGTCTGCCGCTCGCCCTGGCATCACCCGGGGCGTAGCCGCCCAGCGGCGGCAGCGCCGATGGCGAGCCGAGCACCGAGGCGCCCTCGCACGGATCGTCGACCGCGGGCATCACGATGACGAGCACGATCACCATCAGGCCGAGGACCGCGCCGAGAGCACCCCACAAGAGCCCCCGTCCGCTCACTGCGGCCTCGCCGGACCCGACTCCGCGGCGCGGGACGCCCGCACACGCCGATATGACCGGAGCTGCCCTTGCGCCCGGCACGCGGGGGGAAAGGCAGCTTCGGTCGCATCGGCGGGCACGGCGCTCACTGGCCGCGCCGGGATTCGTTGAGGGTGTCGGCGAGCGTGCGGTTCATCTCGGCCGCCGCCGCCAATTGTTGTTGCAACAGCGCCACTTTCCGGCGCAGCGCGGACGCGTCCAAGCGCTCCAGGCTCGGCCCCTCGGCCGCGCGCACCCAGTTGCGCACCGAATTGGTGTGCACGCCGATCTGTTCGGCGACCACGCGGCAGGCCTCGGACTCGCTGCGCAGCTTGCCGGTGAGCGCGACGACCTGCTGGACAGCGGCCTGGCGCACCTCCGGGGAGACCCGGCGGTAGGAGCGGTGCGGCATCATCCGCCACACCTCCCCGCGCGGCGGACGATCGGTAAGTCGCGTCTGGCATCTCTCATGCGGCACTCCCGCCCTGCGAATCCGTGCCCCGGGCAGTCGATTCGGTGAACTCGCTGAAACGCTGGTTGGTGTCGTGGATTCCGCTCTCCTTCTCCGAGAGCGTGAACTCCATGTGGAACGGGATGCCCGGCCGGCGATCTTCACCGATCTTCAGCAGGAACTTGCCCGTACCCGGCGGCGAGGGCCGCTGCTGGCCCGGCTTGAGCGCCTCGCCGGTCAACGCCTGCGGCGCCGACCAGCCGGTCACCATCTGCTCTTCGGCGGAGGTGAACGGCACGATGCTGTCCAGGCGCTTGACCTCTTCGGCGGGCAGCGCGCCGAAGATCTTGGCGCGCGCGCGTTCCAGGAAGCCGAGCGCCTTGGCGATGGCCGATTCCGAGCCGAGCGCCTGCAGGTCCTTGATGGTGTGGCTGATCATGATCAGCGAGGTGGCGATGCCACGCTGCAGGCGGGTCAGCTCGTCGACGCGGTCGACCATGAAGTCGCCCAGGCCGAGCACCTGCCACAGCTCGTCCATCACCACCTGGAAGTAGCGCTGCGGGCCGAGATCGGCGTCGGAGAGCACGTGCGCCGCCTCCACCGAGGCGAACCCATCGGCCCAACAGGCCAGCATCACAGCCGCTTTGAGCTTCTTGTCGCCGGTCGGGATGTGCGAGACGTCGATGCAGACCGCGACGGCGCTGGTGTCGATCGGCACCGAGGTCTGCCCGTTGAAGACCGCGCCGAACGGCCCCTGGGTGAGCGCGCGCAGCGAGCGGCGCAGGTTCTTGATCGCGTTCGAATACTCCTCGACGTCGTCGGCGCCCGCGTCGAGCATCAGCTCTTCACCGCCCGCGACGATAACCTCCAGCAGGTTCTCCATGATCGGCGGCTGATCCGGCGTGTAGCCGCTGCCGGGCTGGTAGAGGATGCGCAGCGCGGTGGCGATCAGCGTCTCCTCGTAATCGCGCACCCTGGCCCCGCGCACCAGTTCGACCAAACCGGCGATGAGCGTCACCTGACGCGCTCGCATGTCCTGCAACACCTGCAGTTGCAGTGCGGGGTGCTCGTCCAGGCGCGGCACCACGGCGCCGAGCACACCGGCGGCGAGCGGATTCAGCTTGCCGTGGCCGTAACCGAGGTCGATCACCTGGCCGCCGACCAGTTCCACCATCTTGCGATAGTCCGGTTTGACGTCGGCCAGGATGAGCGGCGTGATGCCCTGGGCGATACCGCCCAGCACGATCCGGCGCACCAGCGACGACTTGCCGAAACCGTTGAGCCCCAGCACGAAAAGACTCGGCGCGGTGATGAAACTGCCGCGCATGAACCAGTTCATCGGGTCGAAGCAGACCGGCGCGCCGGTGTGCAGGTGCGAACCGAGCGGGGTGCCGATCAGCGGCGCACCGGCGCCGACCGACCACGGCCACAATCCCGCGACCTGCGCTGTGGTGGCCCGGTATTCGACCGGGCGGCCGACCACGTTCATCCGGCCGCCGCCCTCGCCGGCGTAGCCGCGATCGGTGAGTTGCGCGGTGCTGCGGTCGAATCCGTCCTCGAACACCTGCTCCGCGCGGGCCGCGTAGTTGCGCCTGCGGATGTCGTCGGTGCGAATCCGGAACTGCGCGAAGGCCGCCCGCAGGCCGGTCTGCTCGCGCACGATCATCTCGAGCCGGGCCCTGGTCGCCTCGTCGAGCAGCGGCGGGCCGGCGTTCTTGCGCCGGTCTGCCTTGGCCTTGGCGCGCAGCGCGGCCTTGTCCATCACCGGCGT
>NZ_BAUA01000100.1 GCF_000710915.1 Nocardia brasiliensis IFM 10847
GGCCCACCACGCCACCGACGAGCGCGGAGGTCGCGGCGACCGGCACGGCCGCCGCGGCGCCGGCGACGGCGCCCATGGCGGCGGTGCCGACGGTCTGGCCCGCGATCCGGTCGGACCGGCTGCGTTCCATGCCGATCGAGTCGAGGAACGTCGCCAGGTTGGCCTCCGCCATGGCGGCATTGTCGTTGATCTGGATCGCCTGTTCCTGGTCCATCCAGGTCGGCGCGTCCACCTGCACGTCACCGAAACGGAACTTGCCCGAGGGCGGCGCGATCGGCGGCACCGGTGCGACCGGGACGGGCGCGTGCAGCACGCCGACCGGGGCCAGGTACTTCTTCTCCGGCAGCGGGCGCGACCACTGCAGCGAGCTGTAGGTGCTGTCCGGGATGTTCAGTCCCTCGTAGGGCATCGCGTTCGGCGGCTCGGCGGCCGGCCACTGGGCCGGCTGGTCGGGCTGCGTCGCGGGAGTGGGGTGTGCAGGCTCGGCGTTGGCGGTGCCGGTGCCGACCAGTGCGAGGACCAGCGGAACCGCACCTGCCGCGACCATCGAGCCCACCTTCTGCCGCTGCGGGTTGGGGGCTCTGTGCTTGCCTGTGCCCATAGGTAGATCGCCTTTCGTCAGGTCGGGAATAGCTGTCAGGTTCGACGCCCCACATTCGGATCCACCGGGCACCTGGATGGGTCGAAATTCGGGCGACACAACGGCTTTGACGTTGCCTGGAAATAGCTACTCGCGGGTCCGCGGCTGCCCCTCGAACGACTTCGGCGAGGCCGGTCTGGTGGACCGGGCCTCGCCGAAAGGAGCAGGTGCGGGTACGTCAGCTGACGCGGCCCTCCGCCGCGGCCTTGGCCTTCTCCAGCAGCTTGCCGTTGTCCGCGGGCGGCGCGCCGAGCGCGGCGGCGAGCTCGTCCGCGTCCTCCTCGTCGGCGTTGACCTGTTCGAGCGCGAGCCGGGCGACCACCCACTGCTCGGTGGCGGCCATCTGACCACGGCTGCGGCCGAGGAACGTGACGAACCACTGGATCACGGTGACGATCCGGCTGCGGTACCCGATCAGGTAGTACAGGTGCAGCGCGAGCCAGGCCAGCCAGGCGAAGAACCCGCTGAACTCCAGCTTGCCGACCTGGCACACGGCGTTGAACCGCGACACCGTCGCCATGCTGCCCTTGTTGAAGTACTTGAACGGCTTGCGGTCCTGCGGAGCCTGACCGTGCAGGCCCGCCTTGATCTGCTTGGCGGCGTAGGTCGCACCCTGAATGGCGCCCTGCGCCTGCCCCGGCACGTTCGGCACCGACATCAGGTCGCCGACCACGAAGACGTTCGGGTGGCCCTTGATCGTGAGGTCCGGTTCGACGATGACGCGCCCGGCCCGATCCACCTCGGTGCCGTCGGATCGTTCGGCCAGCATCTTGCCCAGCGGGCTGGCCTGCACGCCCGCCGACCACACCTTGCACGAGGATTCGATCCGGCGGATCGTGCCGTCGGCGTCCTTCACCGTGACGCCCAGCGCGTCGATATCGGTGACCATGGCGTTGAGCTGGATCTCGACGCCCATCTTCTCCAGCCGCTTCTTGGCCTTGCCGCCGAGCTTCGGGCCCATCGGGCCGAGCACCGCGCCCGCGCCCTCCAGCAGCACCACCCGCGCGTCGCGCGGATCGATGTTGTGGAACGTGCCCTCGAGCGTGCGGTCGGCGAGTTCGGCGATCTGCCCGGCCAATTCGACGCCGGTCGGCCCGGCGCCGACCACCACGAAGGTGAGCAGCCGGTCGCGCATCTCCTGGCTGGTGGCCAGCTCCGCACCCTCGAACGAGCCGAGAATCCGGCCGCGCAACTCGAGCGCGTCATCGATGGTCTTCATGCCCGGCGCGAAGGTCGCGAACTGGTTGTTGCCGAAGTAGGACTGCTGCGCGCCGGTGGCCACGATCAGGCTGTCGAACGGGGTGACCGTGTTCGAGTTGAGCAGCCGGGAGGTGACGGTCTTGGCTTCCAGGTCGATGTCGATGACGTCCCCGAGCAGTACCTGCGCGTTCTTCTGCTTGCGCAGGACCAGCCGGGTCGCGGGCGCGATCTCGCCGACCGAGAGGATGCCGGTCGCGACCTGGTAGAGCAGCGGCTGGAACAGGTGGGAGGTGGTTTTGGAGATCAGTGTGACGTCGACGTCGGCGCGCTTGAGGTGCTTGGTGCCGAACAGGCCGCCGAAGCCCGAACCGATCACCACGACCTGGTGGCGCCGATTCTCGTGCGCACCCGTCGCCCGGCCACCGCGCCCCGCCGAATCGCTACGCGATGCTGTGGTCATTGTTCATCGTCCTGCTCCTCGACAGACCGGGGATACTCTTCCCCCGCGAACGGTTGCTGACAGGTGTCAACCGTAGCGGGGTGGATCGTGGCCGTCGCGGCGACGTCCCTGTTCCGGGTGTGTCGCGGCGCGCCCGCGCCGGAGTGCGTTGCGGCGAACCGCCCTTGGGCACCAGCGAAAAAGAATAGGATGAATACGGTCGTTCAGGGAGGTTTGCCATGGTCGCCGGGGACCGGGTCGTTGGCAGAAAAACCAGCGTGCGCAGGAAATCCGGTAGACCGCCCGATTCCGAGAACATCGGATTGATCGAAATACCGCACGACCATCTCCTCGATCGCGCACTCGATCTGATTCCGGAACGGCACCATATTCTCGCCCGGCCGCCCAGCGGCAGCGCGGCCACCGCGGTGCACGGCGACGCAGGCCTGCCGTATCTGGGCCGGATGCTGCAGTACATGCGGTGGGGCCCCGCCGAAATGATGGGCCGGTATCGGAAATACGGTCCGGTCTCGATGAATACTTCGCTCGGGGTCGATCGGGTGCTCGTCGCGGGGCCCGAAGCGCTCGACGAAGTGCTCGGCCGGCGGCGCCGCGATTTCGGCCAGGGCTGGGACTATTTCATCGGACCGTTCTTCCGGCGCGGTCTGCTGTTGCTCGAGTTCGACGAGCACAAATTCCATCGCCGGATCATGCAGCAGGCTTTCACCAGGGACCGGCTGGCGGCGCATCTGGCGGCGCTGACCCCGGTGGTACGCACCAGCATCGAGCGCTGGGTTCCGCAGGGCGGCAACGCCGAACGCACCGTGCGCCTGTATCCGACGTTCAAGGAACTGACCCTCGATATCGCGGGGGAGATGTTCATGGCCGCCGATGTCGGACCGCAGCGCCGTGAGTTGGTGGACGCTTTCCTCGACTGCACGCACGCCGCGCTCGCGCTGATCCGGCATCCGGTGCCCGGCGGCAACTGGCGGGCGGGTCTGCGCGGCCGCCGGGTGCTGGAGGACTACTTCCGGGCGATGCTGCCGGACAAGCGGCGGACCGAGACGTCGGACCTGTTCTCCGGCCTCTGTCACGCGCGCAGCGAGGACGGTGGCGTGTTCGGCGACGCGGATGTGGTGAACCACATGATCTTTCTGATCATGGCCGCGCACGACACCACCACGACCGCGGCCACCGCGGTCACCTACTATCTGGGCAAGCATCCGCAGTGGCAGCAGCGGGTGCGTAGCGAAGTGCTCGCGCTCGACGCCGAAACCGACGGCGCCGCACCGACTATCGCGGACCTCGAGAGCTTGCGCGACCTGGATCTGGTGCTCAAGGAGAGCCTGCGCCTGATGCCGCCGGTGCCCGGTCTGTGCCGGCGTGCGGTGCGCGATACCGAGATCTCGGGCCACTACATTCCGGCGGGCACCCAGGTCGATCTCGCCTATCAGGTCAACCATCTGCTCGACGAATTGTGGACCGAGCCAGAGCTGTTCGACCCCGAACGGTTTAACGAGCAACGGCGCGAGGACAAATCGCATCGGCTGGCGTTCCTGCCGTTCGGTGCGGGCGCGCACAAGTGCATCGGCATGCACTTCGGCACGTTCGAGGTGAAGACGGTGATCGCCGCGCTGGTGCGTGCGTACACCTGGCAGATCCCCGAGGACTATCGGATGCCCTGGGGTTTCACCACCATTCCGTTCCCCAGGGACGGGGCGCCGATTACCCTGCGGCGCCGCTGAACTTCCGCGTCCCGCACCAGGAACCGGTGCGGGACAACAGGTATCAGCGTCCCGCGAACAGCATCTCGGCGACCTTGGTGTCGGTGGCCGCGCCGTCTTCGTAGCCGCCCGCGTTACCCAGTGCGGTCATGACGGCCAGGGTGTATCGCTCGCCGGGACCTGCGAAGCCGACCGAGTTCACGACCCAGCCGCCCTGTTCCTCGGACCAGCCGTTCTTCAGACCGGGCCGCATCGGCGCGCCCGCGCCCCACACACCCCAGTGCTGGTTGCTGTCCACCGAGCGCATCCGGTCCAGCAGGTAGGCGCGGTCGTCGGGGTGCATCTGGTTGAGGATGTTGTCCATCAGCCGGTCCAGGTCGGCGGCGGTGCACTTCTGGAACGACCAATCCGGGAACAGCGCGGTGTTGGTCGGCTGCGGGACCAGGGTGGCCATGCCGTTGGCGCGGAAGGCGTTGTTGAACGCCATCCGATCCAGGCCCGCGTACTTGGCCCAGAGCACGTCGGTGGCGCGGTCGTTGGAGGTGGCCAGCATGGATTCCATCAGGCCGCGATCTTCCGGGGTGAGGTTGATCGCGCCGACCCGGGCCCGGTTCAGCAGATCCTCGGCGATGGCGAGTTTGATGGTGGAGGCGGTCCAGACCGCGTTCTCCGCGTTCGCATTCGCGTACACGCCACCGGAAACCCGGTCGCGCACAACGTAACCGGTGACGCCGGGGCGACCCTTCAGGTAGTTGTCGACCTTGCTGATCCGATTGCTCATATCGCAGTCGAACCCGGACAGGCAGGCATCGGTATGCGCCAGCGGCACCGGCACGGCGGCCGCGTGCGGGAGCAGGGCGGGCGCGCTCGGGATGAGGATCGCCGCGGCGGCGAGGACACAGGCGGAGGCGGCCACACGGGGAACGGCGCGGGTGGCGGGCGACGGGTAACGCACGGTGGAACACGATCGCACATCGGAGCCCGAGACGCACGTCTTGAGCTGAAGTCCGGCTTGTGCTATCGCATTCGTTGCGCGCTTGTGCCCCAGCGGGTTTCAGCCACCCGCGGGCCGTTTAGCGGAACGCGGCCTGCAGTTCCTCTACTGTGCGGCCGTTCAGCCGGTAGCAGTGCTCGAACGCCTCGGAGTGCTGATCGCGCGGCCAGGAATGTAGGACGACGGTGCGGCCGTAGCCTCGCGAGTTGACGAGCTCCCAGCGGTCTCCCACGCGGCGGACTGTGAACCCGCCCCTCGGGACCAGGGGAATCACCATCGCATCCATGAACGCGAACCAGCCTTTCGGTGCTCTCTCGTTCCTCCCCGGATGAGCACTGTCGCACATCGGCGGCGCGGATCCGAGCGGACACGGCGAAGGAACGTGTTCTGGTGTGGTTCAACTCACTCCCCTTGCTGGGTAGACCATTTGGTCGCTTTGCCGCCCGGGGGGCGAGCGGCGTGCGATCGGTGCAGGTGGCCGGGCGTGGCGCGCGGTGAGTGAACGTGTTCGAAGCAGGTGGGCGGCGGTTCATGCTGTGACGTACCGTTACAGTTAACATGCCGCAATCACGCGGCGCCGTTGTGGGCAGCATGCACAACCGGCCGAACGCTCGATATCGACGCGAGGCGGTGACCATGACCGATATCCGACGGATCTTCCGGGCCTGGTGGCGTGACGCGGGTCGACTACCGCTGGCTGGTCGAGACCTTCGCCTCGCACTCCGCGCTCGCGGCGCTCAAGCTGATGGTCGGCACGGCGGGCTTGGTGATGATGGCGATCACCCTGCTGGCGCTGGTCTCGCACGCCGGTCAGGCCGGTCCGGTCGGCGTCACCCAGGCGATCGCGGTGAGCGTGCTGGCCGGGCTGTGGACGTTGCGCTGGTGGCTGCTGCCGTGGCCGTCCGAGCGCGAATCCCTGGTGTGGGTCGCGGCCATCGATATCGGCATCACCGCGAACAACATCCTGGTCCAGGACCGGCTGCTCGGCGCATTGGGCATCGTCCTGCTAGCCACCACCGGCGGTTACGTGACGATCTTCCACGGGCCGCGGATCCTGGCCTGGCATCTGGGCTGGTCGCTGCTGTCGATCGTGCTGCTGGCCGTGCTGCTGGTGCTCGGCGAACCGGGTGACAACGCGCACGCCACCGGCGATCCGGCGCTGGCCGTCGGCGTGGTGCTGGCCAATATCGCGGTGACCGGTGTGGTTTTGCCGGTCGTGCAGTTCTGCCACTGGCTGCTGCGCCTGGACGCGCTGTCCGATCCGCTGACCCGCCTGCTGAACCGGCGCGGCCTCGATTCCCGCCTCGCGCAGTACGCGCACCGCGGGCGGGGTGGTCCGGTTTACGTTGTGATCATCGATCTGGATCGCTTCAAGTCCGTCAACGACACCGCCGGGCACTCGCTCGGCGACGAGGTACTGGTCCGTACCGCGGACTGCCTGCGCGCCGCGGTGCCGTCGGAGGCCGTGATCGCGCGCACCGGCGGCGACGAGTTCGTGGTGGTCGGCACGCTGCGCGCGGAAACGCTCGAGGTGCTGGCCGAACGGATACGGAGCGCGATCGCCGCGACGGACACGCTGCCGATTTCGATCACCGCGAGCATCGGTACCGCTGTCTCGGATCAGAGCGCGGGATCGAGTATGCGAGACCTGTTCCGGCGCGCCGATTCCGCCATGTACCGCGCGAAACAGCTGGGCGGCAACACCGTCATCGCCGGTCGTTGCGACGGCGCCGCGCAGACGGTGCTGGATTGAGCAGGAACCGGCGCCCGCGCGCGTCGCGCTGGTGGACCGCTGGGCTGGTGCTGCGGCGGAGGACCGCCGTGCTGCGCCGGTGCGCCGATAGCGGATCGCTGTGCCGCGTCGGTGTTCCGGCGGGTGGACTGCCGTGCTGTGCCTGGGCTCCGGCATCGGGCCGTTCGACCGGTGCCGCAAGACGCTTCGGCGGGTAGTGCGCTTGCCGCGCGCGGGTTGGGCGTATAAACGTGCGGGATGTCGCGTGGTCCCGGCGCGACCGAGGAGCCGCGCGAATTCCACCCGCAGTCCGTCACCGCACCGATCGAGAGGGCGCAGATGCCGTTGCACATCCACCGTGCCGAGCGCGCCGACGTGCTGGCGGACGAGCTGGCCGGGTTGCTGGCCACGCCGCTGCCGGATCCGTTCGCGGCGGAGGTGGTGGCGGTGCCCGCGAAAGGCGTGGAACGGTGGCTGACCCAGCGCCTGTCCGGGGTGCTCGGCGTCTCCGGTGCGGCGGGGGCGATGGCGTTCGCTCCGTCCACCGGTACCGCGTCGACCGACGGCGTGGCCGCGAACATCCAGTTCCCGTCGCCGGCCGCGCTGGTCACCGCGGCGCTGGCCGCGGCGAGCGGGGTTCGGCCCGAAGACGATCCGTGGGCGCCGGACAATCTGGTGTGGACCTTGCTGCGGGTGATCGACGCCTCGCTCGGACAGCCGTGGTGCGCGGTGCTGACCCGGCATCTGGGCGCGCAGGACGGCACCGGACGCGATCATCGGATCGGCCGCCGCTACGCCACCGCCGCGCACCTGGCCGCGCTCTTCGACAGCTACGCGAGCCAGCGGCCCGCCTTGATCGTGGCGTGGGCCGCCGCGTCGGACACCGACGGCGCGGGCAATCCGGTGCCGGAGGACCTGCGGTGGCAGCCGGAACTGTGGCGGCGCCTGCGGGCCGAGGTCGGTACGCCGAGCCCGGCGGAGCGGCTCGACGCCGCGTGCGCACGGCTGCGCGCCGAACCCGGACTCGTACCGCTTCCCGAGCGCTTCTCGCTGTTCGGCGCGACCCGGCTGGCGACCGATCAGCTTGCCGTGCTCAGCGCCCTCGCGCAGACCCGGGACATCCATGTGTGGCTCCCGCATCCGAGCCCGGTGATGTGGCGCGCGTTGCGCGCCGCGCCCGCGGCGAGCACCCGCGCGGCCGATCGCAGCGCCGCGGCGGTGCGGCACCCGTTGCTCGCAGGGCTCGCCCGGGACGTGCGGGAGTTGCAGCAGCGCCTGGCCGGTGCGGCCGACACCGACACGCACCATCCGGTCGCCGATGCCGCTGAGTCACTTCCTGATTCAGCGGATACGACGTTGCTCCGCGCGGTACAGGCGGGCCTGCGCGACGATCGATGGCCGCCCGCCGCGGTCCGCGCGGGTGACGGGACGGTGCAGGTGCACGCCTGTCACGGCCCCGCGCGTCAGGTCGAGGTGCTGCGCGAATGCCTGCTCGGCCTCTTCGCCGCGGACGACACGCTGGAGCCGCGGGACGTGCTCGTCATGTGCCCCGAGGTGGAGACCTATGCCCCGCTGGTACGGGCCGCCTTCGGGCAGCAGAGCGCGGGATCGGCCGGGCCCGTGTCGGATTCGGCCCATCCGGCGCACGGGCTGCGGGTGCGGCTCGCCGACCGCGGCCGCGGCATCACCAATCCGCTGCTGGCGGTGATCGGCGTGCTGCTCGAGCTGGCCGACGGGCGGGTCACCGTCACCCAGGTGCTGGATCTGGCGGCGGCCGAAACCGTCCGGCGGCGTTGTGGATTCGACGACGACGATATCGAGCGCCTGCGTGAGTGGGCCGCCGAATCGGGTGCGCGCTGGGGGATCGGCCAGCGGCAGCGGCAGGCCTTCGGCCTCGCCGACTTCGCGCAGAACACCTTGAACAGCGCGGTGGATCGCATCCTGCTCGGGGTAACCGCGGGCGAAACCTCCGAGGACTGGCTCGATCTCGCGTTGCCGCTCGACGATGTGGACAGCAATGATGTCGACCTGGCCGGCCGGTTCGCGGAATTCATCGATCGGCTCGCGGTGTGCCTGCGCGATCTGCGCGGCCCCCGGCCCGCGCACGAGTGGGCGGCGGTTCTGGGCCGTGCGCTGGATCTGCTGACGGACGTGCCGAATTCGCAGTCCTGGGTGCGCACCGAGGCGCGCACCGAACTCGCCGCCGCGCTCGAGCGCGCGGGCGAGGTCGACCTGCGCCTCGCCGACGTCGAGGTGCTGCTGCACGCGCGGCTGGCCGCCCGCCCCACCCGGGCCAACTTCCGCACCGGCGAGCTGACCGTGTGCGCACTCGTGCCGATGCGTTCGGTGCCGCACCGGGTGGTGGTGCTGCTCGGCCTGGACGACGACGTGTTCCCGCGGGCCGGCGGCGTGGACGGCGACGACGTGCTGGCGCGCGATCCACTGCTCGGCGAACGGGATCCGCGGAGCGAGGATCGTCAGCTGCTGCTCGACGCCGTCCTCGCGGCGCAGGAGAAGCTACTGGTGTTCCACACCGGGGCCGACCCGGTGAGCGGCGCGCATCGCCCGCCAGCCATCCCGGTCGCCGAGCTGCTCGACGTGCTGCGGGCGCACGTCGGCGGGCCGGGTATGGACACAGTGGTGACGCGGCATCCGTTGCAGGGCTTCGACCGTCGCAATTTCCGCGCCGACGCGCCGTTCAGTTTCGACACGGTGGCGCTGGCCGGCGCGGTGTCCGCGGGGCAGCCCGCGCAACCGCGTCCCGCGTTCCTGCCCGAGCCGCTGTCCACCCCGGAACTCGCCGATGTCGCATTGGCCGACCTGATCTCGTTCGTCGAGCATCCGGTGCGCGCGTTCCTGTGGCAGCGGCTCGGTCTGCGCGTGCCGGAGCACGACGAGGACATCGCCGATCGGTTGCCCATCGAACTCGACGGGCTGGCCAAATGGGAACTCGGTGAACGGCTGCTCGCCGCCCGCCTGACCGGCGCCGACCCGGCGGCCCTGCGGGCCGCCGAATGGCGCCGGGGCACCTTGCCGCCCTTCGGTTTCGGCGCCGCGGTGCTGGACGAGGTCGAGCACACGGTCGACAAGCTGGTCCGCGCGTCGCAGGCCGACTACGAAGGCCCGGTGCGGGCCGTCGACGTCGCGGTGGACCTCGGTAACGGCCGCAGGCTCACCGGGACCGTGCCCGAGGTGCGCGGGGAAACCCTGGTGCGCACCACCTTCTCCCGGCTCGCCCCGAAACACCGGATCGCGGCGTGGGTTTCGCTGCTCGCCCTCGCGGTCACCGAGGATCGGTCCTGGCGGGCAGTGACCACCGGACGCGGCCAATTCGGCCGTCCCGCATGGCGTTCGGAGATCACCGCACCCGAAATGCCTGCCGCGCGCACGATCCTGCGTGAGCTCGTCGCGCTGCGCGACGCCGGCCTCACCGAGCCGTTGCCGATCGCGCCGGGCGCCACCGCCGCGTACGCCGAACGTCGTTTCCGGGGTGCCACTGTCGAGGAGGCCGTCGTCGCGGCGGAGCGCGAGTTCAACGGCGGCCCGAACGGGCCCGGCCCGTTCGGCGACCACACCGACCGTCATCTGCGCTACGTCTGGGGTCCCGCTCCTCGACTAGAACACCTGATGGAGATTCCCGCCCAGGCCGGGGAGCCCGGCGAGACCACCCGGTTCGGTGCGCTCGCCCGGCGCCTGTGGGCACCCCTGCTGACCGCGGAGAGCCAGGGGCAGCCGTGAGGGGTGCGCCAGTGCGACGCGTCATGCGTGTCGGTGGGCCGGATGTGCGCACCGACCGGGCAGAATGGCCCTTTCGGCGGGTCGAGAGGCGGGTGTTCGCGTGACCGTACAAGACACCTCGTTCGTGGTGCCCGAGGTCGACGGGCCCGACGCCTTCGAACCCTACGGCCCGCTGCCGACGGGGACGACCGTGCTGGAGGCGAGCGCCGGAACGGGCAAGACGCACGCGATCGTGGGGCTCGCGGTGCGCTATGTCGCCGAGGCGGGGATCGACGTCGCCGAACTGCTGCTCGTGACGTTCAGCCGGGCCGCGACGCAGGAGTTGCGTGAGCGAACCCGGGAGCGGTTCGTGCTGGTCGCGGCGGGTCTGGCGGATCCCGAGCTGGCACGCGCGCACGCCGACGACCTGGTCCGCTATCTGGCGCAGGCCGATCAGGAGCAGGTGCGGCGCCGGCGCGCCCGCCTGCTCGCCGCGCTGTCGGATTTCGATGCGGGCACCATCGCGACCACGCACAGCTTCTGCCAGCGGATGCTCGACGAACTCGGTCTCGCCGGCGAACACGACCCGGGCGCGCGGCTGGTGGAATCGGTCGACGAACTGATCGGCACGGTCGCCGACGACCGCTATCTGAATCGGTACGCCCGTACCGAACCGCCGTTCACGGTGAAGGAATCACACACCCTGGCACTGGCCGCGGTGCAGGATCGGCACGCCGTGCTGGTGCCCGCCGGGGACTCCGCGGCGGGGGAGCGGGTGGCGTTCGCGACCGCCGTCCGGGCCGAGACCGAACGCCGCAAGCGGCTGGCGGGGCTGCGCGACTTCGACGACCTGCTGGTGCTGCTGCACGAGGTGCTCGCCGATCCCGACCACGGGCCCCGGGCCTGCCGGCGTATCCGCGCGCGCTACCGGGTCGCGCTGGTCGACGAGTTCCAGGACACCGACCCGCTGCAGTGGGACATCCTGCGCCGCGCCTTCCACGGCCACACCACCATGGTGCTCGTCGGCGATCCGAAGCAGGCGATCTATGCCTTCCGCGGCGCGGAGGTGCTCAGCTACCTGGACGCGGTCGCGCACGCCGACACCCGCAAGGAGCTCACCACCAACTGGCGCAGCGACGCGGGGCTGATCGCCGCGCTGGACCACCTGCAAGGCGGTGCGGCGTTGGGGCACAAGGAGATCAGCGTCTATCCGGTCGCCGCCACCCGCCCGTGGTCGCGGCTGGGCGGACCCGAGGAACTGCGCACTCCGCTGCGCGTGCGGTGTCTCACCCGCACCGGTGCGGGTCCGCTGAACAAGTCCGGCTTTCCGGCCGTCGGCCGGATGCGCGCGAAGGTCGCCGACGACCTGGCCGCCGATATCGTCCGGCTGCTCGAGTCCGGCATGACGCTGGACACCACCCCGCACCGCCCCCGGGACGCGGTGAACGGCACTGAGCAACAGCGGAATTCGACAGAAGGCGCGGCGGGAACAGACGGAGACGCGCTGCCGCCGCAGAATCGGCCGATCGGCCCCGGCGATATCGCCGTGCTGGTCCGGACGCGCTCGCAGATCGACGTCGTGCGAGCGGCACTGGACCGGGTGGGCGTGGCCTCGGTGCTCGCCGGTGGCACCAGCGTGTTCGCGACCGGCAGCGCCACCGATTGGCTCTGGGTGCTGCGCGCCCTCGAACAGCCGCATCGCGCCGACCGGGTGCGCCTCGCCGCCTGCACCCCGTTGTTCGGGATCACCGCCGCCGAGATCGACAGCGGCGGAGCGGATCTGGTCGGGCGGGTGAGCGCGCAATTGCGCGACGCGGCCCGGTTGTTCGCGCGCGCTGGTTTCGCCGCCGTCTTCGAGAAGATCTCGGCCGAAGCCGATCTCGCGCATCGGCTGCTCGCGGTCGAGAACGGCGAGCGACAGCTCACCGACCTGCGTCACGTCGCGCAGCTGCTCGATCAGGTGGCGCTCACCGAATCGCTCGGGCTCACCGCGCTGACCCGCTGGCTGGCCGATCGGGTGCGTGATCCGGCCTCGGGCACGGTCGCCGATCGCAGTCGCCGGCTCGACCGCGACGCCGCGGCCGTGCAGATCGCCACCGTGCACGCCAGCAAGGGCCTCGAATTCCCGATCGTCTACT
Source organism: Nocardia brasiliensis IFM 10847 (assembly GCF_000710915.1). GTDB lineage: Bacteria > Actinomycetota > Actinomycetes > Mycobacteriales > Mycobacteriaceae > Nocardia > Nocardia brasiliensis_A. The sequence continues at coordinate 12,585 of NZ_BAUA01000100.1, forward strand.
TGCCTTTCGCCTGGGACAACGCGAAGAACCCGTATCCGGCGACGCTGCTCTTCCACGACGACAACGGTGCGCGGGTGCTCGACGTCGGCGGTCCGGACGCGTCCGGCTACGCGGAACGCAAGCTGCGCAGCGAAGCCGAGGAAGCGGGCGAGGAACTGCGCCTGCTCTATGTCGCGCTGACCCGCGCCATGTGCCAGGTCGTCGCCTGGTGGGCGCCCGCGATCACCACGGCCGCCTCGCCACTGCACCGGATGGTGCTCGGCAGGCCCGACGGCGGCGACACCGTGCCGCCCCGCGCGTCCGTTCCCGCGGATGCCGCTGCGCCAGGGCTGCTTTCGGCCTGGGCCGGGGGAGCGGGGGCGGCCATCTCGGTGACCGCGGTGGCGGGTACCGAGGACGTGACGATCCAGCGGGTGCGCGGCGAGCGGGAAACCGGCGAACTCGCCGTCGCGCGCTTCGAGCGCACCCTCGACCAGAACTGGCGCCGGACTTCGTATTCGGCGTTGACCGCCGCCGCGCACGGCCCCGCCGCGATCGCGCCGGAACTCGAACCCGAGAACGGGCGGGAGCCCGGGGACGAGCCGCAAGACGCGCCCGTCGCCGCGCTCGAGGAGGTGTTCGGTGGCGCGCCCTCGCTGATGAACGCCCTGCCCTACGGCGCGGAGTTCGGCACCCTGGTGCACGGCGTGCTGGAGCTGATCGATACGGACGCGCCGGATCTGGCCGCCGAGGTGAGCGGACAGTGCCGCGCCGTGATCGGCGAACTCATGGCCGAGGTGGACCCCGACCTGCTCGCCGCGGCGTTGCTCGCCGTGCTGCGCACGCCGATGGATATCGGCGCGCTCGCCGACATCTCCAGCCGGGACCGCTTGAACGAACTGGAATTCGAGCTGCCGCTGGCCGGCGGTGACACGCCGCGCGCCACCTCGGCGACGCTGCGCCGGATCGCCGATCTGCTGCGCGCGCATCTGCCTGCCGACGACGACCTCTTCGTGTACGCCGATCATTTGGCCGCGCTCGACGACCTTCCGCTGCGCGGCTATCTCACCGGCAGCATCGATGCCGTGCTGCGGGTCGCCGACGGCGCCGACACCCGCTACGTGATCGTCGACTACAAGACCAACCGGCTGGGCACCGGCGATCTCACCGTCGAGCATTACACCCGCGAGCGGATGGCCGCCGAGATGCTCCGCTCGCACTACCCGTTGCAGGCTCTGCTGTATTCCGTTGCCCTGCACCGCTATCTGCGGTGGCGGTGGCCCGGCTACGACCCGTCGCGGCATCTCGGTGGTGCCCGCTACCTGTTCGTCCGCGGCATGGTCGGCGCCGGAACCCCGCCGGGTCACGGGGTATTCGACTGGCATCCGCCCGCGTCGCTGATCGTCGCGTTGTCCGCGCTGCTGGCCGGGGACGTGCAGTGAGCGCAGACAGCATCGTCCGGGCCGCGCCGGCGCGGCAGCGGTGCGTTTCCGGGGAGCGGAGGACGCGGTGACCTCGATCCAGTTGGCGCAGCGCGGGACCGGGCTGCTGCGCACCTTCAACGAGGCGGGCGTGCTCTCGGCCGCCGACGTGCACGTCGCGGTGCGGCTCGGCCGATTGGGGCGGGAGGAGACCGGCGCGGTGCTGTTCGCGGCGGCCCTGGCCGTGCGCGCGGTGCGTTCCGGCTCGGTCTGCCTCGAGCTGCACCGGATGCGCGAGATCGGCATCGACGCCGACGAGACCTGGGACACCGGCGAGCGGATCGACCCGGCCACCTTGCCGTGGCCCGATATCGAGGCGGTGGTGGCCGCGCTGCGGGCGAGCCCGCTGGTGACCGGCGGCCCCGCGGGCCCGTTGCGGCCGTTGCGGCTGGTCGAATCGCAGGGCCGCGACGATTCCGGCCCGCTGCTCTACCTCGATCGGTACTACCAGCAGGAGCAGACCGTGCGCCGGGTGCTCACCGAGCGCTCCGGCGATCATCCGGTGGTGGACCCGGATATCGTTCGGCGCGAACTGGATCGGCTGTTCGACGCGCCAGTGGACGGGACGCCGGACCGGCAGCGGCTGGCCGCCGCGCTCGCCGCGACGCACTGGACCACCGTGGTCGCGGGCGGCCCGGGCACCGGCAAGACACACACCATCGCGCGCATCATCGGCCTGCTCGACGCGCACCGCAAAGCCAACCCCAAACTGCCCGCGCTGCGGATCGCGCTGGCCGCGCCGACGGGTAAGGCGGCGGCCCGGTTACAGGAGGCAGTGCGCGAACAGGCGGCGGCACTGGGACTGCCCGATCTGACCGCCGCCACGCTGCACCGGCTGCTGGGTTGGCAGCGCGGCCGCACCACCCGGTTCAAGTATCACGAATTCAACCGCCTGCCCTACGACGTGATCGTCGTCGACGAGACGTCGATGGTGTCGCTGACCATGATGAGCAGGCTGTTCGCCGCGCTGCGCCCGGACACCAGGCTGGTGCTCGTCGGCGACCCCGACCAGCTCGCCTCGGTGGACGCGGGCGCGGTGCTCGCCGACCTGGTCGCGGGACCGGTCGCGGGCACGCCGAATCCGGTGCTCGATCAGATACTCGGCGCGGATTCGCCGGAATCGGCCGCGCCGGAACAACATCCGGCGGCTTTGAGCGTGCTGGAGCGCACCCGGCTGCGCGGCGGCATCGTCCGGCTGACCCGGGGTCGCCGCTTCGGCGGCCGGATCGCGGACCTCGCGGTGGCGGTCCGCGCGGGCGACGCCGACACCGCGCTCGAGCTGCTGCGCGCGGGTGGGGACGAGCTGTCGCTCTGCGCACCCGACGAAATGGCCGCCGTGCGTGCCGATGTCGTGCACGCGGCGCGCGCGGTGACGGCCACGGCGCTCGACGGGGACGCGGCGGGCGCGTTGACCGCGCTGGAATCGCACCGGCTGCTCTGCGCGCATCGGCAGGGTCCGTTCGGCGTCGAGCGCTGGGACCGGATGGCGGCCGAATGGGCAGCAGCCGGGGGAGCGGGGCCCGAATCCTACCATGCGCCTTGGTATCCGGGGCAGCCGCTGCTCGTCACCGCGAACGATCACGAGGCGCGCATCTACAACGGCGACACCGGCGTGGTGGTCCGCATGCCCGACGGGTCGCTGCGCGCCGCGCTGCAACGCGGCAGCGAGCCGTATCTGGTGCACCCCACCCAGTTTCCGGCGGTGGTCACCGTGTTCGCCATGACCATCCACCGCAGCCAGGGCAGTCAGTACGACACCGTCTCGGTGGTGCTGCCCGAACCGGAGTCGACCCTGCTGACCAGGGAATTGCTCTACACCGCGATCACCCGCGCCCGCCGCCACGTCCGCATCATCGGCACCGACGAGTCGATCCGGGCCGGTATCGCGCGCCGTGTGCTGCGCGCCAGCGGGCTGTCCCGGCCCGCCGGGGCGGACGGGCGGTGACCGGCGGGTCTCACGTTTCCGGCGACCCGCGCGTCTACCCGGTGTGAGATTGCCTCCGTTCGAGGAAGTGGTGGCCGAGTACGGCCCGATGGTGCTGCGCGTCTGCCGGGCGGTGCTCGGCCCGACGGACGCGGCCGACGCGTGGTCGGAGACGTTCCTCTCCGCACTGCGCGCCTACCCCGACCTGGACGCCGACGCGAACATCGAGGCCTGGCTGGTCACCATCGCGCATCGGCGCGCGATCGACGTCGGGCGCGCACTGACCCGCGCGCCCGTCCCCGCCGAGACGCTGCCCGAGCGTCCCGCCGCGAGCCCCGACCCGGCGGATTACGACCCCGACCTCTGGGCTGCCTTGAAAGCGTTGCCGCCCAAGCAACGTCAGGCCGTCGCCTACCACTATCTGGCAGGCCTGCCGCATGCCGAGATCGCCCGGCTGCTCGGCAATTCCACCGACGCCGCCCGCCGCGCCGCCGCCGACGGCCTGAAAACGCTGCGCAAGCTCTACCCGAAGGATGAGACATGATGGCCACCATCGACTGTGGCGACCCGGACGGTCTGTTCGACGGCCTCGCGTCCGGCGACGCCGAGCTGCTGGCGGTGCTGCGGCGCCGGCTGGCCGAGCAGGCGCAGGACGCCGGGCTGCTCGACGTCGCCTACCGGACCGTGGACACCCCGGTCGGCACGCTGCTGCTCGCGGCCACCCCCGCCGGGTTGGTGCGGGTCGCCTACCCCAACGAGAACCACGACGCGGTACTGCACACGCTCGCCGAGCGGGTCAGCCCCCGGGTGCTGGCGGCACCTGGTCGGCTCGCTGCCGCGGCCCGCCAGCTCGACGAGTATTTCGCCGGTGCGCGAACACATTTCGAGCTGCCGCTGGATTTGCGGTTGACGGCCGGCTTCCGGCGGCAGGTGATCGAGCAGCTGAGCGCGATCGGCTACGGCCGCCGGGAAAGCTATGCCGCGGTCGCGGCCGCGGTCGGCAATCCGCGCGCGGTGCGCGCCGTCGGTTCGGCCTGCGCGCACAACCCGCTGCCCGTGGTGATCCCGTGCCACCGGGTGGTCCGCAGCGACGGCTCGATCGGCCAGTACGTGGGTGGCAGCGTCGCCAAGTCCACGCTGCTCACCCTCGAAGCCGCATGAATGCCCTTGCCGCGCAGGTCGAGGGGCACGCGCACCGACTACCCGCTGAACTATGGAGGCGGCATGACCGACACGAAAATCACTGCTGCACCGGCTGATCGCGTGGCCGCGCAATCCTGGCCCGCCCTCGTCGAGGAGTTGGACGCGTACGGCTGCGCCCAGACCGGCCCACTGCTGACCCCGGCCGAATGCGCCGAATTCACCGGCATGTGGGAAGATCCGGGGCGATTCCGCTCCACCATCGATATGGCCCGCTACCGCTTCGGCCAGGGCACCTATCGCTATTTCGCCGACCCGGTACCCGAACCGATCATGGCACTGCGCGCGGCCTTCTATCGAAAGCTGTTGCCCGTCGCGCGTTCCTGGGCCGAACGGCTCGGCGATCCCGCGCCGTGGCCCGACGATTTCGCGGAGTGGCTCGCCACCTGTCATGCCGCGGGGCAGACCAAGCCGACGCCGATCCTGTTGCGCTACACCGCGGGTGATTGGAACGCGCTGCACCGCGACCTCTACGGTGACCTGGTCTTCCCGTTGCAGATCGTGCTCGGCCTGGACCGGCCGGGCCTCGACCACACCGGCGGCGAGTTCCTGCTCGTCGAGCAGCGTCCGCGCGCCCAGTCGAAGGCCACCGTCACAGTGCTCGGACAGGGGCACGGCCTGATCTTCACCACCCGCGACCGCCCGACGCCGTCGAGTCGGGGCTGGTCCCGGGCGCCGGTCCGGCACGGCGTCAGCCGCATTCGCGGCGGGATCCGGCACACGCTGGGCCTGGTCCTGCACGACGCGCAATAGCGCGCGGATGTACATGCTGCTGGACGGCACGGGCCGCCCGTACGAGAGCTCGACCCCGGGCCGGTACGGCGGCCATCGGCGCGGCAAACTCTACGGGCGGCTCGACTGCCCGTCCGCCCTGCGCGCGCTCTCGCGTGGCGCCTACCGCGCGCACCGGGTGTTCTTCGCCGACGAGGCCACCGCGCTCAGCGCGGGGTATCGCCCGTGTGCGGTCTGCCTGCCCGAGCGGTACGCGGCATGGAAAGCGTTGCGGCAGAACGGCTCCGAATGATCTCACGTTCCGGCTCGGGCACGCGTCTACCTGGAGTGGAGATCGAACGAAGGAGTCGGATATGAATACAGCCGCACGTACCGTGCACACCTCGGTCCTCGGGAATCTGCATCTGACAGCAGGGCCCGCGGGTCTCACCCGCGTCGAGTTCACGAACGCACCCGCCGCTGCGCCGACCGCCGAGAACTCCTGTGCGCTGCAGTATCTGCTCGCCGCGGTCCGGCAGATCGACGCCTACCTGGCGGGCACCCGCCGCGAATTCACCGTGCCGCTGGACCGTTCCGGTTGGAGTGCCTTCGATCGGGACGTGCTGTCCGCGCTCGAGACCGGCACGCCCTACGGCCACACCACCACCTACGGCGCACTGGCCCGTGCTCTCGGACGTGGTCGCGCCGACGCCCGCAAGGTCGGCGGTGCACTCGCCAGGAACCCGCTGCTGCTGCTCATCCCGTGCCATCGCGTGCTCGGCGCGGGCGGCGCGCTCACCGGTTACGCGGGTGGGTTGCCCGCGAAACGCGCGCTGCTCGACCTCGAATCACCCGATCTCCGTTTGCCCTTGGCGGTCTGACCCGGGCGCGCGAGCGCCGAGCTACTTCCGGACGGAGACGGTTGGGGTCGGGCCCCTATGCCCCGATGGCGCGAGCCAGGTGCGGCCACGAGTCGTGCAGATCGGTCTCGAACTGTCCCCAGGTGTGCGCGCCCTCGGGCCGGTTGACGTGGATCACCGGCAGTCCGAGCTGGGTCAGCCGGGCCGCGAAGGCCGCCGTGCACGAGCTCGCGATCGCCTCGACCGGCGGGAACGGCAACCCGCCTTCGTCGATCGCGCCCGGCGTGCCGGTCGCGGCGGACAGGTAGATCGTCTTGCCGGCGAGCGCGGCCGCGTTGGCGAAGGCGTCGTGCACCCGCCAGATCGCGTCGCCGGGCGCGCCCCACATATTGGCCGTGTTCGCGCCGCCGCGTCCCACCTGCGCGTTGATCATCGCGGTGCCGAGCGCGTCGGCGGTCCACGGGCAGCCGCTGTACGCCGCGACCGCGCTGTACAGGGGGCCGGACTGGATCGCGAGATCCACCGCCGAGCCCGCGCTCATCGACACCCCCGCGATCGCGTTGCGCCCGGTGCTGCCGAGCCGGGCGTCGAGCACGCCGGGCAATTCCTGGGTGAGGTAGGTCTGCCACTTGTTGCGGCCGATCACCGGATCGTCGGCTACCCAGTCCGTGTACAGACTGAACTTGCCGCCCACCGGCATCACCACGTTGACGTGCTTGTCCGCGAAGAACTCCCGCACATCGGTGTCGTCCCACCAGGAGATGCCGTCCTCGCCGCCGCCGATGCCGGTGAGCAGGTACAGCGTCGGCGCGGGCCCGCCGGCGGCGCGGATCACGCGGTTGCTCACCACGCGATCCATCGCGGGCGAGTACACGTCGATGCGCGAGATGGTGTCGGCCAGCGGCACCTCCTCCACCAGGCGCGCCTGCGCCGCGGCGGGCCGCACGGCCAGCACGGTCAGCACCAGGCAGGCGGCCAGCACCCCGGCCGCGGAGATCAAAGACTTTGAAACCGGCATGGTTTCGCTATACCGCCGGATGATCATGATGAAACCCCCTGTGCCGCGACCCGATCCAGAGCTGGTCGGCCGCTGCTGCCCGGCGACGGGCCGATTCGCCCACGCGCACCGTGCCGTACCGCCGCACCGCAGTTACCGTCCGGCTTCCAGGCTACGAGCCGCGGCGGCGACGCGGTGGCCCTGAGAAAGTGGGGCACCACAATCCGGGTCGGGCTCGGCGCCCGCCGGTCTGTGCGGCCCTGCAATACGCTGCTCTTCCGTGATCGCGCGACCGGAGGACCTATGACCAGTGACCAGCAGCCGGCCAGCCGCAAGAAGGACGCGGCGAGCACCAGGGCCGCGATTCTGGCGGCGGCCCAGGAGCTTTTCGCCGAGCGCGGCTACGAGCGTGCCACGGTGCGCGATATCGCGGCGCGCGCCGAGGTGAATCAGGCGTTGCTGTTCCGGTACTTCGGCAACAAGGACGAGCTGTTCCGGGCGGCGCTCGCCGATCGTGAGCGCCGAGTGCTCGAGCAGGGTCCGGCCGAAACTCTGCTCGGCCGGGTGCTCGCGTGGGCGTTGCAGTCCGAGGGCGAACCGGCCCGCGGCAACTGGCTGCAAGCCGCCTTGCGCTCGAGCGGCCACGACGAGGGCGCCTCGGCGATCCGGCGGGAACTGGGCGACGACTACGTGCGCGCGCTGTCTTCGCTGAGCGACGACCCGGACGCGGAGTTGCTGGCCGATCTGGTGCTCGCCTGGGTGCTCGGCGTCGGCCTGATGCGCTCGGTGCATCGGCGCGAACCGCTGGCGAGCGCCGATCCCGCGGTGGTTGCCCGGCATGTGCTGCGCGCGGCGCAGGTGCTGCTCGCTGGAGTCGACGTGAATTTCCCTCCGCCGTAACGAAATCCGTCCGTTGACGGGGCGTTGTGAGCTGCCTAACATGGGATGAATGTAAGCGCGCGCTTACATCGCCCAGTGCCGGCGTCGGGAAAGGGAGAGCTCATGACCGCGAGTGCCGAGGTTCGCCGATACCCCTTCGGTGAGCCGTTCCGTCTCGATATCGACCCGCTCTATGCGCAACTGCGCCGCGAGGAGCCGATCACGCGCGTCCAGCTGCCCTACGGCGGTGCGGGCTGGCTGGTCACCCGCTACGAGGACGTCAAACTCGTGCTCGCCGACCAACGCTTCAGCCGCAGCGCGGCGGTGGAGCGCGAGGACATCCCGCGGGCCACTCCCGAACCCGCGCGCCGCAATTCGTTGCTCAGCATGGACCCGCCCGAGCACAGCAGGCTGCGCAAGCTGGTGGCCAAGGCGTTCACCGGCCGCCGCGTCGAGCTGCTGCGCCCGCGTGCGCAGGAGATCGTGGACGAGCGCCTGGCCGCGATCGAACGGCTCGGCCCGCCCGCCGATCTGGTCGAACAGCTGGCACTGCCGCTGCCGGTCACGGTGATCTGCGAAATGCTCGGTGTCCCACCGCGAGACCAGCATCGATTCCGCGACTTCTCCGACACCGTGCTGTCCACCACCGCTTACACCCGCGAGCAGATCGCCGCGGCGCGGGTGAATCTGGAGGCCTACCTCGCGGAGTTGGTCGCGCAACGCCGGGCGGAGCCGACCGACGACCTGCTCGGCGCGCTGGTCGCCGCCCGGGACGACGAGGACCGGCTGACCGAAGACGAATTGGTCAATCTCGGTATCGGCCTGTTGATCGCGGGCCACGAGACCACGGCCAACCAGCTCGCGAACTTCACCTACGTCCTGCTCACCAACCCTGGGCAGTGGGAAATGCTCTGTGCCCGACCGGATTCGGTCCCCGCGGCGATCGAGGAACTGCTGCGCTACGTCCAATTGGGTTCCGGCGGTTCGTCTCCCAGGATCGCCACCGAAGACATCGAACTCTGCGGCGTCACCGTGCGGGCGGGCGAAGCGGTTTTCGTGAACACCCAGGCCGCCAATCGCGACGAGGCCGTGTTCACCGACCCGGAGACCCTCGATCTGGCCCGGCAGCACAACCCGCACTTGGCTTTCGGGCACGGCGTGCACCACTGCCTCGGCGCGCAACTGGCCCGGGTCGAGCTCCAGGTGGCGCTAGGCTCGTTGCTGCGGCGGTTCCCGACCCTGCGCCTCGCGGTGCCGATCGAGGACGTGCCGTGGAAAACCGGCCTCCTGGTGCGGGGGCCGAAGGCGCTACCGGTGAGCTGGTGAGACTCATGACCGAGCAGAAATGGCAGATCACAGTCGACCGAGAGCAGTGCCTCGGTTCCGGCATGTGCGTCGGGATGGCACCCGAACACTTCACCCTGGTCGACGGACGCTCCAGCCCGATCGCCGACACCGTCGCTCCGGACGAATTCGTCGTCGACGCCGCCGAATCGTGCCCGATCGAGGCGATCCGGGTGCTGGCCGCCGGCACCGGCGAGGTCATCGCACCCGGTCCCTAGCGAACAAAGCCGTCCGAATAACGATTACCTGCGGCGATAGGGTGAATCTCACGTTGCGCCGACGGCCGGTCCCGTCCTACTGTCGATCCGCGAGCCGAGTTGGATGATCAGGAGAAGTCCGACCTGAGGCGGTGACCCGATGGCCGACGGGCGATCGATGTTTCGAACGTGGTGGCAAGACCCGGTCGACTATCGCCGACTGGTCGAGACCTTCGGGTCCCATTCGGCGCTGGGCCGATTCAAGTTCATGCTCGGCGCCGGTGGGATCGTCATGCTGACCATCGCGGTGCTCGCATCGATCGCGCAGGGGGATGTGGCCGGCCCGGTCGGCGAGGTGCAGGGCATCGTGGAAGCGCTCGTAGCGGGCGCCTGGACGGTGCGCTGGTGGTTCTTGCCGTGGCCGCGGGAGAAGGAATCGCTGCTCTGGATCGTCTTCTTCGATCTCGATACCGCCGCCAACGACGTGCTGGTGCACGACCGGGTCGTCGGCGTGCTCGGGGTGGTGCTGCTGACCGCGATCGGCGCGTATGTGACCGTCTTCCACGGTCCGCGGGTGCTCGCGCTGCACATCGGCTGGACGCTGCTGACGAGCGTGGTGCTCGCGACGTTGATGGTCCAGGGCGCGCTGGCGGACAACAAGCCGACCACCCGCACGGCCGATCTCGCCCTCGGCCTCGCGGTGGTGCTGGTGATGATGGTCGTGGTCGGCGTGATGCTTCCGTTCATCCAGTTCAGTCACTGGCTGCTGCGCAAGGACGCGCTCTCGGATCCGCTGACGGGGCTGCTGAACCGGCGCGGGCTCGACAACCGGCTGCCGTCGTATCTGGGCCACGGCCGCCGCGGCGCCGCCTACGTCGCCACGCTGGACCTGGACCGCTTCAAGGTCGTCAACGACACCTTCGGGCATCCGTTCGGTGACGAGGTCCTGGTGCGTACGGGTGAGCGGTTGCGCGCGGCCGCCGACGCGGACGCGCTGATCGCGCGCACCGGTGGGGAGGAGTTCGTGGTCGTCGGATATCTCCGCGAGGATCCGGCGGCGGTCGGCGAGCGGTTGCGCGACGCGCTCGCGACCATGCCGGACCTGCCGGTGCGGATCACGGCCAGCGTCGGCGTCGCGGTGCTCGATCCCTGTCATCCCAAGGCCGTCTACACCTCGGCGCTCTATCGCGAACTGCTGCGCGGCTCCGACTCGGCGATGTACCGGGCCAAGCGGCTCGGTGGCAATGCGGTGGTACTCGCCGAGCAGAACGAACCGAACTCGGCCCGGCCATGGCGCGTCCCGGACCGGCGCGCCATGGCGGACCTGCGGTGGCATCCGGAGATGCTGTACCGGGGTTGAGGCTCAGTTGCCTTGGGCGGCAGCGGAAACCGGCTGCCACTGCTGCCAGAGCGCGAGCCGGGACTCGTATTCCGCGGTCGCGATGGACAGCGGGATCTCGCCGAGGAACATGCGCAGCGGCGGCTGGTCCGCGTCGACCACCGCCAGGATCGCGGCGCCGGTCGCCTCGGGATCACCGGAGCGCTGCACGGCCCGCTGTGCCGCCCGGCGCTCGCGTGCTCCGTCGTAGGCGGGGTTGGGGGTGGCGTGTTTGGACGACGGACCGGCCCAGTCGGTACCGAACCCGCCGGGTTCGATCAGCGTCACGTGGATGCCGAACTCCGCGACCTCCTGAGCCAGCGACTGCGAGAACGCCTCCAGCGCCCACTTGGACGCGTGGTACGCGCCGAGGTTCATGAACGCCGCGATGCCGCCGATGCTGGAAACCTGCAGGATGTGACCGCTGCCCTGGGCCCGCAGGATCGGCAGCGCCGCCTGGGTGACCCACAGCGCGCCGAACACGTTGGTCTCGAACTGGGCGCGGAACTGCTCCTCGGTCAGCTCCTCGATCATGCCGAACTGCCCGTAGCCCGCGTTGTTGACGACCACGTCGAGCCGGCCGAAGTGCTGTGCGGCCTGCTGTACGGCGGCGAAATCGCCCGCCCGATCGGTGACGTCCAGCCGGATCGGCAGGAACGTCTCGGGGTACCGGGCGGTGAGATCGTCGAGCGTGCTCAGGTCGCGGGCGGTGCCGGCGACACGGTCACCGCGGCCCAGTGCGGCAAGCGCCCATTCCCGGCCGAAACCCCGGGAGACGCCGGTGATGAACCAGATTTTGCTCATGAATCGACGGTAGTCACCTGGAGTGCGCTCCAAGCAAGGAGGGAATGCGTCACGGCGGCGAAGAACTCGGCAGCGTCCGGTCGGTCGCCGTCGGCGGGTGGGGCACGGCCTACGCGCGTTATGCTCGCCGTCGATCAGCATGCGTTCGACGGGAAGGATCGTAGTGTTAGGGGTGGGTGACACATTCGCCGACTACCTCGTCGACGGCGTGCTCGGCCAGGGTGGGATGGGCACCGTGTACCGGGCCCGGCATCCGCGGCTGCCCCGGCTGGTCGCGCTCAAACTGCTGCACCGGGCGATCTCGGAGGACCCGGAACTGCGTCGCCGGTTCGAGCAGGAAGCCAATGTCGTTGCCCGCCTGGAACATCCGGGCATCGTCGGCATCTACGATCGCGGTACCCAAGACGGGCACCTGTGGATCTCCATGCAGTACGTCGCGGGTACCGATGCGGCGCGGATGAATCCGCGTGCCTTGACGCCCGCGCAGATCGTGCGGCTCGTCGCCGAGACCGCCGACGCGCTCGACTACGCGCACAGTCGCGGCGTGCTGCACCGTGACATCAAACCCGCGAATATCCTGCTGGCCGAACCGGACTCCGGCCGCGGGCCGCGGGCGATCCTCACCGATTTCGGCATCGCCCGCCAGCTCGACTCCGACACCAAGCTGACCGCCACCGGCACGTTCACCGCCACCCTCGCCTACGCCTCGCCCGAGCAGCTCTCCGGGGAGACGATCGATCATCGCGCCGACCAATACTCGCTCGCCTGCACGCTTTTCACGCTGCTGGCCGGGCAGACGCCGTTCCCCGCGACCAATCCGGGCCAGATCATCGCGGGCCACCTGGCCAAACCGGTGCCGCGGCTGAGCGAGGGCCGCCGCGATCTACCCGCGGCGTTGGACGAGGTGATCGGCCGCGCCATGGCCAAGCAGCGGCACGAAAGATTCGCCACCTGTAGCGAATTCGCGCACGCGGCGGCGGCCGCGCTGCATCGGCCCGCGGTACCCGCCGCCCGACTGTCGCCGACGGTGCACAATGCGCGGCCCGAGTCCGCGCGATCGGAACCGGTGCGGGCAGAACCCCATCGTCGGGATCCGCATCGCCCGACACCGCTGCGGGCCGAGGCGCAACGGCCCGAGACCCGCCGAGCGACCGTCGTGGACGGCGATCCGCAGCGCCGGGTCGTCCCGACCCTGGTCGCTCAGTCGCCGAGTGCGGCCGGGCCCGCGGGCGCGTCGGTCTACCCCTGGAACATGTCGCCGGTGGGCGATCCGCCGCCACCGTCGGGCGCGACCGCGCGGACCGCCGCCGTGCTCGCCGGGATGTACGGCTTGATCTCGCTGCTTCCCACGTTCGCCGCGGCGACCGAACTGCGGTCGGGCAGACAGCGGGGGCCGGGCTTCGACTTCACCCTCGAATACCTCGCGGTCGGTTTTATGGGCGCCTTGCTGTCGGTCGTGCTGATCTTCGGTGCTGTGGCTTTGCTGGCGCGTAAGCGCATCGGCCGCACGGTGGTGGTCGGCGGGTGCGGCCTGGCCGTGCTGGCGGCGTTGCTCGGCTTGGCGGTCAGCGCGGCGAACCACTACCCGATCGGCCGGACGTTCTGCGGCGGCGGGCTGGTCCTGTTCCTGATTCCGCTGTGGTGCGCGCTCGCTCCCCCGACCGGTCGATGGCTCGCCTATCGACGCCCCGCTCGCCGCTGACGGCTGCCCGGCTCGCTAGGGTAGCGGTGTGTTTGCCTGGGAGACTTCACGTGGCGGCAGCCTGCCCCTTGCCTGTCGGCCACTTTGCGCTCGCACGCTTCGATGATGTCGAGAATGACGATCAGGCGCGGTCTCCTCATCGCTGTCGCGGCGCTCGCCGTGACCATCGGCAGCACCGCGACGGGACCAGTTCCGGTAGCGGCGGCGGCCTCGAACGCGGAGCCGAGTTTCGAGGTGAAACTCAATCTGGTCGCCGGGGCGCTGGACGCCTCCGGCGCGCCGAACGCGGACGTGCGCACCACCTTCGGGCTCGGCGGCAGTGCCAAGGCGCTCGCCTACGAATACTTCGACACCGCTCCGCTGGACTTGAACAGCGCGGGCTGGAGTGTGCGGTTGCGGCACAAGGACGGCAGCTCGTTCGACCTCAACTACAAGAAGCGCTTCCCGGTCGTCGACGGCGATCTCGACGCCGCGCTCACCCAGGCAAACCAGCAGGGTTTCGATTCCTCCGACACCAACTACGACGCGCAGGTCGACTGGACCTACGACAAGATGACGTTGAGTTTCGCGAACAAGAAGTCCGCGTCGGCGAAGGGCTACCAGGGCACCGCGTTGCCTGCCGAGGCCGAGGCGCGCAAGCTCCTGGTCGATCAGATTCCCGGGAAGTTACAGAACTGGTCCGGCTCGAACTGGGGTAAGAACAAGCTCGCGGACTCGCGGCAGCACGGTCCGGTCCAGGCGAAGAGCTGGTCCGGCAGCTGGCAGGGCGCCGACCTCGACGTCGAGGTGGTGCCGGTGCGCAACGCGGCGGGCGACGGCAGCGAGACGATCATCGAATTGTCCTTCAAGGCAGACACTTCGGCGCAGGCGAGCGCGTTGCGTGACCAGGCGATCAGTTCGCTGCGGTCCAAAGGCTGGCTGGCCCCGACCGACGTGCTGAAGACCGATCTGATCCTGCACCGGTACTGAACCCGCGCACCGGCATGCCATGCTGGCGGCATGGAGTCGCCCGAGGCCGAGATACCGCGCATCCTCGACCGCGTGCTCGCCGTCGTGCGTGCGGCGCCGCAGGACCTGAGCTGGCAGCGCCGCTACTCGGACGAACAAGAACTCATCGATGACCTGAGCGACTGCGCCCGGCGGCTCCGGCAGCACGACCTGAGCCGGCTGGACGAGCTCCGATTCGTGTTCGCGCCCACCGGTGCGCTCTGCGAGATCGCCGCGAGCAGCGGGTGGCTCGACCTCTATACGGTGCTCGGCAATCGCTTCGACGAGCTCTACGCGCAGTTGCGCAAGCCCGCGGACGGCGCGTGAGTTCTTACCCGATTTTGCCGTCGCCCTGCCCCAGGTTTGCGCGGCGGCGGTGAATATCGAACGTAGCACCGGCGATTCGCGCCGGGCCGATCGATGCGGAGTTCACCATGCGCAGAGCCGTTGCCCTCGTACTCGCCTTGACCGCTACCCTCGCGGTCGCGGCCTGTTCGCCCGGTGCTGCGGACCAACCGGCCACTGCGTCGGTCACCGCCGCGCAGCTCGGTCGGTTGCCCACGCCCACAGGGCAATTCGCGATCGGGCGGGACGTGCTGCAGCTGGTCGATCCCGCCCGGGACGATCCGTGGACACCCGGCACACCGCGTGAACTCATGGTCAGCGTGTACTACCCGGCGCGAGCCGGCGCAGGGGCGTTCGAGCCGTACGCCAGCGCCGCCGAGATCCCGGCACTGCTCACGAATTCGGCGCTCGATCAGCAGATCCCCGCCGAAACCCTGTCTGCTGTACGCACGCACAGCATCGCGGGCGCGCAGCCCGTGGACGGCACGTACCCGCTCGTCGTGCTGTCGCCGGGTCTCACCGCGCCGCGCTACACACTCACCGCGTTGGCCGAGGAACTGACCAGTCGTGGCTATATCGTCGCAGCGGTCGACCACGCGGGCGAATCGTTCGGCACCGAGTTCCCGGACGGCCGCTTGTCGACTTGCGTGGTGTGCCAACGCATCGAGGCAGGTCTACCGCTGTCGGCGGTGGTCGAGACCAGGGCCCGCGACGTGACGTTCCTGCTGGATCGGCTCACCGGCGCGCAGCCGAGCTGGACGCATGCACGGATGATCGACACCGACCGGATCGGGATGGCCGGGCACTCCCTCGGCGGTGCCGCCGCGGCCGCTGCCATGGCCGCCGATCCGCGGGTGCGCGCCGGGGTGAACATGGACGGGAGTTTCTTCGACGACACCTCCGCACCGGGAGTGGGCGATCGGCCCTTCCTGCTGTTCGGCACCGACGCCGAAACCCGCCCCGGCGGCCAGGATTCGAGCTGGGACCGCGCCTGGTCCGCGCTGCGCGGCTGGAAGCGCTGGCTGACCGTCGTCGGCGCCGATCACAATTCCTTCCTCGACACCCCGGCACTGCTCGGCGCCGAGGACGCACCCGCGCTGCCGGGCCACCGTGCCGTCGAGATCACCCGCGCCTACGTCGCCGCGTTCTTCGATCAGCAACTGCGCGCGCTGCCGCAGCCATTGCTCGACGGCGCGGACCCCGCGTTCCCGGAGATCCGCTCGTACACCCCGTGACGGACTACAGCGCCTCGGCGGCGGCGATCAGCAGCTCACGGGACCGATCCGGCTGCTCGGCCTGTACCGCGAGGCGGTCCATCACCTCGCGGTAGAGCTGCAGGTCTTCCCGGCGGTCCAGGTAGAGCGCGCTGGTCAGCTGTTCCAGGTAGACGATGTCGGGCAGTTCGCGTTCGGTGAAGCGGAGCATGGTGAACGAGCTGCCCGCGGCCGGGTGCCCGCCGGCCTGATAGGGCAGCACCTGGATGGTCACGTTGCGCTTGTCCGACATCGTCACCAGATGCCGGATCTGGTTGCGCAGCACGCTGCGGCCGCCGATCGGACGATGCAGCACGGCCTCGTCCAGCACCGCCCAGAGCGCCGGTCCGTTCTCGATGTCCAGGATCTCCCGGCGCCTGCGGCGTAACTCCACCCGCCGGGTCGCCTCGGCGTTGTGATGGCTGACCGCGATCACCGCATGGGTGTACTCGTCGGTCTGCAGCAGACCGGGAACGAGCTGGCCTTCGAAGGTTCTGATCGTCTGCGCGGCGCCTTCGAGCCCGAGGTACGTCTCGAACCAGGACGGGAGCAGATCGTTGTAGCTGTGCCACCAGCCGGGCTGATTGGCCCCGCGCGCCAGGTCGACCAGTATCGCGCGCTGGTCCGGATCCATGACGCCGTACAGGGTCAGCAGATCGAGGATGTCGCGTTCCTTGAAACCGGTGCGGCCGAGTTCGAGGCGGCTGATCTTGGCGTGCGATCCGCGGATATAGTCGCCCGCGGCTTCACGCGTGATGCCGCACTGCTCGCGCAGTGCGCGCAACTGAGCGCCGACCGCGATCCGCAGCGCCGTCGGTCCGCGGTCGGCGACCCGTGGGTCGACACCGCCGAACCGTCCCGGTTCCGTGATCATGAACTCCTACTCCGCTGCTCGAAAAAGCCGACAGTATGATGCACGCGTCTGAGCACCGCTACGCAAACCGTGGCCATTTTCGATCGTAGACCCCTAGGTTCCAGTTTTACCGTAACTTTCGCTGGACTTCCCCGGCGAATTCGGTTGTCCGGTGCGTCGCCCCGCGTGGCGCGCGATCGATCGGCTATCGGTGCGTACCGGATCGGCCGGTGGGGCGGATATGCCCTGCGGCGTACGGACTGTGGCGTCTAGGTCATCCTGCGGACAGAGGTGGCGCGACACCGCGAGATCTAGGGTGGTCGGGTGGTCGACGAGCGGGTGGTGGGATGGCTGCGCCGGCGCACGGCGCTGGTGGACGCCGGGACGGCCGGGCTCCTCGTCCTCGTCAGCGTGCTGTTCGGGTTGTTGATCGATGCCGATGCCGCCTACTTCACGCTGTCGATGCTGGTGCTCGCCCCGTTGGTGGTGCGGCGGCGGTGGCCCGAAGCGGCGGCGCTCACCGTGGCGGCCGTGGCCTTCGCGCAGTGGTGCGCGGTGCGCGACACCACGGGCGCGCTGCCCGCCGATATCGCCGTGCCGATCGTGGTGTACACCCTCGCCGCGCACAGCCGGCGACTGTGGAGCCGAACGGGATTGGTCGTCGGGCTGGCCGGATCGGTGCTCGGCGGCTGGAGCTGGCCGCAGCTGCCGATGTCGGCCCTGGCACACGTGCTCGTCGGCGGTTTTCTGGCCAGCACGGTGCTGGCGGCTTGGCTGGGCGGCGCGTGGCAGCGCGCCCGGCGCGGCGAATTCCGCGCGCTGGCCGAACACGCCGCCCTGCTCGAGCGCACCCGGGACGAGCGTGCCCGGCTCGCGGTGCTGTCCGAGCGCACCAGGATCGCGCGCGATATGCACGACATCCTCGCGCACTCGCTGGCGGTGATCGTCGCGCAAGCCGACGGCGGCCGCTATGCCGCGCGGGCGACCCCGCAGTCCGCGATCGACGCCTTGCAGGCCATCGGCGACCAGGGCAGGCGGGCACTGGCCGAGACCCGCCGTGCCATCGGCGTGCTGCGCGAGGACACCGGGACGGATCCGGATCCGGATCCGGCTCCACGCGTGGGTGTTTCGGATATCGGCAGACTGGTCGAAGAGGTCCGTGCTGCGGGTGTGCCGGTGGCCCTGGAACTAGAGCTGCCGTGCGGGCTGACCGATTCAGGGGTGGGGCTGGTGGTCTATCGGATCGTCCAGGAGGGGTTGACGAATGTCGTCAAGCACGCCGGACCCGGTGCGCGCGCCGAGGTTTCGGTGCGGCAGGAACGGAATTGGCTGCAGGTCAGCGTCGGGGACGACGGTTCGGCCGGGCGGAGTTCGGGCAGTGCGGGTTACGGCTTGATCGGCATGCGCGAACGAGTCGAAGCCTACGGCGGCGAGCTCGAACTCCGGCCACGTACGGGGACGGACGGGCATCTGCTGTCCGCGCGAATCCCGTTGCGGGCCGGGCGGTTCGAATGATCACCGTATTGCTGGTCGAGGACCAGGCGCTGGTGCGGGCCGGGTTCCGGATGGTGGTGGACTCCCAGCCGGACCTGTGCGTGATCGGCGAGGCGGGCGACGGGGTGCACGGTGTCGCCGAGGCCGCGCGGCTCGGTCCCGACGTCGTGGTGATGGATGTGCGCATGCCGCGGCTGGACGGCATCGCGGCCACCCGGCAACTGCTGGCGCGTGCGCACCCGCCGAAAGTGCTGGTGCTGACCACCTACGATCTCGACGACTACGCGGTGGCCGCGGTGCGCGCGGGCGCCAGCGGGTTCCTGCTCAAAGACGCGCCGCCGGAGCAGTTCCTGTCCGCCGTCCGATCGGTGCACGCCGGAGACGCCGTGCTGGCCGCCTCGACGACCAGGCGCCTGCTCGACCGGCTCGCACCGCCGATCGATCCCGCCGCCCGCCGGCTGGTGGCGACGCTGACCGAGCGGGAGACCGCGGTATTGCGGGTGCTGGCGCGGGGGCTGTCCAACGCCGAGATCGCGACGGTGCTCGCGGTCGGCGAGGGAACCGTGAAAACCCATGTGCGGCATATCCTTACCAAACTCGGGGTACGCGACCGGGTGCAGGCGGTGATCGTCGCCCACGAAGCCGGGCTGCGACAGCCCGGCTCGCGCTGACTCAATCGCGTTCGCACACCGCGTCGGCGGCGGGGAGCGTGCCGTTGAGCAGATAGTCGTCGACCGCGGCGTCCAGGCACGCAGCGGGGTCGAACAGGTACACGCCGTGGCGGAACGCGTTCGCCAGCGTGAGCGACCGGGCACCGGGCAGGGCGCGGCGCATCGCCTGCTGTCCGGCCATCGGCGCCACCGGATCGCCGGCCGCGCCGATGAGCAGCGCCGCATGCGGGTTACCGATCTCGACAGCGGGTTCGGCGGGCGCCGTCGGCCACATCGCACACGGTGTGAGGTGCCGGGCCAGCGCCCCGAACATCGGTTCCGCGTCGCGATGCCGCTGGATATCGGTGAAGTAGGCTTCGGTGTCGCGGGCGGGGCGGTCGGCGCACTGGTTGGCCACCGTTGCGCTGAAACCGAATTCGGGTATCGAGGAGGTCTCGGCGTACAGCGCGAGCTTCTGCGCCAGGCCCGGCGCGAGGTCGGCGGCGCGACCGCGGACGGCGTCGCGCAACGTGCCCACCTGCCTGCTGAACTCGGCGTAGTACTCGTCGGAGTCGTCGACGGTCAACAGCAGGCCCGGCACCATATCGGCGGTGATCGTCAGCCCGCCGAGCGAGATCGGCTGCGCGGCGATCGCGCGGACCAGCTCCGCGACCGACCGCAGAACGGCTTGTTCGGTTGTGCCCCAATCGAATTCGCCGTCGTGCGTGGACACCCAGCGCGCCCAGTCCGCGAGGGCGGCCGCGGTGGCGGGGGCCGCGGACCTGGTCAGGTCCGGGCCCGGTGCGGCCGGGTCCAGAGCGCTGTCGAGCACCACCCGATCGACGCGCTCGCCGAACAGCTGCAGGTACACCGCGCCCAGATACGTTCCCCAGGACCAGCCGAGATAGGAGATCTTCGGCTCACCCAGCAGCGTGCGCAACAGATCGGTGTCGCGGGCGACGGCTCGCGTCGACGCGTGGGGGAGCAGGGCCCGCTGTGGTGCGCAGCGGGCGGCCAGGTCGCGAGCCGTCTGTACGGTGCGGTCGAAATCTGCCCGGTCACGCGGCGCGGCCTGGGCGATGCCCAGGTAGGCGCCGGTGGGCCAGCCGCAGTCCAGCGGCGAGCTGGCACCGAAGAACCGGGGGTCCATGCCGACCAGGTCGTAGCGTTCGGCGAGCGCCGACGTGGCCGGATGGCCGCCTTCGGGTCCGTCCACCAGGATCGCGACGCCGTCCCGGGACGGTCCGGGGCCGCCCGTCTGTACCAGCAGGGTGCCCAAGCGGTGCGCGGTATCGGTGGCGGTACGTCGTGCGACGGCGATGGACAGTGCGGGACCGCTCGGATCGGCATAGTCCAACGGCGCCCGGAACTCTCCGCATTCCGCGCCGACAGCCGCCAAGCGCAGGCCCACCTCGTCGTCCGGTCCGGTGCGGCAGTCGTGCCAGTGGATCACCTGTTCCCGCAACGTATTCGGCACTGCGTGCGCGGTCGGACGGGGGTTGTCTGCCCCGCCGCAAGCCGTCGGTATCATCGAGGCGATCACCACGGAGAACGCCAGTGCCGCCGTGTCGGCACGGCCGTGTGCGCGCATCAAAACCTCGCTGTCAGTAGAGCTTCCATCGCACATAGGCGACGTGACCCGCCGGAGTGGCAGGCGCTCTGCTGAACGCTAGATTTTCGTGCCCACGGTCGGCGTCTACCGGACGGCCGAATTCGGCCTGCGCGGTCTCACCCGTTCGGCATACGTCCCGTGCTCGTCCGGGTGACGGTTCAGTCCGCGCGGCAGGTCGCCGGTGCGGTGTCGGGCGCTTTGTCGGCCACCGATCGCAGCACCGGGCCGAGGACCGGGCGCAAGCGGGACCAGGGCACCTGCACGCACGGATAGCCGTACACGTAGACGCCGGTGTCGATATGGATCTGCACGCCCGTGGGGGTGGGCACCCAGTTCGCGTAGTTCCGTTCCGTCGGTTGCAGCGCGTCGGTGATGGTCCTGCTGTCGGCCAGCTGCGGATGCACTGCGCGGGTCGCTTCCGTGGTGGCCCTGGCCAATTCGGCGAGGCCGGTGGCAGCGTCGGTGAACAGGTCGCCGATCAGGATCGGCCGTGCGGTGCGGCTGTCGGTGGTGATGGTGCCCAGGATCTTGGTGGGATGCGCCGCGTCTTTGAAGATGAGCAGACCCGACACCACTTCGCTGACCGTGCTCTCGGTGCTGAAGATCTCGCCGTTGGTCGAGACGGCGCGCTGGCGTTCATCGTCCCCGCCGTTCACCAGGTCGACCTGTTCCTTGACATAGGTGCGCACGCCGCGGTTGAACACCTCGCTCACCCGCGCATCGCCGCCGGACAGCTCCAGCGAGGCTGCCTGATCGGTAGTGCCGACGCCGTTGGGCACCTCGACCCGCCGGACCGTGTAGGTCGACCCGCCGGAGGTGATCTCGGCCGGATCGGCAGGTCGCGTCGGCGGTGCGGTTCCGGTGGTCGGCGGTGCGGACGAGCTCGCCGCCTGTTGCTGCGGAGCCTGCGGCGAACTGCTCGAAGCGCGGTCGCTCGCGTCGTCGGTCCCGCACGCGCCGAGCGCCACGATCAGCGTCGCACCCAACGCCATCGCGTACCTTTTCGCCGACCGCACCACAGAACCTCCTCGCTGGGGCATCGAGGCCCGACACCCGGCTGGTTCAGCACATTGTCCGGCATGAACCCGCCCACCACCGGCGAAACCTCCCGCCGCGCGTCGCGGGTATCCCGATCCGGCGCGGCCTATCCGGCCGGGGTGAAGTCGTCGAGTCCGTTCAGCCGCGTGTTGTGCGCGGCCCGGATCAGCCAGCGCCCGTCCCGCCGGACCAGCACCATGGTGACCAGGCCGCGCCGGTCCTCGCCCGCGGCCGCACCCGGCAGAATGTGATCGGGCCACGACCACTCGGTGTGCGCCAGCGCCACGCCCGGCGCGATGAGCTGAACGTCGAGCACCGTCTGCGCATAGTTCTTCTTCTGTGCCAGAACGGATTCCGGTACATCCTCGTGCCCGAGTACGTTGTCCGCGCGCGAGCGCCACCACACGCCGCGGTGCGTGATGAAGTCACAGTCCTCGGTGAAAAGCCGTCCCCACTCGCGCATCTCGTGCCGAATCCAGAGTTCGGTGGCGTGGTCGAGCAGCTGCCTTACCTCATCGATCTCGGTCATGCACCCATTGTTCGATCTCAACTATGGTTGAGGTCAATCGTCGGCGCGGAACGCGCGGCGATATGCGCGGGGTCTTCTGGAAACCCGCTACGTGGTGGCTTGCGTGATCGTTAGGGTGACGAGGTGATGTCTACAGCGCAGGCGCTCGCTCTGGGGGGCGTGGTTTTGGTGGCGGCGATGTCGCCGGGGCCGGATTTCGTGATCGTCACCCGGAGTTCGGTGCTGTCAGGGCGCCGGGCCGGGATGGCCTGTGCGGCCGGGATCGCCGCCGGCGTGTTCGGCTGGTCGGTGGTGAGCGCGCTCGGTGTGGCCGGGCTGCTCGCCGCGTCGGCGGTGGCGTTCACCGTGGTCAAGCTCATCGGGGCGGCGTACCTGATGGTGCTCGGCGTGCGCGCCCTGCTGGCCGCCCGGCGCGGCGGCTACGACGTGGCCGCCGATGCGCTGGCGAACCGGCCGGGCACGGCCGCGGCGTTCCGGCAGGGGTTGCTGACCAACCTGCTCAATCCGAAGGTCGCGGTGTTCTTCATCGCGCTGCTGCCCCAGTTCCTGCCCGCCGAACCGACTGCCGCCGACAGCATTTCGCTCGGTGTCATCGCCGCGCTGGTGTCGCTGACCTGGTTCACCGTGCTGGCGAACGTGGTCGACGCGCTACGCGGGGTATTGGCGCGGCAGTGTGTGCGCCGCGCCATCGACACCGTGATGGGCACCCTGCTGGTCGCGTTCGGCCTCCGAATCGCTTTGCAGACCAGCTGATTCGCTCCGATCAGTAGGCGCGACCGAAGATCACCCGCTTGCCGTACGTCGCGGGGGCGTCGCAGCGTACACAGTTCCCGGATGCCGAGTCCGCCTGCAAGGGAATACATCTCGGCGTGGCTGCGGTGCCGGCCTTGATGTCCTCCTCGCAGGCGGTGCTGCCGCAGTGCAGGGCCAGCGCCCAGCCGCTCGCGACTGCGTCGGCGAAATCCGCCCAGGTGTCGACGGTGCGGGTGTGGCTTTCCCGGAACTCGGTGGCCCTGGCGAGCAGCAACGCTTGGAACTCGTCCAATATCCGCGGCATGGTCTCGGGCAGCGAGTCCAGCGGAACCGCTTGCTTGCCCGCGTCGCCGAGGCGTTTCACCATCATGGCGGTGCCCGCCTCGAGGTCGCGCGGCCCGAGTTCGAGCCGGATCGGCACGCCGCGCAGTTCCCACTCGTTGTACTTGAACCCCGGGGTGAGCTGCGCCCGCGCGTCGACGTGGGTGCGCACGCCCGCCGCCCGCAGCCGGCCCGCCAGTTCCTCGGCGGCCGCCTCGACGGCGGTGTTGCCGCCGCGGGTGATCGGGACGATCACCACCTGGTGCGGTGCGAGCCGCGGCGGAAAGACCAGTCCCTTGTCGTCGCCGTGCGTCATCACGACGGCGCCGAGCATGCGCGTGGTCATACCCCAGGAAGTGGTGTGGCACAACTCCTCCCGGCCCGATTCGCCGGTGTAGCGGATGTCGAAGGCGGTCGCGAAGTTGGTGCCCATGTAATGCGACGTGCCGCACTGGAGCGCACGGCCGTCGCGCATCATGCCCTCGATGGTGTACGTGGTGACCGCGCCCGCGAAACGTTCGCCGGGGGTCTTCTCGCCCGGAATCACCGGTATCGCGGCCAGATCCCGTGCCACCTCGTGGTAGATGTCGAGGGCGAGCATGGTTTCGCGCCGGGCGTCTTCGGCGTCGGCGTGCGCGGTGTGCCCCTCCTGCCACAGGAATTCGGTCGTGCGCAGGAACATTCGCGGCCGCAGCTCCCAGCGCACCACATTGGCCCACTGGTTGAGCAGCAGGGGCAGATCGCGGTGCGAGCTGATCCACTTCGACATCATCTCGCCGATGATGGTTTCCGAGGTCGGCCGTACCACCAGCGGTTCTTCGAGTTCTTTACCGCCGGCGTGGGTGACCACGGCCAGCTCCGGGGAAAAACCCTCGACGTGTTCGGCTTCGCGGCTGAGGTAGCTTTCCGGGATCAGGAGCGGGAAATAGGCGTTCTCGTGCCCGGTGGCTTTGATGCGGCGGTCCAGTTCCGCCTGCAGTTGCTCCCATACCCGGTACCCATACGGTCGAATGACCATGGTGCCTTTGGCCGGACCCCGATCGACGAGGCCGGCCTTGAAAACGACCTCGTTGTACCAGGAAGCGAAATCCTCACTCTGGGCGGTTACCCCGCGCTCGTCCCGTGCCATGCCTCAGAGATTAGTGGGCGCGTACACCCGCACCGAGGGTGGCCGGTTCCGCCGGTAGATAGGGGGCGATATTTCCCATCGCACGTCGCACGTATTCGTCCTTTTCGCCGACAGGAGCCACGTAGTGCAAGGCGCTTTCGGCCGCCTCGATGCCGTCCAGCCGGGCGATCAGCCATGCTGCGAGATAGTGGGAGGCGAGACAGCCGCCGGCCGTCGCGATATCGCCTTTCGCGAAGAGCGGTTGTTCGAGCACGTCCACTCCGGCCGCCTGCACCCACGGTCTGGTGGTCAGGTCGGTGCAGGCGGGAATATCGTCGAGTAGCCCGAGTTTCGCCAGAATCAATGTCCCCGAACACTGTCCGGCCAACAGCTGCCGGGTCGGATCGAGCCGTAGCCGTGCCATGAGCGCCCCGTCCTCGACGACCTCGCGGGTGCGGGACCCGCTGCCGACGATCACCGCGTCCGCCGCAGCCGCCTCTTCGAGCGTGGCCATGGATTCGATCACCACGCCGTTCATCGAACGGACCCGCTCGGTAGGGCAGGCGATCGATATGCGCCGACCGGGCTTCTTGATTCGGTTCAAGACCCCGAGCGCGATGAGCGAATCGAGTTCGTTGTAACCCTCGAAAGTGAGAATGGCGATGTGCATCTCAGCACCGTAGATCGACGGCCGCAGGACAATCAAAGAATTGTCCTGCATACAATTCGAGCGTGGCGGTCTCGCGGTACAAGGCTCTGGTGGACCGGTTGGCGGCCGATATCCGCGCGGGCCGGATATCGCCGGGTACCCGGTTGCCGGCGCACCGGGAACTCGCGGCGCGGGAAAGTCTGGCCCTGGTGACGGCGACGAGGGTTTATGCCGAGCTGGAAGCGATGGGCTTGGTGAGCGGTGAGCGGGGGCGCGGCACGTTCGTCCGCGAACTCGCGCTGCCGCCCGGCCACGGCATCGACCAGCGCGCCGTCGCGACCGACGTGGTGGACCTCAACTTCAACTATCCGGCACTGCCCGGTCAGGCGGATCTGCTGCGAAACGCGTTGCGGCAGTTGGCGTCATCCGGCGATATCGAAGCCCTGCTGCGCTACCAGCCGCACGCCGGGCGCCCGCACGAGCGGGCCGCGGTGGCGCGGCACCTGAAGCGGCGTGGTGTGTCAGTGACCGCCGACCAAGTGCTGATCGTCAATGGCGCACAGCAGGGTTTGGCCGCCACGGCGATGGCGCTGCTGCGCCCCGGCGACGTGGTCGCGGTCGACGCCCTGACCTATCCGGGCTTCAAAGTCCTTGCCCGGACGCTGCATCTGGAATCGGTGCCGATCCCGGCGACCGAAGACGGCACCGATCTGGACGCGCTGGCGCGGCTGTGCGCGGCACGACGGGTGCGCGCCGTCTACACGATGCCGACGGTGCACAATCCGCTGGGCTGGGTGCTGCCGCTGGAGCAGCGCGAGCGGCTCGCCGAAATAGCCCGTCGACACGGGCTTCTCGTCATCGAGGACGCGGCGTATGCGTTCTCCGCGGTGCGGCCGCCGTCTCCGGTGGCGGCGCTCGCGCCGGAGTGCACCGTGTACGTTTCCGGATTCTCCAAGAGTGTCGCGACGGGGCTGCGTGTCGGCTTCGTCGCGGCCCCGGCCGCAGCGATGTCCGCGCTCGAACGCACGATCCGCGCGACCACCTGGAACGCGCCCGCGGTCATGACGGCGATCGCGTGCCGCTGGCTCGACGACGGCACCGTGACCCGGCTGGAGACGCGCAAGCGCGCCGACGCGCGCGCCCGGCAGGCGATCGCGCGCGATGTGCTCGCGGGACTGCCGCTGCTCGGCCACCCGTCCGCCTATTTCCTGTGGCTGCCGCTGCCGGAGCAGGTCCGAGCCGATCGGATCGTGACGGCCCTTGCCCGCGAACGCATCTCGGTGTCGGCCGCCGAGCCGTTCGCCACCACCCGGCACGTGCCGCACGCCCTGCGCCTCGCCCTCGGCTCGACCGACCCGGCGACCCTGCGCGCCGCGCTCACCACGGTGAAACAGGTCGTCGATGACCACACATATCTGTGAAAGTGCTGCTGCTCAGTCGGTTTCAGCAAGCTGGGCGCAGGACCGATACCGCGGCGATCGCCGAACTCGGTGGTGACCAGGTGCGGGGGCCTGCACAGTGTGGGGCCGGGCTGTTTCGGGTCTCAGTGGTGCGATCGGGCGGCGATGATCCGCGCCGGATCTCCGCACGGGAAGCGAAGGCGCGCAAGGTGGTTACTCTGCGTCGTCGTTGATCCGTGCCGCATCTCTGCACCGGGAAGCGAAGCCGCGCAAGGCGATTACTCCGCGTCGTCGCGGAGGGCGGCGCGGATCGTATCGCGTAACCAGCGCTGGGCCGGGTCGGCGTCGAGGCGGGCGTGCCACAGCAGGCGGACCTCGACGTCCGGCAGGTCGGCGGGGATCGGGAACCAGCGCAGGCCGAGGGCGGATCCGTGCTCCTCGGCGAGGCGCTGGGGGACCAGTCCGACATAGTGACTCGTCGAGACCAGCAACGCGGCCACCGCGGAGGTCGGCACGACGGCGGCGACATGGCGTTGCAGGCCGGCCGCGGCGAGCGCGTCGTCGAGCGGGCCGCGCTGACGGCCCCGGCGCGACGCGGAGACGTGCGGATAGTCGCACAGCTGTGACAAGGTCGGCGCGCCGTCCAGGCCGAGCGGGCTGTCGGCGCGGACGATGCCCACCACCCGTTCGCGATACAGCAGAGCCGAGCGGATATCGGGCGCCGCGACTTCGCTCGCGCCGATGTCCAGATCGACCGAGCCGTCGCGCAGCGCCTCGGCGCTCTCGCTACCCTCCGCGACGAAACGCAGCACCACACCGGGCGCCACCGCCGAGGTGGCCTCGACCGCCGCCGTCGCCAGCGTCGCGGCCACGCCGTCGTTGATCCGAATCGTGAAGGTGCGCTCCAGTTCCGCGATCGTGATCTCGCGGTCGGCGCTGATCAGCGCGGCCGCTTCGTCGAGCAGCGAACGCACCCGCGGCGCGGTGCGCAGCGCGAACGGGGTCGGCGCCAGTCCACGCCCGGCCCGCACCAGGATCGGGTCCTGCATCGCCCGGCGCAACCGGCCCAGCGCCCGGCTCGTCGCCGGAATGGACAGGTGCAGGCGCTCGGCGGCGGCGGTGACGCTGCCGTCTTGCAATAGGGCGTCGAACACGCGCAGGAGGTTGAGGTCGAGCTGCTGAGGCATGGTTGCATCATATGCAAGTAGTTGTTGTTGATATTGCGTGGCACGCATATTGCCTGCGTATCTAGCGTTCTGGCTATGTCATCGAATGTTCTGCTCCGCGATCGCGGCCAGGCTGCCCGAACCCGGCCCAGCGGGCGTCGCGGCTTGCTCGCCGTCATGTGCGCCTGTGTTGCGCTCGTCGTCGGAATGATCGCCGCGACCAATCTCGCCGTCCCCATGCTCGCCGCAAGCGAGCTGCACCCGTCCGCCTCGGCGCTCATCTGGATCGTCGACATGTACGTGATCTTCTTCGCCTGCTTGGTGATTCCCGGTGGTGCCGCCGGAGACCGGTTCGGGCGCAAGGGTGTACTGCTCGCCGGTCTCGGGTTGTTCGCGGTGGGCGCGCTGCTCTCGGCCGTCGCGCCCAGTGTGGTGGTCCTGCTCGTCGGGCGGGCGATCACCGGCGTCGGCGCCGCCGCCGTGCTGCCCAACACGCTCGCCGTGCTGTTGCACGCCGTCCCCGCCGACCGTAAAGCCGCGACAATCGCGACTTGGGCGTCGATGTCGGGCCTGGGCGGTGTCATCGGCAATGTCGGTGGCGGAGCGATTCTCTCGGGTGGATCGTGGCGCTGGTTGTTCCTCGCGGCCGTGCCCGTCACCCTGCTGCTGCTCGGGCTGGCCGCCCGGGTGGCACCCGTTTCGCCGCGGCACGAACGCCGGATCGACCCGCTCGGCACGCTCTTGTTGGTCGGCGCGTCGGTCGCGCTGCTGCTCGGCATCGTCGAAGGACCCGAGGCGGGCTGGGGAAGCGGTCTCGTCATCACGGGATTCGTGTGCGCGGCAGTGCTTTTCGTGGTGTGGACGGTGGTCGAGCTGAAAGTCGAACACCCCCTGCTCGATCCGCGGCTGTTCCGCCTGCCGCGCCTGCGCAGCGCCTGCCTCGGCATGGCCACGGTCTTCTTCGGCATGTTCGCGCTGTTCTACGTCAACGCCTCGTTCCTGCAGTACGGCAAGGGATTCAGCGTGCTGCTCACCGGACTGGGCATCCTGCCGCTGACCATCCCGATGCTCTTCGGGGCGCGCTATGTCGGCCGCCTCGTTCCGCGCATCGGCCTCGACGCCACCGTCGCGCTCGCGTTCGCGCTCGTCGGAGGCGGACTTCTCGGGTTGTCCACCAGCAGCGCGCAGACACCGTACGTCGGCTACGCCGCATGGCTGGTCGTGACGGGTGTCGGGCTGACGCTGGCCCTGCCGACGCTGTCCGGTGCGATCGCGGGTTCGCTACCGCATGCGCAAGCCGGGGTGGGGGCCGGACTACAGGCCACCACAAGGGAATTCGGCAGT
The DNA here is from genome assembly GCF_000710915.1 of Nocardia brasiliensis IFM 10847. Classification (GTDB taxonomy): domain Bacteria; phylum Actinomycetota; class Actinomycetes; order Mycobacteriales; family Mycobacteriaceae; genus Nocardia; species Nocardia brasiliensis_A. The sequence continues at coordinate 41,543 of NZ_BAUA01000100.1, forward strand.
GCGCTCGGTGTCGCCGTGATCGGCACGGTGCTCACCGCCCGCTTCGTCGCCGCACTGCCGCAGGACCTCCGCGCCCGGCACGACCCGCACACCGTGGCCCAGGCGCTGGCCGTGACCACTCCGGAGCACTCCGGCGACGTCGTGGCCGCGTTCGTCTCGAGCGCCGACCTCGGGTTGCGGGTGATCGGCGTCGCCGTACTCGTCCTCGGCGCACTCGTCGTCCTGGAGTCGTTAGTGTCGCGACGTGGGCGAACACACCCCGAATTGTGATCCGACCACTCCGGCGCCGCCTCATCCGCAACCGCTTCGGACCTGGACTCCACCATGATTCGCCGTGCCCACTACCCGGAGGACCGGGACGGCGTATTCGTCTGGGCCGTCCCAGCCCGATCCGGTGCGGCGGAAGCCGTGGTTTTCCAAAGAACAGGTCGAGGACGGCGTGGGCGACCTCGACCAGACGAATCGTTTCGCCCATCAACGCCGAGTGTGCCAGTGGGGACCGACAATTCGGGCACAGCGGGCGGCGATCTTGTCGCACACTGTTTATCCGATGTTCAGTTCTGGATGGAAATTGTCGCGGAGACTCTGAGCGGTAGGGATCGTGCACGGTCGGGGCCATCGGACGCTGGTCGAAAGGATTCTTCTCGATGCGAGGTAGAGCTGCTCTAGCGGGCGTGTGCGCGCTCGGTGCCATCCTGTTCGCCGTTGCGCCGCCCGCGAATGCGTGGGGCGTGCAGGGGCACAACACGGTCGGCGCGATCGCCGACCTCCGGCTCGACCCGGCGGCCCGGGATCAGGTCTCGCGGCTGCTGGCCGGGGAGGCGAATCCGACGCTGGCCGGGGTGGCGAACTGGGCCGACGAGGTCCGCCGGGACGACCCGGACCTCGGGAAACGTTCCGCGCCGTGGCATTACGTGAACATCGGCGAGAACGGCTGCGTCTACGACGCGGCGGTGAACGGGAACAACGGCGACAACGTGGTCGACGCGTTGCGCGCGCAGACGAAGATCCTGGCCGACCGCTCGCGCGCCGACGCCGAGCGCGCGCAGGCGCTGAAGTTCGTCGTGCATTTCGTCGGCGACATCCACCAGCCGCTGCACGCCGGGTATGCCCGCGACCGCGGCGGCAACGAGTTCCGGGTCACCTACCTCGGCAAGGCCACCAACCTGCATTCGGTGTGGGACAGCCGGTTGCTCGACACCCGGCACGCGAGCGACGCCGAAGAACTCCAGCGGCTGCTCGCGCTGCCCGCGCCCGCCTTGCCGCCCGCGCAGCCGGACAGCGATCCGGTGCAGTGGGCCGAGGACAGCTGCCGGGTGGTGAACACGCCCGGTTTCTATCCGGCCTCGGCCACCATCGGTGACGAGTACACCCAGCAGTTCCTGCCGATCGCCGAGAATCGGTTGCGGCTGGCGGGGGAGCGGCTCGGCCAGTTGCTGAACACGGTGATCGGCGCACCGAACCTGCTCGGGTCGGGGTCCGCACAGTCCTGAGTTCCGGACCACTGGGATAGCGAGTCCGAACCGGATTCGGCCCACACCGCCGCGCCGGTGTGGGCCAACGGCACTCACGCGACGCTGTGCGCGATCAGGCTGTTGGCGCAGTCGAGGACGGTCTGCTCGGCGGGCCGGGGTTGCCAGTCGAGCAGGCGCTTGGCCTTGTCGGTGCTGTGCCGGTTGCGCCGGCCCAGGGCCGGGGTGATCTCGCCGAGCGGTGCGTCGCTGAAGCGGGCGGCGAGCTTGACCGCGAAATCCGGGAGCTGACGAGTGGATACCTGTTTGCCGCGCGCGCCGAGACCGTCGTGCAGGGTGCGGGCCATATCGCGCATCCAGGTGAATTCGCCGGTGGCGAGGAAACGTTCGCCCGCGGCGGCGGGCGCGGTCATCGCCCTGATGTGGATGTCGGCGAGATCGCGCACGTCGACGATCTCGAGTCCGATGCGCGGCACGCCGGGCATCTTGCCCGACACCATGCGCTCGACGATATCGACCGAACCGGTGGTGCCGGTGCTCAGGATCGGGCCGAAGACCGCGCCGGGCAGCACCGTGGTGAGTTCGGTGGGGCCGTCGTAGGCCGCCATGAAATCCCAGGCTGCCCGCTCGGCAAGGGTTTTCGAGCGCCGGTAGGGGATGAGCGTCGGATCGTCGGGATCGGTCCACAGCGTCTCGTCGGTGATGCCTTCGCCGGCATAGGACGACGGGCTCGCCGCGTTCGCCGCCGAGGTCATGACCACGCGCCGGACCCCGGCCGCGGTCGCGGCGCGCAGGACGCGCAGTGCGCCGTCGCGGGCGGCGGCGATCAGCGCTTCGGGGTTCTCGGCGGCGTCGACGCGCAGCGGTGAGGCGACATGCAGCACGTAGTCGACGTCGCGGACCGCGTCTGCCCAGCCGTCGTCGGACATCAGGTCGGCGGTGGCGAAGCTCAAGCGGCCCGCGGGGTCGATGACCGTGGCGACGGCTCGGCTCACCGCCGGCTCCCGGTCGGGGCTGCGCACGGTGGTGCGTACGTCGTAGCCGCGTTCGAGCAGTGACACGATGCACCACCCCGCGATATAGCCGGTTCCGCCGGTAACCAGAACGAGCTCACTCATGTCGTCCTCCACTGTCCGGTACGTTGACCGCGCAGACCCTACTGGACGCGCGTCGGCCGCCGGTCGCGCTACGCCGGTGGTTCGCCGAAGTCGCCCGAGACGGGCACTGGAAACGCACCGGGCCAAGGAGATCCGTTCAGGGCTGACGCAGATGCCGCATGCCCGGCAGCTCCCAGATCGGGCGCTGGTCCGACCTGGTGAACAGCCGGGCGAAGGACTGCGGCACGACGCTCCGATCGGCGATACCGCGGGTGAACGCCGACGGCAGGCTGCCGACCTGGGGCATGACCTCGGTGCTCAGGAAGGCGAAATCGGCACTGGTGGCGGCGGTTACCACAACAGCGGACCCGGCGGGTCCGTCCACGCCGAACCACTGCACGACGGCGCGGGCAACGCGCCGACCCAGCCGTCCTCGAACGCGAGCGACGTCGCGCCGAAAACCGGTGCGGCCGAGTACACCCCGGCGAAGGTCTCGGTCAGCGCGGCCGCGGAGTACACCAGGACGCTCTGCGGCGCGGTCGACAACAACCGATAGCCGATCTGGATCGGCAGCTCGGGCGGGGGTTGCGGCAGCGTGATGGTCGGTTCGTCGGCGAGAGAATCTGCGCCCGAACCGTTTTCATCCGGCTGACGGAAGTGCTCGAGACCGGACTTTCGACCGAAGAATCCCATCGGAACCTCACCTACCGCAGCGTTGCCGTGGCGGCGGGACACGCGCCGCCACAGCTCTTCGATGAGTTTCGCAGCGCCAGGGGCGCCGTGTATGTCCGTCGATCGCCCGACAGCCGGTGTCAGGCAGCGGATTCCGCGGGCGCCCTGGTGTGCTTGCCGACGGCGTCGAGATGGCGCAGCGCCTCGGCGTAGGAGCGCAGCAGGCTCGTCTCGCAATACGGCACACCGATCTCGGCGCAGAACTCGGCGACCATGGGCTGGGCCCGGCGCAGGTTGGCCCGCGGCATCGAGGGGAACAGGTGGTGTTCGATCTGATAGTTCAAGCCGCCCAGCGCCGCATCGATGAAGACGCCGCCGCGGACGTTCCGAGAGGTGAGCACTTGTTTGCGCAGGAAGTCGGTGCGGTCGCCTGCCGAAAGTACCGCCATGCCTTTGTGATTCGGCGCGAAGGTACAGCCCATGTAGAGCCCGAACAGACCCTGTTGCACGGCGATGAACACCAGCGCCTTGACCGGCGACAGGATCACGAACACCGTGCCCAGATAGGCCACCGCGTGCAACACCAGCAATGCCCCTTCGGCACGGCGGTTCGGGATCGGCCAGCGCAATGCCGCGCGGGTGCTGGCGAAATGCAGACTGCCGCCCTCGAGCAGCAGCATCGGAAAGAACAACCAGGCCTGATACCGGAAGATCAGCCGCCGCCAACCCCGTTCGGCCCGGGCGCGCGCACCGGAGTGTGCCAGCACGCCCATGATGTCGGGGTCGGCGTCCTCGGTGTTCGGGTGCGCGTGGTGGCGGTTGTGGTTGCTGGTCCACCAGCCGATGCTCACCCCGATCCCGAGATTGCCGAAGAGCAACCCGTACAGATAGTTGGCGCGCCTACTCGCGAAGATCTGCTTGTGCCCGGCGTCGTGACCGAGAAAAGCGAACTGGGCGAACACCATTCCGAGGAACGCCGCGACGCCCAGCTGCCACCACGAATCGCCGAGCAGCACGAACACCAGCCAGCCGCCCACGAAGAGCGCGGCGGTCACCGCGCTCTTCCACGCGTAGTACCGCGGCCGCCGGTCGAGCAACCCGGCCTGTCGCACGCGGCGCAGCAGCACCGCGTATTCGCTGCCGCGCCGTGCCGCGACGCCTTCCATCACCACAGGCCGCATCGGTCCTGCTCTCACTGTCGTCGGGACGGTCCGCCGAACCGCATCCGGTGACACTGGTCTCGTCGGCAGTCGGGCAAGCCAAAGGAATCGAATCCGTTCGGGTACAGGATGCACGTGCCGAACCACGATCAGGCAAACGGGTAGGCCGCGCGGCGCAACATCTCCGTGACGCGACGGCGACGAAACCGCGTCGTCGCAGGTGACGGGTCAGCTCGCGGCGGCCAGCACGTGCCGCACCGCTGCGATCTGCCGTGCCAGCGATTCCGGGTTCGCCCTCGACTGCCCCACGATCGCATCGATGTCGCGCAGGCCCGCACGCGCCAGCAGTCGCTTCTCGTTGACGACCCATTCCCCGCGCGCCGCGAGGATCGCGTGCGCCGTGGCCATCGCGGCGATGGCGATGGAGCCGGCGACCTCGGTGGCCTGGCCCCGGTGAACGTAGGCGTCCGTGGCGTATCGAAGGGTCAGCTCGGCCCGGTTGCGCCAGATCGGCGGGGCAGCGGTACGCAATGCCGGTGGGTAGCCGGGCCGGGGGAGGGTGCCGTGCAGCACCTCGTTGACGGCGAGTTCGGCGACCAGCAGATAGCTCGGGATGCCCGCCAGATGGAACATCAGTGGCTCCCAATGGAATCGGCCCTGCTCGGCCTCGGCGAGTTCGTGTTCGACCACGTCCAGGTCGCGATAGTGCACGTCGACCTCACGACCCTCGATGGTGAACCAGCCGCCGCCGTTGAAGACGCCGCCGCCCCAGCCGCCCAGCTCGGATACTTCACCGTCCCAACCGATTTCACGGAGTGCGGCAGGGTCGAACGTGCCTCGGTAATAGATGGCCAGATCCCAGTCGCTCTCGGGCGTGTGGGTGCCCTGTGCGCGGGAGCCGCCGAGCGTCACCGCTCGGGTGCCGGGCAGGGCGGCCAGGCGCGCGGCGACGCGGGAAAGGAATTCTTGATCGGTCATGGATGTCCCTCGATCGGAGTGCCGGCTGCGGGCAGCGCCGTCCGCGCGCTGAATCCGACACGGCGGCAGCGCTGTCCGGGCGGTCGCACTCGGCATCACTCCATGGCATCGGAGGGTACCGAGCGGCAGGCTCGCGGTCGACCGTATTTCGCGCCGGTCCGAGTTTGCCAATATGGCAACAAAGGTTGCGCGTTCCGGGCGTTTGCTCGCATGGTGGTCGGCGGAGGTGGTCACGGTGACCGAACAGCTGCAAGACGGCTACGACGTGGTGGTGATCGGCGGCGGTGCCGCCGGGTTGAACGGCGCGCTGATGCTGGCGCGGGCCAGGCGGTCGGTGCTGGTGATCGACGCGGGTGACCCGCGCAACGCGCCGGCCGAAGGCGTGCACGGGTTGCTCGCGCGCGACGGGATGCCGCCCGGCGAACTGCTCGAGCTGGGCCGGGCGGAGGTGCGCGGCTACGGCGGCGCGGTGCTGGCGGGCGAGGTCGATGCGGTGACCGGCGCCGCCGACGGATTCATGGTGACGTCGACCGATGGCCGCACGTTCCGGGCCCGCCGACTGCTCGTGACGACCGGGCTGGTCGACGAGCTGCCCGAGATTCCCGGCCTGTCCGCGCGGTGGGGCCGCGACCTCGTGCACTGTCCGTACTGCCACGGCTGGGAGGTTCGGGACCAGGCTATCGGCGTGCTGGCGAGCGGGCCGATGGCGGTGCACCAGGCGTTGCTGTTCCGGCAGTTGAGCAGCGATGTCGTGTTCTTCGCGCACACCACGGCGCCGCCGGTCGGCGAGGCCGCCGAACAGCTCGCGGCACGCGGAATCAACGTGGTGCCAGGCGAAGTGGCGGGACTGGTCGTCACCGACGACCGACTCACCGGTGTACGCCTGAGCGACGGCACGGTGGTCGAGCGCGCCGTGCTGGCCGTGCAGCCGACGATGGTCGCGCGCGCCGGTTTCCTGGACGGGATCGGGCTGCGGGCGGTGGCGCATCCGTCCGGCCTCGGCGCGCATCTACCGGTCGACGCCGCCGGACGGACCGAGGTGGCCGGGGTCTGGGCCGCGGGCAATGTCACGGATCCGGCGGCGCAGGTCGGCACTGCCGCAGCGGCAGGAGCATTCGCCGCGGCGCAGCTCAATGCCGATCTGGTCGGCGCGGACACCCGCGCCGCGGTGGCGGCCTACCGGCGATCGGTCGAGGATCCGTTCTCGGCGCGTAACGAAGCGCGCGTCGCAGAGCTGGTGACCGCCGAGCGCCGGCACGGACTGTGAACCCCTCGGAGGTCCGTCAGGCCTCGGGCAGCGGAATAAGCTCCAGATGCTCGGCGACCTTCGGTGTGGCGCAGGCACTTCGGCCGCTCAGCAGGTTCACCCCGCCCCCGTGCGCGACCAGGAATCTCCCGCATACGCAGCGCAGATAGCGCACCGCCCCATGCCGGGAGACGAGCATCGGCGACGGCCATGAGCAGGCGGGGCAGGCGGCGGACATGGGTGCCAAGCCTGCGGAGTGATCGGATGTATTGCAATCTTCGCCGCGGCGTGGCGCGCGATCTTTCTGGAAATACCCGCGATTCAGCCGATCGAAGTGGACTCCTGCACCCGTTCGACCGTGGCGGACACCCGGCGCGGCCGGCGCGACGGGTGCCACCAGTTGGCCGGGCCCATCAGTTTCACCAGCGCGGGCACCAGCAGCATGCGCACCAGCGTGGCGTCGATCAGCAGTGCGACGATCATGCCCAGGCCGAGAAAGCGCATGGGCGTCAACGGCGAGAGCGTGAACGCGCCGGTGACGATGACCAGCAGGGTGGCCGCGGCGGTGATGACGCGGGCCGTCTTGAGCGTGCCGACGCGTACCGCGGTGGCGGTGTCGGCGCCCGCGGCGTGCGCTTCGACCATGCGGGACAGCAGGAATACCTCGTAGTCGGTGGACAGTCCGAACACGACGGCGATGATCAGCACGAGCATGCCGGCGGCCAGCGGACCGGGGCTGACGCCGAGCACGCCCGCGAGGTGTCCCTCGCCGAAGATCCAGGTGAGCACGCCGAAGGTGGCGGCGAGGCTGAGGAAAGCCATCGCGACGGCCTTGAGCGGCAACACGATCGAGCCGAACGCGGCCGCGAGCAGCAGGACCGTGGCGGCCACCATCACCAGGATCATCCACGGCATGGCGCGCACGATGGAGTGCACGCTGTCCAGGGTGGCGGCGGTGTCGCCGCCGAGGCGCAGCGCCGTGCCGTCCGGCGGGGTCAGCGCGCGCAGGTCTTCGACCGTGGCCGTTGCCCTTTCGCTGCGGTCGGTGGCGTCGAGGAAGAGGTGGAAGACCACGAAGTCGTCGGCGCGGCCGACCTGGAGCACCTGACCGACGCCCTCGACCCGGCCGAGCGCAGTGTGCGCCGCGTCCACCGCCGCCGACTGCGGTGGACCGTCGTACCCCTGCAGGACGGCGGTGACACCGCTGCTCGCGGCGGGGAACTCGGCGGTGAGTTCTTCGACGGTGCTACGCATCTCGTTGCCGACGGGCAGCGCGCGGTGGTCGATATCGCCGAGTTTCGCACCCGTCAGCGGCAGGGCAAGCAGTACCAGCACGACGCCCACCACCACCGTGACCAGACCCGGCCTGCGCAGCACGGCGTCCACCACGCGACCCCAGAAGCGTTCGGTCCGATCCTTTTCGGCGGCCTTGCCGATGCGGTGGCCGAACAGCGCGAGCATGGCGGGCAGCACGGTCAGCGAAAGTCCCGCGGCCAGTGCGACCGCCGCGATCGCGCCGAAACCGAGCGAGCGCAGCACGGCCTGGGGAAAGACGAAAGTGCCCGCGAACGCACAGATCAGCAGCAGGGCAGAGAACGCGACGGTGCGACCGGCGGTGGCGCAGGTGCGTTCGATCGCCGCCGTGAGTTCGCGCCCGTTCGCCCGTTCCTCACGGAATCTGGTCACCAGGAACAGCCCGTAGTCGATCGCCATGCCCAGGCCGAGCAGCGAGGCGATATTCACCGCGAAGGTGCTGACCTCGGTGAACTCGGTGAGCACCCGGATGGTGCCCATCGCGCCGAGCACGGCGAGTACGCCGACCGCCACCGGGAACGAGGCCGCGACCACTCCGCCGAACACCAGCACCAGGATCAGCAGCGTCAGTGGCAGCGAAAGGGATTCGGCCCGCACCAGGTCGTGCTGGGACTGCTTGTTGATCTGCGTGGCCAGTGCGCTGTAGCCGGACAGCTTCGTGTCGATGCCTGGGACCTGCAGCGCCGCTTCGATATCCGGGTAGGCGGCGACCCGGCGGTTGTCGTCACCGGCCAGATACACCGCGGCCAGGGCCTGCCGGTTGTCGGCCGAGCGCAGGAACTGTTTGCGCGGCGGCACACTGTTCCAATAGGTTTCGATCGGTCTTTGCAGCAGCGCAGGGTCGATCCGGGCGAGCGACCGCTGCACCGCGGGGCCGATATCGTCGAGCGTCTGCCCGGCCGGTGCGGTGTAGAGCGCGACCGCGTCCGGGGTCTGCGGGCCGAAGTGCGCGCGCACCAGCCGGTCGACCGCGGCGGATTCGCTGTGCGGATCGGTGAATCCGGCGGCGCTCACCTTGTCGGCGGTGTTCATGCCGAGCAGCCCGAACAGCAGCATCGCCCCGACCACGACGGCGAGCACCGTGCGCGGCCGGGCGCTGACGAACCGTGCCCAGGCGGTCATCGGGCCGGCGAATCTTGCGGTGCGAGTTCGGCTTCCAGGGTGAGCGCGATCTTGTCGAGCAGCGCCTCCAGCCGCGCTTCGATACCCGCGCCGTTGCGCGCCGACACCATCAGCTCGATCCGCCCCCGCACCTCCACCATGCCGAACAGCAGCGGCATCGAACCGGTGTGCTGGGGCAGCACCCGCATCGTGGTCGGTGTCCAGCCGGGCACGGCCAGCTCGTCCAGATCGACCTTGCCCATATGGGACACCGTGGCCGAGACCATGTTCCGGTTGTGCCGGGCGCCGAGCCAATTGCTCGCCCGCAGCACCGCGCGGATGACGGCGGGCGGGAACTTCGACAGGCCACCGTTGTCGAGCTGGTTCAGCTCGCGCTTCTCCTGCAGGCCGGTGCGCATCTGAGCGCTCACCGACTCCCAGCCCTCGCCGGGACGAACGTCGAGGAACAGCGGCAGCGCCAGATTGCCGGTGGAGCGCAGCGCGGGATCGTGACGGCGCAGGTCGACCGGAATCATGAAGCGGGACTTCCCCCCTGCCTCCGCGGCGAGGATCGCCGCGACCCGCGCGACGATGCCCTTGCCGGTGCCGTCGATCGTGCGGTGCCGCAGCAACCAGCGCACCGCGTCCGGATCCTGGCGACCGGTGCCGATGGCGGCCCGGTAGGTCGGCAGCACCAGCGTCTGCCTGCCCGGCGCGCCGACCTGCGCGACGAGTTCGGTATCCGCGATCGCGTCGGGGGCGCCGATCGGCTCGACGCCGCGCAGCGCGCGCAGCACGTCGTCGGCCCACATGCGCATGCCCATGCCGTCCATCACGCCGTGGAAGACCCGGAAGACGATGGTCGTCTCGGCCCCGGTCAGCAACAGCACCTCGGTGGTCCGCTCGGGGGACGGTCCGATCGGACTGTTGAGCACCGCGTCGTTCTCCAGCGCGGCGTAGTCGAGCGTCCAGTCCGGCACCACCCGGACCGCGGCCGCGACCCCGCTGTCCACCCAATACTTTCCGTCCCGTACCAGCCGGGCGCCGGGGTTCGCCGCCGAGGCCACGTCGACGGCGCGCTGCAGGGCAGCGGGATCGATCATCCCCTCGCCGTGCACCGCGAGATGCATCAGGAACGGCGGCGTCACCTCGCGGGTGAAGAAGTACAGCCGCTCGGTGGGCGAGATCTTCCGGCGGAAGACGGTGTCGTTGGTCATGAATGCCTCCGATCGCGGCCTGCGCCGAGGGTCAGCGCAGCGTACGGGTGAGTTCTACTGCCCCACCCTGTTTTTCGAGCCAGGCCAAGAAGCTGACGAGTCCGGTCTCACGGTCCACGACCGGTTGATAGCCGAAATCGCGTGCGGCGGCGCCGGTGTCGTAGGTCGCGCTGCGCGTCATCAGCGCGACGGCGTAGCGCGACAGCGGGGGAGACCAGCGGGTCGCCACGGCCGGGATCCGCCAGATGGTCTCGATGACGCCGACCACCGCGTTGATCACCTTGGGGTTGGGCTTGCGGCTCGGCGGTTCATACCCCAGCCGAGTGGCCACCGCACCGAGAAACTCCCACACGTTGGTCTTTTCGGCGTCGGCGATGAAGTAGGCCTTGCCGCCCACCGTCGCCGGGCTCGCCGCCGCTTTGACGCACGCGTCGACGATGTTGTCGACGTGGCACAGCGAGGCGTACACGTTGCGCCCGAACGAGATATCGGGCAGCTTGCCGGTGCCGGTGCGACCGAGCAGCCGCACGATCGGGCCGGATCGGTCGCCCGCGCCCCAGATCGCCCGCGGTCGCAGTGCACAGGTCCGGAAACCCGTTGTGTCCGCCGCCAGTACGGCACGCTCGGCCGCGGCCTTGGTCTCGGAGTACAGGTTCAGGTAGCGCCGCGGGTACGGCACCGACTCGTCGATGTCGAGCTGGTCGCCGCCGTCGTAGTCCATCAGCGCGCTGGGGCTGGAGATGAACACGAAGCGCGACGCGCCACCGCGGCGCGCGGCATCCAGCAGCAACTCGGTGGCCCGGACGTTCTCCTGCCAGAACTGCTCGCGGGTGCCCCGCTCGTCGACCCTGGCCGCGCTGTGGAAGACGATGTCGACCCCGCTGGTGGCCTGCACCAGCGACGCGGCATCGGTCAGATCGCCGTAGACCAGCTGGACCTTGTCCACATCCGGGCCGAGATCGGCCAGATTGCTGGTGCGCCGCACCAGAATCGACACATCGTGCGCGCCGTCGCGGACCAGCCTGCGCACCAGCGCGCCGCCGAGGAAACCGGACGCGCCGGTGACCAGTACTTTGCTCATTGCGTTCGCCACCAAGTCATTCCGAAGATCTGCGTCAGCACGGCCGTTTCGAGCGGGGAGCGGCCGGACCCCTCGGCCGCGCGCAGCGCGGGCCGGATCTGCGCCGCGTGCACCACGATGCTCAGGAACGCGTCGATCCACCACGCGGCCCGCAGCACCCGGTTCGCGGGCACCCGGTCCGTCGCGGCCGCGACGAGCCCACCCGCCAGGTAGACCCAGCCGAGCACCGGAATCGCCCGCAGTGCCGTCGTTTTCACGCTCATGCGCGCGCTCCCAACTGCTCGCCCGCCCACTGCGCGAGCTGCTCGCGCCCGATCTTGGCGTTGTGCCGGATGTCGACCGGGAAGCCGGGATGGATCAGGAAATCGGCGATCGGACGGCTGAGGTCGAACTCGGCTCCGCGTGCCCGCAGCGCCGCCCCGACCGCGGCGCCATCGGCATCGGGCTTCAGCTCGATGCACAGCACCGGCCGCTGCGCGCCGGGCGTGCCTACCCCGACCAGCGCCGTGCGCGCCACGCCCGCAACGGTATTGAAGATCTGTTCCACCTGAACCGTGAACATCGGCCCGTCGGCGGTGACCACCCGCTGACTCTTGCGCCCGCAGAACCAGATGCGGCCCGCGTCGTCGATCCACGCGAGATCGCCGGTGCGGTGCCAGATCCGGTCCCCGTCCACGATCTTGCCCTGCCGATTCGCCGCCTCCGGCCAGTAGTAGTGCGTGCTGACATTGGGCCCCGCGACGACGAGTTCGCCGATGCCGCGCGACTGCGCGAGGTCACCGGCCAGCTCCTCGGCCCGTGCCCAGGTCGGGATCGCGTCATCGGTGATGGCGACGATCCTGGCGTCGATCCGGTCGGCGGGTCGTCCGATGCAGGTGCCCTCGCCACGGTGCGTCCGCTCGACCAGACCGTCGAACAGCTCGCGAGATTCGATGAGCGACATGGGCAGTGCCTCGGTCGACCCGTATCCGGCGAAGATCCGCACGTCCTCGGTCAGCGCCGCGCGCAGGCCCGCGATACACCAGTCCGGCACCGGCGCGCCACCGGAATAGATGCTGGCCAGCGTCTTCAGCTCGTTCGGCTGCTGCTCCAGATGGCGCAGCAGCGGAATCAGCAGCGCGGGCGAGGCGAACATCGTTCGCACGCCGAAGGTTTCGATGGCGTGCGCGACGTGGGCGGGATCGGTCGAGCCGACCTTGCTCGGGATCAGCGGCGGTAACACGCAGCGGGATCCGAGCAGCAGATCGAGAATGCCGACCAGCGGCAGGGTGATCAACGAGGTTTCCGGCGCGATCTCGCCGCGCGCGGTGTGCACCTGGTCGATCATCGACGCCAGATTGCCGTGGGTCAGCTCCACCGCTTTGGCGGGTCCGGTACTGCCCGTGGTGAATCCGATGACGAGCACGTCGCCGGGGTCGGCGGGCACCCGGTCCACCGCGGTGCCGCTGGGCGTGGTGCCCCACGCCGAGAGCTTCGCGCCCCGCCAGAACCACCGCCTGCCCACCGTCACCGTGGTGCGCACCTTGGCGAAGCTGCGGCGGAACAGCACGCGCACGGCGTGTGCGGGCGGGATGCCGATGAACGCCTCCGCCTCGACTGCACGCAGGCAGTGCACCATCTTGCGCAAGCCCATACCCGGGTCGATCACCACCGGCACGGCGCCGATCTTCAACAGCGCGAACAGGATCGCGTACAACTCCGGGCTGGGCAGCACGAGCACGATGGTGCGGGTGCCGGACCCGACGCCGGACGCGGTGAGCCGTTCGGCGATGGCCTCGGACCAGTCGTCGAGTTCGCGATAACTCACGTGGCGGTAGGTCGGCAGGCCCGTTGCATCCTTGCCGACCGGGTAGATGACGGCTTCTCGATCCGGTTCCGCGCGGGCGAACGCGCGGAACCGGTCGATGGCCTGCCAGTAGGTGGCCGAACTCACGCAGTCGCCCCGGCGAGTGCGGGCAACCGGTACAGCACCGCCGCGGCCGACGGGCCGGCGCCCGCGGCGACGAACAGCACGTGGCCGAACTCGCGAAGCGTCTCGTCCACGACGGCGCGGTGGTAGGCCTGCGGCAGCGCCGCGGTGTGCGGGTCGCCGTCGGTGAGGTCGGGGGTGCGGACCGCGTCCTCGTCGATGCCGAGTGCATCCGCGAGCTGTAGCGGGAACTCGGCCGTCGGCGTCGAGGCGATCAGGGCGGTGCCCGACAGGTCGTCGTGGCCGGCCTCGTTGAGCGCGGCCAGCGCGGCCTCGACCGCCACGTTCAGCAGTCGCGCGGCGAAGTCCTGCTCCCGCTCGACCGTCATCAGGCCGCGCCCGACGCTGCCCATCGTCGCGGTGTCGACGTAGGCCTCGACCGCGGGCGTGCCCTCGCCGTTCACCGTGTGCACCCGGCCGAAGCCGTCGGGCTCGTCGGTGCGCTCCAGCAGCAGCGCGGCACCCGAAGCGGCATAGGGGAAGTCGTCGGTGGCGGCCTTGCGGGTCATCGACGGATGCGCGTCACCGGAGACGATCAGCACGTGCTCGGCGCTGCCGGTCTCCAGGATCGAGCCGGCCACGCCGACCGCGTTGAGCACCCCGGTCGCGCCGTTCATCAGGTCGAACGAAAAGGTCCGCGGATCGTCCTTGGCGTATTCGAGGCCGATGCCCGCCGCCTTCTGGATCAGCGCGGACACGGCCGGTTCTACCGTGTTGGAGTCGCGGAACACCCCGACGTTGATCAGCACGCCGACCTGATCAGGCCGGACACCGGCCCGCTCCAGGCTCTGCTTCGCGGCGCGGCCGCTGTTCTCCACGCTGCTGTTGGTGTCTTCGGCGCGGCTGACGCCGGTGGATTTGATGCGAACGCCCATGGCTGACCTCAGACCTTCAGAGACGAGATGGTGGTGGACAGGAAGCCGGTCACGATGCCGGAGGCGGCCGGGATCATCAGCAGCTTCGAGCCCGCCGGAATGTTCTGCTCGCTGAGTTGATCGTGCAGAACGATGAAATGCGAAGTGGTGGAGGTATTTCCGTACTTCTCGATGACCCGCAGATCGGGTGGCATCGGGGTGCCGAACTCGCGCTCGCAGATGGCGTTCATCCACGGGATCGCGGCCGCGCCGAACTGGTGGTGGATGACGTAGTCGAACTTCTCGTCGGCGAAGGTACGGCCCTGGGCTTCCAGATAGTTGATCTGGCTGTTGGTGCCCAAAAGGAAGCGGTCTTCGTTGTGCATTTTGCGGTTGTCGGTGTACAGCGCAACACCCTGGCTCTTGTCGCTCGGCATGCCGAGACACAGGTGCGAGTACTCCGCGGCGGTCATCAACTCGATGTAGTGGATCTTGTCGTCGTCGTCCACCGCCTGGTCCAGCACGATCGCCGCGCCCGAGTCGCCCACCGAGAGCGAGGCGAACTGCAGATCGTATTTCTCGGAAATCTCCGCGACCGCGGTGTCGGCGATCGGAGTAATGGCCTCGCCGCTGACCACCATGCCGTTGCGCACGGCCCCGGAGCGGATCATCCGATCGAGAATGTAGGTGCCGGTGAGCATTCCGGCGCACGCGTTGGAAACGTCGAAAGTAATGGCCTTCTTCGCTCCGATAAGGCGGCTTATCGACCCGGCGAACGACGGCTCCATGTACATGCGGGTGGCGTGGTTGCTCCGCGTGATCGAGGTGGAGATGATCACGTCGAGCTCTGCGGCTTCGTATCGTGACCTGGACAGACAGTCCTGCGCCGCCTTCATCGCGATTGCGAACGAGTCTTCGTACGACTCCGGTCTGGTGTCGTGCACGCGGCGTTCCTTGACGCCGGTGATCTTCTCGAGATCGAAAGAGGGAGGTTCCTGCAGCCGGGAGAGCAGCTCCTGGGTGGTGACGACATTCGAAGGCAGATAGGCACCGATGGATTCAAATCGAGAATGCGACACGCGCGCTCCTGAAATCGTGGAGAAAATACGGTTCCGCGATCGTCTCTGATCTTCGGTGCGTCGGACACTACCCGACGGTAACAACAATCGCCTCGGTCCATATGTCCAGGCGCGCATGCGTTTTCAAGTATCTGTACCGTGAGGTATCACCAACTGGTGACCGGCTGGCTATGGTGCGATGACAGTGCTGCGCGGGAGTCGCTTTCGGTACTCATCAACGGGTTTGACCGCTACACGCCAGGGTGGGATCGATCGTTGTGAGCATGCCGCTATGGCAGGATGGCGAACTTGTAGCTAACTCAGTTGTCGCTGCGCTTCGCGCGGTACGAACGGGCGCTGGATGTGAGTGACTTCACTGCGAATCATGCAGGATACTCGGTCGGCGGCCGCCCGGGGGTGCTACTTGCCGTGTCATCAACTGTGTTGCGGCCGAAGGGAACCCGCGCACCGCGGGGATCGTGGACCGGGTGGATACGTCGGATGAATTCGCCTAGGTCTCCGAGCCTGCCGAAGAGCGCACTCGGGCAACGTTTTCCAGCACGGTCGCGGCGTGCTCGTCGAATCGTTCTCGGGAGACCGGGATCTCGCCGTCCAGCCAAGGCCGGTAGAGATAGGCCAGGGCGCCGAAGATGGCGCTGGCGTTGAGGGCGCTGTCGTGCTCGTCGGGTCCAGGGTCGGTGTAGTCGCCGGCGCCGATCGTCAAGGCGATCGGCGCCGTGAATAATCCGATGAGCTGATTGGCGCGGGGCATGAGCACCGGGGTGGCCTGCGACTCGACGAACATGATCCGGCCGCGGCGGCGATCCTCGGTGAGGTAATCGGTGAAGACGGTGACCAGGTGCCGGAACATGGCGGCGCGGTCGAGCGGGGCCGAGGGTAATGCCGCGAGTAGTCGATCCCGGGCGCCGAGCACCACGGTGTCGAGCACGGTGGTGAGCAATGCGTCGAGATTAGGGAAACTCTCGTAGAAATAGCGCTCGGTGAGCCCGGCCTGCCTGCATACTCCGCGCATCGAGGTTTCCGCCGCGCCGATCGTCGCCATCAGTTCGGTGCACGCCTCGATCAGCTGGTCGCGGCGCATGGCGACCCGAGCGGCGGGGGACCGGCCGCGCCAGCGGCGCATCCCCGGGATCGCTCCGTCGTCTTCGGCGGCCATGGCGCCATCTTCTCACAGCTCGAATGTGGACATCGGGTGATGTTGACAGCAGTTGATGTCATCAATAGATTGCGAGAACGCTTGTGCTTCGCCGATCAGAGATGAGGATGCGAGATGGGCTCTACTGGATACGTCGATCAGCCGCAGGTGCGTCGCACATGCGCCGTGACCTTCGAGTTCGGTACGGGCCCAGCCGCTTTCCGCTCCGGCGAGCCGACGATCGCGCCCCGCGTCGCGCAGCGGCGGCCGGCGCAGCCGACCGGGCAGCGTCCCGCGATGCTCGCCGAGACATTACCGCAGTCACTGCGCCGCAACGGTTTCGAGGTTGTTGTAGACCGGATCGAGCCGGAGGCCGACGGCGTCGTCAGCCTGTGCCTACGCGATCCGGACGGCGACGCCTTGCCCGCCTGGACACCAGGGGCGCATATCGAGCTGTGCCTGCCGTCCGGTCGGCTGCGGCAGTATTCGCTGACCAACGACCCGGCCGAGCGGGGGTACTACCGCATCGCGGTGCGCTACCTCGAGCACGGCGACGGCGGCTCGCGGGAGGTGCACGAGCGGCTGCGCGTCGGCGACCGGTTGCCGATTCGGGGGCCGCGCAACGCTTTTCCGCTGCTGGCCGCTGCGCGCTATCTGTTCGTCGCCGGTGGGATCGGCATCACGCCGATCCTGCCGATGGTCGGTGCCGCCGAGCGTGCCGGAACTCCCTGGCGGCTCATGTATTTCGGCCGATCGCGGGCCCGGATGCCGTTTCTGTGCGAGCTGGCCCGGCTCACCGGCGGGGATGTGGTGGTGCGCCCCGACGACGAATTCGGCCTGCCCGATCCGCGCATGATTTTCGCGCAGACACCGACGGGGGCAGCGGTTTACGTCTGCGGCCCGCCCGTGCTCGCGGAGGCCGGCCGGGAACTGCTCGCGCTGCACGACCCGACCGCCACGGTGCACACCGAACGTTTCGCCCCGGCGCCGATGCGGGACAACGCATCCCAATGAACCTGTGAACCCGGTGATCAACGACGCTCGCCGGGTTCGCGGGGCTGAAACGTCCGAGCGTGCTCGGGGTCAGTGCGGGAAGATGCCGGGCAGATCCAGCGCATAGGCGAGATCGGCGCGGGTGCCGAGGGTGGTGAGCAGCACCCGGATCATGGTGAGCCGCGCCTCGGCGACGGTCGCCGGATCGGGCTCCGCGCCGGGTGCGGTACCGGACGAGATCCGGTAGACGACGTACTCGCAGACGTGCAGGGCCGCGTCGAGGTCGAGCGGGCTCGGGACCGGACGGCCCAGCTCGGTGAACGTCGTGCGGACCAGGTCGCGGATGTCGTCGAGCGCACGCTCCCGGTAGGCCGACACCGGCGAGGCCGGGTCGTGTAGTTCGGCGAACAGCGGCCGCAGCATCGCGCCGTGCCCGCCGGCCCAGGCCAGATAGGCGTCGATCAGCCGGATGCCGAGCTCGACGGGTTCGTCGGTGCCGGTGAGAGCCTCGGCGATGCCGTCGACCAGCCCGGCGTTCGAGGTTTCCAGCAGCACGTGCAGCGGCTCGGTCGCGTTGCCGAAGTAACGGTAGAAGGTCGGCCTGGCCAGCCCGGCCTGCTCGATGATCTGCGCGACGCTCAGTCCGCGAGAACCGTTGCGGGTGAACACCTCCGCGGTGGCCAGCACGATTCTGGCCCGGACCTCCTCGGCCTGTTCCGGGGTCTGCGGCGGACGGCCCCGCCGCGTGGTCGCCTCGGTCACGACGCGGCGCCACCCACATGGTGCTGCCTCACAGTCGGCAGCCTGCCATGTCTGTGTTCCATGACGAACAGCTTGACACGAAGCGCGGCACGTCCATTAATCTAACACTAGTGTTCAATTAATGACGCACAGATCGAGAGGGCCGACGATGACCACCGCCTCCCCGCTGGCTGCCGCCGACGCCCTGCCGTCGGCGCTCGTCCAGCCCCTGCTCGAGCGTGCCGTCGCGGGCGGCGCGCCCGCCGTCGAGGTGTTCGCGCCCGCCACCGGGCGCAAGATCGCCGATCTGCCCCAGTCCTCGGTTGCCGATATCGACCGCGCCTTCGCGACCGCGCGGGCGGTGCAGCAGGAGTGGGCGCGCCGCCCGATCCGGGAGCGGGCCGCCGTGCTGCGTCGTTTCCACGACATCGTGCTGGCCGAGCAAGACGTCGTGCTCGACATCGTGCAGACCGAGACCGGCAAGTCCCGGGCGCACGCCTTCGACGAGGTCGGCGATGTCGCGGTCAACGCCAGGTACTACGCGCAGGTCGCCCCGAAACTGCTCGCCACCCGCAAGCCGCGCGGTGTGCTGCCGGTGCTCACCCGGGTCGACGTGCGGCACCGCCCGAAGGGCGTGGTCGCGGTCATCTCACCGTGGAACTACCCACTCGCCCTGGCCGTCTCCGACGCGCTGCCCGCGCTGGTCGCGGGCAACGCGGTGGTCGCGCGACCGGACAACCAGACCGCGCTCATCGCGCTGTGGGCGATCGACGCCGCCGAACGGGCCGGGCTGCCGAAAGGGTTGTGGCAGGCGGTACTCGGCCGCGGTTCGGTGATCGGCGGCGAGGTGATCGGCCGCGCCGACTATGTCGACTACACCGGTTCCAGCGCCACGGGCCGGACCATCGCGCGGCAGGCGGGCGAGCGGCTCATCGGCTACTCGCTCGAACTCGGCGGAAAGAACCCGCTGGTGGTGCTCGCCGACGCCGACGTGGCGCGGGCCGCCAAGATCGCCATCCGCGCCTGCTTCGCCTCGGCCGGTCAGCTCTGCGAATCGATGGAGCGAATCTATGTGCACGAGAAGGTGTATGACCAGTTCGTCCGCGAATTCGTCGGGCACGTCGAGGCAATCACGCTCGGCGCGGACCTGAACTTCGACAGCGACATGGGCTCGCTCACCTTTCCGCGCCAATTGGACACGGTCCGAACGCATGTCGAGGACGCGGTGGCCAAGGGCGCGACGGTGCTCGCGGGCGGGCGGGCACGCCCCGATCTGGGGCCGTACTTCTACGAGCCGACCGTGCTGAGCGGCGTGCGCCCCGGCATGACCGTGTATCGCGAGGAAACCTTCGGCCCGGTCGTCTCGATCTATCGAGTCGCCAGCGACGACGAGGCGGTCGAACAGGCCAACGACACCGCCTACGGCCTCAACGCCAGTGTGTGGACGAAGGACACCGAGCGGGGCCGCGCGGTCGCGGCGCGGATCAACGCCGGATCGGTGAACGTCAACGAGGGCTTCATCGCGGCCTGGGGCAGCGCCGACGCGCCCTCGGGCGGACTCGGCATCTCCGGCACCGGCCGCCGGCACGGCCCCGAGGGCCTGCTGAAATACATCGACACCCAGACCATCGCGGTGCAGCGGGTACTGCCGATCGCGCCGTTGCCCGGCATGTCCGAACAGCTGTGGGCCAAGACCATGACGCTCTACTTCGGCGTCATGAAAACACTGCGCCAGAAATGACTTCCGGCGATACCGAGCAAAGACAGGGACGGATGAAACTCGACACGGTTGCGGGGAAGAAGGTGCTCGTCACGGGTGCCGCCATGGGCCTGGGCAGGCTGTTCGCCGAACGCGCGGTGCGCGAGGGCGCGGCCGCCGTAGTGCTGTGGGACATCAACGAGGTGGCGCTGAAGGAGACCGCCGCGGAGCTCACCGCGCAGGGCGGCGACATCCACCACTTCGTGGTCGACGTCTCGGCGCCGCAGGCGATCGCCGAGGCGGCGGAGTCGGTGCGCGCCGCGGTCGGCGGCATCGACATCCTGGTCAACAACGCGGGCATCGTGCGCGGCAACAGTTACTTCTGGGACACCGAGAACCGGGCCGACATCGCGCAGACGATGGCCATCAACGCGCACGCCCCCATGTATGTCACGCTGGAATTCCTGCCCGCCATGGTGGCCGGCTCGACCGAGGCGCGCGTGCTGACCATCGCGTCGTCGGCGGGCCTGGTGTCCAACCCGCGGATGAGTGTCTACGCGGCGTCCAAGTGGGCGGCGCTCGGCTGGTCCGATTCGGTGCGGATCGAGCTCGAGCAGGCGGGTCACCAGCACGTCAAGGTGACCACCGTCTGCCCGACCTACATCAACACCGGCATGTTCGACGGCGCGAAGGGCTTCCTGTTCACGCCGATCCTGGAGCAGGACGAGGTGGTCGACACCTCGTGGCGGGAGATGAAGAACGGGACGCCATTGGTGATCCTGCCCTGGACCTCGCGGCTCAATAAGGCGATCTCCGGTCTGCTGCCGATCAAGCTGCGCGACCTTTTCCTCAACTCGGTCGGCGTCTACCACTCGATGGACGAGTTCACCGGCCGCAAGAAGTAGCGCCTCAGCCGGTCGGTTTGGTGCCGATCACGACGGTGGCGTATTGCTCCTCGGAGGCCGCGATCCGGCCGGCGAGTCCGTGCTCGGCCAGCACTGCGAGCGCGGATTCTGCCTGTGCCGCACCGGCTTCCACCAGTAGGTGGCCGCCGGGGGCGAGCCAGGACCGCGCGCCCGCGGCGACGCGGCGGAAGATGTCGAGACCGTCGGGTCCGCCGTCCAGGGCGGCGCGCGGTTCGTGGTCCCTGGCCTCCGGGGGCATCCGCGCGATCATGGCGGAGGGGACGTACGGGGTGTTGGCGAGCAGGATATCGATGCAGCCGAGCAGTTCCTCGGGGAGCGGATCGAAGAGGTCGCCCAGATAGACGGGGGCGCCGAGCGCGGTCAGGTTACGGCGCGCGCAGTCCACCGCCACCGGATCGATATCGGCGGCGGCCAGCGTCGCGGGCCGACGCTCGGCCGCCAGGGTCGTGGCGAGGGCCAATCCCAAAGCGCCTGACCCGCAACACAAATCGACTACCACCTGATGCCGGGTCCGGGTGCGAGCCAGCGCGGCCGCCTCCTCGACCAGGAACGCGGTGCGCTGCCGTGGCACGAAGACGCCCGGCGCGACCACGACGCGTAAGCCGTGGAACTCGGCCCAGCCGAGCAGGTGCTCCAAGGGCGTGCCCGCGACACGCCGGGCCACCAGGTCGTCCAGCTCGGCGCCGGTCTCGGCCGCGGCGGCGGTGAGCAGGCGGGCCTCGTCCTCGGCGAAGACGCACCCCGCCGCCCGCAGCGTCGCGACCACCTCGGTTCTGCCTGCCATCACCCGCCCATCCTGCCGTGCCCCCATCAGGCCAGGCCAGCGGTTTTTCGGTGACCTCGCGCACGAACCGCAGCCACCGCCGCGCACGTTCCGCCATTCTGCGCGCGTGTCGTTCGACGGACACGTGCGCGGCAGAACAAGACGTGCGCCGCGGGACAGGATGTGCGCGGTAGGACGGCACGCGCACGTTTCGTCGTCCCGCGCGCGTGTCACTCGACAAACACGTGCGCGGCGGGACAAGACGTGCGCAGCAGAACAAGACGTGCGCGGCGGGACAGGACGTGCGCGGCGGAACAAGACGTGCGCAGCGGGACAGGATGTGCGCGGCAGGACGGCGCGCGCACGTTTCGTCGTCCCGCGCGCGTGTCAATCGACAGCCACGTGCGCGGCGGGGCGGCGCGCACGTTTCGTTTTCCCGCGCGCGTGTCACTCGACAAACACGTGCGCGGCAGAACAAGACGTGCGTGGCGGGCGGGAAGGGTGCGGCGGGTCAGCTCGGGGGCGTCAGCGGGCGGTGTCCAGTTGGAAGGTGCGGGTTGCGTCGAGGTAGATGCCGCGCTGGGATTGGCGCGAGGGGGGCGGCAGCTGCGAGACCAGTTGATCCAGGGACGTGGTCGCGCCGACCACCCGGGTGCCCGCGACGATGAAATCGGCGACCGCGCGCCGGATGTGGTTGGGGGAGGTGACCACCACCGCGCTGGTCGCGCCGACATCGCGCAACATCTTGGTGGCGAACAACGCGTTCTGCACAGTCGAACCGGCCCGGTTCTCCACGTGGATGCGGGTCGGCGGTACTCCGTGCCCGATCAGCCAACCGGCCATGGCGTCGGCCTCGGCGATCCCGTTCTGCGGGTTGCCGCCGGTGACCACGATCGGCGACAACGGCGCCGCGATCGACTGCAGCCAGGCCGCGATCAGGCGGTTCACCAGTTCGGGGCGCAGCGCGCCGTCCGGCAGCAGCCCGTAGCCGAGCACGACGATGCCGGTCTCCGGGCCGATGAGCGCGGGCATCGGATTGGGCAGCGTGCCGACCGCCGCGCCGATGGCGCCGAGCACGTTGTTGGTACCCGCCGCCATGTGCGGATCGAGGATGTTCAACCGCGCCATGGCGTCGGCGAGCGCGGGCAGGTCGTTCGCGTAGTGCGACCAGATCGCCTGCAGGGCAAGGGCTTCGGCGTCATTGGGGTCCGCGCCGATCAGATTGCGCAGGTCGGCGCGGCCGGCGACGTCGTCGCCGTCGGTGAAGTTGCGCTGGGCGGAGTTGTAGAGGGCGTCCGTCTCCGGCCCGGCCGCGGCCGGAACCGCGGACAGCGCGGTGAGGGTGAGCGCCGCGAGCACCGTCGCGGCGAGATGTGTCCAGTGCCTCGAGATCTTCACTACAGTCGACACCTTTCCGCGAATCAGACCGGGTTGGGCACGTGCTGGCAGTTAGCCGGGGGCAAGCAGTGCTCACCATACGGCGGGTTGATCTGGAAATCACGTATTAACCGGGGGGATTCTGAGTTTTATTTTTGGGCATGGGGACAAACCGGACCGCGCCCGCGGGCGACTTGCCGGAGATGTCCGATGCGGGCCCGGAGCCGTTGGCCGGTGCCGTCGCGCGCGCCCGATAAGGTGTCACAACGTGGATACCGTTTCGCTGACCGGCAAGGAACTCGCCGCCGCCCTCAATGCCGACACCAAGCAGCGCGCCGCCGCGCACGCCGAGTCCGGTGCCGCACCGCGCCTGGCGCTGATCGTGGCGAACGACGACCCGGCCAGCGCCTGGTACGTCAACTCGCTGCGCAAGGCTGCCGAGCGGCTCGGAATCGCTTGCGACACCGTAGATCTCGGTGCCGACGCGAGCGCGGAGACGATCCGCGCGGAACTCGCGGCACGCAGCGCGGACCCCGCGACCGACGGGATCATGCTGCAGACGCCGCTGCCCGCCGGCATCACCCTGGAGGACGTGAGTTCCGCGATCGCCGCGCCGAAGGACGTCGACGGGGTGAGCCCGCTCTCGCTCGGTCTGCTCGCCTCCGGGTTGGCGGGTTTCGTCGCCGCGACCTCCGAGTCGGTCATCGAGCTGCTGAAGCACCATCAGGTCCCGCTCGCCGGGAAGCATGTCGCCGTCGTCGGCCGCTCCAATATCGTCGGCAAGCCGCTGGCCCAGCTGCTGCTCGCGGAGAACGCCACGGTCACCGTCTGTCATTCGAAGACCACCGACCTGCCCGCCGTCACCTCCGCCGCCGATATCGTCGTCGCCGCCGCGGGCCGGATCGGCCTGGTCACCGGCAAGCACATCCGCGAGGGCGCGGTGGTGGTCGACGTCGGCACCAACGAGGCCGCCGACGGCAGCATCGTCGGCGATGTGGACGCGGAATCGGTGCGCGGCAAGGCTGCCGCCCTCACCCCGGTTCCCGGCGGCATCGGCCCGGTGACCACCGCCCTGCTGATGCGTCACGTCGTAGTCGCCGCGGAGCACGCCCGCCGCTGACCTTTTCCAGGCGCAGCTGC
Source organism: Nocardia brasiliensis IFM 10847 (assembly GCF_000710915.1). GTDB lineage: Bacteria > Actinomycetota > Actinomycetes > Mycobacteriales > Mycobacteriaceae > Nocardia > Nocardia brasiliensis_A. Next base: position 65,557 of record NZ_BAUA01000100.1, read on the forward strand.
CTCGCCATTCCGACGGCCGGACCCGGCCCGCAAGGCCCCGGGTCCGGCCGTCGGCGTATTTCCGCCCTCCGATCGAGGCTGTCGGGAAACTCTTGTGCGTCAGGTCACAGGATGAGTAGCATGCTACTCATTGAGTGAGACATGTTACTTACGCAAGTGGCATGCCATCACAGCTTGGCTCTGTGCTGTGGAGGAAACAAAATGGATGCGCTGCAGGCGAATACGATCCGGAAGATCACCCGCCGGATCGTGCCGCTGCTGGTGATCGGCTACATCGTGAGCTACATAGATCGGATCAATGTCAGCTTCGCGAAGTTCGGTATGGAAGAGACGTTCGGGATGAGCGCGACCCAGTACGGGTTCGTCGCGGGCATCTTCTTCGTCGGCTACGTGCTCGCCGAGGTGCCGAGCAATATCATCATGACCAAGGTGGGCGCGCGGATCTGGCTCAGCCGGATCCTGGTGACCTGGGGCATCATCGCGACTCTGACTGCGTTCGCGGTCAACGTGGAGATGGTCTACCTGCTGCGCTTTCTGCTCGGCGTGGCCGAGGCGGGCTTCTTTCCCGGCATCATCGTGTATCTCACCCGCTGGTACCCGAATGCCGAGCGCACCAAGGTGATTTCGACCGTCATGGTGGCGATTCCGGTGGCCAGCGTGCTCGGCAGCCCGCTCAACGGCTGGATTCTCGACACCTTCGACGGTGCACTGGGATTGGACGGCTGGCGCTGGGTGTTCATCGTCGGCGGCATTCCGGCGGTGCTGCTCGGCGTGGTGTTCTTCTTCGGGCTCACCGAGACGCCCGCGCAGGCGAAGTGGCTCAGCGCGGCCGAACGGGCTTGGCTCACCGAGACATTGGCGGCCGAGAACGCCGAACGCGCGCAGAGCGCCCCCGCCGGGCATCTCGCCGCACTGCGGAACAAGCGCGTACTCGCGCTGTGCCTGGCCTACTTCCTGCTGCTGTGCGGGTGCGTACCCGCTGGCCTACTGGATGCCGACGGTGGTCAAGGAGGTCGGGCACGGCCTGAGCAGTACGCAGATCGGTTGGCTGTCGGCGGTGCCGTTCCTGCTCGCCGCGATCGGGATGTATGTGACCGGACGGTTGGTGCGCGACGAACGTTCTTCGAAACCGGTGCTGGCCGCCCTGGCGATCTCGGTGGTGGCCTTCACCGTGACGGCGTTCGCGCTCGGCTCGCCGCTGCTGGCGTTCACCGCGATCACCGTGGCCACCATGGCGGCGCAGACGGCGAAGCCGCTGTTCTGGGCGGTGCCGACGGCATATCTGGCCGGGGTCGGCGCGGCCAGCGGTATCGCGCTGATCAATTCGCTCGGCAACGCGGCCGGATTCGTCAGTCCGTACGCGTTCGGCTGGATCAAGGACGCATCCGGCGGGCACACCGGTTTCGCGATCGCCGTGATGATCCTGGCCAACGTGGGCGCACTGGGCGTGGTCGGCGCGATCGCGTTGCGTTCGAAGGCGCGTCGCGCCGCGAAGGTGCCGAGCGCCTGAGCGACTATGCTGGTGAATCGCCCGGGGCCGCTGTGCCACGGGCGTTTTCCCGTTGCGTCGGTCCATTGAAGAGGTGCCTTGTCGGAGGATGCGGTAGACAGCAAGTCCGAGCAGATCGCGGCCGAGATCCGGGACGCGATCCGGCAGGGGCGGCTCGAGCGTGGCGTGCTGTATTCGTCGCGTGAACTGGGCGAACGGTTCGGGGCCTCGCGGACGCCGGTGCGTGAGGCGCTGTTGAAGCTGGCCGATCTGGGCCTGGTCAAGATCGAACGCAATCGAGGCGCGCGGGTGCTCGGCCAGGACGGGCGCGGCATCGTCGACCTGTGCAGCCTGCGCGTGCTGCTCGAGCCGCCGGCCTGTCGCAGCGCCGCGGCGGTGATGACCAGCCGCGACGACGAGGCGATGCTGGCCGAATACCGAATCATGGAACGCACCGCCGACGGTGGCGCCGAGTACTTCGCCGCCGACGAACGCTTGCACGAACTGATCCTGGAGGCCAGCGGTAATCGCCGGCTGGCCAAGTTCGTCGCCGAACTGCGCCAGACCCTCGCCCTGGACGGCAGGCACAGCGTGCCGCGGTACCAGACCGTGGACACGGCCCTGAAGGACCACTGGGACATCATCGACGCCCTGCGCAAACGCGACGGCGTCGCGGCCGAACGCGCGATGCGCAAGCATCTGGTCCGCTCCGGTGACCTGCTCGTCGCGCACAGCAGTGCCGACAACCGCGGCCTGGTCGCCGAATGGCGTCGCTGGGTCTCGGTCTCGGTCCCCGAAGGCGACCAAGTCACCTACTGACCGACCCCTTGCCGTCCCATGGCCGACCTCTAGACGAGAGTTGCATGCTACTCATTGAGAGTAGTATGTTTCTCTTATCAAGTGGGCTGCTACTTGGCAGCTGGTCCGGCGAAGGGGCATTCGTGAATTCCAACTCTTATGCGGCATCGGTCGCCAGAGGTATCTGGGCGGCGGAGGTGGATCTGGTCGGGTACGTGCCGTCGGTGAGCGTGGCGCCCGTCATCAACGCGCTGGTGCAGACCAGCGGGGGTGCGGCGGGCCGGTCCGAGCGGGTCTTTCCGCTGTCCAGGGAGGAGGAGGCGGCGGGAGTGCTGGGCGCGCTGCCGCTCACCGGCAAGCTCGGCGCGATCGTCATGCAGGACAACGGCTTCGGCAACGCGCTGACCGCGCTGACCACCTTCAACCTGGCTTACCACCTGCCGCTGCTGATCGTGGCGAACACGCGCGGCGGCCTCGGCGAATACAACTCGATGATCCACACGTTCAGCCAGCATGTCCCCGGCGTGCTCGCGCGTTTCGGCCTGCCGTTCTTCGAATTGGACCGGCGCAGTACGGCTTCGGATTGGGAACAGGTGGTGACCGAGGCGGGCGTCCACGCGCGCATGACATTTCGGCCGGTGGTGGTGCTCGCCCACTTCTGGGCGACCGACGGAAAGGCCGCGTGATCGTGCAACGCATCGACGCTCTGCGACTCGTCGCCGAGCAGACCGCCGACCTGCCCGTCGTCGTGACCTGTGCCGCTTCCAGCCGGGAACTGGCCGCGGTCGCCGATCGCCCGAACCACCTGTATCTGCTCGACGCGATGGGACTGGCCGGGTCGGTCGCCACCGGGATCGCACTGGGCCTCGCCGATACCGGGGTGCCGAAGGTGGTGACCGTCGAGGGTGACGGCTCTCTGCTGATGAACCCGAATGTGCTTGCCACGGGCGGTTTCCTGCGCCCGTCGAAACTGGTGCTGGTGCTGCTGGACAACGGCGTCTACGGCGCGACCGCGAACCTGCCGACCTACGGTTCGCGCATCGACCTGGGGGAGTTGGCGACCGCGGCGGGCTGGACCGTGCTGCGGGCCGCCGATCCCGAACAGCTGTCGGCTCGGCTCGCCGAATCGCTGACCCTGGACGGCCCGGTGTTCCTGCACGTGCGCATCGCGGTGGGCAACGCGACCGGTGTGCCGAAGCTGCTGGCGAACCCGGTGGTGCTCGGCCGCCGGTTCCAGGACTGGCTGGCGGCCCGGGTGACCGAGGCGGCCCGATGATCACCACGATCGACCCGGCGACCGGAAACCCGCTCGAGGCTTACGCTTTCACCCCCGATCATCAGCTGTCCACCCTGCTGAACCGGGCCGTCGCGGCCGCGGGCCGGGCCGCCGACGAGCCGGTCGCGGACCGGGCCGACCGGCTGCGCCTGCTGGCTGCCCGCCTGCGCGCCGACGCGCCGGTACTGGCGGCGCTGATCACCACCGAGATGGGCAAACCCATCACCCAGGCCGCCGCGGAACTCGAAAAGTGCGCCGTCACTTGCGATTACTACGCTGATCGAGTCGCTGATCTGCTGCGGCCGGAAGCGGTCGACGTGTTCCCGGAGAGCGGGCAGATCCGCGTCCGGCCGCTGGGCGTGCTGCTCGCGATCATGCCGTGGAACTACCCGTTCTGGCAGGTGTTCCGGTCGATGCTGCCCGCCCTCGCGATCGGGAACACGGTGCTGCTCAAGCACGCCGACAACGTCACCGGCTGCGCCGTCGCCGTGCAGCGGCTGTTCGACGAGGTGTGCGGCACCGGCGTGCTGACCAGCGTGGTACTGCCGCCCGAGCGGATCGGACCGCTCATCGACGACGCCCGTATCGCCGCCGTCGCGTTCACCGGCAGCAACCGGGTCGGCGCGATCGTGGGTGCGCGCGCGGGCGCGGCGGTGAAGAAGGTCGTGCTGGAACTCGGCGGCTCCGATCCGTTCATCGTGCTGTCCGACGCCGATATCGCGGCAGCCGCGGCCGCGGCGGTGCGCTCCCGGTTCCTCAATGTCGGGCAGAGCTGCATCGCCGCGAAGCGGATCATCGTCGAACAGCACGTCTTTCCCGAGTTCACCGACGCCATGGTGGCCGAGCTGGACAAGCTCGTCGTCGGCGACCCGATGCTGCCCGGCACCGATATCGGACCGATGGCGCGGGCCGACCTGCGCGACGAGCTGCGCAGGCAGCTGACCGCGACGCTGGCCGCGGGCGGCGCGGTATTGACCGGCGGCGCTGCCGATTCCGGGCCGGGCGCCTGGTTCCCGCCGACCATCGTGACCGTGCCGGACACGTACGCCGTTGCCTTTCAAGAGGAAACCTTCGGCCCGCTCGGCGCGGTGCTGCCGGTCGCTTCGGCCGCCGCCGCGCTCACGGCCGCGAATGCCTCCGCCTACGGCCTGAGCTGTTCGATCTGGGGCGAAGACCTCGGACGGGTACAGCAACTCGCGGACCGGGTCGCGGCGGGTTCCGTCTTCGTCAACCGCATCTCCGAATCCGACCCGCGCCTGCCCGTCGGCGGGGTCAAAGCCAGTGGGCACGGCCGGGAGCTGAGCAGCTACGGCGCCACCGAATTCGCCAATATCCAGGCGGTACGCACCGCCTCTTCCGCGAGGAGCAGTCGATGACCATCACCCGTGTCCGAGCCCGCGTCGTCGGCATCCCGGTCGACAAGCCGACCCGAATGTCCAACCGCGACTTGACCGATCGGCACTACGTGCTGGTCGAGATCACCGACGACAGCGGCGCGACCGGGCTCGGCTACACCTACGCCGGGACCAGCGGCGGCACGCTCACCAAGTGCGCGATCGACGATGTGCTGGCGCCGGTGTACCTCGGCGCGGACCACAACGACGTGTCCGGCCTGTGGAGCCTGGCCTATCAGGAGGCGCTGCTGGCGGGCCGGCGCGGTGCGGTGCTGCGGGCGCTGTCGGCGATCGACATCGCGCTGTGGGATCTGCGCGCGAAGCGGGCGGGCCTGCCGCTGGTGAGCCTGCTCGGCGGCGCGACGGCTCCGCTGCCCGCCTACGCATCGGGCGGCTACTACCGGCCCGACGAGGGCGAGTGGACCCAGGCGGTGCGCAAGGAAATCGAATTCAATGCGGGCCAAGGCTTTACCGATCACAAGATCAAGGTCGGCGGCCTGAGCGTGGCCGAGGACGCGCGCCGGGTGGCTGCCGCGATCGAGGCCATCGGCGACACCGGCAGGCTCGCGCTCGACGCCAACAACGCCTACCGCTCCGTGCACGAAGCCCGCACCGCCATCGAGGCTTTCGAGCGCGCGGCCGGCGAGCACGGGCTGTGGTGGTTCGAGGAACCGCTCGCCCCGGACGCGATCGCCGGGCACGGCGAACTGGCCGCGCAGATCCGCACCCCCGTCGCCACCGGCGAAATCCACCAGACGCGTTGGGAATTCCGTCAGCTCATCGAATCGAACGCGGCTGCGATCCTGCAGGCCGACGCCGGTGTGGTCGGCGGCGTCACCGAATGGCTGCGGGTCGCGCACGCCGCGGACGCGTTCGGCTTGCAGATGGCGCCGCACTGGCACCACAACCTGCACGTGCACCTGTGCGGTGCGGTGAGCAATACGCTCGTGGTCGAGTACTTCGCGCTGGAGAAGGGCATCTACAACTTCGAACGGCTGCTCACGCCCGAGACCCGGCTGCGCTACGGGGCCAACCAGGTGCAGATCCCGTCGCGTCCCGGACTCGGCATCGAATTCGACGAGCGGGCCGTCGCCGAGTACGAATTCGCCTGACGCCCCGGCTCATTGGCCGGGACTGATGGCACTGATCAGCGTGCGCGCGCCGTCTTTGGTGGTGGTGACCAGTTGCGGGTTGTAGGTGACCGGGGTGCGGCCGGGCCGGTTCTCGGTCACCACCACCATGTACTGCCCGGCGAACGCGCCCGGCGTGATCGCGACGCAGTAGGTGGTGCCGGCCGGGATGGTGTCGATACCGCGCTGGATGGCCTCGGCCGACTCCACCGCGGCATCGGGGGTCGTCGCCGCGCGGACCTCTGCGCCGGAACGCGCGACGTAGTACGCGTGCTGGAAAGCGAAGATCGCGGCCGGGCCGGAGTCGAATCCGCCCGGATCGTTGCCCTTGATCCGGTTGCCGACCCGCTCGGCCTCGCACGGTGCGCCCGGCGCGGCGGCGGGCACCAGGGTCTGCGTCGGCGCGGCCGCGGTGTCCGGTGTGGAGTTGCCGCCGAACACCACGAACGCGACGGCCGCCAGCGCACCGACCACGACCACGCCCAGCGCGGGGATCAGCCACCGCTTCGCCGAGCGCCTGCCGCGGGACCGGTCGATCAGCCCGCTGAACTCGTCTTCGAAATAGCCGGACTCGTAACCGGGTTCGTAGTCCGGTTCCGGTTCCGGCAGCCGGTCCATCCAATCCGAGTACGCCCCTTGATACCGGTCGTCAGGTCCGGACGGCTGGTCCGGTCCGCCGCGTCGCATCATCTGTGGCCCCCGCCCGTAATCGTTGTCGGGCCGTGAGCCCATCTCCGGTCGATCCATCGCCCCACCTTCTTCAGGTCATACCGCCAGGTTATCCGCAGCGTTCCCGGAATGCAGCAACGCTCGGACCCGCAGGTCCCGCCGACGACGCCGTCGCCCCGGGCAGAATACTGCTCATTTGCGGGCGTACCCGCTCATCGAGGAGGTACCGGGCGGTAAGTCTCGCGAAATGGGCGAATTGACCGAATCGAGCCACGGGGATCGGGCAAGTCGACAGTGCTAGCAGGTTGCGGTGTCCAAAGCCGCCAACAGCGTGCGCAGGGTTTCGCGCTGCTCGGCGGTGAGGGTCGCGAAGAGTTCTTCGGCGGCTTCGCGACGTGCTTCGGCCATGCGACCGAGGGTGGCGCGACCGGTGTCGGTGAGCGTGACGAGGGTGGCGCGGCGGCTGGCCGGATCGGTTGTGCGGTGCACGAGACCTGCGGCGCTGAGCGCGTCGACGACGGAGGTCGCCGAGCGGGGCACGATGCCGAGCCGGTCGGCCAGTGCGGTCATCCGCAGCGGCTCTTGCTGGTGGCCGATGATCCGCAGGGCGCGGGCCTGCGCGGGGGTGAGGCCGAGTGGAGCGAGCCGGGACGACTGATTGCGGCGGATGCGTTTGGCCGCCCGCAGGAACAGTTCGGGGAGGTCGGTCTCGGCGGTCTCCATGATTCTGAGCATAACTCATTGTTTCGGGAACAATTATGAGCCATGCTCAGTTTCATGACGTAGTTCCTCGGAAGGAGCCGCCTGTGCAGCCCCCAGCTCAGCTTCGCCGGATCGTCCGGCTGTTCCACCCCTACCGGGCCCGCTTGGCCGCGGTCGCCGCACTCGTCGGTCTGTCCTCGGTCGTCGCGCTGGCCTCGCCGTTCATGCTGCGCGCGGTGCTCGACGACGCACTGCCGCACGGGCGCACCGGCCTGCTCACCCTGCTCGCGGCGGGCATGGTCGCGGTCGCGGCGCTGACCAGTGTGTTCGGCGTCTTGCAGACCTACATCTCGACCACTGTCGGCCAGGACGTGATGCACGATCTGCGCTCGGCGGTGTACGCGCAGTTGCAGCGAATGCCGTTGTCCTTCTTCACTCGAACGCGCACCGGGGAGGTGCAGTCGCGCATCGCCAACGATATCGGCGGCATGCAGTCCACCGTCACCTCCACCGCGACCTCGCTGGTCTCGAACTTCACCACGGTGCTGGCCGCGATCGTCGCCATGATCGTGCTGGACTGGCGGCTCACGCTGGTCTCACTGGTCATGCTGCCGTTCTTCGTCTGGGTGAGCCGCCGGGTCGGCAACGAGCGCCGCAAGATCACCGCCCAGCGCCAGCAGAAACTGGCGGGCATGTCGGCGATCGTGGAGGAGTCGCTCTCGGTGAGCGGGATCCTGCTCGGCCGCACGATGGGCCGCTCGCCCGCGCTGGTGGACGGTTTCGCGCGCGAATCGCGCGGGCTGGTCGATCTGGAGATCCGCGCGAGCATGGCGGGGCGGTGGCGGCAGTCGACCATCACGATCGTCATGTCGGCGATGCCCGCGGTGATCTACTGGGCGGCGGGGCTGACCGTCACGGCGGGCAAGCCGCTGGTGTCGATCGGCACGCTGGTCGCGTTCACCACCTTGCAGACCACGCTGCTGCGCCCGATGGTGCAGTTGCTCTCCACCGGCGTCGAGGTGCAGAGTTCGCTCGCGTTGTTCGGCCGCATCTTCGAATACCTCGATCTGAAGCCGGATATCGCCGAACCCGCGCGGCCGGTCCCGCTCGGTCCGGTGACCGGCGCGGTGCGCTTCGAACACGTCGGGTTCGCCTACGCGGCGGGTGATCGAGAGGTGTTGCGCGATATCGACATCAGCGTGCCGGCCGGGACGAGCCTGGCCGTCGTCGGCGAAACCGGTTCCGGCAAGACCACACTCGGCTACCTTGTGGCGCGGCTCTACGACGTGAGTTCCGGACGGATCACGATCGACGGAAAAGACGTGCGCGAGCTGTCCTTCGCCGATCTGGCCGGCGCGGTCGGCGTGGTCGCACAGGAGACCTACCTGTTCCACGCCTCGGTCGCGGACAACCTGCGGTTCGCGAAACCCGATGCGACAGAACAGGAACTGCACGACGCCGCGCGCGCCGCGCAGATCCACGACCACATCATGAGCCTGCCCGAGGGTTACGCCACCATGGTGGGCGAGCGCGGTTACCGATTCTCCGGGGGCGAGAAGCAGCGGCTGGCGGTGGCTCGCGCGATCCTGCGCGATCCGCCGATCCTGGTGCTCGACGAGGCGACCAGCGCCCTGGACACCCGCACCGAGCGGCAGGTGCAGCAGGCCATCGACGCGCTCTCGGCCGGCCGCACCACGATCACCATCGCGCACCGCTTGTCCACTATCCGCGACGCCGATCAGATCGTCGTGCTCGATCACGGGCGCGTCGTGGAGAGCGGCACCCACGACGAACTCATGGCACGCGAAAACCGTTACGCGGCTTTGGTTTCCCGTAACGAGGTGCTGCCCGCCGCGGCGTGAGCGGTCAGGCCGAGGTCCGGGGCACCCGGAGATGCTCGACCAGGAACGCGGTTTCGTCGGCCACCACCTGGTCGAAATCCGGCGACACGTAGATGTCGAAGTGGCCCGCCTGATACTCGTGCACCTCGACGTTCGGCCCGGCGGCCGCGGCATAGCGCAGGGTGCGGCCGGGCGGCGCCACGCTGTCGGTCAGGCAGACGCCGAGGAAGACCGGGCAGGCGATTTTGCGCAGAGCGCGGCCGGGCCGGTACAGGGGAAGGGTGAGTCCGATCCGCGCGGCGATCGCATCGTGGTGGGTGAACTCGGCAGGCACCAGGCCGGTGTAGCCGGGGGCGGCGTCCGGCGCGTTCATCAGGGCCGTCGTGCCGGGCGCGCCGGTCAGCGGGACGGTGACCGGCGCGCGGCGCAGCACGGCCGCGCCGACGTCCAGGCCGGCCCGGACCGCGATGCCCAGCAGCGGCCGCAGCCCGACGGTCGTCGCCGAGGTCGGTCCGTCGGTGAACGGGCACTGCGAGACGACCGCCGCGACGCGCTGGTCCCGCGCCGCCACCTGCAGCACGTGTCCACCGCTGAAAGAGGTGCCGAACAAGGCGATTCGGGACGGATCGATCCCGTCGAGACTGCTCGCGTAGTCGATGGCCGCCGACCAGTCCGCCAACTGGCGGCTGATGCTCAGCAGTTGACGCGGCGTACCGTCGCTCGCGCCGAAATGCCGATAGTCGAAGACCAGGGCGGCGATGCCGGCGGCGGCGAAATGTGCGGCAAAGGCGTCCAGGCGCATCTCCTTCACCGCGCCGAGCCCGTGTGCCAGCACGACCAAGGGGACGTCACCGTCCCCGGTCTCCGGTCGATAGAGCCAGCCGCGCAGTGTCGTTCCATGCGAACGGAATTCGATGTCCGAACGTGGTGCCATCCGTCAGCTCCTGATGCCATCGAAAGAGACCTTGTGTCCCATTTGCTCGATCATGGCACGAATCGGAGCCGTAGTACCGGGTGGCGCCCGTCACAGCCTTGCTGCTGCCGTCACCGCACGCGCGTGCGGTGACGGTGGCGGTCGCTCACCAGTGTGTGGTGACCGGATCGCCGATGCTGATGGTGTAGTAGACCCATGCGGCGTCGTCGGGGGCCAGGTTGATACAGCCGTGGCTCACGTTCGAGTTGCCCTGCTGCTCCACCGACCACGGCGCCGAGTGGATGTACACCCCGCCCCAGGTCAGGCGCTCGGCGTACTCCCCGTTGATCACGTAGCCCTCGGGCGAACTCAGCGGGATGCCGATGGTCCTGGAGTCGAACACGACCGAGCGTGCCTTCTCCAGCACCGGGAACCGGCCGGACGGCGTCTCGAAGCCGGGTTTGCCCATCGAGGCGGGCATCGTCCTGGACTCGCCGCCGACGGTCAGCGTGAAGGTGTGGGCGGACATGTCGGCGTCACCGTAAACGCCTACGTTGGTACGGAATTCGGTGCGGGCCTGGCCGACGCCGACGCTGATGCGGGCGCTGGCGGGCAGATATCCGGTCGGCGTCCAGACGACCTCCCGGTCGGTCGTCCACGCGAAGGTGCCGGGCAGCGGATCGGTGGCCCTGATATCGACGGTGCGTTCCGCGGCGGCCCGGTCGGCGACCGGTTGCGCGAACCGGATGGTGACCGGGTGGGCGACGCCCACCACCTGCCCGTCGGACGGCCCGATCAGTTCGATCGGATTCGCTGTCGCCGTACCGGCCATACCGGCCGTCGCGGTGCCGGACCACCAGATGGCCATTGCCGCGACCAAGATCATCAAGAACAGATACCGGAGCACATTTCTCATGGCTCCACCCCTTACGAGATATGGGTAGGCAAGAATGCAATTTTAGGCCTCATGATCAACTCGGTCTACGAATCGATCCCGGCCGTAGTCCAGTCGTAACCGGACCATGCCCCTCTCTACGTTGCCTACCCGCCTCGGCGGCCGCCAAACCCGCCGAAAGTCGCACCAAACGACCGTTCGTGCAGATCAGCGGCCTGCGCCCGGCGTCTGCGCGGTGTGCGATCGGCGCGTGCGTCGAGCTTCGAAGGCGTCATTTCGACGATCCGACGGCAAGGGTCTTGCAGGACGACAAGGCCCCGGACAGCTTTCGGTGGGTATGGATTTCACGCCGCTCGAATGTGGTGTCCATCAAGACCATTCGGTGGAACTCTGCCCAATCGAAACAACGGTGGAGAATTGACGGCATGTCGGCGTGCACGTGCTCGGCACCGCCCGCGCGGCCCGGCACGAATATCTGCGCGAACTGGGTGCGACGGAGCTGATCGATTACACCGCAGTCGATTTCACGGAGGTGACCGGTGAGATCGACCTCGTCGGCGGTGAATACGGATCCCGCTCCCTGCGTGTCCTACGTCCGGACGGGCGCTGAATCGATTGCCTCGGCTCGGACGCGCCGCGGTCCGAGCGTTTCTACGTCACTCCGTCGGCACAGACGCTGCGCGAGATCGCGACGCTGGTCGACCGTGGTCACCTGAATGCGACGGTCGACCAAGTGCTGCCGCTGGGGGAAGCCGCGCAAGTGCACCGGCTCAGCGAATCCGGCGGCGTGCGCGGCAAAATGGTACTCACCCCGTGGAACACGCCGGACTGATCACGACGGCTCGAGCGTGCGCAGCCGGGGCTCGAGTTCCTGCTGGAAGAAATCGATGAAGCCGTCCGGGTCCGGTCCCGCGTTCTGCATGACCAGGCGGTCGAAACCCGCGTCGACGTACTGCTGAGCGACCTCGACGTAGCGGGAAGGGTCTGGGCCACAGGCGAATTGCGCCAGCACGTCGTCCTCGCGCACGGTGCGGGAGGCGGCGTCGAAATTCACCGGGTTGGGCAGTTCGCTCATCACCTTCCAGCCGGTGAGCGCCCAGCGGCTGGTCTCCAGCACCGCCTTCGCCGCGGTCGACTCGTCGAGGGCCCACGCCATGGGCACCTCGGCGTAGCGGGGGCCGTCTCCGCCGCTGTCGCGATAGTGCCTGATGATCTCCGACTTCGGCTCGGTGGCGAACAGGCCGTCGCCGAGTTCGGCGGCGATCCGGGCCGACGGTGGCCCGCTGGCCGCGACCGCGATCGCGGGCAGTTGCTCGGGCAGATCGAAGACCCGCGCGTCCGACAGCGACAGGTAACGCCCGTCATAGGACTGATAGCCGCCGCGCCACAGCAGCCGGATGATCTCCAGTGCCTCGCGCAACATTTCCTGCCGGATCCGGGCATCCGGGAACTCGCGGGCGACCACATGCTCGTTCAACCGCTCACCGGAGCCGACGCCCAGCGTGAACCGGCCGTCGGAGACCAGCGCCAGCGTCGCCGCGGCCTGCGCGATGATCGCCGGGTGGTAGCGCACCGTCGGGCAGGTCACGCCGGTGGCCAGGCCGATCCGTTCGGTCTGTGCGGCGATCGCGCCGAGCACGGTCCAGGCGAACGGGGAATGGCCCTGCTCGTCCAGCCACGGGTGGTAGTGATCGCTGATCTCGACGAAGTCGAATCCCGCCGACTCCGCCCGAATCGCTTGGCGTATCAGTTCTTTCGGCCCGAATGCCTCCGCGGCCAACTTGTATCCGAGCTGCACGGCTACCTCCTCGGCACTGTCGGGCACGGCCGTTCGACCGTGCTCACCTGGCGTTCAGCGCCGACATACCCGGCCGAGCGGACCGGAAACCCGCGGGCTATTTGCGCAGGGCGTGCACCACGTCGGCGTGCA
>NZ_BAUA01000099.1 GCF_000710915.1 Nocardia brasiliensis IFM 10847
AGCAGCTGAAGAACAAGGACATGGAGATCGAGCTGGCTCCGCAGGGCAAGGCGCTGCTGGCCAAGCGCGGCTTCGACCCCGTGCTCGGTGCCCGGCCGCTGCGTCGCACCATCCAGCGCGAGATCGAGGACCAGCTCTCCGAGAAGATCCTCTTCGGCGAGATCGGCCCCGGCCAGACCATCGTGGTCGACGTCGAAGGCTGGGACGGCGAAGGCTCCGGCGAGGACGCCAAGTTCACCTTCACCGGTAAGGCGAAGCTGACCAAGGGCGACAAGACCGAGGACAAGCCCGAGGTCGTGCTGACCGGCGCGACCGAAGGTTCCGCGGAAGCCGTCGGCGAGTAAGAGCGCTACGAAAGGCCCGCCTCCTCCGGGAGGCGGGCCTTTTCGCGTCTCCGCCCTAAAGCGACCGGTGGGTGAGCATCGGTGCGAAGGCGTCCGCGATCTCCCTGCGGCGGCCAGCATCCGGGGGCCACTGGCGGCCACGGTGACCGGCGGTGCGGGATCGACCGCCGCGCGGACCGCGGCCACCGTGTCGGCCAACTGCGCGCGCCGCGCCGCCGCGGATCCCCAAGGCAGGCCGAGCTGTTCGGCTTCGGCGCTTGCGCCGGGCCGTCCGGAACCGATGCCGAGTTCGAAGCGGCCATCCGAAAGCAGTTGCAGCGCTGCTGTTTCCCGGACGGTAGCGGCGGAGTTGCGCAGTGGCCCGGCGAGCACGTTCGGGCGCAACCGGATGGTGCTGGTGACCGCGGCCGCGGCGGCCAGGGCCGGGAACGGCGACGGGGTGTCGAGCGTGTCGGGCAGCAGGATCGTCGCGTAGCCCTGCCGTTCGGCGGCTCGCACGGACCGGACCCACTCGGTGCCGGAGCGCGGGACGAGGACGATGGCGAATTTCATGCGACAAGCCTGCGCCGGGAGACCATACCGTGACATCGGCCGCGCATCGCCGGTCGATATACGCCTGCGTGCGTACGCGATCGCGGCCGATGCGGGTAGTGCTCCAGGTTTGCCACAGCGCCAGGCGGGTCGCGGCGCTAAGGCTGCTCGATGATTGCCGGCTGCGGACGCCGCCGCGCCCGACTCGCGCGGTGTACGAGCGGATCGGCGTACGTTGGATGGGGTTCGAGACACCGACCGCGGGGGTGCGTATGACAAATCCAGATCTGACCTTGATCGCCGTCTTGCTGGACCGCTCCGGTTCGATGCAGTCGATCAAGACCGACACCGAGGGCGGTTTCGCCGCGTTCCTCGAGCAGCAGCGCGAAGTGCCGAAGACGATCGAGGTGACCCTCGCGCAGTTCGACACCGAATACGAATGCCTCTACGCGAACAAGCCGCTCGCCGAGGTCCCGCCGCTGCAGTTGCAACCTCGCGGGATGACCGCGCTCTACGACGCGGTCGGCAAGCTGGTGACCGATATCGGCAGCGAGTTGTCCAAGCGCCCGCAAGAGCAACGGCCGGGCACGGTCATCGTGGTCGTGCTCACCGACGGTCACGAGAATTCCAGCCGGGAATGGTCGCACGCGGCGGTGAAATCGCTGATCGTGCAGCAGCGCGAGGTGTACAGCTGGGAGTTCCTGTTCCTCGGCGCCAATATGGACGCGGTCGAGATCGGCACCGGCATGGGCTTCGATCCCGGCTCCTCGATCACCTACGCGGCTGCACCGCAGGGTGTTTCGGCCGTCTTCCGCTCCGCGTCCCGCTACTCCGCGCGGTTGCAGAGCGCGCCGGGCGCACCGGGGCGCGGCTTCACCGAGGCCGAACGGCAGGAGGCGAACCCGGGCAGCTGAGCGGTGCGCCTACTGCCAGCCCGGCCGGACCAAGCCGGACTCGTAGGCCATGACCACCAGCTGGGTGCGGTCGCGGGCGCCGAGTTTCATCAGGATCCGGCTGACGTGCGTGCGCGCGGTGGCGGGGCTCATGAACAGTCGCGCGCCGATCTCGGCGTTGGTGAGGCCCTCCGCGACCAGCACCATCACCTCGCGCTCGCGTTCGGTGAGTTCGGAAAGTGTCGCGGGCGGCGGGGTTTTCGCGTGCGCGGAGAATTCGGCGATCAACCGGCGGGTGACGCCGGGGGAGAGCAGCGCGTCCCCGGCCGCCACCACCCGCACCGCCCGGACCAGGTCGGCCGGCTCGGTGTGCTTCACCAGGAAGCCGGTCGCGCCGGCGCGCATCGCCTCGAAGACGTACTCGTCCAGCTCGAAGGTGGTCAGCACCACCACCCGCACCGCGGCGAGCTGGGGATCCTCGGCGATCATGCGGGTCGCGGCCAGACCGTCCAGGATCGGCATCCGGATATCCATCAGCACTACGTCGGGCGTCAGGCTGCGAGTCATCCGCACCGCCTGTTCGCCGTTGTCCGCCTCGCCCACCACCTCGATCCCGTCCTGCGCGGCGAGCAGCGCCACGAACCCGCCACGCACCAGCGCCTGGTCATCGGCCACCACGACCCGAATGCTCACGGTTCCCCCGCGCCGGTGCTCGGTGCCGTGATGCGCATGGCACTCCGGCACGTGATTCGTTCGCGGTGTTCGCTCATGGCTCCACCCGCTGGCATTCGGTTCCGCCGTGCGCGTGGCGGGTGATTCGTCGGCAGCGTTCGCTCATGGCCGTGCCTTGCTGGTGCTCAGCTCCACTATGCGTACGGCACTCGCTCACGGGCGCACCTCGTCTGCGCTCGGGTGACCGGCGGTGCGGTCGCCGGGGCGGATCGGGCGGACGTTGTCGAGGCGGATGGTGTCTTCCGGGCGGGAGACGGGTGGCTTTCGCTCGCTCGGTTCCATCGGTTGCAAGGGCAGGCGGGCTGCGACGCGGAAGCCGCCGCTCGGGCGGGGACCCGCGGTGAGCGCACCGCCGAGTGCGTGGGTGCGCTCGCGCATGCCGAGGATGCCGTTGCCGCCGCCGGTGCCCGATTTCGGGGTGGCCGAGGCGGGCCGGGAATTGTCGACGGTGATGTCGACCGATTGCGCCGCGTACCGCACGGTCACCGAGGCCTGCGCGCCCGGCGCGTGACGCACCACGTTCGTCAGCGACTCCTGGATGATCCGCGCGCCCGCCACGTCGATCACGCTGGGCAGTTGCTGCGGCGTTCCGATGATCTTGGTGTCCACTGCGAGCCCCGCCGCGCGCGCCCGCTGCAGCAGCGTGTCCAGGTCGCCGATGCTCGGTGCCGGGGTACGAGGAGCAGCGGGCCGCGGCGCTTCGGCCTCCGATTCCCTGCTCGCACCGCCGGATTCCTGCTCTTCGGTCGGAACCCGCCCGGCACCACCGGAATTGCGGGCGGTCCAGCCGCGGCCCGGCCGCCGCCGGTGCGTTGCGGGCGGCTCTTCGGTGAATTCGGCTGCCTCGGTGTCGGATTCGCCTGCGACCGGACCGCCGGACCGAATCGAGTGCAGCAGCGTGTGCACTTCGGCCAGCGCGTCCCTGCTAGCCGTCTTGATCGCGTCGAGCGCTGTGGCGGCCTGTTCCGGCTTCCGGTCGAACAGCTCCAGCGCCACCGACGACTGCACATTGATCAGCGAAAGACTGTGTGCCAGTACGTCGTGCAGCTCACGGGCGATCGCGAGCCGCTCCTCGCTGGCTCGCCGCTCCCGTTGCGCCTCCTCGTCGCGCCGGGCGGCCTCGGCGCGTTGTCTGCGCGCGATCAGGACGGCATTGCGCTGCCGGATCCCCTCGACCGCGCACAGCAGCACGACCAGCCACGCCATCAGCGCGAAGATCTGCCAGACGTTGGCGCCGCGCCCGAACAGTTCGGGCACCGGCCAGACCAGCACCAGGTAGCCGAGCGGCACCAAGGGGTAGGTCCACCAGCGTGATCCGGTGCTGCCGGCGGTGAGGAACGCGATGATCAGCGACAGGAAGATCGGCCCGTAGCCGTACCCGAGCGACAGGTAGGCGATGCAGGCGCCGAGCGCGATCAGCAGCACCGGCACCGGGTGGGCGCGCCGCCAGATCAGCGCGACGGGTCCGGCGAGTAGTAGCGCGTAACCGATTACCCCGAGCGAATTCTCGCCGATTCTCAGATTCGCGAACGTGCCGCCGACGATCTGGAGCGCGGCGACGACGAGCGCCACACCCCAATCCCAGCCCAGTGAGCCTCGACCCGTCATGCTTGTCCTCACCCGCAGCAGCCTATTCGGCTCGTCGGCCGAACGGCGTCCGCCTCGCTACGTATTGCTCAGGTAAGGCAGCAGCGTAGTGCGGCTTACGTACCCGCGACGTCGCCGCGGGACGGATGTGCTGGACCGCGGGTACGGCGAATGCTCAGTGGCATGAAAGATTCGATCGTGGTCACCGACGGGCTGACCAAACGCTACGGCGAACATATCGCCGTCGACGGCGTGCGCATGCGCGTGGCGGCCGGCGAGATCTACGGGTTCCTCGGGCCGAACGGCGCGGGCAAGACGACCACGCTGCGCATGCTGGTCGGGCTGATCCAGCCGAGCGCGGGTACCGCGACCGTGGCCGGGCACGCACCCGGTGCGCCGGCAGTGGTGCGCCGAATCGGTGTGCTCATCGAAGGGCCCGGCTTCTACCCGTACCTCTCCGGCCGGGACAACCTGCGGATGCTGGCGAAATACCGCGGTCTGGGCCGCGACGACGTCGAGGACGCGCTGGACCGAGTCGGACTGGCCGACCGCGCGGACGACAAATTCCGCACCTACTCCCTCGGCATGAAGCAACGGCTCGGCGTCGGCGCCGCCCTGCTCGGCCGGCCGGATCTGCTGATCCTGGACGAGCCGACCAACGGCCTCGACCCGCAGGGCATGGCCGAGATGCGTGAACTGATCACCGCGCTGGCCGGTGACGGCCACACCGTGCTGCTGTCGAGTCACATGCTCAGCGAGGTGCAGGAGATCTGCGATCGGGTCGGGGTGATCTCGCACGGCAAGCTGCTCGTCGAATCCACCGTGGCCGAATTACGCGGCGCCTCATCGCTTCTGCTGCGCGCCGCGCCGATGGAAGTGGCGTTCCCCGCCGTGCGCGGCGTGGTCGGCGAGCGGGCCGCGATCCTCACCGCGAGCGGCATCCGGATCGAGGGCGTCGACGGCACCGCGCCCGCCGTGGCGCGTGCGGTGATCGAGGCGGGCGCCGACCTGCTGGAACTGCGACGCGACGAAAAGTCGCTGGAGGAAGTGTTTTTCGAGATGACGAGCGGAGACTGACGATGAAAGACCTGATTTCGAGCACGCGGGCCGAGGCGCTGCGGCTGCGGAAGTGGCCTGCGTTCTGGATCATCCTCGGCACCTGGATTCTGTTGAATCTGACATTCTCGTACCTGTTCAACTACCTCGCCTATACCTCGGGCGAGTCCGGCCGGATGTCGAACGGACTGCCGAGAGACCTACTGCTGCAACAGATGCTGCCCGCCGCGGTGCCCGGCGTCTTCACCCAGGGCATGGCGATGTTCGGTGGTGCGCTGATGCTGGTGCTCGGCGCGCTGAGCACCGGTAGCGGATATGGCTGGGGGACTTGGAAAACCGTTTTCACCCAGGGGCCGTCGCGGATCGACGTGGTGGGCGGCGTGCTGGTGGGCCTGCTGGTGGTGGTGCTCGCGCTGGTGCTCACCGCGTTCGTGGTGGACATCGGGGTGGCGTCGCTGATCGGTGCGACCCAGGGGCAGTCGCTCGCGCTGCCTTCGTTGCGGCAGTCGGCGCTCGGTGTGCTCACCGGTGTCGTGATTCTCGGGATGTGGACGCTGGCGGGCGCGTTGATCGGGGCTCTCGCGCGCGGACCCGCGCTCGCGGTCGGTCTCGGGCTGGTGTGGGTACTGGTGGTGGAGAACCTGCTTCGCGGGGTGGCAGGCATCTTCGCGCCGATCGCGGTGCTCACCGATCACCTGCCCGGGACCGCCGCCGGCTCGCTGGCCGGCGCGATGCGGACGGTCGGGGCCGGGACGCCCGGCGTGCTCGACATCCTGTCCCGCACCGAAGCGCTGATCGTGCTGGCGATCTATATCGCGCTGTTCGTGGCGGGAACGGTGTATTCGATGCGCAGGCGCGACCTGGTGTGATCGCCCGAGCCGAAAGCCGTTGGCGGACTGGCCGCCAACGGCTTTCGTCGTCGCGGCGGTGCAGCGCTGTGGCGGTACAGCTCAGTCGTCCGCGTTGCGCAGTACGGCGTGCGCGAGCCGGGACAGCGCTTGCGCGATCCGCGCGGAGCTGAGGCCACGACCGCGCTGCTGCTGGAACACCTCGGCCGACAGCGGCGCCAGCAGCGGATCGATCAGTGCGTCGGGCTCCCGAATCCCCGCCTCCCGCAACAGGGCTCGCACATGCGCGGACCAGAATCCGTACGCCCCGGTCGCGAAGCGTGCCCCGCCGGTCTCCGCGCCGAGCACGAGATCCGCGTGCGCGTCCAGCAGGTCGACCATCGCGGCGTAGAACGCGGCCAGCCGTTCGGCGGGCGGTGCACCCGGCCCCAGCGGCGGCGCGCCCCCGATCAGCTGCTCCTGCAACGCCCTTTCGTGCTCGTCGAGCAGGGCGACCGCGATCGAATTCCGGTCCGGGTACCGCCGATACAGCGTGCCGCGGCCGACGCCGGCCGCCTTCGCGATGTCGTCCATGGTCACCGTGCGCGGGTCGCGGGTGGCGAACAGCTCCGCCGCCGCGGCGAGCACCTTGGCCCGATTGCGGGCGGCGTCCGCGCGCTCGGGTGGCGCGGCGGCCGCTTGCCCGCTGAGCAGGTCCGGATGGCTGGTCATGCTGCCGACTGTACTCGATTTCCGAAAAAGTGGACAGCATGTCCAGTTGTCGGTACAGTCGATCTCGTCAGCAAGTGGACATAACGTCCACTTAAGTTCCGGCAGGTGCCGAGAGCACAGAGTGAGGTCCGAAAATGAGCAGCTTGTTGCACCTGGACGCGAGCGCGCGCACCCGTTCGATCAGCCGGGAGGTCAGCGCCGCGTTCGCCGCCGCATGGCAGGCGCAGCACCCGCACGGCGAGTACCGCTACCGGGACCTGGCGGCCCAGCCGGTCCCGTTCATCGACGAGGCGTGGACCGAGCTGTGCGATCTGGTGCTGGCGCAGGCGAGCACCGATCTCTATACCCTGGGCGATCTGGTGCGCTCGCCCGCGCAGGCTGCGGCATGGGAGATCGTGCGGCCGCTGCTGGCCGAGGTGCTCGCGGCGGATGTGATCCTGATCGGCACCCCGATGTACAACTACTCGATTCCCGCTTCGCTCAAGGCCTGGCTGGACCAGGTGACCTTCCCGCGAATGTCGTTGGGCCACCGCCGTTTCGTGGTGACCACCGCGCGCGGCGGCAGCTACGTGCCGGGTGCGCCCAAAGCCGCCTACGACTATCAGGAGCGCTTCCTGCGCGACTTCTTCGCGGGCCATTTCGCCGTGCACGACACGGTTTTCGTCAACGCCGAACTGGCCAACGCGCGCCAGGATCCGGCGCTGGCCCACCTGCGCGACAAGCACGAGCAGTCCTACGCCAGGGCCCTCGAGGCGGCGCGTGATCTGGCAAAGGAGTACTGACATGAACTGGGTCGTCCTCGGTCTCGCCGGACTGGTCGAGATCGTCTGGTCGCAGAGCATCAAACCGACGGAGAATTTCACCCGCCTGGTGCCGACCGTGCTCTGCTTCGTGCTCGGCGCGACCGCCGTCTACCTGCTCTCGCGCGCCATGCAGACGCTGCCGGTCGGCACCGCGTACGCCGTGTTCACCGGCATCGGCGCGGTCGGGGCCATCGGGCTGGGCGTCGTGGTGCACAAGGACCCGTTCAGCGCGGGACGCGCTCTGGCGCTGTCGATGATCATCGGCGGGATCGTCCTGGCCCGGATCGCCAATCCGGAGTGAGGTCAATGGCTCGGTGCGGCAACCGATTTGGCGCGGTCTCGGCATATCCGGCACGGAACCGCCATTCCTCGGCCCTGCGTCGGTGGCGCTCGAGTCGGACCTGAAGACGCGGCGGGGCGGACTGGCTAGGCTCGGTGCCGCATCGGAATCGATCAGAATTCACCGAAAGGACCGTGATGCCTACACGTAGCGCGCGTACTGCCTGGACCGGCTCTCTGCAGGAAGGCTCGGGACAGGTCGAGCTGACCAGCTCGGGCGTCGGCAAGTACGACGTGTCGTTCCCGAAGCGTTCCGCCGAGGAGGCCGACGGCACCACCAGCCCGGAGGAGCTCATCGCGGCGGCGCACTCGTCCTGCTACGCGATGGCGCTGTCGGCCCAGATCGGCAATGCGGGCGGCACCCCGGAGAGCCTGGACGTCTCCGCCGACGTCACCCTCGGCCCCGACCCGGCCGGCGGCTTCCGGATCAGCGGCATCAAGCTGACCGTGCGCGGCAAGGTCTCCGGCATCGACGCCGACGCGTTCGCCGCCGCGGCCGAGGCCGCCAAGGCGGGCTGCCCGGTGAGCAAGGCGCTGGCGGGCGTCGACCACATCACCCTCGACGCCGCTCTGGCCTGAGAACGCGCGACTGCCCCGGTTCGGTACCGCCGAACCGGGGCAGTCGTGTGCTGTCCCAACGGTTATCCGCCGGAGCGAGCGAAGTAGCGGCGGGCGGCCGGGTGATACATCGCCGGAATGGCGACCAGAACCGCCACCACATGGATCGCGCGGAGCAGTCCGATCACCACCGATTCCGCGCCGAGGTGATCGAAGAGATCGCCGAACCGGTCCGCGGACAGCAGTGCCGCGAGCGGTTCGATGATCAGCGAGGCCAAGCCGACCACGCCGATGCCGAAGGTCAGCACCAGCCGGGCCCAGCGGGCGCCGGCCGACATTCGGATGGCGACCAGGAGCACGACGAGATAGATCGCCAAGCGCACGGCCAGACCGGACGTGACGCCCGCGACGTCGGCCTCGTTTCGCTCCACAATCAGTGCGGCGCGCAGGATTCCCTCGCCGACCCCGGCGAGCAGGGCGGTGGCGAGGCCGACGAAGGCGACGCGCACGGGGCGCGGCGGCGTGGTGGGAGCATCCGAACGCAGGTGTGCTGGCCAAACGGAAAAGGCAGTGCCGGTCATGACACCGACACTGCCCTGCGTTCTCCCGCTGCGGATCAGCCCGCGGTAGCGACCTGCTCTCGTACCGGAGTATCAGTGCGCGAGGCGAATTCGGTGAGCGCGGCGAAGCCGAGGGCCAGGCAGGCCCACAGCGTTGCCGTCTCGGCGAGCGAGGCCACCCGGAATTGCCACAGCAGACTGGCCGGGAAGTCCGCCTTCACCTCATCGATACCGGGCAACAGGATGTAGCCCAGCGCGGTGATCAACACGAAGACGGCGAGCCCGCCGATCAGTCGCAGCGTGCCCGGCTGCGCCCGCAACAGCTTGTAGGCGTAGACGGCAGCGCCGACGGCAACGAAGCCGAGCGCCACGGCGGCCACCCACAGCAGGGTGCGTTCGTTGATCGTGTCCGGATCACCGACCGCGGGCGGATTCGCCGGATATTTGAAGAACGGCACCGCGACGATCGCGGCCCAGCCGCCGAGTCCGAGGCCGAGCGCGAGCGCCGGCCCGCCGAGGGTGGTGTAGCGCCGCGCGAAGTGCGCGACCGAGGCGAAGATCGCGCCGAGCGCGAGCCCGGCCAGGCCGAGCGCCAGGAACTGGCCCGCCTTCTGCCCGGTGCGGCTGACCAGTGCTTCTTCCTCGTCGCCGTGCGAATGTCCGCCGGTGGCTTCCGGTTCGGCGCCGTGCGAGTGCTCGGCGGACGGTTCGGCAGCGGCCTCCTCGATGGCGATGGCCGCCTCGACCTTGGGTTCGCCGACGAAGTAACCCACCGTGGCGGCGAGCAGGCCGGCGATGAGACCGGCCAGCAGGCCACGCAGCAGCAGGGATTTCAGGGAACCGGTGAGGGGAGAAGCAGCGGGGGAGTTCAGTGGCACGGAAGCCCCAGCAGGTGGCGTCCGTCGTGCATCAACTCGTGCAGATACATCCCGCTGCGCGAGATGACACCCTGATCGAAACCGACCAGGTAGAGCGTGAGCAGTGCGAGAAGAACGACACCGACTGTGACGAGCACAGTGGCCAGTGAATCGTGTGCCCGGCTCGGCGAATGCGCGATAGCCATGCGAGTCCTCCTTGGGGATGCGCCGGATCGGACAGTGTCCGCCTGCGCTTTTCCGCGTCCCGTCGAGTGGTCGGCGCGAAGGTGCCGGTGTCTGGCTTTCCGGCACCCGATGACCCGGTGCATGGAACACAGTGGCGCGACCGCTCCGGAATCACACCGGAATTACCGCATCACCCTCGCGTTTTGTCATTCGAACTGTGACACCTGGAGGCGGCCGCCGTCAACACGACCAGCGACGACCGCGCCCCGGCCTCGGGCGAGTCGCTATGGCCCCGAACTGGGCCTTGCTCAGATGGCGGGCTTGCCCGCGACGTCGAGCACAACCTCGAATTCCAGCAGCGACGCACCGGTGGAGACCGGCTTCTGGCGCTCGCCGGCGTGCGCCTCGCGGGCGGGTCCGTCCCGCCACGCCGCGAAGGACTCTTCCGAATCCCACTGGGTGACAACGAAGTACCGGTTCTCGCCGGCCACCGGCCGCAGCAGCTGGAAGCCGAGGAAGCCCGGCGAGCCCTCGACCGCGTGCGCGCGGTGGGCGAACCGCTTCTCCAACTCGGGGCCCGCGCCCTCGGGAACCTCGATCGCGTTGATCTTCACAACAGCCATGGGCTCGACAATACGACCCGCGCGGGCGGG
Source organism: Nocardia brasiliensis IFM 10847 (assembly GCF_000710915.1). Taxonomy (GTDB): domain Bacteria; phylum Actinomycetota; class Actinomycetes; order Mycobacteriales; family Mycobacteriaceae; genus Nocardia; species Nocardia brasiliensis_A. Next base: position 10,659 of record NZ_BAUA01000099.1, read on the forward strand.
CCGGGGATGAGCCTGCTCGGGGCCGCGCGCGAGGCGGCACGGCACAATCTGGAGCGTGTTGCACGACGAAGGTGGCGCGGGCGTCCCGATTCTGCTGTTGCACGGGTTGATGGGCAGTGCCCGGACCTGGCGCGACCAACTGGACTGGCTGCGCGGCTACGGCCACGTGTTCACCTTCGACGCCGCGGGCCACGGCAGGCCGGCCCCGGCCGAGCTGACCACCGAGGCGTTCGTCGCCGATCTGGCCGCCGCGACCGCGGGCATCGCCGAACCGATGATCGTGATCGGGCATTCGATGGGGGCGCTGCACGGGTGGGTGTTCGCCGCGGCCCATCCCGAACGGGTCCGCGCGCTGGTGGTGGAGGACATCGCGCCGGATTTCACCGGCCGGACCGCCGCGGACTGGGCCGCCATGATCGAGGCCTGGCCGCAGCCGTTTCCGGACGAGGACGCCGTGCTCGCGTTCTTCGGACCGGTGGCCGGGCGGTACTTCCTGAACTCCTTCGAGCACGGGCCGGACGGCTACCGGCTACACGGTTCGGTCGAGACGTTCCGCGATATTTCGGAGGAATGGGGGACCCGCGACTTCTGGTCGCAGTGGCAGGCCCTGCGCGTGCCCGCGCTGCTGCTGGAGGGCGAGCACACCATCACCCCGCCCGGCCAGATGGCGCGGATGGCCGCCACGCATCCCGATGCGCGTCACGTGATCGTCTCGGGCGCAGCACATCTCGTGCACGACGACCAGCCCGACGCCTACCGCGCCGAGGTCGAGCGGTTCTTGCGTCGCGTGCTCGGCTAGTCGCACCGTTCTCGCTGCCGGAGGGAGTGCTCGGCTCAGCCGGGGCGCGATTCAGTGAAGCGCCGCCCGCTGCCGGAGGGGGTGTATCGGGCCAGCGGGGGTGCGGTTCAGGAGTGCCGGCCTCGGCTGGCGGGAGTGCCTAGGGCCGGCGGGCGCGGCTCAGGAGGCGCTGCCCTCGCCCGCCAAGGCGAACAGCCCGTCAGCGGTCTGTTCGACGAGGCCGTCGACGAGCAACGAGTCGAGGGCGCGGGCGCGCTGGCCCGGATCGCGCGGCCAGGCCAGATCGAGCCGGACCTGTTCCACCGGCCCGGTGGCGTCGCGCAGGACGTCGAGCAGGCGACCGCGGGCTTGGCGGTCGGTGCCCTCGTATTTCTGCGTGCGCCGGACCACCTCGGAGACCGGGCGTCCCGCGCTCACCCAGGCACACGTCGGCAGCGGGCAGCGGGCGCAGTCCGGGGTGCGGGCGGTGCACACCACGGCCCCGAGTTCCATCAGCGCCGCAGAGAACACCGCCGCCCGGTCGATCTGCTGCGGCAACAGCGCCTCGGTCTCGGGCAGATCGCGCGAGGACGGGTTGCCCGCCTCGGCGCGACCGTGCACGGCCCGCGCGACCACCCGCCGGACATTGGTGTCCACCACCGGAACGCGCTGCCCGTAGGCGAAACACGCGACCGCCCGGGCGGTGTAGGCGCCGATGCCGGGCAGTCCCAGCAGTACCTCGACATCGGCGGGCACCACGTCACCGTGTTCGGCGGCGAGCACCCGCGCGCATTCGTGCAGCCGCAGCGCACGCCGGGGATAGCCGAGCTTGCCCCACGCGCGTAATACCTCGGCCTGCGAGGACGCCGCCATCGCCGACGGCACCGGCCAGCGTGCCACCCACTCCCGCCAGATCGGCTCGACCCGCACCACGGGGGTCTGCTGCAGCATGATCTCGCTCATCAGGATCTGCCAGGCGGTGACGCCCGCCCGGCGCCACGGCAGATCCCGCGCGGTTTCCTGGTACCAGTCCAGCAACACGTCCGCATCGATACTGTTCGAGGCTTTCCTCACGATTCCTGTCTCACTGTCGCCGGTCGGTGTTAGCCGACCTGTAACCAATCGAACTCGCTGGTAACACAAGCGTTGTGCACAATGGTCGGTATGCCTGATTCAAATCCGATCAGTGCCTGGAAGTCTTTGCGCGAAGGCAACGATCGCTTCGTCACCGGCACGCTGCTGCATCCTAGTCAGGGGGCGGCCGACCGAGCCAAGCTCGTCAGCGGTCAGCACCCGTCCGCGATCCTGTTCGGCTGTGGTGACTCCCGGGTCGCCGCCGAGCTGATCTTCGACCAGGGACTCGGCGACATGTTCGTGGTGCGTACCGCGGGCCATGTGGTCGACAGTTCCGTGCTCGGCTCGATCGAGTACGGCGTGCAGGTCCTGGACGTGCCGCTGATCGTGGTCCTCGGGCACGACAGCTGCGGCGCGGTGAAGGCCACCATCGACGCACTGGACGGCGGTGAGGTGCCCGGCGGGTTCATCCGCAGCGTGGTCGAGCGGGTCACGCCGTCGATTCTGGTCGGCCGCCGCGAAGGCCTGTCCACCGTCGACGAGATGGAGGCCAGGCACGTGGTGGAAACCAGCAAGCTGCTCATGCAGCGGTCGATGATCATCTCCCAGCGCATCGCGACCGGCGAACTCGCGATCGCCTGTGTCACATACAAACTCGCCGAGGGCAAGGTGAAACTGCAGCGCGTCGTCGGCAACATCGGCGAACTCGCTTAGCCCACAGCCGCCGTCCCGACCCACGTCGCCGCAGCGTGCGGCCCGGAATTCACCCGGCACTCTGGCCGGGTCCGGGCCGACACGCCGCGGCCCTGAGTCGTTGCACCCGACCGTGCCCTTACCGTTGAGGCGTGCTGGAACCGAATGGACCGCTGCCACCGGAGATCTATTGGCGTCGTCGCGCATTGGCGATCGGCGCTTTGGTCGTGGCGTTGGCGCTGGTGATCTGGCTGGTGCTCACGGTATCGCGCGGCGGCGACTCGCCCGGTGACTCGAAGCCCGTCGCGGCCGGCTCGTCCACCTCGGTGCCGAGCAAGGCCGCCGACCCCTCGACGCCGAAACCGTCCGGCAGCGCCGAATCCAGCGCACCGCCCTCGACCAGCGCCGCGCCCGCGTCGAACGAACCCGCCGCGGGCCAGTGTCCCGACCAGTCGCTGGCGATCAAGATCAGTGTGGACCAGCCGACGTACCGGGTCGGCGAGCAGCCGAACTTCCGCATGGTCATCACCAACATCTCCAGCACGCAGTGCCAGCGGGACATGAACTCGGCGCAGATCCAGGCATCGGTGCTGTCCCTGGACGGCCAGCGCCGGTTCTGGACCAGTTCGGACTGTTCCCCGGTCGACGAGTCGAACGCGCGCAACCTCAAGCCCGGTGAGCAGGCGTTGTTCACGGTGCGCTGGTCCGGGACGACCTCGCAGCAGGGTTGCGTGGGCGAGCGGGTGCCGGTTCCGGCGGGCGCCTACCAGGTGGTGGCCCAGTTCGGGTCGCTGCACAGCTCGCCCGAGCCGTTCAACCTGACGCCCGCTTAGAAGTCGGGGGCGGTCGCTTTCGCCTCCGGCTTGTCCCGCTTCTTGCGGGTGCCGGTGATCCGGATGGCCGCGCGCACGTCGGCGACCTCGTGGATCTTCATACCGCCCCGTTTCAGCGGCGCGTAACCGGGCGGCACCAGGGCGGTGGTGAAACCGAGGCGCTCCGCCTCGGCCAGCCTGCGTTCCAGCCCGGTCACCTTGCGCACCTCACCGGCCAGGCCGACCTCGCCGAGGATCACCCAGCCCGCCGGGATCGCCACCTCGGAGTTGGCGCTCGCGATGGCCAGCGCGATGGCCAGATCGGCGGCCGGCTCCAGCAGCCGCATGCCGCCGACGGTGGCCGCGTAGACGTCGGACTTGCCGATGAACACCTTGCCGCGGCTCTGCAGCACGGCGAGCACCATGGCGACCCGGTTGTAGTCGAGGCCGCTCACCGCGCGCCGCGGGTTCGGGATCTCGGTCTCCACGGTGAGGCCCTGCACCTCCGCGACCAAGGGCCGTTTGCCGTCCATCGCCACCGTCACCGCGGTGCCCGGTACCGAATCGGTGCGATGGTGCAGGAACAGGCCGGACGGATCGTCGACACAGGCGATCCCGTCCTCGTGCAGTTCGAAACAGCCGACCTCGTCGGCGCTGCCGAAGCGGTTCTTGATGCCGCGCACCATGCGCAGCGTCGAGTTCTTGTCGCCCTCGAACTGCAACACCACGTCGACGAGATGTTCCAGCGTGCGCGGGCCCGCGACATTGCCGTCCTTGGTGACGTGCCCGACCAGCAGCACGGTGATGCCGCTGGCCTTGGCCAGCGAGGTCAGCGCCGCGGTCACCGCGCGCACCTGGGTGACGCCGCCGATCACACCGTCCACCTCCGGCGCGAGCATGGTCTGCACCGAGTCGACCACGAGCAGCGTGGGGCGCACCTGTTCCACGTGGCCGAGCAGCACGGAGAGATCGGATTCCGCTGCGAGATAGACCCTTTCGTGCACCGCGCCGGTGCGGTCGGCGCGCAGGCGGACCTGGCCCGCCGACTCTTCCGCGGTGACGTACAGCGAGCGCGCGTCGTGTTGCCGGGCCCAGCGGTGCGCGACCTCGAGCAGCAGCGTCGACTTGCCGACTCCCGGTTCGCCGGACAGCAGCACCACCGAGCCCGGCACCACGCCGCCGCCGAGCACCCGGTCGAGCTCGCTCACGCCGGTCGGGCGGGCCTTGGTGATCTGCGAATCGATGCTCGAGATGGGGGTGGCGGCGGTACTCGGCAGCATCGCGCGCCGGGCGGGCGCGCCTGCGCCGGTGGGCGCGACGGCCACCTCGTCGATCGTGCCCCAGGCGCCGCAGTCGGGGCATTTGCCCACCCACTTGGCGACCTCGTGCGTGCAGGCGGAGCACCGGAAGATCGACTTGGTCTTGGCCACATGCGCACCTTACGGATCGCCTCCGACAACGGCGGCAGCCGACGCCGGGGGAGCCGAGCCGTGCCGCACCGCGGAATGCGAACGGCTGCCGCACCGTTGGGTGCGACAGCCGTTTCGTCAGGGGGTCTGGACGGCTTTTTTTAGTGCCCGCCGCCCTTGTGTTCGGCCTCGGCCGGGCCGGACTTGTCCGATTCGTGCCGCTCGGTGACGGTGCCCGCGTCGACCGGCACCTGCACCTGCACGGTCCCGTTCTGCTTGAAGTTGAACGTGACGGTGTAGGTGAGACCCGGACCGATGTCCTTGCTCAGGTTGGTGATCTCGATCAGGATCGGCTTGGCCGCCGGATGGTCGGAGACGGCGGGCTCGGTCGCGTGCTCACCGGTGCCGTGCGCGTCCGCGGGGGCGGGGGTGCTGCTCGGCGCGGCCGAGGTGGTCGGCTTGGCCGTGGCGGGCGCCGCGTGCGTATCACCGGCCGGTGCGCCGTGCCCGGTCGGCGCGGACGCGGCCGCGACCACGGTCTGCTGCGGGGCGAGCGCCACCGTCGACTGGCCGGCCGCCGGCGTGATCTTCACCGTGCCCAGGTCGGTGCTGATGCTGGTCAGCTCGTCGGGCACGGACGGGCTGTTGTTGACGATGGACAGCGCGATCAGCGCCTTGCCGCCCTTGGCGTTGGTGTACTCGGAGCCGTGCGCGGGGAACACGATGTGCACGTTGCGCAGCGCGATCTTGCCGATGTCCGCGTGGTTGCCGTTGATCGCGGCCACCTGGTCCGCGGTCTGTGAGATCTGACCCGCGCTACAGCCGGTCAGTGCAATCGCCGCTCCGGCGGCGAGTGCGGCAACCGGCACCATGCGACGGCGCACCTTTTGCAAGGCGGTCACAGCTTTCAGGGCAGTCACGGGTTGTCCCTCCATGTCGACCGGGCTCACTCCGCTAGGGAGAGTAATAACTAGGGAGCGTAGTAGTTCGTCCGGCGGACCGGGACCCGGGGCTCGCGACTCGCGGGCGGTTGGTAACAACTCGGTCGAGTGCCGACCGGTTGCGGACGTGCTGCCAGCGATGTTCGCGGCTGAGCGCGGGCACAATGCGGGGAGTTAACCCGTTCTGGCACAACATAATGCACACCGACCGGGTCTTGTCAAGCCCTGAGGTTGCCTCGTTGTGGCCCTGACCTGCATGGTTGATCGCGCCGTTACCGAGTCGCATGTTAAACTGTGAACATCGAAAGGGGCACGGGACACATGATTTTTAAGGTCGGAGACACCGTCGTTTACCCCCACCACGGAGCGGCGCTGATCGAAGCTATAGAGACTCGCACCATCAAGGGTGAACAAAAAGAGTATCTGGTCCTGAAGGTCGCCCAGGGCGATCTGACTGTTCGGGTTCCCGCTGAGAACGCCGAATACGTCGGCGTACGTGACGTCGTCGGCCAGGAGGGTCTCGATCGAGTCTTCCAGGTTCTGCGCGCGCCGCACACCGAGGAGCCGACCAACTGGTCCCGCCGCTACAAGGCCAACCTGGAGAAGCTCGCCTCCGGCGATGTGAACAAGGTTGCCGAGGTCGTTCGTGACCTGTGGCGTCGGGAGCAGGATCGCGGGCTGTCCGCCGGCGAGAAGCGCATGCTCGCCAAGGCCCGGCAAATCCTCGTCGGTGAACTCGCGCTTGCCGAGGGCACCGATGACGGCAAGGCCGAGACGCTGCTCGACGAGGTCCTCGCCGCGGCTTCCTGACCGTGAACAGATTCGACAACGGTGCTCGTCTCACCGACGGAACCGTCGTTGCTTTGGTGCCTGCCGCCGGTCGCGGCGTCCGCCTGGGTGAAGCCACACCCAAAGCGTTCGTCCCGGTCGGCGGCAGCCCTATGGTCCGGCTCGCTGTCGAGGGTCTCCTGGCCTCCGGCGCGGTCGACCGGATCATCGTTATGGTTCCCGCCGAATTCGTCGAGAGCGCCGTTGCCCTGCTGCCGCCCTCGGATTCGGTGCACGTGGTCGTCGGCGGCGCCGAACGCATCGATTCGGTGCGCGCCGGCTTGGCCGCCGCGCCCGAGGCCGCCTACTACCTGGTGCACGATGCCGCGCGCGCACTCACCCCGCCCGAGCTGATCGCCCGGGTCGCTGCCGAGTTGCGCGCCGGTCATCTCGCCGTCGTTCCCGCGTTGCCGGTCGCCGACACCATCAAGTCGGTCGATGCCGCGGGCGCGGTCACCGGGACCCCCGATCGCGCGCAACTGCGTGCCATCCAGACGCCGCAGGGTTTCGCGGCCGAGCTGTTGCGCTCGGCCTATCTGTCCGAGGGTGTGCAAGCCACCGACGACGCCGGGCTGGTCGAACTGCTCGGCGCCCAGGTGCGCACCATCCCCGGCGATCCGCTGGCTTTCAAGATCACTACGCCGCTCGATCTGGTGCTCGCGCACGCCGTGCTCGACGGTGCGGACCGGCGCCGGGCGGTCGCGCGGTGACCGCAGGCATGCGGGTCGGTATCGGCAGCGATGTGCACCCGATCGAACCGGGCCGCCCCTGCTGGATGGCGGGCCTGCACTTCGAGGGCGACGACGGCTGCGCCGGGCATTCCGACGGCGATGTCGCCGCGCACGCCCTCTGCGACGCGCTGCTCTCCGCCGCCGGGCTCGGCGATGTCGGCGCGGTCTTCGGCACCGGCCGCCCGGAATGGGCAGGCGTCTCCGGCGCCGCCATGCTGAAGGAAGTGCGCAGGCTGCTCGGCGAAGCCGGTTTCGAGATCGTCAACTCGGCGGTGCAGGTGATCGGCAATCGGCCGAAGATCGGCCCGCGCCGGGCCGAGGCCCAGCAGGTGCTCGGCGAACTACTCGGTGCGCCGGTCTCGGTATCGGGCACCACCACCGACGGACTCGGCCTCACCGGCCGCGGCGAGGGCGTTGCCGCGATAGCAACCGCCCTGCTACAAGCCTGTCGCTGACCCCGCTCCGGCGGACCTGAGCCGGGTCCGTGTACAGGCTTATCTACCAGCTAGGATCGAACGCCGTGACATTGCGCCTCTTTGACACCGACACGCGGACCACGCGCGAATTCGCGCCCCTGGTCCCTGGCCGTGCCTCGGTGTACCTGTGTGGCGCCACCGTGCAGGGCGAGCCGCACATCGGCCATGTGCGCAGCGGCGTCGCGTTCGACGTACTGCGGCGCTGGTTGCTCGCGCACGACTACGACGTGTGGTTCATCCGCAATGTCACCGATATCGAGGACAAGATTCTGCACAAGGCCGCCGAGGCGGGCCGGCCGTGGTGGGAGTGGGCCGCGACCTACGAGCGCGCCTTCGACAACGCCTACGAGACCCTCGGTGTGCTGCCGCCCTCGATCGAGCCGCGGGCCACCGGCCACATCACGCAGATGGTCGACCTGATGCAGCGCCTCATCGAGCGCGGGCACGCGTACGCTTCGGCGGGCAACGTCTACTTCGACGTGCGGAGCTACCCCGAGTACGGCAGCCTGTCCGGGCACCGGCTCGACGACGTGCATCAGGGCGAGAGCGCGGGCGAGGGCAAGCGTGACCCGCGCGACTTCACCCTGTGGAAAGCCGCGAAGCCCGGCGAGCCGACCTGGCCTTCGCCGTGGGGGCCCGGTCGCCCCGGGTGGCATCTGGAATGCTCCGCGATGGCCGAGTTCTATCTCGGCCCCGAGTTCGACATCCACTGCGGCGGAATGGATCTCGTCTTCCCGCATCACGAGAACGAGATCGCCCAGTCCAAGGCTGCCGGCGACGGGTTCGCGAGCTACTGGCTGCACAACGGCTGGGTGACGCTGGGCGGCGAGAAGATGTCCAAGTCCCTGGGCAACGTGCTCTCGGTGCCGAACGTGCTCAAACAGGTTCGCGCCGTGGAGCTCCGGTTCTATCTCGGCAGCGCGCACTACCGCTCGATGCTGGAGTACTCGGACAAGGCGCTGCACGACGCGGCCCAGACCTATCAGCGGATCGAGGCGTTCGTGCATCGCACTGCCGATCGCGCGGGCGATATCCCGGTCGGTAAGTGGACCGATGCGTTCGCCGCCGCCATCGATGACGATCTCGCCGTGCCGAAGGCGCTGGCCGAGATCCACCGGGTGGTGCACGAGGGCAACAAGGCGCTCGAGTCCGGCGCCGTGGACAGCGCGCGGGACCTGGCCGGACAGCTACGCGGGATGCTCGGTATCCTGGGTGTCGACCCGTTGGATCCGCACTGGTTCACCCCGAGCGACTCATCGGCGGCGATCGGCGCGCTGGACGTGCTGGTGCGCGCCGAGCTCGACCGCCGCCAGCAGGCGCGAGCAGCGAAGGATTGGGCGAGTGCCGACGCCGCCCGCGATCGATTGCAGGCAGCCGGAATCGAGGTCACCGACACACCGAACGGTCCCGAGTGGGCCCTTGCCGCTGCGCAGCACTTGCCGCCGGACGCGCAACAACCTGGAAAGGCCGACTGATGGCAGGCAATTCGCAGCGCCGTGGTGCGATCCGCAAGGGCGGCACGAAGAAGGGCGCCGTCGTCGGCTCCGGTGGTAAGCGCAGGCGCGGGCTGGAGGGTCGCGGCGCGACCCCGCCGGCCGAGGCGCGCACCAAGCATCCCGCCGCCAAGCGGGCCGCCGCTGCGGCGAAGGCGGCTGCGGCGGGGCGTGGCGGGCCGCGCGGCGGCGGTTCGGGTCGTCCGGCCGGTCGCAAGAACGACGACGGCCCGGAGATGGTGCTCGGCCGCAACCCGGTGGTCGAATGTCTGCGTGCGGGCGTGCCCGCCGCGGCCCTGTACGTGGCCGTCGGCACCGAGAACGACGAGCGGCTGACCGAGAGCGTGAAGCTGGCCGCCGACGCGGGCATCTCCATCCTGGAGGTGCCGCGCACCGATCTGGATCGGTTGAGCGCGAACGGAATGCATCAGGGCATGGCCCTGCAGGTGCCGCCGTACCGGTACAGCCACCCCGACGATCTGCTCGACCAGGTGCGCAATTCGGCCGAGCCCGCGCTGCTCGTCGCGCTGGACAACATCTCGGACCCGCGCAATCTCGGCGCGGTGATCCGCTCGGTCGCCGCGTTCGGCGGCCAGGGCGTGCTGATCCCGCAGCGGCGCAGCGCCAGTGTCACCGCGGTCGCCTGGCGCACGAGTGCGGGCGCCGCGGCCCGGCTGCCGGTCGCCAGGGCCACGAATCTGACTCGCACGCTGAAGGATTGGGCCGCGCAGGGCATCCAGGTGGTCGGTCTCGACGCGGGTGGCGACACCACCCTCGATGATTTCGACGGCCGCGAGCCGACCGTCATCGTGGTCGGCTCGGAGGGCAAGGGCCTGTCCCGGCTGGTGCGCGAGAACTGCGATGCCATCCTCGGCATCCCCATGGCGGGCCCGGTCGAGTCGCTGAACGCCTCGGTGGCCGCGGGTGTCGTGCTCGCCGAGATCGCCCGCCAGCGTCGCTCCTGAGCGGTCCTGCGGCGACGCTGATCGGCGGGGCCGCGGCGGCTTCGGGTCGCGCAACGGCGAAACACCCGGTGGCGCACCGCAACCGGCAATAGCCGCGCACTTGTCGGACGGCCCCGTAGAATTCGGCTCGTGGTGATACCCAATCAGCCGATCGGCAACCCGGTCGAGCATCCGAACGCGACGGCGGTGCTCGCACTCGGGGCGGCCAGCGTGTTCTGCTGTGGCGTGCTCGGCCCGGTGGCGTGGGCGATGGGCAAGCGCGCACTGGATCAGATCGAGCAGTCGCACGGTGCCTACGGCGGTCGCGTTCAGGTGATGGTCGGGTACGTTCTCGGGATCATCGGCACCATCCTGATGATCATCTTCGCCATCCTGTTCCTGCTGATCCTGCTGGGCGGCAACGCTTAAGCCTCAGTCCAGGCTCGGCCGTTGCTGGTCCGGCCGCTCGTCCCAGGCCGGCCACTCCGTGCTGATGCTGCCGGTCCATTTGGGCTGGCGGCGTTCCTTGAACGCGGCCATCGCCTCGTCGCCGTCGATGCTCTTGCCGACGTGCTGGTTGAGGTCGGACTCCAGCTGCCCGACCACGGCCGGGCTCATGCCGAGCCCCTCCCACAGCAGCCGCTTGGACATCGCCACCGGCAGCGGCGCGGACCCGTTGGCGATGTCGTGCGCGACGGCCAGCGCCATCGGCAGCACCTCACCGCCGGGCAGACAGGCATTGGTCAGGCCCATCGCCTTGGCCTCGTCACCGTCGAAGGTGCGCCCGGTCAGCATGATGTCCGCGGCGTTCGCCATGCCGATCAACCGGGGCAGGGTCCAGTGCGCATAGCCGTCCGCGAGCACCCCGCGCCGCACTTGATTGAGCCCGTAGACGGCGTCGCGGGCCATGTAGCGCAGATCGCATTGCAGCGCGAGAGCCAGGCCCAGGCCGACCGCGTGGCCGTTCACCGCGGCGATCACCGGTTTGCGGACCCGCCACGGCGGCGGATCGATGGTCGCGCTCACGTCGCCGACGCGGCTCGACAGGTCCGCGCCCGCGCAGAACGCGGGCGGGGTACCGGTGATCACGACGGCGCGAATGGCGTCTTCGGCGTCGCATCGCTGTAGTGCGGCGCTCAGTTCGTCGGTCATCGCGGGAGTGAAGGCGTTCTGCTGCGCGGGTCTGTTGAGCGTGAGCACGGCGATGCCGCCGGAGACATCGACGAGCAATTCCGAACTCATGCCAGCGATGTTAGCTCTGTTCAATTTGGCGAGCAGGTCGATTCCCGGCTACTGGACCGTGCGCAGCACCTTGCGGCCGATGGCGTATTTGTGGACTTCGGTCGGGCCGTCGTAGAGCCGGAAGGCGCGGATGTCCCGGAAGATCATTTCGACCACCGTCTCGTCGCTGATGCCGATCCCGCCCAATACCTGCACGCACCGGTCGGCGACCTTGAAGAGTTCCTCGGAGACGAACGATTTGGCGATCGAGCTCTCGTGCCGCGCCTTCTCGCCCTGATCCATCAGCCAGCAGGCGTGCCAGATGGTGAGCCGGCACTGGTGCAGCGCGACTTCGTTGTCCGCCAACATGAACGACACCCCTTCGTGCTCGCCGATCGGCTTGCCGAACGCGGTCCGGGTGCGCGCGTGCTCGACGGCGATGCTCTGCGCGCGCTCGGCCGCGCCCAGCCAGCGCATGCAGTGTGTGAGCCGGGCCGGAGCCAGCCGCAGCTGGGCGTAGCGCAGGGCCTGCCCGGCCTCTCCGAGCAGGGCCGACTTCGGCAGCGTGAGGTTGTCGAAGCGGACCACGCCGTGCCCGGCGACGTAGTTGCGGTCCATCGTGTTCATGGTGCGTTCGATGACGATGCCCGGCTGATCGCCGTCGGTGAGGAACAGGGTCGGCCCCGCGGGCAGGTGCGGGTTCTCGGCGAGCCGGGCCATGATGATCCACGTTTTGGCGCCGTTGGCCCCGGTGATCAGCCACTTGCGGCCCTCGACGGTGAAGTTCTCGCCGTCGAAGGTCGCGGTGGTGGCCAGCTGCGCCGGGTCCGAGCCGGCACCGTCCGGCTCGGTCATCGCGAACACCGATCGCTGATGTCCGGCGACCACCGGCGCCAGATAGCGATCGACCTGTTCCTGGTTCGCGACCTTGGACAGCAGGAACATGTTGCCCTCGTCGGGCGCCGCGCAGTTCATCGCGATCGGTCCGAGGGTCGACCAGCCCGCGGCCTCGTAGAGCACCGCCTGTTCGATGTGGCTGAGCCCGCGGCCGCCGAGCGCTTCGGGCGCCTGCACGGTGAGCAGCTTCTCGGCCCGCGCGAGTTCGACTAGCTCCTGGCGCAGTTCATCGGTCGGCCCGTGTGCGGTCAGGCGCGGATCGCGCTCGAACGGAACGATCTTGTCGATGACGAACCGGCGGACTCGATCGCGTTCGGCGGCGAGCTCGGCGGGAATCGAGAAGTCGATCATCGTTGGTCACCAATCGTTCGGGGGTGCGTGCGTTCGAGCATACGAAACCCAGCTAGAGCGACTGAAGGCGCCCGCCCTCAATGGGTGGGCAGCCGCTGCCGGGACTGTCTCCCCGAACGTAGGCACCGCGTGACACGTACGCGTAGAGATCTCCGGCCATATTTCCGCGCCGACGCACCCTTCTGCGCTCCCGCACCGGTTCTGACGTGGTCGAGCGGGTGCGGGACGACGGAAGGGTGCGGGAGGGTCAGCGGACGCGGGCCAGTTCGCGGCGGCGGGTGCCGACCACGCGGGAGATCACGTAGATCAGGAACGAGATCGTGGTGACGAACGTGGAGACCGGGACTCCGGGGGCCAGCGACAGCAGGATGCCGCCCACCGCCGCGAGTTCGGCGAAGACCACGGCCAGCACCGTCGCCCGGACCGGGTCGGCGGTCAGTTGCGCCGCCGCAGCGGCGGGAGTGATCAGTAGCGCGAGTACCAACAGTGCGCCGACGATCTGGACGCCGAACGCCGCGGTGATGCCCAGCAGCACCGCGAACACGATGGACAACGCGCGGACCGGCACGCCGCGAGCGACCGCGACCTCCGGGTCCGAACTGGCGAAAAGCAAAGGGCGGTAGATGATCGCGAGCACCGCGAGCACGCCGACGGTACAGGCGGCCAGCAAGCCGAGGCCGCCGTTGCCCACGCTGACGACCTGCCCGGTGAGCAGCGAGAACTTCGATCCGGCACGGTCCGGGCCGAGCCAGAGGAACAGCACGGACAGGCCGAGCCCGAACGACAGCACCACCGCGATCACCGAATCGCGTTCGCGCGCACGGGTTCCGAGTAAACCGAAGAGCACCGCCGCGACCACCGACCCGGCGATCGCGCCGACCCCGACGCCGATCCCGGCCAGCAGCGCCGCGGCCGCGCCGGTCAACGACAGCTCGCTGGTGCCGTGCACCGCGAACGACATCTGCCTGCTGATGATCAGCGGACCGATCACGCCGGAGAGCAAACCGAGCAGCGCGGCGGCGAGCACCGCCTGCTGCACGAAGTCGTAGGAGAGCAGGTTCGCGGTGGTGCCGAAGTCGAACATCTTCGACAAGACGTCGGACAGTTTATCGATCACGAGCGAACCCCGGTCGCGTCCGAGTCGGAAATCGCTGTGCCCGAGCCGATATCGGCACCGGCCTCGCCGTGGCAGTGCGCGCCGGCGCTGCCGAGCGCGTCCATCGTGTCCCCGGTGCCGACGACCACCAGCCGCCCCCGCACCCGCAGCACATCCACCTCCGTTTGGTACAGCTCCGACAGCACCGCGGAGGTCATCACCTCCTCCGGCGTACCGATCCGGAACTTGCCGTCCACCAGGTACAGCACCCGATCGACCAGCGGCAGAATGGGATTGATCTCGTGGGTGACGAAAAGCACTGCGGTGTCGTGGCTACGGCGGCGTTTGTCGATCAGCTCCGCGACCAGTCGCTGGTTCGCCAGATCCAGGCTGAGCAGCGGCTCGTCACACAGCAGCACCTTCGGGTCGCCGACGAGCGCCTGCGCCACCCGCAGCCGCTGCTGTTCGCCACCGGACATCGTCTCCAACGGCGCGTGCGCGAACCGCTGCGCGCCGACGTCGGCGATCGCGGCGGCCACCTTGCGCTTGCGCTCGGCACGTGACCGGAGCCCGAGGCCCCAGCGGTGCCCGTCCACGCCGAGCCCGACCAGGTCGACCCCGCGCAACTGCACCCCGGCGTCGATCGTCTTCTGTTGCGGCACATAGCCGATATCGGGATTGCCGGTGCGCGCGGGCGCGCCCGCGATCGCGGCGGTGCCCGCGCTGAGTCCCTGTTGGCCGAGCAGGACCTTCAGCAGCGAGGTCTTGCCGGATCCGTTGGGGCCGAGGACGGCGACGAATTCACCGGCTGCCACCGCCAGATCCAGGTCCTGCCAGAGCGTCCGGTCGCCGTACGACAGGCGGGCGCCGTCGAGCCGCACCGCCGAGACGTCGTTCGCGGTCGCCCGCGCCGGTTCGGTGTGTTCGGTCAGCGCGGCTCCCTGGTGCATGACGGTGGTGGTCAACGCAACGCCGCGGCGAGCGCTTCGGCGTTCTTGGTCTGCCACTGAATGTAATCCACCCCGTCCGGCAGGGTTTCGGTCACCTCGACGACGGGAATGCCCGCGGACTGGGCGATCGTGCGCAGCTCCTTGGTGATTTTGTCCTGGGTCTGCACGTTGTAGACCAGCGCGCGAACCTGCTTGCCGGTCAACAGTTCCCGGGTGGCGGCCACCGCGGCGGGCGCGGGGTCGGTCTCCTGCTCGATCGCCTCCTGGAACTCGTGCGGCGTCCGATCCTCGGCACCGGCGGTCAGCAGCAGGTAGTGCGCGAGCGGCTCGGTCTGCAGCACAGGCGTTTTCGGGTGTTCGGCGGCAACCTTGGCGGCGATCGCGACGATCGCGCCGAGCTTGTCCTTGAAGGCGGTGGCCCGCTCGGTGTACCCCGGCGCGTGGGCCGGATCCAGCGCGCCCAGTTCGGTCGCGATCTTGTCGGCCACCAGCCCGACGGTCTTCAGGTCGTAGAAGACGTGCTCGTTCTCGTCGCTCTGGTCGGCGCGCAGGGCGAAGGCGTCCACCGTGCGCTTGTTCTTGCCCGCGACGGCCTTCTCCGCGAATTCGTCGTAGCCGCCGCCGTTGTAGACGATCAGGTCGGCGTCGCTCAGTTTCGCCGATTCGACGGCGGAGGTCTCGTGCGAGTGCGGGTCCGCGCTCGGGTCGCTGATCAGCGATTCGACCTTCGCGTCCGGTCCGGCTATCGCGCCGGCGATATTGCCCCAGGCGTTGGTGGAGGCGATGACCGACGGTGTGCCGGAATCCTCGGTGCTGCCGCAGGCGGTGAGCGTGACCGCGGTGGCCACTCCGACGGTGATACCTGCGAGTCTGCGGGCGAGTCGGGTCTTCACGCGGCACTCCTGGAACGCATAACAGCTGGTGACGCACTCGAGCGGGTGACACAGCGCAGCTTAATGGAAATGGTTTCTGTTTCACTTTAGCAACTGTGCGCCGCCGACACGAGCCGGGCCCGCCGACTGCCGTGCGCTGACGGCGGCCGACGGGCCCGCAAAACCACGAAGGACCAGTTAAACGAGGGCCTCCACCGGCTGTCCGAGCAGCTGCGCACACCGCAGCAGACCGAGGTGGCTGTAGGCCTGCGGGTGATTACCGAGCGAACGCTCGGCAACCGGATCGTATTCCTCGCTGAGCAGTCCGGTCGGTCCGGCCACGTCGACCAGCTGGGCGAACAACGCCTCGGCGTCCGAACGCTTGCCGATCAGCAGGTACGCCTCGACCAGCCAGGCCGCACAGAGGTGGAAGCCGCCCTCGCCACCGGGCAGGCCGTCGTCGTGGTGGTACCGGTACACCGTCGAGCCGCTGCGCAATTCGGCCTCGGTCGCGACCACAGTCGCGGCGAAGCGCGGATCGGACGGATCGATCAGTCCGCTCAGCCCGATGTGCAGGGTGGCCGCGTCCAGGTCGGTGCCGTCGTAGGCGGCGGTGAACGACTGGACCTCGTCGTTCCAGCCCTTGGTCTTCACCTCGTCGGCGATGGTCTCGCGCAGCACCGCCCAGGCCGGATCGACCTCGCGGCCGAACTTCTGGGCCAGCGTCAGCGCGCGATCGATGGTCATCCAGCCCATCACCTTCGAGTACACGTGATGGCGCGGGTTGCCGCGGATCTCCCAGATGCCGTGATCGGGTTCCTGCCAGCGCCGCTGCACCGCGGAAACCATGGCGCGCACCAGTTCCCAGTCCGCGTCGGGCAGCGCCCGGGCCGGGTCGGTGATGCCCTTGAGTTCACGCGCGTGCGCCAGGCTCGCGATGAGATCGACGATCGGCCCGAACACGTCCAACTGCACCTGCATGTTGGCCGCGTTGCCGACGCGCACCGGGCGTGAGCCCGCGTACCCCGGCAGTTGGTCGATCACGGCTTCCGGCGGCAGCGTCTCGCCGTACAGCGTGTACAGCGGGTGCAGCCGCTCGGGACCGGGCAGCGTTTCCAGCACGCGGTGCACCCAGTCGAGGAACTCCTCGGCCTCGCCGAGCGAGCCGAGCGAGACCAGCGCCTGTGCGGTGAGCGAGGCGTCGCGCAGCCAGCAGTAGCGGTAGTCCCAGTTGCGCACGCCGCCGATGTCCTCCGGCAGCGAGGTGGTCGCGGCGGCCAGGATGGAACCCGACGGCGCGTGCACGAGCCCGCGCAGCGTCAGTGCCGAGCGCTTCATCAGATCCGGCTTCAGCGAGGGCAGGTCCAGCGTGCCCGCCCACTGCGACCAGTAACCCTCCGCGACGCGCCTGCGTTCGAGCTCCGCGGTCTGCGCGGGGCCGAGATCGGAGGTGCCACAGCGCATCTCGAGCACGATCGGACCCTGCGAGGGATCGACCACAGCGCGCGCGGAGTCGTGCGTGCCGTCGCTGACGATCTGCCATTCCAAGCCGGGGGAGCGCAGCACCATCGGATCGTTGGTGCCGAGCACCCGTAGCCCGTTCGCGTCCGCCTCGATGGTCACCGGCACCTGGCCGAATTCGGGCCGCGGCGCGAAGGTCACCACCGCGCGCGCGTCGCCGGTGATCACCCGGGTGAGGTCGGTCCGGGTCGGCGCCACGTCGTGCGGCAGGTAGTCGACCACTTGCAAACTCGCCCAGCGGGTTTCGACGGTCATGGTGCTGTCGATGTAGCGCTGCGAGAGCGGCAGGCCCGCGCGTTCCGGCTCGATGGTGAAGTGGCCGGCCTGCGGCCCGCCGAGCAGATGCGCGAACACCGCGGCCGAATCCGGTTCGGGGTGGCAGAACCAGGTGACCGTGGCGTCGGGGGTCAGCAGCGCGACCGAGCGCGGACTGGCCAGCATGGTCAGCCGCTCGATCCGGGGCGCGCTCGCACCGGCCAGCCAGGTGCGCCGCTCCTCTAGCAGGAAGGCCAGCGCGCACGACACGTCCTCGGTGCTCTCGACGCGGTACTTGGCCAGGCTCTCGCCCTCGCCGACCTTGATGCCGAGGTCGGGGCCGGACAGAACGCGGAAGGCCTTCTCGTCGGTCACGTCGTCGCCGAGGAACACCGCGGCGGACGCACCGTGCTGATGGCGGATGGTGTCCAGGGCGGTGCCCTTGTCGGTCTGCACCACGGCCAGCTCGATGACGGCCTTGCCCTCGGTCACCTGCACGCCGAACCAGCAGGCAGGACCCTGTCTGACCTGGGTCAGCGCCCGGTGCCCGATCTCCGGGCTCGCGTTGCGCACGTGCAGTGCGACGCTGGCCGGTTTGATCTCGACCGTCACGCCCGGGTTCTCGGCGGCGACCTGGGTCAGCGCCGTCTGCACCTCTTGCAGTAAGTGTTTGGCGTCGTTGTCGATCGCGTGCACGAAGCCCACGTCGAATTCCGAGCCGTGGCTACCGATCAGCTGCACTTCGACCGGCAGGCGCGAGAGCGCCGCGAGGTCGCGCAGTGCACGGCCGGAGATGACCGCCGCGGTCGTACCGGTGAGCCCGGCGAGCGCGCGTAACGCGCTCACCGATTCCCGGTGCGGAAACGCCTTGGCCGGGTCGGACACGATGGGCGCAAGCGTCCCGTCGTAGTCCGAGGCGACCAAGAGTCGTGGCACGCGCGCGACCGTCGACAGTGCACGACGAAGTTCCAGTGGCAAATCCTGTGCGCTCACGCATCCAACCTAGTGATCGGAGGAGTTTTTTCAGGGGCGGGCAGAACAATACTGGGTTGAATTCGCCGCACCGACGCCCGCCGCTATGCGTGCGTTGTGTCTGATTTTCCGCGCGTTGGGCCGATCTCGCTCGCCGCCGCCGGGATTCGGGTCAGAACGGCGGCGATCGATGACCGCGACGCATGCGCTGCGATCACACGGACGCGCCGCGGTGCGGGTACGGCTCCCGCAAAACTCGCGCTAACCCGCAGGCGGCGACGGCGAACGGGTACCGTTGCGGAGTTTCCGGCGGGAAGTCGTTTTCGGGTGTGATCTTCCACACGAGCATGCCGACGGTCCGAAATTTTGCCGGATATGTGCGGGCTGTCCGGTGCCGGGCGGCGTCGTGCAGCGCGCCGAAATTTCCCGTGCGGAGAACTAGGAGTTCTCGCCGAGCAACAGATCGACGGTGAGTTCGAGGCGCTCGGTCACGTCGGTCGCCGAGGCGCGCCGGGTCAGCCAGGCCACCAGGTTCGACAACCACACGTCGCTGATCACCCTGGCGATGGCGAGTTGGCGGTCGGTGGGTTCACCGTCGTTCATGGCGCGGGCGAACAGCCGGTCCATCACCTTGCCGACCCGATCGACCTCGGCGGCCGCGGACGCGTCGGCGAACATGAACGCGCGGGTCATCGCCTCGGTGAGCAGCGGGTCGCGCTGCATCATCCGGGTGATCTGGGTGAGCAGCAGGTGCATGCGCTCCTGCGGCGACTGCCCCGCAAGCGGCTTGCGCTTGCTCTCGATCTGCTCGAATTCGCGCGAGAGCGCGGACACCAGCAGGTGCACTTTCGAGGGGAAATACCGGTACAGCGTCCCGACTGCGACATCGGCGCGTTCGGCCACCGCGCGCATCTGCACCGCGTCGTATCCGCCCTTGGAGGCCAGTGCCAGCGTCGCGTCCAGAATCCGCTTGCGGCGTTCCCGCTGCGCGGCCGAACTCAGCTCGTCCTCGCTCAGCGTGGCGACCGGCGCCGGACTCGAGTCGGTCGGCTGCGATCGGGAGGGGCTGGCCATGAATAAGAGTCCTTTCCGGAAACGTCATTTCGGTACTGGCCTGGGCGGCGGTTCGGGCTCCGCGGTCGTCTCTTGACTTCCGCACAGCTAGGATATTAGAACATGTTCTAGGTGTGGGAGTCACGCCGGGAAGGCGGTACGGAGTGTGACCATCGCCACCACTGACGAGCATAAAGCCGTCCAGGAGTCGATGCGCGGATGGGCCGGATCGGCCCGTCCGATTGCAACAATGCGGACCGATCCGAGCGCCTTCTGGCGCGCGTATTGGCCCGGTCTCGCCGAGCTCGGCATCTTCCGGGTCGCCGTCGCCGAGGACGCGGGCGGCGCCGGCGGTTCGGTGGCCGACCTGGCCGTGCTGCTCGAGCAGGCCGCGCACGATCTGGTCGGCGGGCCGGTGCTGAGTACGGCGCTGGCCAATCTGGTCACCGCGGGGCGGCTCGACGAGCAGCAACCGTGCGGTGTCGCGCTTGACGTCCTTGTCGGCGCGCAGGTCACTGTACCCGTCGCCGGGGACGCGTTGTCGCTCACCGGTTCGTGGGACGCCGTGCTCGGCGCGGCGCCGGAAACCGCCGTGTTGCTTCCGGTTTCGACCCCGAGCGGGCGACGCTGGGTGCTGGTGCCGCCGGATGCCGACGGCCTGCGCGTGGAACCGCTCGCGCCGCTGGACCTGAGCACGCCGCTGGCACGGGTGCACTGCGCCGAGGTACGGGTGCCCGCCGAGCAGATATTCGCCCCGGCCCACGCGGTCGAGGATCTGCTCGTGGTGCTGGCCGCCGCCGAACTGGCCGGGCTGGCCGGCTGGTGCCTGACGACCGCGGTCGAATACGCCAAGGTGCGGGCGCAATTCGGTCGCAAGATCGGCTCGTTCCAGGCGGTCAAGCACATCTGCGCCTGGATGCTCTGCCGGACCGAACTGATCCGCGCGGTGGCCGCCGACGCCGCCGCCGCGGTGGACGAGGGTGGCGCGGAACTGCCGATCGCGGCCGCGATCGCCGCGGCGATCGCCCTGGACGCGGCCGTCGAAACCGCCAAGGACTGCATCCAGGTGCTCGGCGGCATCGGCTTCACCTGGGAACACGACGCGCATCTCTACCTGCGCCGCGCGGTGGCCCTGCGGCAACTGCTCGGTGGTTCGGCGCACTGGCGCGCCCGGGTGACCGAGCTGACCCGCGCCGGGCACCGCCGCACCACCGGGGCCGACCGAATCTTCGCGGCCGAGGGCGTGGCCGCCGTGGACGACGATCGGGCCGGCGAGCTGGCCGCCGAGGTGGCCCGGATCGCGGCCCTGCCCGCCGACCGGCAACGCGAAGCGATGGTCGAGGCCGGACTGGTCATGCCGCACTGGCCGAAACCCTTCGGTCGCGGTGCGGATCCGATGACCGGCCTGCTGATTTCGGAAGAACTGCGCCGGGCCGGGCTCGCCGCGCCGGATCTGGCGATCGGCGGCTGGGCGGTGCCGACGCTGCTCCAGCACGGCAGCCCGGAGCAGATCGAGCGATTCGCCTGGCCGACCCTGCGTGGCGAGGTCGTCTGGTGTCAGCTGTTCAGCGAGCCCGAGGCCGGATCCGATCTGGCCGCGTTGCGCACCACCGCGAAACAGGTGGACGGCGGCTGGGTGCTGCGTGGCCAGAAGGTCTGGACTTCGTTGGGCGACAAGGCCAACTGGGGTATCTGCCTGGCCCGCACCGACCCCGACGCGCCGAAACACCGCGGCATCAGCTACTTCCTGGTCGACATGCACAGCGCAGGGGTCGAGGTGCGCCCGCTGGTGCAGATCACCGGCGAGGCCAGGTTCACCGAGGTGTTCCTCGACGACGTCTTCGTGCCGGACGACGCACTGGTCGGCGCACTGCACAACGGGTGGAAGATCGCCCGCTCGACTTTGTCGACCGAGCGGGTCGCCATGGGCGGCAACGGAATCGGTCCCGCGCTCGAGGAACTGATCGCGAAACTCCCGGCCACCGGCCCCGGTGCGGAGCTGACCAACGATCGGCTCGGCGGCTTCGTCGCCGAGGCGATCGCCGGGCTCCTGCTCGAGCAGCGGGCCGCCGTCGCGATGCTCGCGGGTGGCGATCCCGGCGCACAGAGCAGCGTGCGCAAACTCGTCGGCGTCCGGCATCGGCAGGCGGTCGCGGAATTCGCTGCCGAGACGGCAGGTCCCACCGGTGCGCACGACTCCGAGGTGGTAAAAGAATTCCTGCTCACACGCTGTTTATCGATCGCAGGGGGTACCGAACAGATCTTGCTGACCGTGGCCGGTGAGCGGATCCTCGGGCTACCTCGCGACGCCGACAGCTAGTCGACGAGTCAACTGGAGTAAAGCGTGGACTTCACCAGGGACGAAGGTCAGGACGCGGTGGCCGAGGTCGTCGTGAGTTTATTGGAGCGCGAACCGGCCCGGGATATCGCGTTGTGGCCGAGTCTGGTCGAGAGCGGGCTGCTTTCGGTGGCGCTGCCGGAGCGGTTCGGCGGCGACGGCATGGGCCTGCCCGAGGTATCGGTGCTGCTCACCGAGCTCGCGACCGACGCGGTCGCGGTGCCCGCCCTGCCGACGCTGGGTTTCGGCGTGCTGCCGCTGCTGTCGCTGCTGCCCGACGCGCTCGCCGAGCGAGTGTTCACCGAGGTGGCGCAGGGTGCGGTGCTCACCGCGGCGCTCAGTGAGCCCGCCGCGCCGTTCGCGGTCAAGCCGGAGACGGCGGCGGTCGTCGAGGGCGGTTCGGTGCGGATCACCGGTCACAAGATCGCCGTGCCCTACGCGGAGCAGGCGCGCTGGCTGCTGATTCCGACCAATTCCGGTATCGCCCTTGTCGATTCGGCGGCCAAGGGGGTGATCCGGGTGCCGTCGCCGGTATCGGGCGGGATTCCCGAGTGCACCGTGCGGCTCGATCGCGTGGAGATCCCGGCGGAACAGCTGTTGCCCGGCGGTCTCGCGCAGCTGCACCGCCTGGCCGTCGCCTCGATCGGCGCCGTCGCGGACGGGCTGCTGAAGGGCGCGCTCGTGCTCACCGCCGAACATCTACGCACCCGGCGGCAATTCGGCAGGCCGCTGGCCGAATTCCAGGCCGTCGCCCAGCAGATCGCCGACCTCTACGTCGTGTCGCGCACCCTGCATGTGGCCGCGGTATCGGCGAATTGGGCTCTGGCGCAGGATGATTCCAGCCCCGAGCATCAGGAGCGGATCGACGACGATCTCGACGTGCTCGCCTACAGCGTGGCCGCGGATCTGCCCGCCGCCATGCAGAAGTGTCATCACCTGCACGGCGGGCTCGGCGTGGACATCACCCACCCGATGCACCGCTACTACTCACAAGCCAAGGACATCGCTCGCTGGCTCGGCGGCGCATCGTTCCGACTAGATCGATTGGGGGCCAGATGTTCATCGACCTGACCACCGAGCAACGCCGGCTGCGCGACGAATTGCGTTCGTACTTCGCCGATCTCGTCACACCCGAGGAAGAGGCGGCGATGTCGGTGAACCGGCACGGCGACGCTTATCGCGCGGTGGTACGCCGGATGGGCCGGGACGGCTGGCTCGGTGTCGGCTGGCCCAAACAGTACGGCGGGCAGGGTTTCGGCCCGCTCGAACAGCAGATCTTCTACAACGAGGCGGTGCGCGCGGATGTGCCGCTGCCGCTGGTCACGCTGCTGACCGTGGGCCCGACCCTGCAGCAGTTCGGCACCGAGGCGCAGAAGAGCCAGTTCCTGCCCGGAATCCTTTCCGGCGACATCCATTTCGCGATCGGATATTCCGAGCCCGAGGCGGGCACCGACCTGGCCTCGCTGCGCACCGCCGCGGTGCGCGACGACTCGGGCGACTGGATCGTCAACGGGCAGAAAATCTTCACCACCGGCGCGCACGAGGCCGACTACATCTGGCTGGCCTGCCGTACCGGCTCGGTCGAGTCGCGGCACCGCGGCATCACCATCCTGATCGCGGACACCACCGATCCCGGCTATTCGTGGACGCCCATCATCACCTGCGACGGCGCGCACCACACCAACGCCACCTATTTCGACGACGTCCGGGTGCCGGCCGACATGCTGGTCGGCGCGGAGAACAAGGGCTGGCGGTTGATCACGACGCAGCTCAACCACGAACGCGTCGGCCTCGGCCCCTCCGGCAAGATCGAGCAGCTCTATGACCGGGTGCGCGCCTGGGCGCAGCCGCGCGGGGTGCTCGGCGAGACCGAGGTGCGCCGGTCGCTGGGCCGCATCCGCGCCATGGTCCGGTTGAACGAGCTGTTGAACTGGCAGGTGGCCGCGACCTCGGCCAGTGCCGACCCCGACCCCAACGGCGTGATCGCGGACGCCTCGGCGACCAAGGTCTTCTCCACCGAGTCGTTGCAGGAGGCCGGTCGGCTCGCCGAGGAGATCGTCGGGCGCTACGGCGATCCGGCCGACGCGGGTACCGCGGAGCTGCTCACCTGGCTGGACCGGCGGACCAAGCAGAACCTGGTGGTGACCTTCGGCGGCGGTGTCAACGAGGTGATGCGCGAGTTGGTCGCCACCGCCGGGCTGAACCTGCCGCGAGTACCCAGATAGCCATAGCCACAGCTAGTCGAGAAGGAGCCGCGCGTGCCGGAAACCACCAGTCCGGAAGCGATAGTCGCCGCAGCCGAACGGATCAAGGCGGAGGGGGATTGCGCGCGCCGCCTCGCGCGCGACCCGGTGAACCAGCCGATGATCAACAACTGGGTCGAGGCGCTCGGCGACACCAACCCGATCTACGTGGACGAGGCCGCGGCCAAGGCGGCGGGCCATCCCGGCATCGTCGCCCCGCCGGCCATGTCGCAGGTGTGGACGATGTTCGGGCTCAACGGATTCCGGCCCGCCGACGATCCGATGGGCAAGGCCGTCGAACTGCTCGACGCGGCCGGTTTCACCTCCGTGGTCGCCACCGACTGCCAGCAGACCTACCACCGGTACCTCAACGTGGGCGAGCAGGTGAGCGCGACCAGCCGGCTCTCCGATATCCGCGGTCCCAAACGCACCGCACTGGGCGAGGGCTGGTTCGTCACCTTCCTGACCAGCTGGCACGTCGGTGACGAGCTGGTCGCCGAAATGCTTTTCCGGCTGCTGAAATTCGCGCCGGGCACCGGTGCCGCGGCGCAGGCCCCGGCCGGCGAGCGGGTCAAACCGCTGGTCTCCTGGGATACCGAATTCTTCTGGGAGGGAACGAAAGCAGGCGAGCTGCGGATTCAGCAGCTGCCCGACGGTTCGCTGCGGCATCCGCCGATCCCGGCCCTGTGGAAGGACAAGTCGGAGCAGACCGACTACGTGATCGCCTCGGGCGAGGGCACCGTTTTCAGTTATGTCGTGCACCACGCGCCGAAAGTGCCGGGCCGGCAACTGCCGTTCGTGGTCGCGCTGGTCGAATTGGCGGAAGGAGTGCGGATGCTCGGCGAACTGCGCGGCATCGAGCCCGATGCGGTCGAGGTCGGGTTGCCCGTCCGGGTCGAGTTCGAGCGGCTCGACGAGGACACCACGTTGCCGGTCTGGCAGGTGATCGCATGACGACGACCGCCGAACCGACCTCGGTAGCGGTCGGCACCGTGCTGCCCGAGCTGGTGATCGAGGCCGATCCCACGTTCGTGATCAGTACTGCCTTGGCTACCAGGGACTTTCAGGATGTCCACCACGACAGGGACAAGGCCGTCGCCCGCGGTTCCAAGGACATCTTCGTCAACATCCTCACCGACACCGGCATCGTGCAGCGCTTCGTCACCGACTGGGCCGGACCGCGCGCGGTGCTGAAGTCGATCTCGCTGCGCCTCGGGGTGCCGCTGTACGCGGGGGACACGCTGACCCTGTCCGGCGCGGTCTCCGCTCTGGACGGCGATGACATCCATATCGACGTGGTGGGCCGGGACAGCCTCGGCGACCACGTGACGGCGAAAGTCGTCATCGCCTACCGGAGGACGGCCTGATGACCGAAACGAGCATCGCCGGGCGCGCGGCCATCGTCGGCATCGGCGCCACCGACTTCTCCAAGGACTCCGGGCGCAGCGAACTGCGCCTGGCCGCCGAGGCGGTCGACGCCGCGCTGGCCGACGCCGGTCTCACGCCCGGTGACGTCGACGGTCTGACCACCTTCACCATGGACACCAACACCCAGGCCGCGGTCGCCAGGGCAGTCGGCATCCCGCAGCTGAAGTTCTTCAGCCACATCGGTTACGGCGGCGGCGCGGCCTGTGCCACCATCCAGCAGGCGGCGATGGCGGTGGCCACCGGCATCGCCGATGTGGTGGTGGCCTATCGCGCCTTCAACGAGCGGTCGGTCTCCCGGTTCGGTCAGTTCTCCACCGCGCTCGCGACCGCACCGACCTCCTCGGGCATCGACGCGGGCTGGTCCTATCCGCAGGGCCTGGGCACGCCCGCGGCGCAGGTGGCCATGGTGGCCCGGCGCTACATGCACGTATACGGCGCCACCAGTGCGGATTTCGGCCGGGTCGCAGTGGCCGATCGCAAGCATGCCGCGGTGAATCCGGCCGCGTTCTTCTACGGCAAGCCGATTTCCCTGGAGGACCACCAGAATTCGCGGTGGATCGCCGAGCCGCTGCACCTGCTCGACTGCTGTCAGGAGTCCGACGGCGGGGTGGCGATCGTGGTGACCAGCGTCGAACGCGCCCGCGACCTACCGCAGCGACCCGCGGTGATCGCCGCCGCCGCACAGGGTTGCGGTGCCGACCAGTACGTCATGACGAGCTATTACCGCGACGCCATGGACGGCCTGCCGGAAATGGGTCTGGTCGGCGACCAGCTCTGGGCGCAGAGTGGATTGCGGCCAGCGGACATGCAGGCCGCGATCCTCTACGACCACTTCACCCCGTTCGTGCTCATGCAATTGGAGGAGCTCGGGTTCTGCGGGCGCGGCGAGGCCAAGGATTTCATCGCCGACGGCGCCATCGAGGTCGGTGGCAGGCTGCCGCTGAACACCCACGGTGGCCAGCTCGGCGAGGCCTACATCCACGGCATGAACGGTATCGCCGAGGCGGTCCGCCAGATTCGCGGCACCTCGGTGAACCCGGTGGACGACCTGACGAACATCCTGGTCACCGCCGGTACCGGCGTGCCGACGTCGGGATTGGTGCTCAGCGCCAACTGATCTCGCGTCAGTGCTCCGGCTTGCCGGGCTGATCGTGGGTGGAGCAGTGGATGCCGCCGCCGCCCGCGGCGATCTCGTCGATCGGCACCGCGACGACGTCGCGGCCCGGCAGGTGATCGCGCAGGATGCCCTGGGCGCGGTCGTCGGCGGCGCGGTCGCCGAACTCGGGCAGGAACACCGCGCCGTTGGCGATGTAGAAGTTCGCGTAGCTGGACACGAATTCCTCGCCCTGGCCGGTGATCCGGTCGGGGTCGGGCTGGGGCAGGTCGATCACCTCGAGCTTGCGTCCGCGCGCGTCGGTCGCCTCCGCCAGCACGCGCCGGGCCTGATCGCTGGAGCGTGACCAGGAATCGGCGGGTGCGCCGGGGAAAGGCTTGTCCAGCAAGACGACTCCCGGCGCGATGTAGCGGACCAGGCAGTCGACGTGCGCGTCGGTGATGTCCTCGCCGCGGACCCCCTCGAACCAGATCACCTTCTCGATGCCGAGGGTCTGCTTCAGTTCCGCCTCGAGCTGGTCGCGGCTCTTGCCCGGGTTGCGGTTGTCGTTGACGATCGAACTCTCGGTGACCAGCAGCGTGCCCTGGCCGTCGGTCTCCAGCGCGCCGCCCTCGGCGACGAACGGCGCCGAGTAGCTCGGAATGTGGTAGCGCGACAGCAGGTTCTGGCCGAGCGGTCCGTCGTTGGGATGCGGCTGCTTGTTGCCCCAGCCGTTGAAGTGCAGGTCGACGCCGACGGCCTGGCCCGCCTGTTCGACGAAGACCGGGACGGTGTCGCGGGCCCACAGGTCGTCGACCTCGAGCGCGATCACCTCGACGCCGCTGCCGCACTGCTTTTGCGCGTCTTTCACCTGGCCGGCCCTGGCCAGCATGACCACGTACTCGTACTCGGCGATCTCGCGGGCCAGCCCGGCGATGTCCTTGCGCACGTCGCCGAGATAGTTCCCCCAGATCGCGGCCTGCGCGGGCCAGGACATGTAGGTGCGAGCGTGGCTCTCCCATTCGGCGCCGAAACGGCCACCGGGCCCGGCGGCCGTCGGAGTCGGCGTCGCGGTCGCGGACGGCTCCGACGAGCCGCACGCCGACATGCCCGCGGCGAGCAGGCCCGCCCCCGCGAGGACGCTGAACACAGAACGGCGAGACATGGGGTTCTCCATAACGGGCTCCGATAGTCGGTAGATCTCTGGACGAGAATCCTGACTAAAATTTTAGTCAGGAATGGACTGTACCATTGACCCCATGTCTCGTCGTGATTCGATCTTGGAGTCGGCCGCCCGCGTGGTCGCGCAGCGCGGTATCCGTGGCCTGCGGGTGGAGGAGCTGGCCGAGGCGGCCGGCGTCTCCACCTCGCTGATCTACTACCACTTCAAGGACAGAGCGGGCCTGCTCGCGCAGACCCTGGACTTCATCAGCACCCGCGCCGAGCGCTACACCGATGCCGAGATCGATGCCGACGCGGATCCGATCGGTCACCTCGAACAGGTGTTGCTGCTGGAATTGCAGGACCTGCCGGTGGTGGTGGAGAACAGCATCGCGTGGGGCGAATACTGCTCCACCGCCATCTTCCAGCCCGAGCTGCGCGATCAGCTCCGCGCGGCCACAGCACGCTGGAACGGCTATGTGAGCGAGGTGATCGGCACGGCCCAGGAGCGCGGTCTCGTCGCTGCCGAGGTGATTCCCGGCGATGTGGCCGAACGGCTCACCGCGCTGATCGAGGGGCTCAGCATGCGCTGGCTGAGCGGTTCGCTCGAGCTCGCGCGCGCCCGCGAATTGGTCTGCGGCGCCATCACTGTCGAACTCGGCCGGATCGGGGTCGCGTGAACACCCGGCATCTCGTCGACGCACACGTCCTGCTCATCCGGGACGGCCGACTGCTGCTCAGCAAGCGGCGGGGCGCCGACGAATTCGACGGCCGCTGGCATCTCCCGGCGGGCAAGGTCGAGGTGGGCGAGTCGGCGACCGCCGCGGCGGTCCGCGAGGCGAACGAGGAGATCGGTGTCCACATCGACCCGGCCGACCTGCGCCACGTCCACACCGCGCACGTCGTCGGCAGCGGTCACGAGCCCCGACTCGGCCTCTTCTTCGAGGTCCGGACCTGGCGCGGAGAGCCGGCCAACCGCGAGCCGGACAAATGCTACGAACTGCGCTGGTTCCCCCTCGACGACCTCCCCGCCGACATCATCGCCTATCCCACCGCGGGCATCAGCGCCCTGAGCACCGGTGCCACCTACAGTGAGCGCGGGTGGAATGCCGAGGCGAAGAACCTTTCGGCCCGGCTCAGCCTTTCGGAGACCGGCGCTGCGATCGAGCTCGACCCGGCCGCCGCGCCGGATCGCCCTGGATCCGCCGCTTTCGACGAAATGTGAAGCCCTGCGGGGCAATCGCTTCGGTCGCGCTCAGCGTTGCTCGGCACCGACTCCGCGGAAGAAGGCCGTCAGCAGCGCGGTCAGTTGGCCGACGCTGTGGGCGGTTCCGGGCGTGAGATCGGCGCGCGTGCCCGCGAATCGGTCGAAGAGCGCGCCTTCGAGAACGGCGATGAAGTCGGCGGCCGCGGTCTCGGGGGCGGACACGCCCATGGCGTCGAACAGGTCTCGCGCGCGCTCGACGGAAAAGAGGCTGCGCGCCAGTCGTGCGCGCAGGTCGGCATCCGGCAGCAGCTCGATAATCAGGGCGTGCCGGACAATCAGGTGATTGCGTCGTTCGGCGAGTAGCCGGTCGAGCCAGGCGGCGGTGGCGGCCGCGACGGACCCGGGCAGCGGCGATCCGGGTGGTGCGAGCTGTGCGGTGGTGAAGTCCGCCCGGGATCGGGTCGTGATCCGCTCCACGATCGCTTCGATGAGTGCGCGTTTTGTCCGGTAGTAATACGAGCTCGACCCCGCGGGCAAGGCCAGCGCGGTATCGAGGGCACGGTGGGTGAGCGCTCGAATGCCTTGGGCGGCAATCAGATCGATGGCGGCATCGATGATCAGTGCGCGCCGATCGGGTGTGGACATGATCACCTTTCTGGTCTCGTCGAGTCCGATCCTCTACAAATGTAGAGGATCGGACTTTATCCTGGAGATCGGGGTTCTCATGTCGGCTATCGAAGCTGGGGCCGTCGTGCTCGACGCGGATCAGGCGCGGGTGGCGCAACGCCTGGCGGAGCTGGTGGACCGGCGCGGGCGGCCGGTGCGGCGGCACCGGGGAATCTATCTGCACGGCAGGCCGGGGCGCGGCAAGACGATGGTGATGGATCGTTTCTTCGCCGGGGTGACCTCGGAGCGTAAGCGCCGCTTCCACTTTCATCAGTTCTTCGCCCAGTTGCACGCGGCGGCGCACGCGTCCGGATCGATCGACAGGGCAGTCGCCGCGTTGCTCGGCGACGCCCGGCTGGTGTGTTTCGACGAATTCCATGTGCACGACATCGGCGACGCGATGCTCATCGCGCGGATGCTCGACGCGCTGTTCGCCCGCCACGTCGTGCTGGTGGTCACCTCGAACTATCCGCCCGCGCGGCTACTGCCCAATCCGCTGTTCCACGACCGGTTCCTGCCGACGATCGCCCGCATCACCGCGCACCTGGACGTGGTATCCCTGGACGGTCCGCTGGACTACCGCACCCGTGGACCTGCGGGCGGCCGTTCCGGTTTCGCGGCGGGTCGGTACCTGGTCGAGCGTGCCGCCCAGGAACCCGCGGCGGTGGCTTCGGTCGCGGTGCCGATCGGCGCGCGCACCATCCAGGCCAGGAAAGCCGATGGCGACGGCCTCGAGATCGAATTCACCGCGCTCTGCGGCACTCCCACCGCCGCCTCCGACTATGTCGCACTGGCGCAACGCTTTCGGCGCTGGACCATCGTGGATGTGCCCCGTTTGGCCGAGGTGCCGCCGGACTGGGCGATGCGTTTCGTCAATGTGGTCGATGTGCTCTACGACGCGGATCGAGAGCTCGGAATCGCCGCGCGGGTGCCTTTGCCGGAGTTGGTAGACGGTGTACACGACATCCCCGATATTTCCCGGCTCGCCAGCCGACTTTGTGAACTTTCCCAATTGGTAGCTTCTTCGGTCGGATAGTTGTGCAATGAACCGGAGACCTGCCCCTGAGCAGCGGGATTCATTGATAAAGAGGATCAATTCCGAAGTATTCGATTCCATCCCGAGCGGACCGCTCGGCATGTAACTATGTGGCTGTTTTGTGCAGTACTCAGGTTTGGTGGTAATCAGTGGCCGGGGCGCGATCGCCGATATTGCGCGTGATCGTTCTGATCACGCTGCTGGCGTTTGCCGCGTTCGCGTTACGGGGATACATCCCAGGGGTGGCCGAAACCCGCGACCAGCCCGCGCCGCCCTCGGCGCTGTCGGTGGCCCTGATGCCGGTGCTGCTCACCGTCTCCATGGTCATCCTGCTCGCGGGCGTGATAGCGAGCCAGCATCGGCTGCCGCTGGCCATGCCCGAACCCGACCGCGACGCCGACCGGCCGCGCGGCGGTCTCGGCCGGGGCGGGCTGTTGGTGCTGGCCGGTCTCGCCGTCCTGGCCATGCTCCTCTCGGCCGCCTCGGCGATCTTCTTCGCGGGCGTCGGCGGCGATGACAGCGCGCCACCCAGCCCTGCCGAGGCCCCGAACCCCGGCCGGCCGCCGGACGAATTCGCCACCAGCGCACCCGATCCCGGGGCCACACCCGCGGAACTGACCGGCACCGCGTTCCTGCTCACCGCCGTCGCGGCGATCGCACTGGTCGTCGTCGCCCTGGCCGGGCTCGTCGTGGTCACCATCGCGTCGCGGCGTCGGCCCGCGCCCGCGCCGCCGCCGCTGGTCGTCGTGCCGCCCACCGCGGTGGACTCGCTGGCCCGGGCCGCCGAAATGGGTTTGGCCGCAATGAATGTGCCGGGCCAGGACCCGCGGACCGCGATCATCGCCTGCTACGTCGCGATGGAACGCGGCCTCGCCTTCGATCGCGCTGCCGCACCGCTGGTTTCGGATACGCCGATGGAGGTGCTCGCCCGCGCGTTCGAGCGCGGCGCGCTGCACGACGCCTCGGCCCGGGAATTGGTCGCCCTGTTCGAGGAGGCCAGATTCAGCCCGCACGCGATGCTCGAATGGCAGCGGATGCGGGCGGAACAGCTGCTGCGGATCGTCCTCGCGGATCTGCAAGGCGAACCAGCATGAGAGAGCGGGAGGCAGTTTGAATCGAATGGCCGTTGTCCTGGGCGCCGCGGTGGTGATCGCCGTGATCGAGCTGGTGACCTTCGAGAAGGCGCGCGGCATCATGTTGTTCGCCGTCGCGATCCCGGTCGCGCTCGCGTTGGCCTGGCTGGTCTGGTCGCTGCTCGACCGCGGCGAGCAGCGCACCTTCGACGAGATCGACGAGATCGAGAACGGTCCCGCCGAGATGCTGCGCCGCTGGCATGCCAGGGCGCAGATGCTCGCCGACCGCGCCGAGGGCACCCGCGCCGACTGGGACCGGCACCTGCGGCCGTTGCTGGCCAAGGAGTTCGAGCTGTCCAGCGGGCAGCGGGTGGCGAAGAACCGCCGCGCCACCGAGGCCGCCGGGATCCATCTGTTCGGACCCGAGCTGTGGCGCTGGGTGGACCCGGCCAACTCGGCATTGCGTGATCAGACCACAAGGGCACCGGGCCGGGCGGCACTGGACGAGATCCTGAGCCGCCTGCAGAGAATGTGAAATGGGTTGAGGCAAGTGCGGGTACACAGATGACAATGCCGATGGATGTCACGGTCCAGCGCAGCGACGCCGTGCTCAGAGAGATCTCCCGGGTGGTGGTGGGCAAACGGGACGAGATGCAGCTGATCCTGATCGCGGTGCTGGCCGGCGGCCACGTGCTGATCGAGGATCTGCCCGGCCTGGGTAAGACGCTGATCGCCAGATCGTTCGCCGCCGCGCTCGGCCTGCAGTTCACCCGGGTGCAGTTCACCCCGGACCTGCTCCCCGCGGACCTGCTCGGTTCGACGATCTACGACATGAACTCCGGCCGCTTCACCTTCCGGCGCGGTCCGGTGTTCACCAATGTGCTGCTCGCCGACGAGATCAACCGCACGCCGCCGAAGACCCAAGCCGCGCTGCTGGAGTCGATGGCCGAGGGCCAGGTCAGCATCGATGGCGAAACCTTCCCGCTGCCACAGCCTTTCATCGTGCTGGCGACCGACAACCCGATCGAGTACGAGGGCACCTACCCGTTGCCGGAGGCGCAACTCGACCGGTTCGCGATCCAGTTGCGACTCGGCTATCTCTCCGAACACGACGAGACGCAGATGATCCGGCGCAGGCTCGAGCGCGGTGCGACCACGCCGCAGGTCGGACAGGTGGTGGACGCGAACGGGCTGCTGGAGATGCGGCAATCCGTCGAGTACGTGACGGTGCACCCGGATGTGGTGAGTTACGTGGTGGCGCTGGCCGCGGCCACCCGCGGCCATCCCCAAGTCGAGGTCGGGGCGAGTCCGCGCGCGGAGCTCGATCTGGTGCAGATGTCGCGGGCCAGGGCGCTGCTGCTCGGCCGCGACTACGTGATCCCGGAAGACGTGAAGGCACTGGCGATTCCGGCGATGGCGCATCGGATCACGTTGCGGCCTGAGATGTGGGTGCGCCGCATCCGGGGCGAGGACGTGATCACCGAGCTGTTACGCCGCCTCCCGGTTCCCCGCGCGACCGTGACATGAGACATCGCGACGCCAGCACCGCGGTCGAGGCCGAATTGCGGTGGCGCCCGGCACCGCTGGTCTTCATGCTCGCGGTGTGCGCCGCCGTGGCGCTGGTGCTCGCGGTGGTGCTCGGCCGCTGGCAGCTGGTCGTTTTCGCGGCGCCACTGCTCGGGGTGCTCGCCACCGCGCCGTGGCAGCAGTCGAGCACCAGGATCCAGGTCGACGGCGGCGGCACGCTGCGCTGCTTCGAATCCGAAGAGGTGGTGCTCACCGTCGCCGCCTTCGTCGAGCAGGGACACGCGCTGTTGCGCCTGACCCCGGCGCAGACCGACGCGCTCGGCATCGAGGTCGAACAGTCCAGCGATTCCGGCGCCGCACCCGCCGGGCTGCGGCTGGCCCTGTCCGCGGACCGCTGGGGCCGCTACCCGGTGTCGGTGCGGGTGTCCGCGCTGAGCCCGGCCGGTCTCGCGGTGGCCACCGCGGTGCTGCCCGCCGGGCAGCTGTTCGTCTACCCGATCACCGACCCGCAGCGGATGCGGTTGCCGCGCACCGAACTTCCCGAGCGCCTCGGCACCCATCTGACCCGCCGGTTCGGCCCCGGCGTCGAGTACGCCGACATCCGGGCGTACGCGCCCGGTGATCAGTTGCGCATCGTGAACTGGCCGGTGAGCGCCCGGCGCGGCCGGCTCTACGTCACCGAGCGGCTGACCAACCGTTCCGCGGATGTCGTTGTGCTGGTGGACACCTCGCAGCAGGCGCCGGGTCCGGCGACCGATTCGCTCGAACTGTCGGTGCGGGGTGCGGCGCAGGTGGTGCAGTCGACCCTGCAGGCCGGTGACCGTACCGCCGTGGTGTGCCTCGGGCAGGCGCCGCGCTGGTTGCGTCCCGATATCGGGCGCAGGCAGTTCTATCGCGTCGTGGACACTGTGCTCGGCGTCGGCGAGGAACATATCCCGACCACCGGCACGCTGGCGCCGCACGCGGCCGTGCCGCTGGGCGCCATCGTGGTCGCCTTCTCCACGCTGCTGGACACCCAGTTCGCGCTCGCGCTGATCGACCTGCGTAAGCGCGGGCACGTGGTGGTGGTCGTGGATGTCTTGCGCGGCACGCCGTTTCGCGACGATCTCGACCCCACGCTGGCCAAGATGTGGCAGTTGGAGCGGGCCTCGATGTATCGCGACATGGGCACCGTCGGCGTCGATATCGTGGCCTGGCCGGCCGACACCCGGCTCGATCAGATCATGCGGGTGCTCCCGGAGCACCGCCGTACCGTGCGAGTGCGCCGATGACCCGATTCCTCGCCGTGCTGTCCGGCGTCCTGTTGGTCACCTCGGTGGCGCTATTGGAACCGTGGGCCGCCGGGCCCGCCCTCGTGCTGGTGGCGCTCGGCTGGTGGTTCCGTCCGTTCGCCGTGGCGGCCGTGCTGGTGGCGGTCGGCGTGCTCGTGGTCGCCGATCCCGGCGTACTGGCCGCGGCGGCAATGGGTCTGGTGGCCACCGCCTACCTGTTGAACGCGGCGACCGTCACCGCGCCGCACGGCGTGGTGCCGACCACGGTGCCCTCGGTGGCGGGTGCGGTCGGCTTCGCCGCAGTGGCCGTCGGCGCGGCACTGGTGCCGGTCCGAGTGCCGTGGGCCCCGCTCGCCGCACCGGTGCTGGTGATCCTGCTCTACGCCATGATCGTGCAGGGCGCGGCGATCCGCCGGGCGCGCACCCGGCCGCGCACATCCTGAGTCCCGCACCCGGCGACCGAGTGCGGGAATCGGATCCGCTCAGCCGCGGAAGCGCAGCCGCACATCGCTGAGCACGGGTGCGTCGTCGCGTTCGACCACTGTTGCGGCGATGATCAATTCGTTGTCCTGCCGCCAGATCCGCGTGCGGATCGTCTCACCCGGGTAGAGCACGCCGGCGAAGCGGGCACGGAATCCGGTGACGCGCTCGGCCGCCGCGCCGAGCACGGTGTCGGTGGCCGTCTTGCAGACGATGCCGTAGGTGCACAGGCCGTGCAGGATCGGCGCGGGAAACCCGGCGGCGCGGGCGAATTCGGGATCGGAGTGCAGCGGGTTGCGGTCACCGCACATCCGGTAGAGCAGCGCCTGCTGCGGCAGGGTCGGGGCGGCCACCTCGAAATCCGGTGCCGTCTCGGGCAGTTCGGCTTTCGTGCTCGGTCCGCGCTCGCCGCCGAAGCCCCCTTCGCCCTTGGCGAAGATCGACGAGCGCGCGGTCCACAGCGGCTCGCCGTCGGAGCCGATCACCAACTGCTCCTGCACCACCACGGCGGCCGAACCCTTGTCCCAGAGTTCGGTGATCCGCCCCTTGCTGGTGGCCTTGCCCGCCGCGGGGATGGGCCGGTGCAGTTCCACCTCCTGGTGGCCGTGCACCACCTTCGCCAGATCGATGTCGATGCCGGGGAAGCTGACCCGCGGCGGTTCGGTCTCGTGCAGGGTCGGCGCGACGGTCGCGAAGGTCGCCAGCACCTGGGGCGCGCGGTCGTCGAGGTAGCGCAGCTCGGCCGGATCGGTCCATCGGGTACCCGCGCCGAGGCCGAGCTGGTACAGCTGCACGTCGGACGGAGTCCAGGCGAACTCGCGGCTCGGAAGTTCAGCTCCGAGAGCGATTTTCGGATCGATGGGCATCAATTCTCCTCGTGGATCAGCGACACGGATTACGCTTCGGCGCCGGTCTGCGCGGGCTGCTCGGACTTCTTCCGCACGATATCGAGCACGGCCAGGTAGCCGTAGGTGATGGCGGGGCCGATGGTCGCGCCGGGCCCGGCATAGGTGTGGCCCATCACCGGCGTCGAGGAGTTGCCCGAGGCGTACAGTCCGGCGATCGCGGTCCCGTCCTCGCGCAGCACCCGGCCCGCGGTATCGGCGACCAGGCCGCCCTTGGTGCCCAGGTCACCCGGCACGATCTTGGCGGCGTAGAACGGGCCCTGCACCAGGGCGGCCAGGCACGGATTCGGCTTCACGGTCGGATCGCCGTAGTAGCGGTCGTAGTGACTGTCGCCGCGGCCGAAATCGGCGTCCTTGCCGGTCTCGGCGAAGGTGTTGAACCGGGCGACGGTCGCCGCGAGATCGGCTGCGGGCACGCCGATCTCGGTGGCCAGTTCCTCGATCGTGTCCGCCTTGACGATGTTGTCGTTCTCCATCCAGCGGGACGGAAACCGTTGGCCGGGCTGCAATCCGGCGAAGATGTAGCGGTTGCGGTAGCGCTGGTCGAAGACCAGCCAGGCCGGAATGTTCGCGCCCGGCCCGTCGCCCTGGCCGTACTCCCCGCCGTACATGGTGTGCACAGCCTCGACATACGGCGCGGACTCGTTGCCGAAACGCTTGCCCGCACTGTTGACCATGATGGTGCCCGGCAGGTTCCGTTCGGCCAGCGCGAACCACGGCCGTCCGCCCTTGAAGATGGTCGGACCCCACCAGGCGTCCTCCATGAAGCCGACATCGCCGCCCGCGGCCATGCCCGCGAGGATGCCGTCGCCGGTATTGGCGGCCGCGCCGGTGGTCCATTCCGTGGTGATCGGCTGACGCTGGTACTTGGTGCGCAGCTCGGCGTTGTGCTCGAAACCGCCGGTGCCGAGCACCACGCCGTAGCGCGCCCCGATGGTCACCGGTTTGCCCTCGTGTTCGGCCTCGACGCCGGTGACCACGCCGTCGCGGACCACGAGCCCCGTCAGCGGGGTGTTCAGCAGCACCGGCACCTGCGCGTCGAGCAGGCCTTTGCGCATGGCGGCGATGATCGCCTGGCCCATGCCGAGGATGTGCTTACCGGTGAACTTGGCCCAGTAGGTGCGCGCACCGACCCGCATGGCGCGCATCATGCCCTTCGGGTGCCTGCGGATCAGGTTCAGCCGGACGAAGTCGGCCTGCATGACGACCACGTTCAGCGGCGCCTTGGCATACGGCGGTTCCAGATTGGCCAGTTCCGCGCCGAGCACCTTGGCATTGAACGGCGCGGGCTCGCAGGAGCGGCCCTCGCCGAGCCCGCCCGGCGCCTCCGGGTAGTAGTCGGAGTAGCCCGGCACCCACTTCATCTTCAGCGGGGTGTGGTCGAGGACGAAGTCGAAGGCTTCCGCACCGCGATCGATATAGGTATCGATCCGCTCTTTCGGCACCACGTTCCCGATGATGCTGTGCAGGTAGGTGCGGGCCACCTCGCGGTCGTCGGGCCGGCCGGACGCGAGCAGCGCCTTGTTGCCGGGGATCCAGACGCCACCGCCGGAGCGCGCGGTCGACCCACCGTAGTGCGCGGCCTTCTCGATGAGCACCACGCTCAGCCCGTGGTGGGCGGCGGTCAGGGCGGCGGTCATCCCCGCGGCGCCACTGCCGACCACGACCACGTCGTATTCCCGATCAATCATGTAGAACACGTTATAGAGTGTGGCTGCCGTTGGTCTATATTTATGTGGCAGAAGACCCACTCGGCGTCCGATATGTCGAGGAAACTCGTTTCAGTTTTAAGGCCGGAGTGAAGTACATGGGGTTCGATTGGGACCTGGTTGCCGACGTGGTGGTGGTCGGCTTCGGCGCGGCAGGCGCCGCGGCCGCGCTGGAAGCGGCCGCCGACGGTGCGCAGGTGCTCGCGCTGGAACGTTTCGCGGGCGGCGGCGCCTCGGCATTGTCCGGCGGCATCATCTATGCCGGCGGCGGAACGTCGGTGCAGCGGGAGGCCGGTGTCACCGATACGCCGGAGGCGATGCTCGCGTATCTGGAGCGCGAGGTCGGCGCCGCGGTGACCCCGCAGACCCTGCGCCGGTTCGTGGCGGAGAGCCCGGCGATGATCGAGTGGTTGCGCGGGCATGGCGTTCCGTTCGAGGCGTCGCTGTGCCCGTACAAGACGTCCTACCCGAACGACAGCTACTACCTGTACTACTCGGGCAGTGAGATCTCCGGTGCGTTCCGGGATATCCCGGCGGCGCAGCGCGGGCATCGAGTCAAGGGCAAGGGTACCTCTGGTAAGCAGTTGACGGGACCGCTCTCGGCGGCCGCGTCCCGGCTCGGCGTCCGGGTCGAAACCCTGACGCAGGCAACGCGACTGATCGTCGACGACGCGGGCACGGTGCTCGGCGTGGAATGCCGCACGCTGCGCGACGCGCCCGGCCGGGTGCGCGAACGGTACACCCGGATGGCCAAGGTCGCCGCCAAGCCGGGCATCTACTATCCGCCGCTGCGTGCCGCGCTGGAACGGCAGCTGAGTCGGCTGGATCGCCGGTACGGCAGCACGATTCGCGTGCTCGCCCGGCGCGGTGTGGTGCTCAGCGCGGGCGGGTTCATCGCGAACCGGGCGATGGTGCGCGAATACGCGCCCGCGTATCGCGGCGGACTCGCGCTCGGCACCACCGGTGACGACGGCAGCGGCATCCTGCTCGCACAGCAGGCGGGCGCGGCCACCGATCGGATGGGCAACGTCTCCGCGTGGCGATTCCTCTTGCCGCCCAGCGCTTTCACTGGTGCCCTGCTGGTCGACGCGGCCGGTCGCCGGGTGATCGACGAGACGAGGTACGGCGCCGCGGTGGGGCAGGCGCTGATCGCCCACCACGACGGCAAGGGCTGGCTGCTCGCCGACGACGCGCTGATGCGGACCGCGATCGCCCAGATCGGCAAGCAGGGCGCCTGGTTCCAGCGTGGGCAGTTCGAGGCGATGCGGCGCAGCGCGATTCGCGGTGCGACGCTGGAAGCCGTTGCCGCGAAAGCGGGCATCGACCCGGCGGGCCTGCGCGCCACGGTGGCCGCGCACAACGCCGCGATCGAACTCGGTACCCCCGATCCGGTCGGCAAGCCCGCCGAATTCACCGAACCGGTCCGAACCGGTCCGTACTGGTTGTTGGATGTGGGCATCAAACCCAGCCTGACCAATCCGTGCCCGATGCTCACCCTCGGCGGCGTCGTCGTGGACGAGCACACCGGCGCGGTCAAATCGACTGCCGGAATGGATATTCCGGGCCTCTACGCGGCCGGGCGGACCGCGGTCGGCATCTGCTCGGAGTCCTATGTCAGCGGATTGTCGCTGGCCGACTGCATTTTCTCCGGACGACGGGCCGGCCGGTCCGCGGCAGGCGTGCACGTCCCGGTGTCCGATCAAGCAACAGCGGAAGGAAACTAGCGTGCTGTCCGACGCGGTACGAACCGAACTCGCCGACGAACTCGAGCGCGCCGAACGCGACCGGGTGCCGATCGACCCGCTGGTCAGCCGGTACCCGGACATCGACGTGGTCGATGCCTACGAGATCCAGCTGATCAATATCCGGCGCCGGCTCGACACGGGCGCCCGGGTGGTCGGTCACAAGGTCGGCCTCTCGTCCGAGGCGATGCAGCAGATGATGGGCGTCGACGAACCCGACTACGGTCACCTGCTCGCGGAAATGGAAGTCTACGAAGACGTTCCGGTCGAGGCGGGGCGCTACCTGTTCCCCCGGGTCGAGGTCGAGGTCGGTTTCGTGCTCGGCGCCGATCTGCCCGGCGCGGACTGCACCGAGGCCGATGTGCTCGCCGCGACAGTCGCTTTCGCCCCGGCCATCGAGCTGATCGACTCGCGGATCAAGGACTGGAACATCGGGTTGATGGACACCATCTCCGACAACGCGTCCTCCGCCGGATACGTGCTCGGCCCGCAACGCGTGGCCCCGAAGGACATCGACATCAAGGCCATCGACGCGGTGCTCACCCGCAACGGCGAGACGGTGGCCGAGGGACGCAGCGATGCCGTGCTCGGCGATCCGGTGATCGCCGTGGCCTGGCTGGCCCGCAAGGTGGCGAGCTTCGGGGTGCGGCTGAAAGCGGGCGATATCGTGCTGCCCGGCTCCTGCACCCGCGCCATCGACGCCCGGCCGGGCGACGCATTCCATGCCGAGTTCGCCGGGCTCGGTTCTGTCCGTTTGCAATTCATTTAGGAGGCCTGTGGTGTCCGAGACTGGGACCGTCACCGCCGCGATCGTCGGGTCCGGCAACATCAGTACCGATCTGCTCTACAAACTGCTGCGCTCGACCACCATCGAGCCGCGGTGGATGATCGGGATCGACCCGGACAGTGAGGGATTGAAGCGGGCCAGGGGGCTCGGCTTGGAGACCTCGGCCGAAGGCGTGGACTGGCTGCTCGGGCAGTCCGAACTGCCCGAGCTGATCTTCGAGGCCACCTCCGCGTACGTGCATCGCGCCGCCGCCCCGCGCTATGCCGAGGCCGGTATCCGCGCGGTCGATCTCACCCCGGCCGCCGTCGGTCCTGCCGTGGTGCCGCCGGTGAACCTCGGCGCGAATCTGGACGCGCCGAACGTCAACATGATCACCTGCGGCGGCCAGGCCACCATTCCGATCGTCGCGGCCGTCTCCCGGGTGGTGCCGGTGCCCTACGCCGAGATCGTCGCGTCCGTGTCCTCGGTGTCCGCGGGCCCCGGCACCCGGGCCAATATCGATGAGTTCACCAAGACCACCAGCCGCGGGGTCGAGACCATCGGCGGTGCGCAGCGCGGCAAGGCCATCATCATCCTGAACCCGGCCGAGCCGCCGATGATCATGCGCGACACCATCTTCTGCGCCATCCCCGAGGACGCCGACACCGACGCGATCACCGAGTCGATCCAGCGCATGGTCGCCGACATCCAGCAGTACGTGCCCGGGTACCGGCTGCTCAACGACCCCCAGTTCGATCCGCCGTCGGTGGTTTCCGGTGGGATGGCGAAGGTTTCGGTATTCGTCGAGGTCGAAGGCGCGGGCGACTTCCTGCCCCCGTACGCGGGCAACCTCGACATCATGACCGCCGCCGCGACCAGGGTCGGCGAGGTACTCGCCGGTCAAGTCCGCGCGGCCCGGGTGTAAGGAGCGAAAACATGGGCTACTCAGCAGAACTCGACATCCGCGTCACCGACACCTCGCTGCGCGATGGATCTCATCACAAGCGGCACCAGTTCACCGCCACCGAGGTGCGCGATATCGTCGCCGCCCTGGACGGCGCCGGCGTGCCGGTCATCGAGGTGACCCACGGCGACGGCCTCGGCGGCTCGTCGTTCAACTACGGCTTCTCCAAAACGCCGGAGCAGGAACTGATCACGATCGCCGCCGAGACGGCGAAGCAGGCCAAGATCGCGGTGCTGATGCTGCCCGGGGTCGGGGTCAAGGAAGACATCAAGATCTCCCAGGACAACGGTGCGTCGATCTGCCGGATCGCCACCCACTGCACCGAGGCCGACGTCTCCATTCAGCATTTCGGGCTGGCGCGCGAGCTCGGTCTGGAGACCGTCGGGTTCCTGATGATGTCGCATTCGCAGCCGCCAGAGGTGCTGGCCAAGCAGGCGCGCATCATGGCGGACGCGGGTTGCCAGTGTGTCTACGTCGTAGACTCGGCAGGTGCGCTGGTTTTGGACCAGGTCACCGACCGGGTGGCCGCCCTGGTCGCCGAACTCGGCGACGACGCGCAGGTGGGCTTCCACGGTCACGAGAATCTCGACCTCGCCGTCGCCAACTCGATCTACGCGATCCGCGCGGGCGCCACGCAGATCGACGGCAGTGCGCGGCGCTTCGGCGCGGGCGCGGGCAATACCCCGGTCGAAGCGCTGGTCGGGGTGTGCGACAAACTCGCCATCAGCACCGGCATCGACTTCTTCGCGATCGCCGACGCCGCCGAGGACGTGGTCCGGCCCGCCATGCCGCAGGAATGCCTGCTCGACCGCTCCTCGCTGATGATGGGCTACGCGGGCGTCTACTCCAGCTTCCTCAAGCATGCCGAGCGGCAGGCCGAACGCTACGGTGTCTCCGCCGCGGAGATGCTCGTGCGCGCCGGCAAGCGCAAACTGGTTGGTGGACAAGAAGATCAGCTGATCGACATCGCGCTGGAGTTGCAGCGGGAGCAGGCGGCGGTCTCTGTCTGATCGACACCTCCGGGCCGTGGTCGGTGCCAGTCACCGGCCGCGGCCCGCGGTCGTGCCGCTGCTGCCCAGCGTCCGTCCGCCTGTGCGGCCGCGATCGCCGCGAACCCCGCCGCCCGCATCCGCCCGGCGGCGATGAGCACACCCGCCTTGCCGACGTTGATCCGCGACCACGGACTCTTGGCGCGCCGCGGCGAATACCGCTGCAGGTAGTACTCGGCATCCAACGCCCGCCGATGACTATCGATCCACCCGAAACACAGTGCCCCGTCCAGGGCTTCGGTAATCGTGATCGTCGAGCCCGCCGCGCCCTTCTTGGCGATCTTCAGCCATACCTCCTGTGCCGCATCATGATTCGCGCTGAGCCAGTGTTCCCACTGTGCGCGGTCGGTGCAGGTGATGATCTCGGTGCTGGTCATAGCCTCATCTTCCGCAGATAAGTGCGCACCGAATGAGCACTTAAGAAATCAGCGCACGATTTTGATGCCGAAGTGGCCGCCGAGTGCGAAGCCGAGGGCGGAGTGCAGGTGGGCATACATCTCCTGACCGCGGGCCGCGACGAGGCCGCCGAGGTCGAGGATGTCGGTCCAGCCGTAGGCCTTCAGCAGGTCGGAGACGGCAGCTTTGGCGGCGTCGGATTCAAACCGGGACGATCTCGACCATGCTTTCCAGGCCCCGGAAATCGGCGCTGTTGCGGGTGAACAGCGGCAATCCGCGCGACGACGCGATGGCCGCGATCATCAGATCCATTCTGCGCGGGCGCGGACCGCGCTTGGTGGCGAGTGTGAGGGCGACCAGCGTCCCGTAGCGAGTGGGTTCAGCCGTTGTCGTCGGCGGGGCGATCAGAGTGCGCGATCAATCTGTCACGCCCTAGTTCTACGACAGCACTTTCGCGTAGCAAGCAGACGATCTGGTCCAGGTGATTGGTGAAAAGTTCGATGAGCGCAGCATTGGTGATGTTTCCCGTGGCAACGATCAGTAAGTGCTTCGGGCAGCGGTCGAGCAGGTGGCCGATCCAGAAATCGCGATCCTTCGTAATGACTACTCGCCCTTGGTGGTCAGCGACTCTGGCGATATCGGTGTCCGCCGTGCGGTCACCGCGCGCCAGCTCGGACGTGTGAACGACGTCGTGGCCCGCAGTCGACAGGAAGCTTGCCAGCCGTCGTGGCAGCTGGGCGTCGACGAGGAACTTCACGCCGCGTTGAAC
This sequence comes from Nocardia brasiliensis IFM 10847, assembly GCF_000710915.1. GTDB lineage: Bacteria > Actinomycetota > Actinomycetes > Mycobacteriales > Mycobacteriaceae > Nocardia > Nocardia brasiliensis_A. Next base: position 53,849 of record NZ_BAUA01000099.1, read on the forward strand.
GGAATTGTTGTCCGCTGGGCCGTCACGATCGAAGCGTATTCGAGCACGGCAAGGATGTCGTCGATTTCCAGCTCGGGGTAGTCGGCAAGGACGTCGTCTGTGCTCATGCCGGACGCGAGGAGCTCGAGCAACATTTCGGCTGGGTACCGCAAACCGCGGACAACCGGCTTGCCGTGGCAGATGGCCGGGTCCGAAGTGATGCGGTCCAGTCGGGACATGCCAAGGAGTTTACCTGGGCGGCGATCCGAAGGCGGCCTGCTGGCGTGCAGGCTTATTAGTCGCTCGGCGATGACGCGGAGGTGTCCTTGAACTAGTGGTGGGGGCGGCTGTCGGCCAATGCGGTTGCTGAAGCGCGGAGGAGGGTGACCAGCTGGGCTCGGTCGGTGCGGGGGAGGCGGGTGCGCAGTTCTTGTTCGAAAGCGTCCTGGATATCGGACCGTATCGTTTGCCCCTGCTCGGTGATGACGACCCGGGTCACCCGGCGATCCGCGGAATCGGTTTGCCGAGACAGGAAGTCTCGCCGCTCCAGGCGGTCCACCATGCCGGTCGCATTGGTCTTGTCGCACCCCAGCGCACTCGCCAGCTCGCCGAATGAGGGCGGCTCGCCGTGGAGCTGGCACAGCAGTTCGGCCTGCTGCATCGTCAGGCCGAACCCTCGAGCGGGATCCCGCGGGATAGGGCGGGCCATCGCGGAGCGATTGGGTGCTGAGGGCGCCTCGGTCGTCGTCAACGGCCAGTCGAACCGATCCGCCGTAGAGCAGGTGGTCGACACGATCGAAAGAGCGGGCGGCCGCGGCTGCGCGCTACCGGCGGACGTGGCCGACCCGGCACAGCTGCGCAGGTTGTTCGACAGTGCCGAGGAGTGGCTCGGCGAAGTGGACGTGCTGGTGAACAACGTCGGCACGGCCAGATTCGCCGCGATCGCCGAGGCGAGCGACGAAGACTACGAGCTGATGTTCTCGATCAACACCAGGGCCACGTTCGTCGCGTTGCGTGAAGCAGCGAACCGTTTGCGGGACAACGGTCGGATCATCGTCGTCTCCTCCGGTGTGACGGCGACGCATCGTCCCGAATCCGGTCTCTACAGCGCGAGCAAGGCGGCGGCCGAGGAACTGGTCCGGGTCCTGGCGAAAGAACTCGGCGCCCGCGGCATCTGGCCTCCGAGGCGGGCGGCTGGATCACCGGTGAGACAGTCCACGCTGGTGGGGGACTGTTCTGAGGATTCGCCACGTGCTCCCGTGCCGTGTGTCACCTTGTCCGGCACGGGGTTTCGCGGGACGTCCTCACAGCCAGGTGTCGAGGGTGGTGGTGGTGAGGAAGTGTTCGAGGTCGGCGCGCCAGGGGGCAGGGGTGGTCTTGTCGGGTTCGATGGCGGTGTATTGGCCTCGGTAGAAGAGCAGGGGACGGCCGGTGGCGGTGGATTCGGAGAGTGCCTGTACGCGGCCGATGACGATGTAGTGGTCACCGCCGTCGACGACGCGGTCCACCGTGCATTCGATGGTGGCCAGGGCGTCGTCGAGGACGGGAAGGGCGCGCGCAGAGGCGTGCCAGGCGGCGCCGGCGAACTTGTCGGGTTCGCGGGAACCGAAGCGGGCGCACAGTTCTCGCTGCTCTTCGGCCAGGACGTTCACGCAGAAGCGGCCGGAGCGTTCGATGGCCGCCCAGGAGCGTGACGCCTTGGTGGGGCAGAACAGGACCAACGGCGGGTCCAGGGAGAGGGCGGCGAAGGATTGGCAGGCGAAACCGATCGGCGCGTCGGCTTCGTCGAAGGTGGTGATCACGGTGATGCCGGTGCAGAACTGCCCGAGCACATTCCGGAACTGCCTGCCGTCGATCTCGGGGTGGGCCGTGGTGTCGCGCACCTCGTGCTCACCCACCCCGCCGTCCGCCGTCCTCTCGCCGGTCACTGCGGACGCTGCCCGACAGAGAAGTCGTGGCCCCACAGGCTCACGGCGGTGGATTCCCGCGCGATCCAGTCGTGGTCGTCGACTTCGAGTCCCTCACAACCGAATTCGACGTCGAAACCGCCGGGCGTCTTCATGTAGAAGGAGAGCATCTTGTCGTTGACGTGCCTGCCGAGCGTCGCCGACATCCGAACCTTCTTGCGCAGCGCGCGATCCAGGCACAGGCCGACGTCGTCGGCGTTCTCCACCTCGAGCATCAGGTGCACGATGCCGCTCGGTGTCGGCATAGGCAGGAACGCGAGCGAATGGTGGCGCGGGTTGCAGCCGAAGAACCGCAGCCAGGCGGGTTCGCCGTCGGCCGGGCGGCCCACCATCTGCGGTGGCAGCCGCATGGAGTCACGCAACCGGAAGCCGAGCACGTCACGGTAGAACTCGAGCGCGGCCTTGTCGTCCTTGGTGCTGAGCACGACGTGACCGAGCCCCTGCTCCTCGGTGACGAACCGGTGCCCGTACGGGCTGACCACGCGCCGATGTTCCAGTGCCGCACCGTGAAACGCCTCCAGGGTGTTCCCGGAGGGGTCGTCGAAGCGGATCAGCTCGTACACCCGGCGGTCGGCGAGTTCGGCGGCGGTGCCCTCCTTGTAGGGCACGCCGGCGCCTTCGAGCCGGGTCCGGATATCTTGCAGCTCTTCGGCATTGGCGGTTTCCCAGCCCGAGATCTGCAACCGGTCGTGTTCGCCGGGCGAGATCACCAGCCGGGCCGGGAATTCGTCCATGCGCAGATACAGCGCGTCCGGGTTCGTGCCCTTGCCTTCGACCATGCCGAGCACTTTGAGTCCGTATTCACGCCAGGCGGCCATGTCGGTCGCCTCGATGCGCAGATACGCCAGTGATCGAATCCCCATCACTTCTCCTTGGAACCGGCCAGGAAATCGATGGCCAGTCGGTTGAATTCGTCGAACTTCTCCAACTGTGCCCAGTGTCCACAGCCGCCGAACACATGCAACTGTGCCCGCGGAATCACCTTGGTCGCGATGAGCGCGCCGTCGAGCGGGTTGACCCGGTCTTCGCGACCCCAGATCAACAATACGGGCTGGCGCAGCTTGTAGGCGTCGCGCCAGAGCATGCCCTTCTCGAAATCCGCACTGGCGAAGGACTTTCCCATCGCGCGGGTCGCGGCGAGCGATTCCGGCGTGCTCGCCGAGGCGAACCGTTCTTCGATCAACTCGTCGGTGATCAGCGACTGGTCGAAGACCATGATGCGCAGGAACGCTTCCAGGTTCTCCCTGGTCGGCTCGTAGTTGAACTTGCCGAGCAGCTTCACGCCCTCGGTCGGATCGGGCGCGAACAGGTTGTTGCTCAACCCGCCCGGGCCCATCAGCACCAGTTTTCCGGCGCGCTCGGGATAGTCGAGCGCGAACCGCACGGCCGCCCCGCCGCCGAGCGAATTGCCGAGCAGGTGCACCCGTGCGGTGATCTCCAGGTGGTCGAGCAGATCTTTCAGCGCCGAGGCGCTGTGCACGAAGTACTGCGGGTGCTCGGTGGGCTTGTCCGAGCGGCCGTAGCCGGGCTGATCCACGGCGATCACGTGGAAGTGCTGCGCCAGCACCGGGATGTTGCGGGCGAAGTTCGACCAGGAGGACGCGCCGGGACCACCGCCGTGCAGCAGCACGATCGTCGGGCCGTTGCCGACGCCTGCCTCGTGGTAGTGCAGTTTGAGGTCCGGACGCACCTGGGCGTACCGGGAGGTCGATTCGGCGGTCAGTGCCACGGTTGAAGTCAAGGCAGCTCCTACACCATGCCGTCGGTGACGGGCAGTCCGAATTCGTGCGTGCCGTACATCAGGTAGGCCCGCTCGGGATCGTTCGCGGCGTGCACCCGGCCCGCGTGCGCGTCACGCCAGAAGCGTTGCAGCGGTGTGCCGTTCGCGAGCGCGGTGGCGCCGGAGCTCTCGAAGAGCTTGTCGATCGCGGCGATCGAGCGGCCGGTGGCGCGCACCTGGTCGCGCCGCGCCCGCACCCGCAGGTCGAACGGTACTTCCTGACCGGCGGCGAGCAGTGCGTACTCGTCGGCGACGTTGCCGGACAGCTGCCGCCAGGCGGCGTCGATATCGCTGGACGCCTCGGCGATGCGCACCTTGGCGAACGGATCGTCCTTGGCCTTCTCGCCCGCATACGCCGCGCGCACCCGTTTGCCCTGGTGCTCCACGTGCGCCTCGTACGCGCCGTAGGCCATGCCGACGATGGGGGTGGAGATGGTGGTGGGATGGATGGTGCCCCACGGCATCTTGTACACCGGGTCCGTGTTCTGTTCCAGGCCGGGCGATTTCATCTCGCTCATCGCACGGAAGCTGAGGAACCGGTGCGACGGGACGAAGATGTCCTTCACCACAACGGTATTCGAGCCGGTGCCGCGCAGGCCGACCACATTCCAGACGTCATCGATGCGGTAGTCGTCGCGCGGGATGAGGAAGCTGCCGAAGTCGACCGGCTTGCCGTCCTTGATCACCGGTCCGCCGAGCACCGCCCAGGTGGCGTGGTCGCAGCCCGAGGACCAGGCCCAGGCGCCGTTGACGAGGTAGCCGCCGTCGGTCACCACGCCCGCGCCCATCGGGGCGTAGGACGAGGAGATCCGCACCTCGGTGTCCTCGCCCCAGACGTCTTCCTGGGCCTGCTGCGCGAAGAGCGCGAGGTGCCAATTGTGCACGCCGACAATGCCGGCCACCCAGCCGGTGGAACCGCAGGCGCTGGCGATCTTGCGCACCGTGTCGTAGAAGACGACCGGGTCGGCCGCGTGCCCGCCCCACTGCTTGGGCTGCAGCAGCCGGAAGAACCCGGTCTCCTGCAAGGCCTTCATGGATTCGTCGGGGATGCGCCGCAGGTCCTCGGCTTCTTGTGCGCGCTCGCGCAGTGTCGGCAACAGCGCGTCGACCCGTTCGGTCACTTCTTGCGTCATCTCGGGACCTGCTCCTGCCTGGTCGATTGATAACCGGTAGTCATTTGCCTCTGAGACTAGAACAGGTTCCTATTTATGTCGAGAACGGGTGCCGATCCCACCGTATTGATGGACATGTGCAGGAAGTGACCGGAATCGCTGGCATGGAACGCGACATTTTTGTAACGTGTTCTAGTACAGAAGGAGGAGGATTCGCGATGGCAGTTACCCCACAGGGGGGCGGTGCGAAGGTCCGGGAGCTAGATGTCGGCACCGCACCTACCCGTTATGCACGGGGATGGCATTGCCTCGGCCTGGCCAAGACGTTCCGCGACGGGAAACCGCACGCGGTCAACGTCTTCGGCACCAAGCTTGTCATCTGGGCCGATAGCAACGGTGAACTGCGCGTGCTCGACGCCTACTGCAGGCACATGGGTGGCGACTTGAGCATGGGCGAGGTCAAGGGTGACGACATCGCCTGCCCGTTCCACGACTGGCGCTGGTCCGGCACGAACGGCAAATGCACCGCGATCCCGTACGGCCGGCGGGTGCCGCCGCTCGCGCGTACCCGGAAGTGGACCACGCTGGAACGCAACGGACAGCTGTTCGTCTGGCAGGACTTCGAGGGCAGCCAGCCGCCGCCGGAGGTGACGATCCCGCACATCGAGGGCCCGTACACCGACGCGGACGGCAACCCGACCGAGCAGCTCGACAGCGGCTGGACCGAGTGGACCTGGAACTCGATGCTGATCGAGGGCGCCAACTGCCGCGAGATCATCGACAACGTGGTCGACATGGCGCACTTCTTCTACATCCACTTCGCCTTCCCGACCTACTTCAAGAACGTCTTCGAGGGGCATATCGCCACCCAGTTCCTGGAGACCAAGGGCAGGCCGGATATCGGGATGGCGTCCAAGTACGGCGGCGACACCCTGCTCAAGTCGGAAGCGTCCTACTTCGGACCGTCCTACATGATCAACCCGCTGATCAACATCTACAGCGGGTACGAGGTCAAGAGCGTCCTGATCAACTGCCACTACCCGGTCACCCAGGATTCCTTCGTCCTGCAGTGGGGCATCACGCTGGAGAAGCCGCAGGGCGTCGAGGGCGAGATGGCCGACAAGCTGGCCGCGAAGATGACCGAGGGCATCAGCGTCGGCTTCCTGCAGGACGTGGAGATCTGGAAGCACAAGTCCAAGGTCGAGAACCCGCTGCTGTGCGAGGAAGACGGCCCGGTGTACCAGCTGCGCCGCTGGTACGACCAGTTCTACGTGGACGCGGCCGATGTCACCGAGAAGATGACGCAGCGCTTCGAGTTCGAGGTGGACACCACCAAGGCGAACGAGGCGTGGGAGGCCGAGGTCGCGGAGAACCTGCGGCGCAAGCGCGAAGCCGACGAGGCCGAGGGCAAGCAGGCGGAGGCCGGGGTCTGATGGTCCGCTGGGCGAAAGCACCCGACTTCGCCGATCAGCCCGCTCGGCAGGCCGAAGTGCGCGCCCAGACGGTGGTCGACAAACAGCGCTATCTGGAGCAGGGCCTGACACCGCTGCGGTGTCAGGCCTGCCAGAGCCAGGTGCTGGTGCGCAAGAGCAGCGCGCACCAGACCTCGGTCCAGTGGACCGAACCGCCGCAGACGCACTGCCCGGTCTTCGCCGAGCTCAGCAAGAACGGTGCGCAGCCCGGCCGCCCCGACACCTGCGCGCAGTTGGAGAAGACCATCAAATGGGCCGTGGACGAGGGCGTGCTCGAGGTGCCGGAGTAGCGGACGGCGGACGCTCGGCTAGGTTGAGGACGAGAGCGTACTCGGCCGAGGGAGATCCGCGATGAAGGTGCACCATCTCGATTGCGCGACGATGTGTCCGCTCGGCGGGCGGGCACTGCTCGGCAGCGGCGGGCTGCTGACCGCGGAGTTGGTCGCGCACTGCCTGCTCATCGAAACCGATGACGGCCTCGTGCTGGTGGACACCGGTTTCGGCACCGCGGAGATCGCGGACCCGAAGCGTCTCGGTTTCGGCACGCAGGCCATGCTGCGGCCCGCGCTGCGTCTGGAACAAACCGCGCTGCACCAGGTCCGCGCGCTCGGCTATCAGCGCGAGGACGTCCGCCACATCGTGGTCACGCACCTCGATTTCGACCACGCGGGCGGGCTCGCGGACTTCCCGGACGCCACGGTGCACGTGTTCGCGGACGAACTCGCGGCCGCGACCGCGCGCGCGACGCGGCTGGAAAAGAGCCGCTATGTGCCCCGGCAGTGGGCACACGGCGCGCAGTGGCAGACCCACGAGACCAGTGCCGAATCGTGGTTCGAGTTCAGCGCGGCGCCATTGCTCGACGGAATTCTGCTCGTTCCGTTGGTCGGGCACACGCGCGGTCACAGCGGTGTCGCGGTCCAGCAGGGGGACCGCTGGCTGCTGCACTGCGGCGACGCGTTCATGCACCGCGGTCAGCTGCTCGACGACGGCACCGCGCCGGTGGGCCTGAAGGTCTATCAGCGGGCGACCGACGTCATGCACGAGCGCCGGGTGCACAACCTCGAGCGCCTGCGGAGCCTGCGCGCCGAGCACGGCGACGAGATCACGCTGTTCTGCGCGCACGACGCGCAGCAATTCGCGGAACTGCAAACGGTCTCCTGAGTATTGCCGGTTCGGGCAGGGCGATCTGCCGAATTCGCTTGCCGTTCCATGGACATTCCGCCAAAGGGTGTTGTGCGGCTTCTACTCGCCCCGCCGGTTGCCTTAGTGTCCGGACGTAGCTGTTCCGGAAAGGGGCGCAGATGTCCGATGACGCGACGACCGCGGGGTTCGCCGAACTCACCGCGCGGCTGACGGTGCCGTTGATCGCCGCACCGATGTTCCGGGTCTCCGGGCCGGAACTGGTGATCGCGGCCTGCCGGGCGGGCGTGGTCGGCTCGTTCCCGACGGTGAATGCCCGTACGCCGGAACAGCTGTCGCAGTGGCTCGCCGAGATCGACGCCGCGCTGACCGCCGACGGAACGCGCCCGGCGCCCGTCGCGGCGAATCTGATCGTGCACCCTGGGAACGCCCGGTTGCAGCCGGACCTGCGGGTGCTGTGCGAGCAGCCGACGGAGATCGTGATCACCTCGGTCGGCACCCCGCGCGACGTGGTGCGGCCGCTGCACGAGGTCGGCTCGCTGGTGCTGGCGGACGTCGCGTCAGTGCACCACGCGGTGCGCGCGCTCGAATGCGGCGCCGACGGGTTGATCCTGCTCACCGCCGGCGCGGGCGGGCAGACCGGCTGGGCCAATCCGTTCGCCTTCGTCCGCGCGGTGCGTGAATTCTTCGACGGGCCGGTGGTTTTGGCGGGCGGAGTCGCCGACGGCGTCGCGTTGCGCGCGGCAATCACACTGGGTGCGGACCTGGCCTACATGGGCACCAAGTTCCTCGCGACGGCCGAGAGCATGGCCGACCCTGCGCACAAGGAGTTGGTGGCCGCCTCCGGCCTCGACGACGTGGTGCTCACCTCCGCCTTCACCGGCCTGCCGACCAATATGCTGGCGGGCTCGATGCGGGCGCTCGGCATCGACGTCGCCGCACTGCGCGCCGGAACCTTCGACCTCGCGGCCCATTTCGCCGGCGCCGAGGCGCCGAAGAACTGGACCGACATCTGGAGCGCGGGGCATTCCGCATCCGGGGTCGGCGAGATCCTCGGCGTCGCGGCGCTGGTCGAGCGGACCCGCCGCGAGTGCGTCGGCGACTGAGGTCAATCCATGTGGAAGTCGGCGAAATCGAAGCCGGGCGAGACGATGCAGCTGACCAGGACGTACTCGTCACTGGCCGGGCGGGCCGCTTGGATGACCCCGCCGGGCACCACGGCCTGCAGCACCTGTCCGCGCTCCACTTCGGGGCCGAGGATGACCTCCTCGCCGCCGATGTTCAGCACCAGCGGTCCGCCGCGATGCCACAGCCACAGCTCGTCGGAGCGCACGGTATGCGGGGCGGACTGTTCGCCGGGGAACAGCAGGAAGTGGATCGCGGTCGCGCTGGCGCGGCTGCCCGCATAGCCTTCGGGCGTGAATTCCACAGCGCTGCGCCAGGTTTCGCGAAACCAGCCGCCTTCGGGGTGCGGGGCGAGGTCCAAGGTGGCGGCGAGTTCGGGTCGAGTGTCTGTCACCGTTCCGACTATGCCCGATCATGGGCGAGTGCGCCGGTTGCGCTCGCCGAAAATGGGGTGACCAGGGCGGAACGGTCACGCCACGGTTCGGGTGCATGCCTCGGTGGGGGTAGCTCAGTCGGCAGAGCGCCTGGTCGTAGTCCCGGGTTCGCATCCCGTCACCCACCCGAAACCCTGTCCGGTCCGCCGCGCGCCGGTCGGCATTCCTCGATGTGCCAGGTGATGCCGAAAGGCACTAGGGCGTCGAGGAATTCGACGGCATCGAAAGCTTCGGCAGGCGCGAGAGCCCCGGGTTTCGCGGTGCCCTCGGCCACCCGGATCTCGGCATCGGGCAGATCGGCCGCATCGGCGGCCCCGTGGATCCGAGCCGTGTTGCGGCCGACCAGGATCGGCGTGTAACCGCGGCGATGCAGTTGGGCGAGGGCGTAACCGCCGGTGATGCCGGTGGCGCCGTAGAGGGCGATCTTCTTTGTTGGCATGGGTAGAAATCTATGGCGATTGCCTGAGCTGACCAATGGCTATATTGCTCTCATCTATGTCTCGAACACTCGATTCGAGAGAGCTATGGTGAGAGAGTGGACGTGCTCAGTGAAACCATCGCCGCGATCCGTACCGGCAGCCCGACCTCCGGCATGTTCGTCCGGCATGCGCCGTGGGGACGTCGCTATCCGGTCGTTCCGGGTGCGGGTTTCCACGTGGTGCTGCAGGGTTCGTGCTGGCTGGTGCCGCCCACCGGGGCCGAACCGATGGCGCTCGGGCCCGGGGACGTGGTCTTCATGCCTCGGGGCGCCGACCATGATCTGGTCGACAACCTGGACAGCCCGGTCACCGAAACCGCGCGCCCCGGTGAGCCGCGAGAAGTCGAGGGTGCCGGGGTTCGGACCGTATTGCTTTGTGGCGCCTACGAACTAGGTAGGCAGCGTAGTCATCCACTGCTCGACGAGTTGCCCGAATTCATCCATCTCCCCGCGCGTCCCGGTCGGCATCCGGCCTTGCGTGGCGCCGTCGACCTGCTCGCCGCTGAGATCGCCGAACCGCGTCAGGGCAGCGACGCCGCGGTCCCCGCACTGCTCGAAATGCTGCTGCTCTTCGTCCTGCGCGCCTGGTTCGAGGAGCAGGCCGATGCCCGAACCACCGGCTGGGCAGGCGCTTTCGCGGACCCGGCGGTCGCCGCAGTGCTCCGCGCAGTCCACGAGGAACCGGCCCGACCGTGGACCGTCCCCGGCCTGAGCGAGGTCGCCGGCGTCTCCCGCGCCACCCTCGCCCGCCGATTCACCGCCACGGTGGGCGAACCACCACTCGCCTACGTCACCAGATGGCGCATGCTCACCGCAGCCCGCCTACTCCGCGAGACCAATGCGTCGCTGGGTACCGTCGCCCGCCGAGTGGGCTACACCTCAGAATTCGCCTTCGCCAAGGCATTCAAGCGGGAGTACGGCCTCGCCCCCGGCCGATACCGCAGCGCGGACGACAAACCACCCCTGGTCGCGGTCTGATCCGGCGTGCTGAGCGGGAAATCGGTGGTGTGCGGGTGCGCCACCGGCAAGAGTGGACGCGTGGACGCCGTGATCGAGAGACATCGGGGGTTGCTGGAGCGTGTGCTGCCTGGTGCGCGTTTGTCCGAGCTGAAGGTATGTGAGGGGCAGTTCCACTACCTGGTGATCGGCGCCGACAGTGTGGTCTGCCTCGCCCGCACGGCGGCCGCCGCGGCGCGTCTCCCACTGCGTGCGGCCGCGCTGCGCGCCGTCGCGGGGCTGGAGCTGGTCGCGGTGCAGGGATTCCGGGGTCACAGACTTTCTGCACCGAGCGACGACGTGTCGCGCGGCGAGTCGCCCTGTGCACTACCGACAACCTCTGTGAACAGCCGCCGGATAGCGGTGCCGCGGGTGGTGGATCTGTCCGACGATCCTGCGTATCTGGTCATGACGCGGGTCGGTGGCGAGCCGTTGGCCGCCTCATTGCTCGGCGATGCGCGGATCGCGGAAGCGGTTGCGCGGCAATGCCATGCGCTCCTCTCCGCATTGTCCGCGGCCGGAGCCGACCAGCAGTTGCGGGCGGCATTGCCGCCGGCGCCCGCCGACCGCTGGATACGGTTCGCCGCCGACGTGCGTGCCGAACTGTATCCGTTGATGAGCGCCGGCGGCCGCGCCCGCGCGGGCCGCGAACTCGCCGCGCTCGATACCTTGCCGCACTGCACGGAGGCCATCGTGCACGGTGACCTGGGCGGCGAAAACCTGCTGTGGGACAACGACACTCGCAATCCAATACTCTGCGGTGTCGTCGATTGGGACGGCGTATGCCTCGGCGACCCCGCCGAGGACTTCGCCGCCGTCGCCGCGAGCTACGGCGAGGAGGTCCTCGAGGCGATCCTGCAGACGACCGAGCACGCCGACGAACTCGCGCCCCGAATAGCCGCCATCCGAGGAACTTTCGCCCTTCAGCAAGCCCTCGACGCCCACCGCGACGGTGACGTGGACGAACTCGCCGACGGCCTCACCGGTTACCGTTGAGCGGGTTTCAGCTGAACGGACTGTGCGGGCGTTCCTGGAGTTCGCCGTCTAGATAGATGTCGACCTTCTCGTTGTAGAAGCAGACCATGCCGGCGATCTTCTGACTCTCGGGTAGTGGCGTGCGGTAGCCCCAGACGTAGTCCTGGTAGTCCTGCTCGCCGACACGGACGGTCCAGTAGTCCGCGGTGCCCTTGTACGGGCAGCTGGTGTGCGTGTCCGAGGGGTGCAGCAGATCCAGCCGGACGTCGGTCATCGGCAGGTAATACCTTGCGGGCAGGCCGGTTTCGAAGAGGATGCGGGGCGCATGCGAATCGGCGACCGTGACGCCGTCGATTTCCACGCGCACGTGCCGGGAACTGCCGAGGATGTCGACCCGGGTGTGGGGGTCGCGCGGATGGACGTAGACCGGCTCGTCCTCCTCGAACCATTCGTCCATCTTGTTCCACTCCAGCCGGACCAGCTCGTTCAGCTCGGGCAGCGGCGAATCGTGGTAGCGCAGCGCGGCCGCCGGCGTGGTGGTGCCGTCCACCACCACGTCGTACTCCGTCGCGTCGCCGCGGCTGGGGGAGTGGTGGGTGTTGCCGGTCGGCTCGAGTTTCGCGTGCAGATCGGCGACCGGCAGGTAGTACGTCGGATAGTGCGGACCCTCCCAGACCAGCACCGGATGCGCGGTATCGGCGACCACGCGGCCGCCGAGGAACACCCGCACCCGCTTCTGGCTCGTCTCGATCTTCACCCGGCCGCGCTGCGTATCGCCCATACCACCCGAGGGTACGCGGCACGGCTGCCTGAATCCGGTGGACGGATCCGGGCAGCCGTGCGTGGTGGAGTCTCAGTCGCCGACGGTGATCGCCTCGGCTTCGGCGACGCTGTGCGGCGCGGGATCGTGCTCGTCGATGTGCGCGAGTGCCGCGCGACCGGCGAGCAGGACGAGCACCGCGGCCGCGGTACAGGCGGCGCCGACCCAGAACGGCAGCGCGATGCTGTGCTCACCGAGCTTGCCCGCCAGGTAGGGCGCGGCCGCGCCACCGGCGAAGCGCACGAAGCTGTAGGCCGCCGACGCGGTCGACCGCTCGACCGGTGCGGAGATCATCACGGCCTCGGTGATCAGGGTGTTGTTCACGCCGAGGAACAGTCCGGCGAGCACGGTGCCGGCGATCAGCACCGGCTTGTGCTCGGCGAAGGCCGCCATCACCGCGAGATCGGCGGCGAACAGCCCCAGTGACAGGCCCATCATCGGCAGCGAACCGAACCGCCGCTGCAGGCGCGGCGCCAGGAAGACCGATGCGAGCGCGAGCAGCACGCCCCAGCCGCAGAAGATGAAGCCGATCGCGTAGGTGCCCATGTCCAGCGGGAACGGGGTGTAGGCGAGCAGGGTGAAGAAGCCGAAGTTGTAGAGCAGCGCGGTGAGGCTGACGGTCAGCAACCCGCGGTGCCGAAGCGCCAGGAACGGCGCGGCGATCGAGGTGTGATGCGTCGGCTTCGGTCCCTCGGGCAGCAGCGTCACGATGCTGATCAGCGCGACGGCCATCAGTACGGACACGCCGAAAAACGGTCCACGCCAGCTGATTCCGCCGAGCACACCGCCCAGCAACGGGCCGGTGGCGATGCCGATGCCGAGCGCCGCCTCGTAGAGGATGATCGCGCGGGCGACGCCGCCGCTGGCCGCGCCGACGATGGTGGCCAGCGCCGTGGCGATGAACAGGGCGTTGCCCAGGCCCCAGCCCGCGCGGAAGCCGACGATCTGCGTGACGGTGCTCGACATTCCGGCCAACGCCGCGAACACGATGATGATGGCCAGTCCGGCCAGCAGCGTCTTCTTCGCGCCGAACCGGCTCGACACCACGCCGGTGATCAGCATGGCCACGCCCGTCACCAGCATGTAGCTGGTGAACAGCAGCGACACCTGCGAGGGCGAGGCATGTAACTGCTCGCCGATCGGTTTCAGGATGGGATCGACCAGCCCGATGCCCATGAACGCGATGACGCTCGCGAAGGCAACGGCCCAAACGGCTTTCGGCTGCCGGGTGGGTGCGGTGGGGGCCGCGCCCACGGCGCGGTCAGGTGCCAAAGTACTACTCATCGATGTTCCCTCGATATCGGATGATGCTGTCGCGTAGCCGTTTTCAGGGCCTCCAGCAGTTCGTTGAGATCGGTGTCCAGTTGCGCGAGCCGCGCGGTGTCGAAGCCTTCGAGCCGGGTGGTCAGTGCGGTCGCGAAGGCTTGACGCGCCTGGGTGAGCCGAGTGCGCCCGGCCGGGGTGAGTTCGACGACGACCGCCCTGGAATCGTCCGGGTCGCTGCGCCGGGTCGCGAATCCGTCCGCGACCAGCCGCCCGATCAGCGTCGTTGCCGCCGGTTGCGAACACCGATCGATCCTGGCGAACTCGCTCACCCGCACCGCGCCGTGCTCGTCGAGCACGGCGAGCGCGCGCAATACGGCTCGCGGCAGGTCGTCGCCGCTGATCACCCCGGCCAGCCGAGTGAGCCTGCCCGCGGTCACGAGTAGATCGACGACGATGTCATCCGCTGTGGTTTCCTGAGCACGCTGCACCAGAATATTATTACATAAGCTAACTATATAACTCGCGTGAACCTGATCACGGCGCGCTCTGCGAGCCGCGCGAGGTTTCGCGCGCCGCGCGCGTGTCGGTCGGCGGACACGCGCGCGCGACGACGGGAGGTGCGCGACGGGTGTCTCGGCTTCCCCCTCGTCGCTCGAGAGCGCCGCTTGGCGTGCGCAGCTTCGGACGCTAGCTTTTATAGGTCCCCGGGAGGAGCCGCACCGTGACCGACCCCGCCGTTACGTTCACCTTGGTGCCCGACGAAGTGACCGATGCCGGGCGCTACGTGCAACAGGCCGCCGCCAACCTGATCGCAGGCCTGCGGTCCGGCTCAGTCGAGGTCGACGGGCTGATGTCGACCTGGCACGGTACCGCCGCCACCGCGTACGCCGCCGCCTGGGACGAAACTCATCGCGCCGCCCTCTCGGTGTTCGAGGCCCTCGCCGACATGGCCGAACTGCTCGGGGTGGTGGTCGACCGAAGCCAAGCCACCGACATCGGCACTGCCACGGCGATGAGCTCGCTGGATCTGCCCTGAGTCGTCGCAACCAAAGGGGGACAACAGAAATGGCCGAACAGTATCGAGCCGACCTGGCCCACATCGAAGCGGTGACCGCGAAATTGGCCGGTCTCGACGAGTTCGTCACCGAGTCGCTGCGCGAGGTCGAAGAGCGTATCGCCGCAGTTCAGCGCAATTGGTCCGGCAAGTCGGCCGACGCGCATGCCACCGCGCACGCCGAATGGACCACTGCCGCCGCCGAGATCGCCGCGGGCCTGGCGAAGATGCATCAAGCCGCCGCCGCGGCCCGGACCTCCTACTCGGACGGCACCGTGACCATCCTCTCCGCGCTGGGACGCGGCGGGTCCACGCAGTGACCGGCACGGTCCTCGACGTCGACACCGCCGTCTACTACGACGCCGCCACCAAGATCGCGGCCGGTGCCGCCGCCTGGTGGTCGGCGATCGATGCCCGCTGGCCGGAAATGGCCAAGGCCACCGACATGGCCGGGTCGTACACCGACGGCAAGGAGTGGGGCAAGAGCTACGACCAGCGGGCCAAGGACATCCTGGCCATGGTCACCAAGGTCGCTTCGGCGGCGCACGCCTATGCCGTCGTGCTCAACAGCTGCGGCTACCAGCGCGCCCTCGACGAGCACGGTGCCACGATCGACGCCGGGCCCGCGCCGGTCAAACCTCCGACCCCGATGTACCCGGTCCTCAACTGCCGAGTCCCGCTGCCGTCGGCAGGTGGGCCGGGCAGCGGGCTGCTCGACGAAGGCCTGGGTCTGGTCGAGAAGATCGGGCTCACCGTGCCCGACGGCAACGCCACCACCATTTCCAACGCGGCGTTGACCTGGGACGCGGCTCGCAATGCCGAAGGCGCAGCAGGGTTTCCGGCGATCCTCGAGGCCGCCGCGGTCGCCTTCCAGGACGTAGCCGCGCCAGAGGTCGAGTTCATCGACGAAGATCTGCGCGCCCTGAAAGCCGCCGCCGAGGCCGCGCTCACTGCCATGGGTGAGCTGGCCCAATCGTGCCGCGACCATCGCGCCGCCCTCGACGAACTCCGCGACCTGCTCAAACAACAGCTCGAAATGGTGCGCGACGCCCTCATCCAAGAGTTGGCGATCACCGCCGCCATCTCCGTCGCCTCCTCCTTCATCACCTTCGGCGCCGGCGCCGCCATCGGTGTAGCGGGCGCCGCCGCCATCTGCGCGCGCTACGCCCGCCCCATGCGCCTGATCATCGAACAATGGCAGGCCCGCCGCCGAATCGCCGCAGGCGTGAAGTTCGACCAAGATCTGGCCCGCCACGTCCGCGAATGCGAACGACTGGAGGAATTGGGCCCGGCAGGGAAACTGAAGCCCAAGGCGGACCCTATTCCGATCACTCAGGCCGACTCTGATGTTATACGTGGCTATACCGGTGGGTCCTATGAACTCAACAGGGCTCTGCATGCGGGTGCGGCCACTCCCGACCAATTGGCGCGAACCGAGCAGATAAATGCCGCTCTGTCCAAACTTCCGGACTACTCGGGGCCGGTCACGCGACGCATTGATCTGCCGCCGGAAATGATCGCCAGGTATGAGGAAGGCTCAGTGCAGGTGGAGAAGGCATTTACCTCGAGCTCGAGCGATCCGCGTCGTGCGCTCGACGGTAACGTCGAGATGCAGATAGTTTCTAAAACCGGAAAAGATATCACACCGTATGGAAAATTCGGGGATGCAGAGGGGGAAATATTGTTCCGAGCGGGCACGCCTTTCGAGGTGCTCAGAAATTATCGTGACCCCGATACTGGCCGTACAATCATTAAATTGAAAGAGGTGTGACAATGCCCGAAGAGGTCGGCGGGAAAATCTTCTACAGTCCCGAAGAAGCTGCCGCAGCAGGATTTGAACTCTCGACTGAAGCGGAGAAAGCGGCGGCACTAGCTGAACTTGCCGCTCACGAACAACGTCTCCGCCAGGTCGCGCCTGAGGATCGCCTACCGCCACCGCCCGAACGGTTCCATGATGACCTGTCCGGCACCGAATACGAGGAGTGGGCGCGGCTACAACGTGTCGAGCGTGCCCGTCACCGTGAGGCTGGCCACTAGGGCTGATCAATGGGCGAGTAATCATCACTATGTCGGAAATTTGAGGAGAGGGGTCCTCGTGCCGAAAAAAGTTGGCGGCAAGCTCATCTACACCGATGACGAAGCCGCAGCATTGGGTATGCGAATGCCGACCCCCGAGGAGATCGAGGCCAGTGCCGAACGCCTGGCGGCGTTCGATGAGGCTATTCGCGCCGCGGGTCCTGCGCCGGAAGGGACCACACCGGGGTTCGGCGGCCGGTTCTCCAATGACCTGGAAGGGACCGAATGGGAAGGCTGGACCCAGGACGCGTCCGGGCAGTGGTTCGATGCGGAGGGCAACCCCGTAGACGATCGTGCACAGGGGCGCTGACCATGACCGAACTCGCGCACCCCTCGTTGCTCTGAACCCGGCGTGTCTCCCGGCAAGTCGGGGTGCGGGAAGCTCGCTCACGCCGAAAGCGGGGTGGGTCAGGCGGTTTGGGGGATAGGACGGTGCGGTGTGCCGAAGAGGTGGGCGTCTCCGTGGGCGCGTTTGAAGAAGAGGTGGGCGTCGTGTTCCCAGGTGATGGCGATGCCGCCGTGTAGTTGGACGGTTTCGGCGACGATGGTGGTGAGGGCGTCGGAGCAGTGCACGCGGGCGACCCAGACGTCTTCGGCGGCGCTGGGGGACTGCTCGGTGACCGCGAGGGCGGCGGCCTGAGCGGCGGACTCGGCGGATTCCAGCAGCACGTACATGTCGGCCATGCGGTGTTTGAGTGCTTGGAAGCTGCCGATGGGGCGGCCGAACTGGACGCGGGATTTGGTGTAGTCGACGGTCAGTTCGAGGCAGCGTTCGGCGGCGCCTACCTGCTCGGCCGCGATTGCGGCCCAAGCGATCTCGCGCAGGCGCGGGCGGAGGGCGACCGGGTCTGCGGGGCCGAGGCGGCGCGCTTGCACCTCGGTAAAGGTAACGCTGCTCAGTTTTCGCGTCGGGTCCATGGTGGGCACCGTCCGCCGCGATACGCCCGCGGTGTCCGCCGGTACTTCGAAAAGGCCGCTCGCGGTGACCGCGAGGAGGGTGTCGGCCCCCGCGGCGTCGAGCACGTAATGCGCGGTACCGGTGAGTTTTCCGTCCGCCTCGTGGACTCCGGCTTCGTCCCAGCCGCTTTCACCTGCCCAGCAGACCGCCAACGTCCGGGTGCCCTCGGCGACTTCGGGTAGGAGCCGTGCACACGCCTCTGCGTCGCCGGAAAGCAGCACGGCCTGCACACCGAGCACGGCGGACCCGAGCATCGGCACTCCGGCCAAAGTGCGCCCGAGTTCGCCTACGACCAGCAGGGATTCGACCAAACTCGCCCCGATCCCGCCGTACTCCTCGGGCACGGCCAGCGCCGCGACGCCGATCTGCTCGCACAGCAGCCGCCACAGCGCGGGGTCGTAGCCGAGTTCGGTGTCCATCGCCTTGCGCACCGCCGCGGACCCCGCGTGTTTGGTGAGCAGTGCGCGGACCGAGGCGGTGAACTCCTGGTGTTCGGTATTCGTCATGCCGTTCCTCGCTCGGCCGTCGCCTCGTCGCGCAGCGCGCGGGCGATTCGGCCGCGATGCAGATCCGTTGTGCCCCAAGCGGAGCGCAGCGCGGTGACCCGGGTGAGCCACAGCGAAAGGTCGTATTCGGCGGTGTAGCCGATCGCGCCGTGCACCTGCAGGGCAGCGCGCGCAGCCCGGTAAGCCGCATCACCGCAGGCGATCACGGCCGCCGAGACGTCCCGCTCGCGGGTCGGTGTCGCCATGGTGAGCGCGGCGCGGTAGAGCAGCGGTTCGGCCAGATCGAGCCCGATCAGCACGTCGGCAAGCTTCTGTTTGACGGCCTGGAACTCGCCGATCGGTTTGCCGAACTGCTTGCGCTGCTTGGCATATCCGGTGGTGGCGTCGAGCAGTGCCCGGCCCGCGCCGAGCAACTGGGCCGCGCAGGCCAGCGCCCCGGTGTCGAAGGCGGTGGCCACGGCCGCGCGCACCGCGTCGCCCTCGGCGACCAATTCGTCGGCCGCGACGGGGAACAGCCGCCGAGCCGGATCGATCGATCGAATGGTTCCGGTGCGTTGTGCGGTGGACAGCCGCGCGCCGTCGGCGATCAGCACCACTTCGGCGGTGTCGGCGTCCAGCGCGACGCTGCTCTGCTCCGGCACGGTGAACGCGAGGGTGCCCAGCGCGCTGCCTTCGGCGAGGCCCGGCAACCAGCGCGCGGCTGGCTCGCCATCCGGAAGTGCCTGCAGGAGTGCAGGTATCGCGGCCGCGGTCTCGATCAGCGGTCCGGGCGCGGCGGCGCGGCCGAGCTCGATGAACGCCACCACCAGATCGATCGGTTCGGCCCCGACCCCGCCGTGTTCGTCATCGATGGCCAGACCGAGCACACCGGCGCCGGCCAACTGCCGGATGAGTGTGCGGCCGGGCCGCGGATCGCCGGTCGCCCAATGGCGCACGGCCGCGGGTGTGCGCCCGGCGTCGAGCAGCTTGCGGACGCTGCCGCCGAAGTCGAGCTGTTCGGGACTGAGCGCGAATCTCATCGGCTGCTTCCTCTCGGTAGTCCGAGCAGCCGCTCGGCGATGATGTTGCGCTGAATCTCGTTGGTGCCCGCGTAGATCGGGCCGGAGAGCGAGAACAGGTAGCCGTCGGTCCACGGCCCGGATCGTTCGGCGGCGGCGCCGAGCACATCGAGCCCGGTCTCGTGCATCGCGATATCGAGTTCGGACCAGAACACCTTGGTGATCGACGATTCCGCGCCGAGCTTGCCGCCCTCGTTGAGCCGGGTGACCGTGCCGAAGGTGTGCAGCCGGTAGGCCTCGCTGCCGATCCAGGCGTCCACCACGGCATCTCGCTGCGCGGTGTTGGCTTGGTCGCCCCGGTCGAGCCAGAGGTCGATCAATCGCCGCGCGGTCGCGCTGAACCGTCCCGGGCTGCGCAGCGACAGCCCGCGCTCGTTGCTCGAGGTGCTCATCGCGACCCGCCAGCCTTCGCCGGGCGCGCCGATCACGTCGCGGTCGGGCACGAACACGTCGTCGAGGAAGATCTCGGCGAAGCCGGGTTCCCCGTCCAGCTGGGGAATCGGCCGGACCGAAACACCGTCGGCGGTGAGCGGGAACATGACGTAGGTCAGTCCCTTGTGCCGTTCGGCTTCGGGGTCGCTGCGGAACAGGCCGAATGCCCAATCCGCGTACGCCGCACGCGAACTCCAGGTCTTCTGGCCGCTCAGCAGCCAGCCGCCGCTGGTGCGGCGCGCGGTGGAGCGGATGCCCGCGAGGTCGCTGCCCGCTTCGGGTTCGGACCACGCCTGGGCCCAGATGTCGTCCCCGCGCGCCATCCGCGGCATGATCCGGTCCAGCTGCTCGGTGGTGCCGTGCTCGAAAAGCGTTGGCGCCAGCAGGAAGATGCCGTTCTGGCTCACCCGGCCCGGCGCGTTCGCCGCGTAGTACTCCTGCTCGAACAGCACCCACTCCAGCAGGGACACGTCGCGGCCGCCGTACTCGTCCGGCCACGCGACCACGGACAGGCGCGCCTCGGCGAGGGTGCGTTCCCACGCGCGGTGGGCCTCGAATCCCGCCTTGGTGTCCATCGAGGGGAGTGGTTGCGCGGGTTTGTGCGCGGCCAGGAAGTCGCGGACTTCGGCCTGGAATTCCTGTGTCGCCTGGTCGATCTCGAGGTCCACTTACTTCGCCCCGTTCTCACCGGTCGCGGTGGCCTTCATCGACTTGGCGTTCATGCCGCCGAGCGAGTCGGCGCCGACCTCGGCGTTGTGCGCGTGGGCGAAGTGGTGCAGGCCGAACACCGAGTCCATCCCGGTCCGCATGCCCATCAGGTCTTCGGCCTGATTGACCGCCTTCTTGGTCAGTGCGAGACCGAAGCGCGGCATGGTGGCGATCTTTTCGGCCAGCGCGAGCGTCTCGGTCTCGAGTTCCGCGCGGGGCACGACCCGGTTCACCATGCCCCATTCCTTGGCTTGGGCCGCGCCGAAACGGTCGCCGGTGAACAGGAACTCCTTGGCCGCACGCGGTCCCATCACCCACGGGTGCGCGAAGTACTCCACGCCCGGAATCCCCATCCGCACCACCGGATCGGAGAAGAACGCGTCATCGGACGCGATGATCAGATCGCACACCCAGGCGAGCATCAGCCCGCCCGCGATGCACGCGCCCTGCACCATGGCGATGGTCGGCTTGGGAATCTCCCGCCAGCGCCGGCACATGCCGAGGTACACCTCGAGCTCGCGCGCGAAACGCTGGTCGCCGCCGGCCTTGTCGACGTGGTCCCACCACAGCGTCGCCTTGTTCGGGTAGTGCACGTGGTGGTCGCGGCCCGGTGTGCCGATATCGTGGCCGGCGCTGAAGTGTTTTCCGTTGCCCGCCAACACGATCACCCCGACCGCGGGGTCCTCGACGGCCCGCTCGAACGCGGCGTCGAGCGCGTAGGTCATCACCGAGTTCTGCGCGTTGCGGTAATCCGGCCGGTTCAGCGTCACGATCGCGACGCGGCCACGCACCTCGTAGGTGACGACTTCCCCCTCGTCCGGGACAGCCGGTTCCGACATCACGAAATCTCCTCACGTAGTTGACGCTTGAGCACTTTCCCGGCGGCGCTGTAGGGCAGCTGATCGCGGAATTCCACGAAGCGCGGCACCTTGAAGT
The DNA here is from genome assembly GCF_000710915.1 of Nocardia brasiliensis IFM 10847. GTDB lineage: Bacteria > Actinomycetota > Actinomycetes > Mycobacteriales > Mycobacteriaceae > Nocardia > Nocardia brasiliensis_A. The sequence goes on from NZ_BAUA01000099.1 coordinate 75,121, forward strand.
TGGCCAGCACGGTGGTGGCGTGCGCGCGCACCTGTTCTTCGGTGAGCGTGGCGCCCGCCTTGCGGACGACGAAAGCCTTGCCCACCTCACCCATCCGGGTATCGGGCACTCCGACGACCGCGGATTCGGCCACGCCGTCCAATCGGGCGAGGGCTTGCTCGACTTCGGCCGGATACACGTTGAATCCGCCGGAGATGTACATGTCCTTGAGCCGGTCGGTGATCTTCAGATAGCCGCGCTCGTCGACGGCGCCGATATCGCCGGTGTGCAGCCAACCATCGGAATCGATGGCGGCGGCGGTGCTTTCGGGGTCGTCGAGGTAGCCGAGCATCACGTTCGGCCCGCGCAGCAGCACCTCGCCGTCGTCGGCGAGGCGCAGTTCGAAATCCGCGATCGGCCTGCCACAGGTGCCCGCGATGGTCGCCGCGTCGTCGTCGGTGCGGCACATGGTGCCGAACCCGGAGGCTTCGGACAGGCCGTAGGCGGTGAGCACGATGTCGAAGTCGAGTTCGTCGCGCATCCGTTCGATGAGCACCACCGGCACGGTCGCCGCGCCGGTCACCGCGATCCGCAGCGTGCCGAGGTCGAAGTCGCCACGCCGGGGGTGGTCGAGGATCGTCTGATAGATGGTCGGCGGGCCGGGCAGGACGGTGATCCGCTCTTCGCTCACCAGCCGCAGCGTGACGGGCACGTCGAAGACGGCCTGCGGCACGATGGTGGCGCCGGTGACCAGGCAGGCCAGAATGCCCGCCTTGTAGCCGAAGTTGTGGAAGAACGGATTCACCACGAGATACCGGTCGTCGCTGCGCAGCGTGGTGCACTCGGCCCAGGCCCGGACCACCGAGAGCGCCTGGCGGTGCGCCACGAGCGTGCCCTTGCTGCGCCCGGTGGTGCCGGAGGTGAACAGGATGTCGGCGATATCGTCCGGCCGGACCGCCGACGCGCGGTCCTCGGCCTCGGTGAGGGTGGCCTTTTCCGCGATCCCGGCCAGTTCCGACCAGTCGAACGCGGTGGCGTCGGTGGTCGCGGTGTCCGGTTCGACGGGGATGACGACTACTGTCTCGATGCTGAGATCCGGTGCGGTCGCGCGTAATTCGGCCAGGCGATCGCGCCCGAGGAAAGTGCCGGCGATGAACAGCGCCCGCGCGTCCACCCGGGCGAGCACGTCCGCGGCCTCCGCGGCGACATAGCGGGTGTTCAACGGCACCAGGGCAGCACCGACGTAGTGCGCGCCGAGCGCGGCGACCACCCAGTGGTAGGTGTTCGGCGCCCACATCGCGACGCGGTCGCCGGCTTGCACACCGCGCGCGATCAGCGCCCGCGCCACGTCCAGGACCGCGGCGTGCAGCTGCGTCCAGTCCAGCCGGACCGCACCGTCGGCCAGCGCGGGCGCGGCGCCGAAGGTCTGCGCGGCATGCCGCAGCGCCAGCGGTGTCGTCTGTGCAGGGGTTGTCACGGTTGTCCTTACCGTTCGTGCAGGGCACTTATGTGCGCGCCCTACAAAGCAAGTGCTTGGTAGGTTATCCTACCGGCGTGGGTGCGATCCAGACCTCAGAATCCGATACCGCCGGTTCGGACGGGCGGTTTTCCGCGAGCGCGGACCAGCAATTCGCCGCAGACGTGCGCGAGTGGCTCGCGGACAACCTGAACGGCGAGTTCCGCGAACTGCGTGGACTCGGCGGGCCGGGCCGCGAGCACGAGGCGTTCGACGAGCGCCTCGCCTGGGACCGGCATCTGGCGGCCGCGGGCTGGACCTGCCTCGGCTGGCCGGAGGAATACGGCGGCCGGGCGGCGAGTGTGCGCCAGCAGGTGATCTTCCACGAGGAGTACGCGAAAGCGAATGCGCCCGCGCGGGTTTCGCATGTCGGCGAAGAACTGCTCGGACCGACGGTGCTCGCCTTCGGTACCGAGGCGCAGCGCGACCGCTTCCTGCCCGGCATCCGCACCGTGTCCGAGCTGTGGTGCCAGGGGTATTCCGAACCGGGCGCGGGCTCGGACCTGGCCGCGATCACCACCTCGGCCCGCCGCGACGGCGACGAGTGGTCGATCAACGGACAGAAGATCTGGACGTCGCTGGCCCACGTCGCCGACTGGTGCTTCGTGATCGCCCGGACCGAACCCGGCTCCAGCCGCCACCACGGACTGTCCTACCTGCTCGTTCCGATGAATCAGCCGGGCATCGACGTGCGGCCGATCATCCAGCTGACCGGCACCTCGGAGTTCAACGAGGTCTTCTTCGACGACGCGCGCACCGCCGCGGATCTGGTCGTCGGCGAACCGGGCGATGGCTGGCGGATCGCCATGGGCACGCTGACCTTCGAGCGCGGTATCTCCACCCTCGGCCAGCAGATCCGGTTCGCCAGGGAACTCGCCGACGTCGAGGCCTTGGCCCGGCGCACCGGCGCCGCGGCCGATCCGTTGATCGCGGAGCGGATCGATCGCGCCTGGGTCGGCCTGCGGGTGCTGCGCGCGCACGCCATCCGCACCATGCAGGGTGCGGGTGTCACCGACGGCGGTCAGGCCTCGGTCGCGAAACTGTTGTGGGCCAACTGGCATCGCGGACTCGGCGAACTGGCGATGGCCGTGCTGGGACCCGCGGGCCTGGTGGCCGACGAGGACGATCTGAACGAATGGCAGCGGCTGTACCTGTTCACCCGCGCCGACACCATCTACGGAGGTTCGAACGAAGTGCAGCGCAACATCATCGCCGAGCGGGTGCTCGGCCTACCGCGTGAGGCACGGGGATGACCGACCTCTCCGTCGCGCCCCAGCCCGTTCCGGGACACGGCCTGCTCACCGGACGTGCCGCCGTCATCACCGCGGCCGCGGGCACCGGCATCGGCTCGGCCACCGCGCGCAGGCTGCTCGCCGAGGGCGCCGATGTGGTCGTCTCCGATTGGCACGAGCGGCGTTTGGCCGAGACGGCGGCCGAGCTCGCGGCCGAATTCCCGGACCGGAAGGTCGCTTCGATCGCTTGCGACGTGCAAAGCACCGAACAGGTGAACGCCCTGGTGCGCGGCGCGGCGGAGGCGATCGGGCGGATCGACATCATGGTCAACAACGCCGGCCTCGGCGGGGAGACGCCGGTCGTCGACATGACCGACGAGCAGTGGGATCGCGTGCTCGACATCACGCTCAACGGCACCTTCCGATGCACGCGCGCGGCACTCAACTACTTCCGGGCCGCCGGGCACGGTGGTGTGATCGTCAACAACGCGAGCGTGCTCGGCTGGCGCGCGCAGCACGGCCAAGCGCACTACGCCGCGGCCAAGGCGGGCGTGATGGCGCTGACTCGATGCAGTGCCGTCGAGGCCGCCGCACTCGGGGTCCGGATCAATGCGGTCGCGCCCAGCATCGCGCGGCACGCTTTTCTGGACAAGGTCAGCTCGACCGAACTGCTGGACCGGCTCTCCGAGCGTGAGGCGTTCGGCCGGGCCGCCGAGCCGTGGGAGGTCGCGGCCACCATCGCCATGCTCGCCAGCGACTACACCACATACCTGACCGGTGAGGTGGTATCGGTCAGCAGCCAACGAGCCTGAGCCGGTTCGGTTTTGCGGTCGCGCGCCCCGGTTCGCATCGGGTAGCCGACCGGTGGCTCGCGGCCCGGAACAGTCCGGTCGGGACGGACTGGACGGACCGTCGAGCGCGCCAGAATGCGGTCGCGGGCACGCTCGGGCGCACCTCCGGCAAATGGGCGGCTGATCAGGTAGAAAAGCCGACGGCAGATGTCGCCGGGTTGTGCCATGCTGGTTGAGATCGGAACCCGCACTCTCCAAAGGGGCGATGGCTATGGGCCTTGATAGCCCAGCTGCCCGCGAACAACTGGAACTCGAATTGGTGCGCGAAGTGGTGCTGGCTCGGCGCAGGCTGGACAGCCTGGTGCTCGCCGCACTCACCCTCGGCGCCGAGTTGATCGAGCACACCTGCGAACGTGCGACCGCGATGCGCGCCGCGCAGATTCTCGAGCAATTCGCGATCGATGAGGCCGCGGTGGCTCGTGATCCGCGCGGCGCGCTGCGGGCCGACCTGGCCCGAGATCACGAGCGAGCCAAACAGATCGGTCTAGAACCCGACCACGACCTATCCGCCGAGGAGTCCGAACAGGATCGGCGCAGGCATCGCCAGGCCGCGCTGCTGTGCGAGGTGCGCGCGGACCTGCTCGACGTGGTAGCCAAGTGCCGCAAGTTCCGGCTCGACCGCGTCGCCTTCGACGAGGAGATCGCGCAGGGTCTGTGCGCCGCCACCGACAAGCTGGTGATCGGTGCCGATATGGATACCTACCAGGCGTGGCAGCGCGGCATGGTGCTCAAGCTGATCGAAGAGCCGGTGCCCTCCGGCCCGCCGCGCGTCATGGCGACCGTGGACGCCGGGCCGGGCCGGGGGCAGCTCACCGTCGAATGGGACAGCTGCGAAAGACGGCTGGCGCTGGTTGCGCGCATGGCCAGAGCCGGGGTGGCGCCGGTGGTCATCTGCGACCGGCTGCTCGCGGACCTATCGGTGTCCTCGCCACTGCGCTATTCGGTGCGCTGATCGGGTCCGCACGACCCAGCGAAGTCGCCTACTCGCGTGCCGGTCTGTACCAAGCAAACGCTTGGTTGTATTATGGCCGGTGTGACGGCACCCGACGCTTCGAAATCAGCACGGCGCAATGAACTGCTCACGCTGGCGGCCGAACTGTTCGCCGAACGCGGACTGCGCGCCACCACCGTGCGCGATATCGCCGACGCGGCCGGGATTCTATCCGGGAGCCTCTACCACCACTTCGATTCCAAGGAGTCGATGGTGGACGAGATCCTGCGCGGCTTCCTGGACGACCTGTTCGGGCACTACCGCGAGATCGTCACCGCCGGGCTCAGCTCGCGAGACACCTTGGAAGCCTTGGTGATCGCGTCCTACCAGTCCTTCGACCGGCACCACGCCGCGGTGGCGATCTATCAGGCCGAGGCGAAGCGGCTGCGCACCGCCGAACGGTTCACCTACATCGCCGACTACAACCGCGAATTCCGCGAGCTGTGGCACCGGGTATTGACCAACGGTGTGCAGGACGGCAGCTTCCGGCCGGAGATCGACGTCGAACTGGCGTACCGGTTCCTGCGCGACACGGTGTGGGTGGCGGTGCGGTGGTACCAGCCCGGCGGCCCGATCACCGTCGACAACCTCGCCAAGCAGTATCTGACCATCGTGCTCGACGGGCTCACCGTCTCCGAAAACGGTTAGGCCGAGCACATCACGTAGGAGTACTCCGATGTCTGCACCCTCCGCTCCCCGCCGCCCCTACACCCCGCTGCGGGACGCCTACGTGATCGATGCGGTGCGCACACCGGTCGGTAAGCGCGGCGGCGCCCTCGCCGCCGTGCACCCGGCCGACCTCGGCGCCGCCGCGCTGCGCGGGCTGCTGGATCGCAACTCGATCGACCCCGGCAACGTCGACGACGTGATCGTCGGCTGTGTCGACAACGTCGGCCCGCAGGCCGGCAACGTCGGCCGGACCGCCTGGCTGGCCGCCGGATACCCGGAAGAAGTACCCGGCGTCACCGTCGACCGGCAGTGCGGATCCAGCCAGCAGGCCATCAATTTCGGCGCGCAGGCCATCATGAGCGGCACCGCCGAGGTGATCGTCGCCGGCGGCCTGCAGAACATGAGCGCCATCCCGATCTCCGCCGCCATGTACGCGGGCAAGGAGTACGGCTTCGATTCGCCGTTCGTCGGCGCCGCCGGCTGGGACCACCGCTACGGCACCGCCGAGGTCACGCAGTTCCGTGCCGCTCAGCTGATCGCCGAGAAGTGGGGCATCAGCCGGGAAGACATGGAGCACTGGGCTTTGCGCAGCCACGAGCGGGCCCGCGACGCGATCAAGAACGGTCGTTTCGATCGCGAGATCGTGCCGGTCGGCGATTTCTGGATCGATCAGGGGCCGCGCGAGACCACCCTGGAGAAGATGGCGTCGCTGCCGCCGCTGGCCGAGGGCAGCCCGTTGACCGCGGCCGTCGCGAGCCAGATCTCCGACGGTGCCAGCGCCACCCTGCTCGCCTCCGAATGGGCCGTCGAGGCTTACGGTTTGACCCCGCGCGCCCGCATCCATCACGTCAGCGCCCGCGGCGCCGACCCCATCTTCATGCTCACCGCGCCGATCCCGGCCACCAAGTGGGCGCTCGAAAAGACCGGCCTCACCATCGAAGACATCGATGTCGTCGAGATCAACGAGGCCTTCGCCCCCGTCGTCCTGGCCTGGCTGAAGGAAACCGGCGCCGACCCCGAAAAGGTCAACGTCAACGGCGGCGCCATCGCCCTGGGCCACCCCCTCGGCGCCACCGGCGCAAAGCTTTTCGCCACCCTCCTCAACGAACTGGAACGCCGCAACGGCCGCTACGGCCTGCTCACCATCTGCGAAGGCGGCGGCACCGCCAACGTCACCATCATCGAGCGCCTCCCAAGCTGACCCTCCTGCGGCGGGGTCGGTAGCAGATCCCGCCGCGTGGCGGTCAGGCCTTCTCGGCTGGTTCCAGGAGGACGGCGGTGCCGTAGGCGGCTACTTCGCTCATGGTGTTGGCGATCTCGTTGCAGTCGAAGCGCATGGCGAGGATGCCGTTGGCGCCGAAGGACATGGCGTGCTGGCACATTCGCATGATCGCCTCATGGCGGGAGTGGTAGAGCAGCTGGGTGTATTCGGTGATTTCGCCGCCGCCGAGGGAACGGAAGCCGGCGGCGAGGTTCGAGCCGAGGCCGCGGCTGCGCACGGTCAGGCCCGCGACCTCGCCGAACACCCGGACGACCCGGTGGCCGGGCACGTCGTTCATGGTCGAGACGAGGATCGGGAACTGCGGGCCCGGCTGCTGCTGCGGCGGTTGCTGGTATCCCGGTGGCGGCGGCTGGAACCCGGGCTGCTGCTGCGGGTAGTGCGGTTGTTGCGGCGGCATCGGCTGGTTCATGAGCGGGATCGTACGGGCCGAGCGCGCACCGCGGCCACGTGGTTTGCCCGGCAGTCCGGTGTCGAACCCGGCCGGTCCGCACGCCCGGCCCTGAGCACGCGAAATGCCCCGGATCCCGGCGGGAAACGGGGCATTCGCGGTAGGTATTCAGAGGTTCTTCTGCAACGCCTCGATCCGGCCGACCGCATCGGCGACGATCCGATCGATCAATTCCTTGCAGGTGGGCAGGTCCTCGATGATGCCGGTGACCTGACCGGCGGCGAGCACGCCCGCCCCGGTATTGCCTTCGACGAGCCCGGCGCGCAACAGCATCGGCGTGTTGGCCGCCATGACGACCTGAGACCAGCTGAGGTCCTTGGCCTTTCGCATGGTCAGCCCGTCGCGCACCAGGGTGGACCATTTCATGCCGGTCATGCTCTTGAACTTCGCCGCGTTGGCGACCGCCGCGGCGAGGCCACGGGCGCGACCCGAATGTTCCAGGCGCTGCACCAGTTCGGTGTTCAGCACCCGATGCGGCATGCCGTCGACCTTGGTGGACACGACGGTGTCCGGCAACTGCCGGGTGAGGTATTCCTGCTTGACCGCGTCCGGCACGGTGCTCTCCTGGGTCAGCAGGAATCGGGTGCCCATCGCGACGCCCGCCGCCCCGTAGGAGAGGGCGGCGGCCAGCCCGCGTCCGTCGAAGAACCCACCCGCCGCGACCACCGGAATATCGACCGCGTCCAGCACCGAGGGCAGCAGCAGCGTGGTGGCCACCGGTCCGGTGTGCCCGCCGCCTTCGCCGCCCTGCACGATCACCGCGTCCGCGCCCCAGGACGCCACCTTCACCGCGTGCTTGGCCGCACCGATCGACGGAATCACCACCACGCCCGCGTCTTTCAGCTTCGCGATGAGTTCTTGTTTGGGCGCCAAGGCGAACGAGGCGACGGCGACCTTCTCCCGGATCAGCAGGTCGATGCGTTCGGGTGCGTCCGAGGCGTCCGCGCGGATGTTCACACCGAACGGTTTCCCGGTGTGCGCCTTGGTTTTCGCGATCGCCGCCGCGAGCTCCGCGTAGGTCATCGTGGCGGAGGCGAGGATGCCCAGCCCGCCCGCCTCGGCGGTGGCCGCGACCAGGCTGGGCCCGGCGACCCAGCCCATGCCGGTCTGCACGACGGGATGGTCGATGCCGACCAGTTCGGTCAGCGCGGTGCGCAACCGCGGGGTAGGCGCGCTCATGCCGGTACCTCGGTTTCCCGGATCTTCTTGGGGTCGAGCACGTCCCGGATCAACCGCAGTTCCTCGGCGGTCGGCAGCCGGGTCTCGCCCGCCTCGGCGAGCCCGTCGATCTCGAAGCCGGTGTTCTCGGCGACCTCGTCGGCGGTGACGCCGGGGTGCAGGCTGCGCGCCCGCATGGTGTGGCCGGGGCCGGTGAAGTCGAAGACGCCGAGGTTGGTCACCACCCGGTGCAGGTGATGGAACCGGTACGCCGGGTTCGCCGGGTCGACCTTGTCGTAGCCGACGCCGGAGACGATGTCGACCTGGTCGGTGAAAACCCGGCTCGTGTGCCGCGAAACCCAATAGCTGGTCGCATGATTGAGGGTGTTGCCCGGCGCACCCCGGACCCCGAACATCTGCCGGGTGGGTTGCTGCAAGGCGCCGAACGCGGACAGATTCTGATTGCCGTATCGGTCGATCTGGTTGGCGCCCATCACCACGTGCCGCCGCCCGGAGGCCACTACGTCGAACACCTTCCGGAACGGAATCCACCCTTCGATCGGTGCTTTACCACCGATCGGCGGGGTGTCGGCGAAGAGCAGCGCCTCGCCGTCGGAGAGCAGCAGATCGGGTTCGGTGGTGAGCTTCGCCAGCCGCGCCCCGATGATCGACATCGGGGACATCGGGCTCGCCATGATTTCGCCCGCGCCGCTGAAGATCTCCGCGCAGGCCACCGCGCAGACCTCGGCGCGGGTGCAGGTCTCGGCCGCGCTCGCTACGGAATCGCCTTGCGCTGCGGTCATTTCTGGGCCTCCTGGGCGAACTCGCGGACGGCGGCCTGGTACTCGTCTTCGGAGACCGCCAGGTACTTGTCGACGAACTGCTGCCACGTCTCGGGGGTCTTCGCCGACTGCACGTAGTGCTTCTGGAACTTCTCGTCCCGGCCGTAGCTGTCGCCCGCCAGTGTGAAGTGGGCCCCGCCGGGCGCCTCGACCACCCCGTCCACCATCATCCGATTGAGCAGCAGTGCTTGCAGCGGCACGGTTTTCACCAGCTCGTCGGTGTCGACGATGCGTTCCACCGAGACGTACCGGCGTTCGGCGGCCAGGCAGTACAGGTCGTCGAAGTACGGGTCGACGCCGGTGTAGGCGGCGTTGCCGTGCTTGTCGCCGAGGTTCAGATGCACCAGCGCCGCATCGAGATTCAGCGCGGGCATCGCGATCAGAGTTTCGGTGCGGCCGTCGGCGTCGGGATAGGGCGAAGCGACCGTACGCAATTCGCCGTCCCAGAAGTCCGGCACAGCCGAGCCGAGCCCGGCCCGGATCGGCAAGAAGGGTAGCCGGGCGGCCGCGGCCTCCAACCCGCATTTGAGCATGCCTTCGTCCATTTCGCGGGCCACCAGCGCGCCGCTGGTGCGCGCGTGCGCGAACCAGGGATCGTAGAACGGCGGCGAATCCAGTGAGACGAACCCGTAGTACGCCTTGCGTACCTTCCCGGCCGAGCACAGCAGGCCGAGATCCGGCCCGCCGTAGCTGACCACGGTCAGGTCGGTGAGGTCCGAGCGCAGGATGGCGCGCACCAGCGCCATCGGCTTGCGTCGCGAACCCCAGCCGCCGATGCCGATCGTCATCCCGCTGCGCAGTTCGCCGACGACCTCGTCGAGCGACATTCGCTTGTCTCGCATGAGTGCTGAACTCCCTATTTCTCGGCCTTGCGCGCGGCCAGGTCGTCGTCGAACCGGGCGCGGATCTCGTCGGCGACACCGGCGAGGTTGAGTTCGAAGGTGAATCCCTGTTCGTAGCGGTAGCTGCGGTGCACGTCCTGCCCGTCGATCCCGTTGAGCGCGCGTTTGGCCGCACGGATCACCCGGCCGTCTTTGGCGGCGATGTTCTTGGCGACTTCCATTGCCGCGGCGTCGAGTTCGGCGCGCGGTACCACCTGGTACACCGAGCCGAAGTGCTGCAGCTGCTGGGCGGTGATGGTGCTCGCCGTATAGAACAGGGCGCGCATCAGATGCTGCGGCACCAGCCGGGACAGATGGGTGGCCGCGCCGAGCGCGCCGCGGTCCACCTCGGGCAGTCCGAAAGTGGCGTCGTCGGAGGCGATCACGACGTCGGCGTTGCCGACCAAGCCGATGCCGCCGCCGAGGCAGAATCCCTGGACCACCGCGATCACGGGCACCGGACAGTCGTAGACGGCCGCGAACGCCTCGAAACAACCATGATTCGCGTCGATCAACGCCTGATGGCCGGGCTTGCTCTGAATCTCTTTGATATCGACACCGGCGTTGAAACCGCGATTCTCCGCGCGCAGCACCACAACTCGGGTCTCCGGATCGCGCCCGGCCTCGCGCAGCGCGTCGGCGATGGCGAACCAGCCGTCCGTCGGTATCGCGTTGACCGGCGGATAGTCGACCGTGACCACGGTGATGCCGGTTGATTCGGAGTGACGGTTGATCCCCATCGCCTATCCCATCGTGAGTAGCTCGGCTCGTGATTAATCCAACACAGTGGCAAAGCAAGCAGTTGCTTGGTAGGTTAGCACGGTGGCACTCGAAATCGATCTGGTCGATCGCGTCGTCCTGGTGACCGGCGGCGTCCGTGGCGTAGGCGCCGGGGTGAGCCGGACGTTCCTCGCGGCGGGTGCGACCGTGATCGCTTGTGCCCGGCGTCCCGCGCAGGTCCCGATCGAGGTCGACGGGCGCGGCATCGAGTTCCTGCCCTGCGACGTCCGGGACGCGGACGCGGTGCAGGGCCTGGTCGACACCGTCGTCGAGCGGTACGGCCGCCTCGACCACCTGGTCAACAACGCCGGTGGCGCGCCCTTCGCCCTCGCCGCCACGGCGAGCAAGAACTTCCACGCCAAGATCGTCGAGCTGAATCTGCTTGCGCCGCTGCTGGTCTCCCAGGCCGCCAACGCGGTGATGCAGCAGCAGCCGGGCGGCGGCTCCATCGTGAACATCTCCAGTGTGAGCGGGCACCGCCCGTCACCGGGTACCGCCGCCTACGGCGCGGCGAAGGCGGGCATGGACAGCCTGACCGCCTCGCTCGCCGTGGAATGGGCGCCCAAGGTGCGGGTCAACTCGCTCGTTGTCGGACCGGTGGTCACCGAACTGAGCCAACTGCACTACGGCGACCAGGACGGCATCGACGCGGTGGGGGAGACGATCCCGCTGGGCCGGATGGCCCACCCGGACGATATCGGCCGCTGTGCGGTCTTCCTGGCCTCGCAATTGGCCGGCTACGTCAGCGGGGCGAGCCTGCTCGTGCACGGCGGCGGCGAGCGCCCGGCCTTCCTCGCCGCGTCCACCGCGGACGCAGGCCGACAGCAGTCCTGAACACATCGGACCCACACGAAGAGGACACAGGTATGGACACCGAGCAGATCTGCGCAGGACGCACCGTCATCGTGACCGGTGCGGGCCGCGGTATCGGCCGGGCGCACGCGCTCGCCTTCGCCGCCGCCGGGGCGCGGGTGGTGGTCAACGATCTCGGCTCGGCGCTCGACGGCGCGGCGACCGGGGAGACCCCCGCCGAGCAGGTCGTCGCGGAGATCGAGGCGCTCGGCGGCGCGGCCGTGGCCAACGGCGACGATGTCGCGGATTGGCAAGGCGCGCAACGTCTTGTCCGCCAGGCGGTGGACACATTCGGCGGGTTGGACGTGCTGGTCAACAATGCCGGGTTCGTGCGCGACCGGATGCTGGTCAATCTCGGTGAAGACGAATGGGACGCGGTCATCCGCGTGCACCTCAAGGGGCACTTCGTCACCATGCGGCACGCGATCGAGTACTGGCGCGGCGAGTCGAAGGCCGGTCGGCCGGTCGATGGCCGCATAATCAACACCAGCTCCGGCGCCGGCCTGCAGGGCAGCGTCGGTCAGGGCAATTACGGCGCGGCCAAGGCGGGTATCGCCGGTCTCACACTCACCGCCGCCGCGGAGTTCGCGCGCTACGGCGTGACTGTGAATTCCATCGCACCGGCGGCGCGCACCCGGATGACCGAAACAGTGTTTGCCGAGACCATGGCGCGGCCGGACGCCGGCTTCGACGCGATGGCGCCGGAGAACATTTCTCCGCTGGTCGTCTGGCTCGGCAGCGCGCAGTCCAAGGACGTCACGGGCCGCATGTTCGAGGTAGAGGGCGGTAAAGTGGCCTTGGCAGATGGGTGGCGGCACGGCGTCGCGGTGGACCGGGGCGCACGGTGGGATCCGGCCGAGCTCGGCCCGGTGGTGGCCGACCTGATTGCCAAGGGGATGCCGCCCGAACCGGTGTACGGGGCCTGACCTGGCACCACCCTTCTTTCTGCGCAGGTAACGATAGGGGTTTACTATGGCCCCCGTCCGTTGAAAATCCCGTGTGAGCGTCGTGACCGGGAAGTTCTGCGCTTTGCAAATGAGGGGAAGGCTCGACGCATGGCCGTTGGTCGCACGTTACGTGTGCTTGCAGTAGCGGGGACCGTGGCCGGTTTCGCGCTACTCGGCCCGGTAGCGGCCGAGGCCCAGCCCGCCGGAGGCTGCCCCCAGTGCGCTCTGGACCCCGCTCCGCCGCCGTATGACACCGGTGGTCCCTGGTACCCCCTTTCGGTCCCCGGACAGCCCAGTGACGTCAGTGCGGTGCCTACCAACCCCGCGATCGGTACCGGTTCGGCGACCGGCTCCGCGGCGGCCGGCGGTTCTGCTGCGGCCGGGTCCGCGGCAGCCGGCGGTTCTGCCGCCGGCGGTTCGGCCGCCGCGGCC
>NZ_BAUA01000098.1 GCF_000710915.1 Nocardia brasiliensis IFM 10847
CCACGACCGGCAACCAGCAGCTGGCCGGCAATGCGCTGCTCGCACACGGCAGCCCGGCGCAGGTCGCGGCCTACCGCGACGAAATCGACCGGATGGCAGAGGTGTACGCGTTCGCCGCGACCGAGATCGGCCGCGGCACCAACCTGATCACCACCGGGACACAGGCCCACTACCGGCACGAAGACCGTTCGCTGGCGCTGCTGACCCCTTCCGACGATGCGGCGAAATACTGGATCGGCAACAGCCTCTTCTCCGCCACGTACGCGATGGTGCTCGCTCGGCTCGTGGTCGACGGCAGCGACGAGGGGCACCATTGGTTCCGGGTGCCGCTGCGTCCGAGCGAAGGCGCGATGCCGTTCGCCGGCATACGGATTCGCCGGGCCGATCCGAAGGGCGGGCTCCCCGGGAACCAAACCGGGATGCTGCATTTCGACCAGTACCGCATGCCGCTGGACGCCCTGATGTCCGGCTGGGCGCAGATCGACGACGCCGGCAAGTACGTGAGCGAAATCCCCAGTCGCGAACGCTATCTGCGCTGCCTCGGAACCTTCTCCCAGGAACGCATCTTCCCGGTCACCGGAGCGGCCGCCGTCATGCGGCGCTGCTCGGCGATCACTCTGCGCTACAGCACATACCGCGAGACCTCGGGCAAGATCCTGCTGAGCTTCGAGCACTACCGCGAACGCCTGATGCCCGTGGTCGCCGAGGCGCTCGCGCTGCAGCACTTGACCGAACACCTCATCGAGCAGTGGGCCGGCCGCTATCGGACCGAGCCGATCACGTTGCATGGACGGCCTCTGCACGGGCTGACCTCCGCGGCCAAAGCCCATGCCTCGTGGGCCGCCAACACAGCGCTCGTCGAACTGCGTGAGCTGTGCGGCGGGCACGGATTCCACAGCCACAACGAGATCGTCACCGCCCGGGTGGACGGCGAGATCAACACCACCTTCGGCGGCGACAACAACGTCCTCTGTTACGAAAGCGTGCGCATCGTCGCCAAGACCACGGAGGCCGACAGTGCCCGGCCCACCGCGCCCACCCTCACACAGGCCGGTCTGCGTTCCTGCGCCGAAGGAATCGACTTGCTGGAAGCATTGGCGCAGTTGCTGTTACGGCGATGGCGCGCAACTCGCAGCGGCGCACTGTGCCGGCCGCACGTGCATGCCAGCTGCAGCGCCGCGCTGCTGCGCCGATGGTCGGCTCATTCCCGGGGCCCCGTCGACGACCGCCTTCGGCTGCTGCACGCGGTGAGTTGTCTACTGAGCCTTGCCGATCACCTCACCGCGGAGGGACTGCTCGACGGTCCCGGCATCCGCGGCCTGTTCGCCCAGCGCGGCGAGCTGAGCGATCGCTGCGCCGAAGATCACGCCGAGGTCCTCGACCTCCTGGACGTCCCCGCAGCCCTGCTCGACGTCCCTCTAGCCCACCCCGATTACGTGCACCGCACCGTAGCCGCAGCGCGGGACACCACCCCGATGCACATTCCACGGGGACAGGCGCAGTCGGTGTAGGCCGATCGGCATTGGCTCCCAATGCCGGATGCCCCGGGTTGCACGGGCGGCGGCTACCGCACGACTACGGACTCCGGGGAGCCGGAGCGCAGGACGGCGTCGATGTGGATTTGGCGGGCGATGAAGTGCCCGCACTCGACGGTGGCGGGAATGCCGGTGAGGTGCAACGAGTTTCCGTCGGGAAGTCCGGCGTAGTACAGGCCGGGTAGCACGCCGAGCATGCCCTTCTGCTGGCGGGGCACGCCGTGCTCGTCGAGGGCCTGCTGCGGCAGGAAACGGTAGTCCGGCCCGAACCCGGTGCACCAGATGATCGCCGTGATGCCGTGCTGCGCCAGGTCGAGCTTGCCGCCGAAATCGGCGATATGCGTCAGGTGCACGTCGAGGGGCGGGTGTTGTTGCGGTGCGACGAAGCCGCGCAGGCGAATTCCGGTGTCGATCCGATGCAGAATCGCGCGGAGCGATCGAGCGGAATCCGCCGCGACGTCGACGACATTGTCCGCCAACGACAGTACTGTGCCGTGCGCCGCACGCACGGAACCGACCAGACCGACACCCTTTTCGGCCAAAGTGCCGAGGTTCAGGTCCGCACCGCGGTTCGTCACGGCGCTCACCGGCAGGCCGGGCAGCTTGGCCGGATCGGCACTGTCGAACTGCCCGGTCACGAAATCGTCGTACAGCGAGAAGATGTACATCCACTCGTGGATGCCGCGGCCTCGGTAGCGGCGCGGAAACACCCGGTGCCGACCGACCGACAGAAAGACGCGGCGGCCGGTGTCGGCGAGTTCGTCGGCGATCTGCTGGCCGCTGATGCCCGCCCCGACCACCAGGACCGCACCGTCGGGCAAGGTCGCTGGATTGCGGTAGTCGCGCGAATGCACTTGCCGGACAGTCGGATCGATATCGGCCGCGCAGTCCGGCACCCGAGGTTCGGCGTAACCGCCCACCGCCGCGACCACGTTGCGGGATTCGAGCACGGCGCCGGTCGACAGCGACGTCCGGAACCTGACGTCGTCGCGATCCGATGTCGACGGCGGGCACTCGACCGCGCGCACCTCGGTGTGCTGCCGTACCCGAAGCTGTCGCTGCGCCGCATAGCGACGCAGGTGCCCCGCCAGCTCGCGGCCCGACATGGTGCCGTCCGGATCGGCACCGTCGTACTCCCAGCCCGGAAACCGGATGGTGCGGTTGCCGCTGCCGACCAGCAGGCTGTCCCACCTTTCGTGTGCCCAGGCATGGCCCACTTCGGCCTTCTCCACGATCACCGCCTCGTGGCCGATCTCCTGTAGCGAGGCGGCCACCCCGCACCCCTGCTGGCCTGCGCCGATGATGACAGTTTCGGCGTATTCGATGGTCATCGGATCACCCTCTCCGCGCTGCGCGACGGTCGTAGTTCCACCCGGTTCGTCAGGCTTGCCTTACTCAAACATTTGAAGTCGAGTAGAGATCAAGACCTACGAAGACGAGACGGCAGGTGAAATGGACGACACCGCTGCGGCAGACCCGCCACGGGACCAAGACCTGGTCGGAATCGGCACGGCCGCAAGGCGATTCGGCCTAGCGGAATCAGCGCTGCGCTACTGGGAGAAGCGCGGGCTGCTCCGCCCGGCCCAGCGGCGCTCGCGCTGGCGCCTCTACGGCGACGACGAACTGCATCGCATCGGACTCATCCAGATGTGGCGCGAAACCGGCCTGATGAACCTCGACGAAATCGGCACGGTCCTGGCCGCGCGCAATCACGAGTGGCGGCCCGCGGTCCAGCAACGCCTCGATGAGATAGCCCAGCAGCAGCAACGACTTTCGGCCGCCCGCGCGATGCTGGAGCACCTACTGACCTGCCCCGACCCCAACCCCGCCGAAGCCTGCCCCTACCTGCGCGTCATGACCGGCGACCGCGTGATCACAGCCGGCGACCAGCCGGGGAAGGCACGCTGAGCGGCACCGCCGGCCGTGCGAGCACGACATGCTCGCACGGCCCGGTCCCGGCGGTGGTCATGGTGCCGTCACGACTCCTTCGCTCGGAGTAGTTCGTTCAGGATCGGGCCGATCGCACCGGCGGCTCGCGGGTTCATCATTCCGGTGTGCCATTCGTCGATCGGTATCTCCTGGATGTGCCCGGTGATGTGCCCACGCCAGGTTTCCGCGATCTGGTCGCGGTACGACTCGCGGGCGGCGACGAAGAGCACGGCGTCGCCGTCGAAGTACCCGGGTGTGTGCGGCACCGGAGCCATGAAGCTCTCCGTTACCCGCTGCACCTGTTGCGTGGTCAGGATGCCTTCGCTGCTGAGTCGCTCCGCGAGTAGCGGGAACAGTTTTTCGGGATCATCGATCTGCTGCTCGTCGGTCATGCCGAGGAAATCCCGCCAGCCGCGCAGGAATTCGGTCAGCGCCCGGCGGCTCTGCACGTCGTCGGGCTCGGACGCGGGTGGCAGCTCGAGGTTCTCCGCGATACCGGTATCGACGAGGACGAGCAGGCCGACCGGGTGACCCAGCTCTTGCAACCGCGCCGCCATGGCGTGCGCGATCTTGCCGCCCAGCGACCAGCCGAGCAGATGGAACGTGGTGTCGGGGAAGGACTTCAAGAGCTCGTCGACGTAACGCTCGGCGTACGCCGTCACTGATTCCAGCCGCGCACCGTCCTCGACGATGTAGGGATCCTGTAATCCGTACACGGGCCGTTCCGGATCAAGGTGCCCGGCGAGTGCGCCGTACACCCACGCGAGGCCGCCGCCCGGATGGACGCAGAACAACGGGGCGCCACGGCCCGCCGACCGCAGCGGCGTCAGCACGCCGAGCGAGACGCCCAGCTCCGATTGCGGGTGCGCCAGGTATCGCGCGAGGGAGGCGGGTGTCGAGTCGGCGAAGATCAGCCGATAGGGAACGGCGATCCCGGTGCGCGAACGCAGCCGAGAGACCAACTGCATGGCGACCACCGAAGTACCGCCCAGGGTGAAGAAGTCGTCGTCGGCGCCCACCCGCGGCACGCCGAGCACCTCGGCGAACACCGCGACCACGATCTCCTCGAGCGGCGTCGAGGGGGCTCGATACGGTGCGACCACCCACTCCGGTGCGGGCAGGGCAGCCCGGTCCACCTTCCCATTCGCGGTGAACGGCAACGCATCCAGCACGGTGACGGTGTCGGGGACCATGTACGACGGCAGCCGTTGCGCCGCGGCCTGCCGGATCGTCGCCGCGTCGAGGTCGCGCCGATCCGCGACGACGACATAGGCCGCCAAGCGCGCATCGCCGCTTTCACCGGTATGGACGGTGACCACCGCGTACCGTACCTCGGCCAATCCGGCGAGCGCACTTTCGATTTCGCCGAGTTCGAGGCGCTGACCGCGGATCTTGACCTGACCGTCGGCGCGACCCACGAACAGCAATACCGCGTCGTCCGCGCCGACGGCGTGCCACCGCACCAGATCTCCGGTCCGGTACATCAGCGAACCTGCCGCCCCGAACGGGTCGGCCACAAAGGATGTCGCGGACAACCCAGCCCGGTTCAGATATCCGCGTGCCACACCGGGACCGGCCGCGTACAGCTCACCGATCGCGCCCGGCGGCACCGGCCGCAGCGACGAATCCAGCACCGTCAACCGCACGCCCGGGATCGGGCCGCCCAGCGACACCGGATCACCGATCGCCAACTGCGCGCCCGCGATCCAGATGGTGGCCTCGGTCGGCCCGTACAGGTTGAAGACCTCGCGGACACCGGCGGCATCCGTCCCCGACCACCGCCGCACCAACTCCGGCGGGCAGGCTTCGGCACCGGTCAGCAGCACCCGCAGGTCGTCGAGCCCGCCCGGATCGACCGAGAGGCCGACCGCGGGCGACAGGAAGGCGTGCGTGACGCGCTCGGCCCGCATGAGTTGCGCCAGCGGTTCTCCCGCGAAGGCCTCGGCCGGGGCGATCACCAGTGCGGCACCGGCCGGCACCGCCAGCAGCATTTCCAGCATCGCCGCGTCGAAAGTGCGCGCGGCAACGGCCAATACCCGGGCCTCAGGGTCGACCTGGAACCTCGAACTCTGCACCGCCGCGACGGCCGCCAGTCCCGCGTGGGTTACGGCCACGCCCTTCGGCGTGCCGGTCGAGCCCGAGGTGTAGACGACGTACGCCGTGTCGAGCAGCCGTACCGGTGCTCCCCTGTCGAGATCGCTGACCGGTGCGGCACTGCACCGGGACACGTCGAGTCGGTCCGGATCGATCATCCGCGCGTCGGCATCGCCCCACTCGCGCACATCCGCGGTGGAACCGATTGCTTGCGCGATGTTTTCATCGCTACCGAGAATTATCGTCGGAGCGCAATCGGTGAGGATGACGCGATTGCGTTCGGCCGGATGCGTGGGATCGATCGTTACGAACGCGGCACCGGTCTTGGCGACAGCCCACACCGCGCGCAACCACGCCGCCGAACGCGCAACCACCAGCGCGACCACGGTTTCCGGGCCCGCTCCGGCATCGATCAGGACTCGCGCACATCGGTTCGACCAGTCGTCCAGCTCGCGGTACGTCCATTCGGCCCCGCCGTCGACGACCGCGACCCGTTCCGCGTGCTCGACGGCGGCTCGACCGAGAATCTCGGTCAGCGTGACCGGCTCGGGTCCTGGTTCACCGGCACCCCACACCGACAGCAACTTTCGCTCACTCGCGTCGAGCACCTCGAGCTCGCGCAACCGCACCGCGGGATCGGCGACCGCCGCGTCGATGATTCGCCGCAAGCGCCGCCCCATTGCGGCGATCGTCCGCTGATCGAAAAGGTCTCGGGCATAGCTCATCCCGATCAGCAGGCCACCCGCCGCGTCCGGGGTATCGGACACGGTGACGGTGAGGTCGAAGCGTTCCACCTCGACACCGAGATCCATCGGCGTGCACCGGATCCCGGGCAGTGGCGCGCCGGTCAGCTCGAGGTCGAGGTGCTGGGACGCCAGCATCACCTGGAACAGCGGGTGATGCGACTGCGCCCGTGGCGGATCGACCGCCTCCACTACTCGCTCGAAGGGGATGTCCGCGTGTGCGAACGCCGCCAGATCGACGCGGCGGCACTGATCCAGCAGATCGCCGAACGAGGCGGACGCATCGACCTGAGTGCGCAGTACCAGCGTGTTGACGAACATGCCGACCAAGTCGTCCAACGCGGCGGCACCTCGCCCCGCAACCGGCGTGCCGATCGCGATGTCACCGCTGCCCGACAGCCGCGACAGCAACGCCGCCAACGCCGCGTGCACCACCATGAACGCCGTCGCGTGCCGCGCCCGCGCGACCCGGTGCAGACCGGCCACCGTATCGGCCGCCACCGCAAACGAATACGTGCCACCGCGCTGCGAGGCCACGGCGGGCCGGGGCCGGTCGGCAGGCAGCTCCAGCCGATCCGGCAAGCCCGCCAGTTGCTCGGTCCAATACGCGAGCTGGCGACCCGAGACACTCGCCGGGTCGGACTCGGATCCCAGCATTTCCCGCTGCCACAGCGTGTAATCCGCGTACTGCACCGGCAGCGGGCCCGCCCACGCCGGTTCCCGGCCCGCCCGGCGCGCCGCGTACGCCAGCGACAGATCCTGTGCCAACGGCGCCAGGGACCAGCCGTCCGCCGCAATGTGATGCAGCACGAGCACGAGCACGTGCTCATCGGAACCGCTGTCCAGCAAAGTAACCCGCAACGGGAACGCACTCGCCAGCTCGAAACCGCGCCGCACCAGCGGCAGTACGGCGTTCTCCAGTTCGGCGGAGTCGACGGCCCGTACCTCGACCGTCGGTGCGGCCTCGGCCACCGGCACGATCCGCTGGTACGGATTCCCGTCCCGGTCCGGGAAGACCGTGCGCAAGGTTTCGTGACGGGCCACGAGATCGCCGAGCGCGGCGACCATCGCCGGGACGTCCAGCGCGCCGGTCAAGCGCAGGACGAGCGGAATGTTGTAGGCCGGTGAGTCCGGTTCCAGCCGGTTGATGAACCACATCCGCCACTGCGCGAACGACAACGGCAGATACTCGGGCCGTTCGCGCACCAGCAACCGGGACCGTGTCGGGTCCGCGCCGCCGGTCGAGCGCTCGCCGAGTAGCCGAGCCAGACCGGCCACAGTCGGCGTATCGAACACGTCCCGCACGCTCACCTCGGTGCCGGCCAGCGCGCCGACCCTTGCCGCCACCCGGGTCGCCGACAACGAATGCCCGCCCAGCGCGAAGAAGTCGTCGTCGGCACCGACCCGGTCGATGCCCAACACCTCGGCGTAGACCGCGATCACGAGTTCCTCGAGCGGCGTGGCGGCGGCCCGATACGGCACGACCGACCAGTCCGGGGCGGGCAGCGCGCGCCGGTCCAGCTTGCCGGTCGAGGTCAGCGGCAGTTCATCCAGCACCGCGACGGAGTCGGGCACCATGTACGACGGCAACCGCTGCGCGACCGACCGCCGGACCGCGTCGGGATCGGGCACGTGCCCGGATGCCGCGGTGACGTAGGCGGCCAAGCGCATAGCGCCACCGACAGCGTCGCCGCCGGTGGTGTGCGGGACGACCACCGCATGCTGCACTTCGGCCAATCCGGCCAGCACGCTTTCGATTTCGCCGAGTTCGAGTCGCTGCGCCCGGATCTTCACCTGACGATCGCAGCGGCCGGCGAACATCAACGCTCGCTGTCCACCCGAGTGCACCCACCGCACCAGGTCGCCGGTGCGGTACATCCGAGATCCGGGCGGCCCGAAGGGGTCCGCGACGAACGACGCCGCGGTCAACGCCCTCCGCTCGAGGTATCCGCGCGCCACACCTGGTCCAGCCGTGTACAACTCCCCCACGACACCCGGCGGCACCGGACGCAGATACCCGTCCAGCACCATGACCTGGGCGCCGACGATCGGCCCGCCCAGCGACACCGGTTCGCCCGCACGCAATTCGGCCGCGGTGACCCAGATCGTGGCCTCGCTAGGGCCGTACAGGTTGTGCAGCGCACGACTACCGGCGGCGTCGGTACCGGACCATTGCCGCACCAGCGCGGGCGGACACGCTTCGCCGGCGACCATCAGTACCTGTAAACCGTTGAGCCGCTCGGCGTCCAACGTGGCGGCCACGCCCGGCGTCAGGCACGCATGCGTGACGCCTTCGGCATCGATGAATTCCGTGAGCGAGTCACCGGCGAAGACGTCACCCGCGGCGACGACCAGGGTCGCGCCGACCGAGACCACCGACATCAATTCGAAGACCGCCGCATCGAAAGTGCGTGCGGCCACCGCCAATACCCGCGAGTCCGCGCCGAGATCGAACCGCTGGCGCTGCGCGGTCGCGACGGCGGCCAGACCGGCGTGGGTGATGGCGACGCCCTTCGGCGTACCGGTCGTCCCGGAGGTGTACACGACATAGGCGTTGTTTCCGGGCCGCACCGCAGCGTGCCGGTCATTGTCGACCAACGGTGCGTCGCGGTACCCACCGAGAGCGAGCCGCTCCGGATCGAGCACCGCGACGCCGGCCCGACGCAATTCCGCGATGTCCAATCCGGCGGCGTCACCGGCGGACTCCCCGTCTACGAGCACAACCGTCGCGCCGACATCGTCGAGGACGAACCGGTTGCGCTCGCACAGTTGCGCAGGATCGATGGACACGAAGGCAGCACCGGTCTTCACGACCGCCCACACCGCCCGCACCCAGGCCGCTGAGCGCGCGAGCGCGATCGCCACCACCGTTTCCGGACCGGCGCCCTGGTCGATCAGCGCCCGTGCGCAGCGGTTCGACCACCGATCCAGCTCCCGATAGGTCAGGCGATCGCGCGCGTCCACCACCGCGAGGTGATCAGGGAATTCGGCGGCCACCGCCGCGAGCATCTCGTCCAGCGTGCGCGCGACAGGTCCGGGTCCGCCATCGCCCCACTCCCGCAACGACTCCTGTTCCCGCGCATCGAGCACAGCCGAATCGCGCAAGACACCCGTGGGATCGGCGACGACCGCACGCAGAATCGACTCCAGCCGCCGCGCCATGTCCGCGACCGTCGACCGGTCGAACAGATCCGTCGCGTAACCGACGGTGATCGGGACGGCACCGCTCGCGTCCGGAATGTCGGCGACGGTGATGGACAGATCGAACCGTTCGACGCCGGCCTCGAGGTGCACGGGTGTGACCGCGACGCCCGGCAGCTGGGCCGACGCGGGATCCAGGTCGAGATTCTGGAACGCCAGCATCACCTGGAACAGCGGATGATGGGCCTGGGAGCGGGGCAGGTCGACGGCCTCCACCACGCGTTCGAACGGAATATCCGCATTGGCGAACGCCTCGAGATCCACCCGCCGCACGTGATCGAGCAGGTCCGCGAACGAGTCGGCCTCGTCGATCCGCGTCCGCAGCACCAGTGTGTTGACGAACATGCCGACCACTTCGTCCAGGGCCGCCGCACCCCGCCCCGCGATCGGCGTACCGACCACGATGTCGGCGGAGCCGGACAATCGCGACAGCAACAGCGCCAGCGCCGCATGGCACACCATGAACACTGTCGTCTCGCGGGCCTGCGCCAATTCGCCGATCCGGGCGAAGAGTTCGGCGTCCAGCGCGAAGGAATGGCTGCCGCCCGCCTGCGAAGCGACCATCGGCCGGGGCCGATCCGCAGGCAGGTCCAGCCGTTCCGGCGCATCCGCCAAATGCGCCGTCCAGTAGTCGATCTGGCGCGCCATCGCAGACCCGGGGTCGGTCTCCGCCCCCAGCATCTCGCGCTGCCAGAGGGTGTAGTCCGCGTACTGGACCGGCAACGGAACCCATTCAGGTGCCCGCCCGGTTCGCCGCGCCGCGTAGGCGGTGGACAGGTCGCGCGCCAGCGGCGCGATCGACCACCCGTCAGCGGCGATGTGATGGATCGCCAGCGCCAGCACGTACTCACCGCGACCGCTGTCCAGCAGCGTGACCCGCAACGGCAGCTCGTGGGACAGGTCGAACCCCTGGCGCAACGACTCGGCGATCGCGCCGGCGAGCTGGGCCGAATCCACCTGCCGCACTTCGACGGGCACTGCCGCCTGTGCGGCGGACAGCACCTGCTGGAACGGCGTCCCTTCGTCGTCCGGGTACACCGTGCGCAGGCTCTCGTGCCGCCCCACCACATCACCGACCGCCGCGGCCAGGGCCGCCGTATCCAGATCACCGGTCAGCCGCAGCACCAGCGGGATGGTGTATCCCGCTGCCGCGCCTTGGAATCGGTTGATGAACCACATCCGCAGCTGCGCGAACGACAGCGGCACCCGGTCGGGTCGTGCCCGGGCGACGAGTTCCGGCTGCGCCGCACCACGGGCCGCGGCATCCAGCACCCGCGCCAGCCGCGCCGGCGTCGGCGCCTCGAACACCTCGCGCACACCGATCCGGGCATCGACCGTCGCGGACAGGCGCGACGTCACGCGCATCGCCGACAGCGAATGCCCGCCGAGCGCGAAGAAGTCGTCGTCCGCACCCACTCGGTCCACGCCGAGCAGCTCGGCGAACAGGTCCGCTACCAATTGTTCGGTCGGGGTCGCCGGCGCGCGGTACCCCCGGGTGCCCTGCTCGGGCTCCGGCAGGGCCGCGCGATCCACTTTCCCGCTCACCGTGAGCGGCAGCTCGGTCAGCACCACGCACGCGTCGGGCACCATGTGCGCGGGCAATCGCTGTCCGGCGGCGGCCAGCACCCGGTCCGGGTCGAGCGCCGCGCCGACGAGATAGCCGACGAGCCGGTCGGATTCGGCACGGTGCAGCACGACGGCTCGGCGCACGCCGGCCTGCGCCGCGAGCACGGCCTCGATCTCGCCCAGCTCGATGCGTTGCCCCCGCACCTTGACCTGGAAATCATTGCGTCCGAGGAACTCCAGGTCACCCTGCGCGGTCCAGCACACCAGGTCGCCGGTCCGGTACAGGCGAGACCCATTGCGGTCGAACGGATTCGCGACGAAGGCGGCGGCCGTCAGCGACGGCCGGTCCAGATAGCCTCTCGCCTGCTGGACGCCGCCGAGATACAGCTCACCACGCACCCCGGCCGGCACCGGCCGCAACAACGCGTCCAGCACGACCGCCTCGACACCGCGAATCGGCCGGCCGAGTGTCACCGGCGCATCGGGGGCCATCGGCTCGCTGATGGTTGTGACGATGACCGTCTCGGTCGGTCCGTACGCGACGTACAGTTGCCGGCCCGGCGCCCAGCTCGCGACCAGTTCCTCCGGCACCCGTTCACCACCGGTGATCAGTACCCGCAGCGACCCCAACCCGGCGGGCGACATGGTCGCCAGCACGCTCGTGGTGACGAAGGCGTGTGAAACCTGCTGCCGGGCGATGATTTCCGCGAGCTGCGCACCGCCGAAGACGTCCGGTGGCGACACCACCAACGCGGCCCCGTTCGGATGCGCCATCAGCAGTTCCATCATGACCGCGTCGAAACCCGGCGCAGAGACCGCCAGCACCCGCGCGTTCGCGTCCACGCGGTACCGCGTGCGCTGCTCGGCGGCGAAGTTCGCCAAGCCGTCGTGGCTGACCACAACACCTTTCGGCGTGCCAGTGGACCCTGAGGTGTAGATCACGTAAGCGGCATGACCGGACCGGAGCGGGCGGACCCGGTCCGCATCGGTCACGGCAGCCGGGGAGTATTCGGCTAGGCGCGCAGGCAGGTCCGGCGCGTCGAGCAGCAACCGATCGAGTGTCTCCGGCACCGTGCCCACCGTGCTCGCTACCGACAGTGCGAGGCGCACATCGGCATCCGCGGTCATGCCCGCGACCCGGTCCAATGGATGACGCGGATCGATCGGCACGAAGGCCGCACCGGCCTTGGTCACGGCCCACAGTCCGATGAGGAATTCGGTCCCCCGCGGCATCGCCAACGCGATCGCGTCGCCCGGCCCGAGACCGCGTCCGATCAGCAACCGTGCCAGCTGGTTCGAACGGCTGTCCAGCGCGCCGAAGCTCAACGTCGTCGCATCCGATACCACCGCGGGTGCGGCGGGATCGATCGCGGCGCCCGCACCGAGCAGCTCCGCCAGCACCCGCGCCGGCTCTCCCGGACGACCGCGCACGGGTACCAGCCGCGCCCGCTCGGCCGGGGTCAACAGGTCGATCGACGCCGCCGAGACCGAGGCGTCGGCGGTGATCGCGGCCAGCACGCGCGCGAGCCGGTCGGCACAAGCCTCAACCTGCGCCCGCTCGAAAACCCCGGGACGGTACTGCAATTGCGCCCGGAACGGTTGTCCCTTGACCACCACCAGCGCGAGCGGATAGTGCGCGGCGTCGTTCGACCGCAACTGCTCCACGCGCATGCCGTCGATCGCCGCGGCCTGTGCCGCGAGCGCGGCCTCGTCGACGGGGTAGGACTCGAACACCAGGACCGTGTCGAACAGCGCCGAGACCCCCAGTGCGGCATGGATATCGGTCAGGCCGACCTGATGGTGCCCGAGCAGCTCCGACTGTTCCGCCTGCACCCGATGCAACAGCGCGGCGAAGGGTTCGCCCGGGTAGTAGCGGACCCGCACGGGGATGGTGTTGATGAACAAGCCGACCGCGGACTCGATGCCGGGCAGCTCCGCGGGGCGCCCGGACACCGTCGTGCCGAACACGACGTCGGCACGACCGGCCAGGCAGCCCAGCACAATCGCCCACGCCACCTGGAACACGGTGTTCACCGTCACGCCGGCCGACGACGCCGCGGCAAGCAGCTGTTCTGTGCGCTGCTCGTCCAATGCGACCGGGACAGAGCCCATTCGAGCCGATATCTCCTGCGCGGCGGTGTGCGGGGCGAGCAGCGTCGCCTCGGCGCCGTCGAGCGCGTCTCGCCAGACCTGAAGCGACGCTTGCCGATCCTGGCGGCCCAGCCAGTCGAGATAGGAGCGATACGCCCCCGCCGGTTCCGCGCGCACGGCCGCGCTCGGCTCCGCGTAGACCGCCAGCAGGGTGCGCAGCAGCGTCGGCATCGACCAGCCGTCGAACAGCACGTGATGGTAGGAGAGCAACAGCGTGTACCGGTCCTCGGCCAGCGCGACCAGGGTGCAGCGCAGCAGCGGCGCGTTCTCGAGATCGAACGGCTCGGCCTTGTCCCGGTCGAGCACGGCGGCCAGGGCGGACTCGGCCGCCGCGCCTGTCATCGCGCGCAGGTCGACCTCGCGCCACGGCATCGGCACGTCGTCGGCGACGAGCTGCACGCCCGCACCCGCGGCGTCGGCGCCGAAGGCCACCCGGAGATTCGGATACTGCCGCAGCAGGAACCCGGCCGCGTGCCGCAGTCGTGCCGCGTCGACGCGTCCGGACAGGGTGATCGCGAGCTGAACCGCGTACACGTCGATCGCCGACTCGGCCAGCTGAGCGTGGAACAGCAGGCCGGTCTGCAACGGCGACAACGGCCACACGTCGACCAGGCTCGGGTACCGCGCCTCCCAGGCCGCGATATCGGATTGGGTCACCCGCACCAGCGGGAAATCCGACGGAGTGTGGCCACCGGCGTGCGGCCGATCCAGCCGGGAGACGACGGCATGCAGGGCCTCGACCCACAAGTGGGCCAGCGCATCGACTTCCGCCGCGTCGAGCACGGCCTCGCGATAACCGAAGGTGGCCGACAAACGGCCCTCGGTCACGACCGCCGTGATGTCGACCGTCGCCGTCGACATGGCGTGCAGATCCGCGTCGGCGAGCGGAGCACCGAGTTCGTCGGTGACGGCGAAGCCGGAAGCCCCTGTGCCGCTGGAGGGTCCGTAAGGCGACAGCTGTCCGAGGTAGTTGAAGGCGATCTGCGCCGGCAACTCGGCAGGCAGTGCCCCCGCGGTTTCCGGGTTGAGATAGCGCAGCAGCCCGTAGCCGATGCC
Organism: Nocardia brasiliensis IFM 10847; assembly: GCF_000710915.1. Lineage (GTDB taxonomy): Bacteria > Actinomycetota > Actinomycetes > Mycobacteriales > Mycobacteriaceae > Nocardia > Nocardia brasiliensis_A. Next base: position 14,276 of record NZ_BAUA01000098.1, read on the forward strand.
GTGGTCCGGGATCGCGCGCAGCTGCTCTTTGGTGCTCTTGACCGCCGTCTCGATGGCGGGCCCGCCGGCATAGGCCGCTTCGAGATCGATTCCCGCCAGATCGATCCGGACCGGATAGACGGTCGTGAACCAACCGACCGTCGCGGTCAGGTCCGCACCCGCGACCACCTGTTCTTCGCGGCCGTGTCCCTCCAACCGCAACAGGGTCGACCGCTCGGCGACGCCCCGACCGGACCGCCAGCGTGTCACGGCCAGTGCCAGTGCGGCGACCAGCGCGTCCTGAACGTCGCCGTGGAAGGCGGCGGGCACCCGGGTCAGCAACGCCTCGGTGATGTCGGACCCGACCTGCACTCGCCGAACGCGCACCGCGCCCGCGGGTGCGGCCGCACCGGATCCGAGCAGCGGATCCGGACCTTCGACGATCCGTTGCCACAGCGGCAGTTCCGCAACCCGCCGCGGCAAGCGCGCCGCCTCGGCCGAACCATGGGCCCAACGCCGCATCGACGTGCCCACCGGCGGCATCGACACCGCAGTACCGGCACGGTACTGCTGCCATGCCGACATCAGGTCCGGCAGCAGGATGCGCCAGGAGACGCCGTCGACCACAAGGTGATGGGCGACGACGATCAGCTGTCCGGGCTGCGTCGCACCCGCGGTCGTAACCCAAAGCACCTGCAAAACAACACCATTGGCCGGATCCAACCGCGAGAGCGCGGACCGCACCGCCGCCTGCACGAGCTGATTGCGGCGCTGCGCGTCGCCGTCCGGGATGACGACCGGATGCACCAGCGACGCCACGTCCACCGCACCGCTCGGCCGGGCCTCGAGCTGCCAGTCTCGGCCGTCGTGCCACAGCCGGGCTCGCAGCATGTCGTGCCGGTCGAGCACCGCCGCCACGATCGTCACCAGCCCGGCCCGGTCCAGTTCGGCCGGCGCGGTGAGCACCACGGTCTGGTTGAACCGCCGGAAATCGCCGTGCTCCACCATCCACCGGACGATCGGAGTCAGCGGCAGCGCACCGAGACCGCCGCCGGGCAACTCGGCGAGTGTCGCGGCGGGCTCGACGGAGGTGGCCACCCGCGCCAGCCCGGCAACCGTCCGGGCCTCGAAGACCTGCTTGGGGGTGAACACCACCCCGCGGTCCTTCGCCCGCGCCACGAGTTGGATCGAGACGATGCTGTCGCCGCCCAGGGCGAAGAAGTCGTCGTCGGCGCCCACCCGCGCTACGCCGAGGACCTGGGCGAATACCGCGGCCACGATTTCTTCGGCAGCGGTCGCGGGAGCCCGGTAAGTCGTGGTGGCCCAACGCGGTTCCGGCAGTGCGCGCCGATCGACCTTCCCGCTCGTGGTCAGCGGCAGTTCGGCCAGCACGGTGACGACGTCGGGCACCATGTACGACGGGAGTTTGTGCGCCGCGGCCGCACGCAGGGCGGTCGGATCAGGCAGACGCCCTGTCGCGGGGGTGACGTAAGCGGCCAGCCGCGCGGTTCCACCGTGCTCGCTCTGGGTGACCACGGCACGTTCGACTTCATCGAATCCGGCCAGCACGGTTTCGATTTCGCCGAGTTCCAGACGCTGCCCGCGCAGCTTGATCTGATTATCGGCGCGACCGACGACGATCAAGACCCCGCCTTCGGCGCCATTCGGCAACCACCGCACCAGATCTCCGGTGCGGTACATCCGCGATCCGGTCGGGCCGAACGGATCCGCCACGAACGCCGCGGACGTCGCGCCGACCCGGTCGAGATATCCGCGGGCGATGCCGGGCCCGGCGACGTACAGTTCACCGACCACGCCCGGCGGCACCAGGTTCAGCCAGGCGTCGAGAACCGCTACGCGGAAACCTGGAATCGGACCGCCCACCGAAACCTGGTCACCGGCGCTCAATTCCGCACCGGACACCCACACCGTGGCCTCGCTGGGCCCGTACAGGTTGTGCACGCTGCGAACGCCCGCGGCATCGGTGCGCGACCAGCGTTGCACCAGCGCGGGCGGGCAGGCTTCGGCTCCGGTCAACAGGACTCGAAGATCGTCCAGTCCCGCCGTTTCGATCGAGAGGGCGACCATCGGCGACAGGAAGCAGTGGGTGATGCGTTGCGCGCGCAGCAATGCCGCCAACGGTGGCCCTGCGACGACGTCGTCGGGTGCGACGACCAACGCAGCGCCGGCCGGTATCGCGAGCAGCAATTCGAAGATCGCCGCGTCGAAAGTGCGCGCGGCGACGGCCAATACCCGGGAGTTCGTCGTGATCCGATGGTCTCGATGCGTAGCCGCCACGATCGCGGACAACCCCGCGTGGGTGACCGCCACGCCTTTCGGCATGCCCGTCGAACCCGAGGTGTAGACGACGTACGCGGTGTTGTCCGGCCGCACCGGGGCGCGCCGATCCTCGTCACGAATCGGGGTGGCGGGTCGTGCCGACAGGTCCAACCGGTCGAGATCGAGCACGACGGTCCCGGGCATTTCCCACTCCCCGGTTGTCACCGTGGGACTTTCGCCCCTCGTGAGCACCACCGCCGCCGCGCAGTCGGCCAGGATGGCGCGATTGCGCTCCCGCGGCTGCGCCGGATCGAGCGAGACGAAGGCGGCGCCCGTTCGCACGACCGCCCACACCGCCCGCATCCAGTCCGCCGAACGCGGGATGGCTATGGCCACCACGGTTTCCGGGCCGGCGCCGTAATCGATCAGCGTCCGTGCGCACCGGTTCGACCACTCGTCGAGATCCCGGTACGTCCATTCCCGTTCCGCGTCCACGACCGCCGGGCGCGCCGGGAATTCCTCCGCGGCGCGCGCGAGCACACCGGGCAACGTATCCGACGCAGCACAGGTGCCGCCATCGGCCCACTGGCGCAAAAGCATTCGCTCGGCGGATGCGAGCAGGTCCAGGCCGCGCAGCGCGGCCGTCGGATCGGCTGCCACCGCACGCATGGTGCGCTGGAAGCGACGCGCGAAGGCGGCGATGGTCGAGTGATCGAACAGGTCCAGCGCGTACCCGATGGTGATCGGTACCCCGCCCGCCACGTCACCGGTTGTGCCGGAGGGGAAGTCGGCGACCGTGATGGTGAGATCGAACCGTTCGACCCCGATGTCGAGACTCGACAGCGGCTCGACGTCGAGCCCGGGCAATCGCGCCAGGGCCGGGTCCAGGTCGAGGTTCTGGAAGGCCAGCATCACCTGGAACAACGGGTGATGTGCCTGACTGCGGGGCGGGTCGAGGGCCTCGACGACGCGCTCGAACGGGATGTCGGCGTGCGCGAACGCGTCCAAGTCCACCTGCCGGCACTGGTCGAGCAGGTCGGTGAACGAACCCGCCTGATCGACCCGGGTACGCAGGACGAGGGTGTTGACGAACATGCCGACCAACCCGTCCAGCGCGGATGCGCCACGGCCCGCGATCGGCGTCCCCACCGCCACGTCGGCGCTGCCCGACAGGCGCGCCAACAGCACTGCCAGCGCGGCGTGCACCACCATGAACACCGTCACCTGATGGGCGCGCGCCACCGCCGCCAGTCCGGCTACCGTCGCGGCGTCGAGGGTGTACGAATAGCTACCGCCGCGTTGCGAGGCGACGACCGGCCGTGGCCGATCGGCGGGCAATGCCAACCGCTCCGGCAGGCCCGCCAAATGCGCTGTCCAGTAAGCGAGTTGGCGTGCGGCCAGGCTGTCCGGGTCGGATTCCGCACCGAGCGACGCACGTTGCCACAGCGTGTAGTCGGCGTACTGCACCGGCAATGGCGGGAATTCGGGTGCCCGCCCGGCGCGGCGCGCGGTGTACGCCAGCGACAGGTCGCGCACGAGCGGCGCGATCGACCATCCGTCGGCGATGATGTGATGCAGCACCACGATCAGCATGTGATCGTCGGACGCGCTGCGCAGCAGCGTGATTCGCCAGGGTGGTCGTGCGGATACGTCGAAGCCCTGGCGCACGATGCTCGTGATGCGCTCGGACAGCCCGAGCGGATCGACTGTCTCCGTAAGCAATCCCGCGGCACCCTCGAACGGCAGAATCTGCTGACACGGTATGCCCTGTTCGTCGGGGAACACCGTGCGCAGGCTCTCGTGCCGGGCCACCACATCGCCGACCGCGGCAGACAGCGCCGCTGCGTCCAGCTGCCCGCGCAGCCGCAACACCATCGCGACGTTGTACGCGGGCGAATCCGGTTCGAATCGGTTGATGAACCACATCCGAGACTGTGCGAACGACAACGGTATTCGGGCAGGCCGGTCCCCCGGCAGCAACACCGGGCCCGGTTGCGCCGCGCCCGCGGCGGAGCGGGCAGCCAGAACTGCGGCCAGCCGGGCAGCGGTCGGCGCGTCGAACACGTCACGCACTTCGACTGTCAGGTCCGTCGCCGCCGCCACCCGGGCCGCGACGCGCGTCGCCGAGAGCGAATGACCGCCCAACGCGAAGAAGTCGTCCTCGGCGCCGACGCGGTCGGCGCCGAGCACTTCCGCGAAGACCGCGACGACGATTTCCTCGGTCGGCGTCGAGGGGGCGCGATAGGACGAGGTGACCAGCTGCGGCGCGGGCAGTGCACGGCGGTCTACCTTGCCGTTGGGCGTCAGGGGGAACTCGTCCAGCACCACGATGGCCGCGGGCACCATGAACTCCGGCAGGCGATCCGCGCTGAATTCCCGGATCCCCGCGACCAGGTCGGTGATCCCCGGATCGTTGACGTAGGTAGTCGACGCGGCCAACGGCCCGGTGCTCGAATAGAGCTCGTCGAGCACCGTGGCCTCGTCGGCACCGTGCATCAGCACCGCGTCCATCCGGCCGGCCACCTGGGCCCAGGTGACGGCAGCCGTGTATCCCGATTCCGCGGCGAGCGTGCGGATCTCGTGCGGCAGCACGCCGATGGTGGCGCCGTCCACGTCCAGATCGGCGACCAGCTCGTGCTCGGCCGCGCCGTCGAGCACGCGCGTGATCGCGTCGTCCACCGCGGTACCGGCTTGCGGTATGCCGACGAGTCGCACACTCGCGGGACGCTCGGCCACCAGATACGCGCGCAGCGCCGCCAGGTCGCCGAAATCGGACCAGGCCCGCTGCGGCACCTCGGCGACCGACCGCACCTGTGCCGGGGATTTGCGCAGGACCACGTCGTAGCGATATCGCGTCAGCTCGTTGTCGACCGGCGCGTACTTCAATTCGATATCCACCGCGGCCACCGCGGGGATCCGGTCCCGCAATGCGAGGAAGAACTCCGGGGCCACCAGCAATTCCTGTTCGGCAAGCAGCGCGCGCCGCGCCCGCTCGCGCACGGCCGCCACCGTGTCCGCGGCATCGCTACGGGCCAGCTGGGTGCCGGTCGCGAATTGCCGCAACAGCGTCAGATTGCGGATATCGCCGAGGAACAACGCCCCACCGGGCACCAGCAAACCCATGGCCTTTTCGATCACGTCGATCAGGTACGCGGCGTTCGGGAAATACTGCGCGACCGAATTCACCACCACCACGTCGAATCGGTCCACCGGGAGGTCCGCGACGTCGTCGGCGGACTGCACCCGCAAGCGCACCCGATCCGCCCATTCGACCGCCGATTCGGCCAGCCGCGCGCGAAGGTTGCCGATGGTCGCCGCCGAGAAATCGGTGCACCAGTATTCCTCGCACTGTGCCGCCAACCGTGACATCAGCAAACCCGACCCGACGCCGATTTCCAGCACGCGCACCGGTCGCAGGCCGAGAATCCGGGCCACGACCGCGTCCCGCCATTCCCGCATCTGCGCCACGGGAATCGGCTGCCCGGTGTAGCTGCTGTTCCAGCCGCCGAAATCCGCGTCCAACGCCAGCGGTTCGGCCACCGCGTTCGCGGTGTCGAGGTAGCTTTCCTTGCCTGCGTACAGATTGTCGTAGACCTGTCGCCAATGGTCGATCAGCTCGGCAGCCCGCTCGTCGTTGTCGGAGACCGCCGTTTCACGCTCCAGCACGACATAGGCGACCAATTGTTTGTCGACGGTGTCTTCGGCTGGGGCGGAAGCGATCTCGCGCGCGATCACCACCGCGCGTGCGACCGCCGGGTGGGCCGCCAAGGCCGCCTCGACCTCGCCGGGTTCGATCCGGTACCCGCGCACCTTCACCTGGTCGTCGGCGCGGCCCGCGAACTCGAGTACCCCGCGGCGGGTCCACCGCACCACATCGCCGGTGCGATACATCCGCTCGGCGGCGCCGAACGGGCACGCCACGAACCGCTGCGCGGTCAACCCGAGCCGGCCCGCGTACCCTCGCGCCAATTGTGTTCCGGCGACATACAATTCGCCCGCCACGCCGACCGGGACCGGACGCAGTCGCGAATCGAGAATGTACACCCGCACATTCGGCACCGGAGCACCGATCGGTACGCGCTCATCGGCGCTCCAACGGTGCGCAGCACGGATTTCGTGGGTCGACACGCACACCGTGTTCTCGGTCGGCCCGTACGCGTTGGCGATGTCGACGCCCGGCCAGCGCTCCCGGAATCGCGCTACCGCGGCCGGACTCAGCGCATCGCCGCCGGTGACGACCTGACGCACCGGACCGGCGTCGAGTTCGGCTCCCGCGGTCGCGAGCAGTTCGAACAGCGCCGTGGTCACGAACATCGTCGTGACGCGAAGGCGCCCGACCGTGCGCATCAGCGCGGGGAGATCGAGCCGGTCGGGCGGCGCGATGACGATCGTCGAACCGGCCAGCAACGCGGGCCACAACTCGTACGCAGACGCGTCGAACGCCATCGACGAGTGCAACAGCACCCGCTCGCCCGGACCGCCGGGCCAGCCGTACAGCGCCATGTTCACGACTGCCCGATGCTCGACCACCACGCCCTTCGGCCGGCCAGTCGACCCCGACGTGTAGATCACGTACGCACCGTCACCGGGCGACGACGAGGGCAGCACGGCCGTGGCCCCGGCTGCCGCGCCCATATCGTCCACGCACAACGACGCGCGCCCACGCAACGGCAGCGCCGCCGCACCGGCAACGGTCGTCACCACGAGCACCGGATCGGCATCGTCGAAGATGAACTCGAGCCGGTCAGTCGGATACTCGGCATCGATCGGCAGATACGTGCCCCCGGCCGCCACCACGGCCAGTACCGCGGTCACCAGGTCCACCGACCGCGGCAGGGCCACGGCCACCACCGAGCCACGCCGTACGCCCCGGGCGACCAGTAGCCGCGCCAAACCGTCGACCCGCATCGCCAACTCGCGATACGTGAGGTCGCCGTCCATATGGGCGACAGCGACCGCGTCCGGCGCGGCCGCGACGTGTCGAGCGAACAGCTTCGGCAGCGACATGTCCTGGGGCAGCGGCGCTGCGGTGTCGTTCCAGACCCGCAGCACCTGCTCGCGTTCCTCGGGCGCGAGGATATCCAGCTGTCCCAAGCGCGTCCCGGGATCGGCGGTGACGATGTGCAACAACCGCAGGAAGCGCGCGGCGAGCTCGGCCACGGTGCTGCGATCGAAGAGATCGGTGGCGTACTCGATCCGGCCCGCCAACGACGGAACAGAGGCGTTGTCAACGGAATTCATCCGTTCCACCACGTCGACGTGCAGGTCGAACTTCGCGGTTCCGGTGATCGCCGGCACGATCTCGACGGCCAGCTCGGGCAGCCGCAGCTCGGGCAAGAGGTTGTTCTGCAACGCGAAAGACACCTGGAACAGCGAGTGATGCGCCGGCGAGCGCGTCGGCTGCAGCAGCTCGACCAGCCGCTCGAAGGGCGCGTCCTGATTCTCGTAGGCGGTCAATGCCTTTCGACGGACCTGGTCGAGTACCTGCGCGAAGGCGGGGTCGCCGGACAGATCCACCCGCAGCACCCAGGTGTTGACGAAGAAGCCGATCAGATCGTGCGTCGCCTCGTGCGTGCGCCCGGCCACCGGGCCGCCGATGCAGATGTCCTCGCCCGCCCCGACCTGTGACAGCAACACCGCAAGGGTCGTCTGCAGCAGCATCGACACCGTCACCTGACGATCGTTGGCGAACCGGTACAGCCGCTCGCACAACGCGGCATCGAAGGCGAATTCGAGTACGTCGCCACGGTTGGTGGCGATCGGCGGGCGCGGGCGATCGGCGGGCAGCGTGATCGGCTGGGGAACATCCGCCAGTTCGCGCTCCCAGTAATGGAATTGGGTCGCCAGCACGCTGCCCGGATCCGACTCGTCGCCCAACGCCGCACGCTGCCACAGTGTGAAGTCCGCGTATTGCACCGGCAGGGGTGCCCACTCCGGTGCCCGCCCCTGCCTGCGAGCGGTGTACGCGGCGGTCAGGTCCCGCACGAACGGTGCGATCGACCAACCGTCCGCGGCGATATGGTGCAGTACCAGCACCAGGACGTGGTCATCGAAACCGGTGCGCAACAGCGATACTCGCAACGGAGTCGTGGTAGAGACGTCGAAGCCGCGCCGTACGAGACGCTGCACGGCCTCATCGAGGCCGTCCGGCTCGACGGTGATCGCGTCGATGTGCGCCCCGTCCATACCTGTCGGCAGGACCTGCTGGAACGGCACTCCGTCCTCGTCCGGGAAGATCGTGCGCAGGCTCTCGTGCCGGGTCACGACGTCCGTCAACGCCGCAGAAAGCGCGTCCTGATCCAGCGGCCCGCGCAGCCGCAGGACCATCGGAATGTTGTACGCCGGTGAGTCCGGTTCGAACCGGTTGATGAACCACAGCCGGGATTGGGCATAGGACAACGGCATTCGCTCCGGCCGCGGCCGGGCTTCCAGTGCCGGTCGCGCCGGTCCGGTGCCGGCGCATCGGGCGGCGAGCGCCTGCGCCAACCGAGCCGGGGCGGGGGCCTCGAACACGTCCCGGACACCCACCTCGATCCCGAGTACCGCGGTCAGGCGCGAGGCCACCCGCATCGCCGACAACGAATGCCCGCCCAGCGCGAAGAAGTCGTCGTCGACCCCGATCCGGTCCATGCCGAGCACCTCGGCGAAGGCGGCGACGATGTGCTCTTCGGTCGGCGTCGACGCCGCGCGCTGTGCCGCGGCGGCGAAGACCGGCGCGGGCAACGCGCGTCGATCCACCTTCCCGTTGGGGGTCAACGGCAGTCGGTCCAGGACGACTAGCGCGGAGGGGACCAGGTACTCCGGCAGCCGATCCGCGACGAAGCGCCGCAGCTCGTCCGCGCCGACGTTCTCGCAGCGCGCTCCGGCAGTGCGATCGAGCACGACGTACCCGATGAGCCGCTTGTCCACGCCCGCCGAAACCGCACTGTCCGTGTTGATCTCGCGCGCGATCACCACCGACTGCGACACCGCGGGGTGCGCGGTCAGCGTGTTCTCGACCTCGCCGGGTTCGATCCGGTACCCACGCACCTTGACCTGGTCGTCGGCGCGGGTGACGAATTCCAGCACGCCCGCACGCGTCCACCGCACCACGTCACCGGTCCGGTACATGCGCGCACCGGACCCGAACGGACAGGCGCAGAACCGCTCTGCGGTCAAACCCGCCCGGTTCCGATAGCCGCGCGCCAATTGCACTCCGGCCACGTACAATTCGCCCGCGACACCTACCGGCACCGGCCGCAGCCGCGAATCCAGCACGAACACGCGCATATTCCCGACCGGGCCACCGATCGGGACGCTGCCCCCACCCGCCCACTCCGGTGAATCGGTGATCTCGTAGGTCGAGACGCACACGGTGTTCTCGGTCGGCCCATAGGCGTTGACGACGTCGATGCCGGGCCAGCGGTCCTGGAACCGGGCGACTGCGGTGGGCCGCAGCGCGTCGCCTGCCGTGACCATCCGGCCCACCCGACCGAGTCCTGTTTCCGGCCCCGCGCTCGCCAGCAGCTCGAACAGTGGTGTCGTCACGTACAGCGCGGTCACGTCGTGGCGAGTCACGGTCCGGCTCAGTTCCGCGATGTCCGAACGGCCGGGTGGGGCGATGACGAGCGCCGACCCCGCCAGCAGCGCGGGCCACAACTCGTAGGCCGACGCGTCGAACGCCATCGACGAGTGCAACAAGACCCGGCTACCCGGACCACCGGGCCACCCGTACACCGCCATGTTCACCACACCCCGGTGTTCGACCACCACGCCCTTCGGCCGACCCGTGGAACCCGACGTGTAGATCACGTACGCACCGTCATCCGGCGACAGAACGGGCAATGCCTGCGGCGCAGCAGCTTCCACGTCGTCCACACACAGCAGCGGCCGCTCCCCCAGCGGCAGGCCAGCCGCCACGGCGCCCGTCGTGAGCACGAGCACCGGATCGGCGTCGTCGAAGATGAACTCGAGCCGGTCTGCCGGATACTCGGGATCGATCGGTAGGTACGCACCACCGGCGCACACCACGGCCAACACCGACGTCACCAGTTCCACCGAGCGCGGCACCGCGACCGCCACCACCGAACCCCGGAGCACTCCCCGGCCGGCCAGCACACACGCCAAACCGTCGACCCGCGCGGCCAATTCCGCATAGGTCAGCTCGGCGTCGCCGCAGCACAGTGCGACCGCCGCCGGTGCCGCCGCGACGCGTGCCCGAAACGCCGCCACGATCGTGGTTTCCGTCGCCGTGGAGCCCTCGCGCGCGTTCCACTGCGTCAGCACCTGCTCACGCTCGGCAGCGCCGAGGAGGTCGATATCGGCGATCGCCGTCGTCGGATCCGCGCTCACCGCGCGCAGGACGCGCGTGAAGCGCTCGGCGATGCCGGTCACCGTGCTGCGGTCGAAAAGGTCGGTGGCGTACTCGATCCGGCCGGCCAGCACCGCGGGAGCGCCGGCGGTCCCGGGCAGCTCGAGCAGATCGAAATGCAGATCGTTCTTGGCACTGCCGGTGCCGGAAGCCACGAATTCGGCGGTCAGGTCCGGCAGTTCGAGTACGGGCAGGGCGTCGCTCTGCACCTCCAGCGACACCTGGAACAGCGGGTGATAGGCCGTCGACCGCACGGGGTTGAGCAGTTCCACCAGCCGCTCGAACGGCGCGTCCTGATTCTCGTAGGCGGACAGAGCTTTACGGCGCACCTGGTCGAGCACCTGCGCGAAACAAGGATCGCCGGACAGATCCACCCGCAACACCCAGGTATTGACGAAGAACCCGACCAAGTCCCGCAGCGCGGCATCGGTGCGCCCGGCGACCGGACTGCCGATCGGGACGTCCGTACCCGCGCCGAGCCGCGAGAGCAAAACCGCCAACGCCGCCTGCAAGACCATCGACGCGCTGACCCGATGTTCCCGCGCGAGCCGGTACAGTGCCTCGCGCAAGGGGGCGTCGACGACGAATTCGACTACGTCACCGCGGTTGCTCAGCACGGGTGGGCGCGGCCGGTCGGTGGGCAGCGCCAACGGCTGCGGTGCTCCCGCCAATTCTGCTTCCCAGTAACGACATTGCGCCGTCAGTACACTCTCAGCCGTTGACTCCGCGTGCAGCAGCTCGTGCTGCCACAGGGCGTAATCCGGGTATTGCACCGACAGCGGGGCCCACTCCGGTACACGTCCCGCACGCAGTGCCGCGTATGCCGTGGACAAGTCGCGTACCAGCGGGGCCATCGACAAGCCGTCCGCGGCGATGTGATGCAGCACCAGCACCACGACGTGCTCGGACGGGCCGCACTGCAGCACTGTCGCCCGCAATGGCAGCTCGACGCTCAAGTCGAACCCACGGCGGACTCGCTCCGCCACCACCTCGCGCCACCGTGCCGGATCTGCGGTGACCACCTCGAGTTCCGGTGCGGCCGCCCCGCTCGACAGCACCTCCTGATACGGCACCCCGTCGAAGTCGGGGTAGCGCGTCCGCAACGCTTCGTGGCGCGCGACCACCGCACCGAGCGCCGCGGTCAACGCCGTGGTGTCGAGTGATCCGACCAGACGGAAGACCAGGGGGACGTTGTAGCTCGGCGATCGGGGTTCGAATCGGTTGATGAACCACATGCGCGACTGCGCGAACGACAACGGAATTCGCGCGGGCCGCGCCCGGACGGCGAGCCTGGGCCGCACCGGCCCCGCGCCGGTCTCGCGTTCGCCGAGCAATCGAGCGACGCCGACCGCGGTGGGGGCGTCGAAGATGTCACGCACACCGATCGCCCGGCCGGTCACCTCGGCCAGTTGCGCAGCCACCCGCGTCGCCGAGATCGAATGCCCGCCAAGGGCGAAGAAATCGTCGTCGACACCGACCCGGTCCACGCCGAGCGCCTCGGCGAAGGCCTCGGCGGCGAGCTCTTCGAGGGGCGACGCCGGCGCACGATAGGCCGTGATCGGCCGGCGCGGCGCGGGCAACGCGCGGCGGTCCACCTTTCCGGTCGAGGTCATCGGCAACTCGTCGAGCACCGTGATGGTTTCGGGGATCATGTACGCGGGCAGCCGTCGCGCTATCGCCTGCCGGACCGTGTCCGGATCGACGGCGCAGCCGGGCGCAGCGGTGAGATATGCTGCCAAACTTGCGGTTTCGGTCCCGCCGACCTGTGTGCCGAAGGTCCTGACGATGGCCTGGCGCACCTCGTCCAAGCCGGTCAGTGCGGCTTCGATCTCTCCGAGTTCGAGGCGCTGGCCCCGGATCTTGATCTGGGTATCGGCACGGCCGACGAAAGTCAGTGTGGCAGCGTCCTCTCCACGCCGCTCCCAGCGCACCAGGTCGCCGGTGCGGTACATTCGCGCCCCCGCCGGGCCGTGCGGATCGGCTACGAAGGCCGCAGCGGTCGGGCCGACCCGGCCGAGGTACCCGCGAGCGACCCCGGGGCCGGAGACGTACAACTCCCCTGCCACACCGAACGGCGTGGGCCGCAGCCACTTGTCCAGCACCGCCACCTGGATCCCGGGGATCGGCGAACCCAGGGACACCTCGTCACCCGGGCGCAACGCCGCACTGGTGACCCAGATCGTGGTCTCGCTCGGTCCGTACAGGTTGTACAGGCTTCGCCTGCCGGCGGGATCGCTCGCCGACCACTGCCGCACCAGCGCGGGTGGGCAGGGCTCCCCCGCGACCATGAGCACGCGCAAGCCGTCGAGCCGCCGCGCATCGAGCGTGGCGGCGACAGCTGGAGTCAAACATGCATGGGTCACATCATCGGCACACATCAACTCCGTCAAGGCCGCGCCGGCGAAAGCGTCGGCCGGAGCGACAACCAGCGCCGCCCCGACCGACACCACCGCCAGCAACTCGAACACGGCCGCGTCGAAAGTGCGTGCCGCGACTGCCAATACCCGCGATTCGGGGTCGAGCCGATACTGCGCGCCGAGTGTGCCCGAAACCCCGGACAATCCGGCGTGGGTGACGGCAACGCCTTTCGGCGTGCCCGTAGAGCCCGAGGTGTAGACGATGTAGGCGGTGTTCTCGAGCCGCACCGGAGTGCGCCGGTCGGCCTCGGCGATCGGGGCCGCATCGGACTGCCGCGGTTCGAGCCGGTCGATATCGATCACCCTGGCGCCGTACTCGGCCGATCCACTTGTGTCCGAATCTGTTTCACTGCTGATCAACAGGATAGTGGCGGCGCAATCGGCCAGGATGAACCGATTCCGCTCCACGGGGTGGGCAGGATCGAGCGCCACGAACGCGGCACCGGCCTTGGCGACGGCCCACACCGCCCGCACCCACGCCGCCGAACGGGTGACCGCCACCGCCACCGTGGCCTCCGGGCCGGCACCGCAGTCGATCAACGCCCGGGCACATCGATTCGACCACTCGTCCAGCTCGCGATACGTCCAGGTGCTCGCCACGTCGCGGACGGCGGTGCGCGCCGGATGTGCGGCCGCCGCCCGAGACAGCAGCTGGGGCAGAGTGATCTGCTCCGCGCCCGGGTCACCGGCAGACGATTCCCGCACCAACCGGAGCTCTGCGGGGTCGAGCAGACCCACCGAGCGCACCGCGATCCCGGGATCGGTGATCACGCTCGACAAGAAGCGGTCGAGGAAGCTCAGGAAACGCCGGTGATGGGCGGCGACTTGCGCCCGGCTGTACACGCTGGGGTTGGCGAAGAAGTCGACCCTGGTGCTTTCGCCGCCGACCGCCGGGTAGACGTTCACCGACAGGTCGGAGATCAAACCCGGGCTCAAAACCTGCAGTCGGCCGGTGATCTCGCCAAGGACGATCTTCGTGTCCAAGATCATCAGATCGACCATCGGTCCGGCCGCCTGCGGAAGATGGCGGGCGGCAACCGATTCCGAGTCCTGCAGCATGTCCTCGTGCCGATACCGTTGCGCGCGCAGCACGTCCATCAGGGTGCGCTGTGTCTCCGCGAGAAGCGACCCCATGGTCAGGCCGGGAGTCACGGTGATCCGGAAGGGCACGACGTTCGCGGTCATCCCGCCGGAGCGGCTCATCGACGCCGTGACCCGTGCGGACACCGGCAAACTCAGCACCACGTCGTCGGTGCCGGTCATGCGTGCCAGATACAGCCCGAACGCGGCGAGGACCAGCACGGCCGGGCCGGCCGAGCGCCTCTCGACCGCGGTGCGCAGCGCATCGTCGGTACCGGTGGACAGCACGGCGCTCACCGCGATGGGGTGCGCCTCGGCGAGTGCCACCCGATCGCCGAGGGTGACCGGCTCGGGCAGCTCGGCGACATACTTCGACCAGAACACCCGATCGTCGTCGAAGCGTTGGGAGGCACGGTACTGCTCGTCCGCCGCGACGATCTCGTCCAGCCGCCGAATCGTCTGCGCCCCGGGCTCGGTGCCGTCGACCGCGGCGGTGTAGAGCCGCGCACTGCGCGTGAGGATGTTCAACGCGGCGATGCCGTCCAGCACGATGTGATGTGCACGCAGGTACCACAACCAGCGCCGCTCGGCGACTCGCACCAGCGCCCCGAGCACCACCGGGCCGTGACCGAGATCGATCGGCGTGCGGTAGTCGCTGTGCATCCAATCCAACGCCGCGGCAACGGGATCCGCAGCCGAGGCGTAGTCCAGATACCGGACCGAGCTGTTGGCGACCTCGTCCACCACCTGCCTCGGCTCGCCGTCCACCTCGATCAGCCGCATGCGGCTGACCTCGAACTCGTCGAGCGCCCGCTGGAACGACGCGATCAGCTGCGCGGCGTCGAGTTCGCCCGCGAGTTCCACATACAGCGCGTTCGACAGCGGCGTGGCACCGGCCAACTGCTGCAACAACCGGATGGCCCGCTGCGCCGCGGTCAGCGGATACGTGGTCAGCTCACGGGTATGGACATGCCGGGGTGATTCGTGGTCGAGCATCCCGCCTCCTGAAGATCCGAAGCTCAAAGAGAACGCGCGTGCTGCGCGAGAGTGGCCAGCGATTCGAGCCCCGTGCGCACGGTCGACTCGGCGACACCGAAGTCGATGAGACACGCGATCTCGTCGGCGCCCGCGTGGTGCAGGCTCGCCACCATCGGCAGGGCCGAATCGGGCGTGCCGAACAACCCGCTGGTGCGGTAGTACCGCTCGAAGGCGAAGTCCAGCACCTTGTTTCGGGTCCGATCGTCCAACTCGTCGAGGGCTTGCGCGCCGCGCCGCCACAGGTCGACCG
>NZ_BAUA01000097.1 GCF_000710915.1 Nocardia brasiliensis IFM 10847
GGGTTGTTGCCAGTGAGACCGCGGCCCTGGACATCGTCGGCGCCGCGTTCGTCCGGGAGATCGAGCCGGGCGAACTGCTGGCGATCGACGCGGACGGTGTGCGCTCGATGCGTTTCGCCAACCCCGAGCCCAAGGGCTGCGTCTTCGAATACGTGTACCTGGCCAGGCCGGACAGCACGATCTCCGGCCGTTCGGTGCATGCCACCCGAGTCGAGATCGGTCGTCGCCTGGCCAAGGAACATCCGGTCGAGGCCGACCTGGTCATCCCGGTGCCGGAGTCCGGCACGCCGGCGGCGGTCGGGTACGCGCAGGGTTCCGGCGTGCCCTACGGCCAAGGCCTGATGAAGAACGCCTACGTCGGGCGCACGTTCATCCAGCCGAGCCAGACCATCCGTCAGCTCGGCATCCGGCTCAAGCTCAATCCGCTGCGTGAGGTGATCCGCGGCAAGCGGCTGATCGTGGTGGACGATTCGATCGTGCGCGGCAACACCCAGCGCGCGCTCATCCGGATGCTGCGCGAGGCGGGCGCGCTGGAGATCCATGTCCGGATCGCGTCGCCGCCGGTGAAGTGGCCGTGTTTCTACGGCATCGATTTCGCCTCGCCGCGGAGTTGATCGCGAACGGTTCCGGCGCGGAGGGCAGCTTCGACGAGATGGTGGAGGGGGTGCGCCGCTCGATCGGCGCGGACACCCTCGGCTACATCTCCACCGAGGGCATGATCGCCGCGACCGAGCAGCCGCGTTCGCGGTTGTGCTGCGCGTGCTTCGACGGCCAATACCCGATCCCGCTGCCCACCGAGGCGGCCATCGGTAAGAACGTGCTCGAGGGCATGCTCACCGGCCAGTCCGAGGCGGCCCTGCTGGCCGACAACGCCAACGCCAGCGCGCTCAGCCGGCCGTAGTCCCGATTTCTTCTGCAGCGAGGCGAGTCACTCCGGTGGCTCGCCTCGCTGCCTTTCTGTGCGGCTGCGCAGTGTCCCTGATCGACTGTTCAGGCGAGTGCCGGTAACCCCGACACCGCGTGCGGTGTTTCCGGGGCGCTTCTATTTCCCGCGATGATCGTCGGTCGGCGCGCTGAGGTGCGCGCTTGCCGGGTCGCGGACTTTCGGCGAGTCGAATTCGCGCGCCGCATGCTTCCGGGTGTTTTGTCCAATAAGGAACAGTGGCGTCTTCGAGACGCAGAATCGGACGTTCTAGCCAGAACCTGGACATTCGTCCGGTGATCTGGCCCCTGTGATGCACTATTTGCAACGCTGGCTCACGTCCCGGCAATCTTTTCTGTGAAAACGCAACGTGCCGGAAATGGTTCGTGGGTACGGTGCCCGTCAGATCGGATGTTCAATTGTGTCCGCACCGGGCCTGCGATCCAGGACAACGCGGTGTGGCGCTCGAGAAGTGGGGCCCTGATGTTGGTTTCGAAAACACCTGGGGGCCGGACCCGGACGCGAACTATCGCGGCCGTCGGCCTGGCGACGCTGGTGGCGTCTGCCTTGGCCGGCTGCGGTTCGGGCCGGACCGGTGATGGTGGTGACGGTGGTGGCTTGCTTGCCGGCACTACGGACAAAATCTTCTCGCTCGACCCGGCGGCCGCCTATGACAACGGCTCCCTGGTCGCGGAAACGCAGTTCTACCAGTACGTACTGAACTTCGCGCCTGGCGACGCGACCCCGAAGCCGGACGCCGCGGAGAAGTGCGAGTTCACCAGCCCGACGGTGTACAGCTGCACCATGAAGCCGGGCCTCAAGTTCGCCAACGGCAACCCGCTGACCGCCAAGAGCGTCAAGTTCTCCTTCGACCGGATGGTCAAGATCAATGACCCGAACGGTCCCGCGTCGCTGCTCGGCAACCTCGAGAAGACCGACGCCCCGGACGACCGCACGGTCAATTTCACGCTGAAGGTCGCCAACGACCAGACCTTCCCGGCGATCCTGCCGACCCAGGCCGGCCCGATCGTCGACGAGAAGGTGTACGCGGCGGACAAGGTGATGGCCGACGAGGAAGTCGTCAAGGCCAAGGGCTACTCGGGCCCGTACACCATCGCCAGCTACGACAAGAACAAGCTGGTCGAGTACAAGGCGAACCCGGACTACAACGGCATCCTGGGCACGCCGAAGTCCAAGACGGTGTCGACGAAGTACTACGCCACCACCGACAACATGAAGCTCGACCTGCAGAACGGGTCGCTCGACGTCGCATACCGGTCGCTGACCCCCACCGATATCGAATCGCTGCGCGGCGACAGCAAGGTCACCGTGCACGAGGGCCCCGGCGGTGAGCTGCGGTACATCGTGTTCAACATGAACACCATGCCGGGCGGCACGCCGGAGCAGAAGCTGGCCGTGCGCAAGGCGCTCGCGTCCACCGTCGACCGGGCCGCGCTGGCCAAGGGCGTGTACAAGAACACCTACCTGCCCGCGTACTCGTCTGTGCCGCAGGGTGTTCCGGGCGCGACCGAGCCGTTCAAGGACATCTACGGCGCCGATCCGAGCAAGGAGAAGGCGGCGAAGTTCCTCGCCGACGCCGGTGTCGCCACCCCGGTCGAGCTGAACCTGCAGTACAACCCGGACCACTACGGTTCGAGCAGCTCCGAGGAATACGCGGCGATCAAGTCGCAGCTCGAGGCCAGCGGCCTGTTCCGGGTCAACCTGCAGTCCACCGAATGGGTGAGCTACCAGCGCGAGCGCGCCCGTGACTCCTACCCGCTCTACCAGTTCGGCTGGTTCCCGGACTTCCCGGACCCGGACAACTACCTGACCCCGTTCTTCGGCCCGAACAACTTCCTGCAGTCGCACTTCGAGGATCCGAGCATCTCGGCGCAGCTGACCGCGGAGACCACGGAGAACGACAAGACCAAGCGCATGGAGATCTTGAAGAACGTGCAGCGTGACCTCGCGCAGAACCATCTGCCGATCGTTCCGCTCTTGTCCGGCAAGCAGATCGCGGTCTCGGGCAAGAATGTGCAGGGTGTCGAGCAGACACTCGACGCGTCCTTCAAGTTCCGTTACACGGTGCTGAGCAAGTGACATCCGGCGAAGCCGGGCCCGGGACGATAGCTGCTCCAGAAACGAAGCCAGCGCCGGCCCGGGCCCGGCGCTTCGGCGTGCCCCGAAAAGGCAAGGGTGGGAGTGATTCTCGCCAGCTCGCGCTGCTCCGCTACCTGGGCGTGCGCCTGCTGTTGATTCCGGTGACCGCGTGGATTCTCGCCACCGTGGTCTTCTTCCTCATGCGCGTGGCCGGTGACCCGATCAGCGCGGCCATGGGTGGCCGGATGACCCAGGACCAGATCGAGGCCCGCAAGGAGGCGGCCGGGCTGAACCGGCCGATCCTGACCCAGTACTGGGAGTACATCTCCGGTCTGTTCCGCGGCGATTTCGGTCGCTCCCAGGACAATCGGCAGATCAGCGAGGTGATCACCACCTACGGCGCCGCCTCGCTGGAGCTGATGTTCTGGGCGCTGATCGTCGCGTTCGCGATCGGCGTCCCGCTCGGCCGTTATGCGGCGACACACCGTGATTCGGTGTCGGACACCGGACTTCGGCTGTTCGCGATCCTGGCCTACGCGGCGCCGGTGTTCTTCGTCGGTCTGCTGCTCAAGCTGGTGTTCGCGGTCAAGCTGGGCTGGCTGCCGGTGGCCGGTCGCGCGAGCACCAACGTGGAACTGCAACTGCAGCACGTCTCGCCGAAGACCAACATCATGCTGGTCGACGGAATCCTGTACGGCGACGCCGGTTACATCGGCGACGTCCTGAAACACGCTGTGCTGCCTGCGATCGCGCTCGGCCTGCTCACGGCGGGCATCTTCCTGCGCCTGGTGCGGATCAACCTGATCCAGACGCTGCGTTCGGATTACGTGGACGCGGCCCGGGCTCGTGGCCTGTCCCGCCGGGTAGTCACCGGACGACATGCGTTCCGCAACGCGATGATTCCGATCGTCACCGTGATGGGCATGCAGATCGCGATGATGCTCGGCGGCGCGGTGCTCACCGAGACCACCTTCGAATGGAAGGGTCTCGGCTATCAGCTCGCGACCTACCTCTCGGCCCGTGACTTCGTCGCGGTGCAGGGCATCGTCGCGTTCATCGCGGTGTTCATCGCCCTGATGAGCTTCCTGGTGGATGCCCTTGTGGCACTGATCGATCCGAGGGTGAGGTTCTGATGACCGCACCGGAATTGCTCAACGAGCCGGTGGTGACCCCACCGGTGCCGCCGTCGGCCCGCCGTCGCCTACCCGGCCTGCGGCTGTTCTCGATGACCGCGGGCCTGCAACGCGCGACGCTGATCCTCGGCTTGGCGCTGGTCGCGATCTTCGTGCTCGCGGCCATCTTCGCGCCGCTGATCGCGCCCTACGGTTTCGCGCAAAGTGCCGCCGACGGTGTGGATTTCGTCCGGCAGCAGGCGCCATCGGCCGACCACTGGTTCGGCACGTCGGTGCGTGGTGAGGACGTGTTCTCCCGGGTGATCTGGGGTGCGCGCACCGCGCTGTTCGTGATCGTGATCTCGCTGGTGCTCTCGCTGTTCATCGGCGTGCCGCTCGGCCTGCTGTCGGGTTACCTCGGCCGCTGGTTCGACCGGGTGCTGGTGCTGTTCATGGACGCGATGTACGCCTTCCCGACGCTGCTGCTGGCGATCGTGGTGTCCATCGTGGTCGCGGGCGGCCGCTCCACCAGCTTCGGCGGCGTGCTGTCCGCGGCGGTGGCGATCACGGCCGTCTTCGTGCCGCAATACTTCCGCGTGGTGCGCAACGCGACGGTCGCGGTGAAGAACGAACCCTATGTCGACGCCGCCAGGGTGACCGGGGCCTCGACGGCGCGAATCCTGTTCCGGCACATCTTCGCCAACGTCACCCAGTCGTTGCCGGTGATCGTCACGCTGAACGGGTCCGAGGCCATCCTCACGCTGGCCGGCCTCGGCTTCCTCGGGTTCGGCATCGAGCCGACCCAGGCCGCCGAATGGGGCTACGACCTGAACAAGGCGCTGTCGGACGTGTCCAACGGCATCTGGTGGACCGGCATCTTCCCCGGTTTCGCCATCGTGCTCGTCGTGCTCGGCATGACCCTGGTCGGCGAGAGCCTCAACGAGGTGCTCAACCCGATCCTGCGGACCCGTCGCGCCGTCTCGGCGGCGCCCGGTGACGCGATCACCGTCGAGCCCGCCATCGAACCCGAAAGTGCCACGGCGACAGCCGGAGCCGAGCCCGTGGTCGGGCTGACAAAGGACGGCACCGCCGGGAAGGAGACGTCATGACCAAGTCGGTACCGATGGCCGAGCGAGATCGTCCCGCGCTGTCCATCGAATCGCTGTCGGTCACCTTCGCGACCGACGCCGGACCCGTGTACGCGGTCAAAGACGTCTCCTACGAGGTGTATCCGGGCGAGGTGCTCGCCATCGTCGGCGAATCCGGCTCGGGTAAATCGGTGAGCTCGCGCACCGCGATGGGTCTGCTGCCGCTGACCGCGCGGGTGAACGGTCTGGTGACCCTCGGTACCCAGACCATCACCTCGATGAACGAACGGCAGCTCACCGCCCTGCGCGGCGGCGCGATCTCGATGGTGTTCCAGGAGCCGGGCCTCGCGCTCGACCCGCTGTTCACCGTCGGCTTCCAGATCGGCGAGGCGCTGCGCGCGCACTCGGACATGAGCAAGAAGGACGCCAAGGCGCGCGCGGTCGAACTGCTCCGCATGGTCGGGCTGCCCGACCCCGAGCACCGGGTGGACTACTACCCGCACCAGCTCTCGGGCGGGCAGAAGCAGCGCGTAGTGATCGCCATCGCCATCGCCTGCGAACCGAAGGTGATCATCGCCGACGAGCCGACCACCGCGCTCGACGTGACCGTGCAGGCCGAGATTCTCGAACTGCTGCGCGATCTGCGCGACCGGATCGGCAGCGCCATCGTGCTGATCACGCACAACATGGGCGTGGTGGCCGACCTGGCCGACCGCGTCGTGGTGATGCGCAACGGCAAGGTGGTCGAGCAGGCGCCGGTCGACGAGCTGTTCGCCAGCCCGAAAGCGGACTACACCCGAGCGCTGCTCGCGGCCGTCCCGCATTTGGGCACCGAGCAGCTGGCGCACGGTCCGGCCAAGGAAGTCGACACGACCGCCGAGCCGGTGCTCGAGGTGTGCGATCTGGTGGTGGAGTTCCCCGGCTCGTTCGGACGGCCGGCGTTCCGCGCGGTCGACGATGTGAACCTGTGCATCGGACCGGGCGAAACCCTCGGTCTGGTGGGTGAATCCGGTTCCGGCAAGTCGACCATCGGACGCTGCGTCGCCGCGCTGCAACGCCCCACCTCGGGTGTGGTCAAGGTGCGCGGGCAGGACATCGCCGGACTGTCCGGGCGCAAGCTACGGCCGATCCGGCGGCGCTTCGGGTTCGTGTTCCAGGACCCGGCCAGCTCGCTGAATCCGCGGCTCACCGTCGGCGAGTGCGTCGCCGAACCGCTGATCGTGCACCAGGCGGGCAGCTCGGCCGAGATCAAGGCGCGAGTCCGCAAGCTGCTCGACGACGTGCAACTGCCCGCGGGTACCGAACGCCGGTATCCGCACGAGTTGTCCGGCGGTCAGCGGCAGCGCGCCAGCTTGGCCAGGGCGCTCGTGCTGGACCCGGATCTGCTCGTCGCCGACGAACCGACCAGCGCGCTGGACGTTTCCGTGCAGGCCGCGGTGCTCGAGCTGTTCGGTCAGCTGCAGCGCGAATGTGGTTGGGCGTGCCTGTTCATCAGCCACGACCTGGCGGTGGTCGATCAGCTCGCCGACCGGATCGTGGTGCTGCGCAACGGCGCGGTGGTGGAACAGGGTGACCGGGATCGCATTCTCCGGGCACCCCAGCAGGAGTACACCCAGCGCCTGGTTGCGGCGGTGCCGGTGCCCGATCCGGTGGAGCAGCGGCGCCGGCGCGCGGCCAGCGCCGGACTGTTCGCCACCGAGGTCGACGCCGTCGAGGTGCAGACGGGATAATCTGGCGAGTGATTTCCCACGCAGCTGGGTAACTCGCCGGGCATCCGTCGACGGCGCCGCGGGGCGCGACCACCGGCAAGGTTGTCAAGTCCCGCGGCGCCGGCAAGCGGTAAAAGACGCCGAGAGGCGGGCAGCACGAAGCAATACCGGTGCTGGGCTGTTATTCGTCTCCGGTAGCGTGAGCAGGCATCTATCCGCCGATTCGGTTTGGAGCTTTCCCCGAAAATGACTGAACAGACCCCCAGTGGTGGTGCCTCATACGCCGCGGCAGGCGTGGACATCGAGGCAGGTGACCGCGCAGTCGAGTTGTTCGGGCCATTGGCGAAGAAGGCGAGCCGACCCGAGGTGCAAGGCGGCCTCGGCGGATTCGCCGGGCTGTTCGCACTGAAGGGCGGCTACCGCGAGCCGTTGCTCGCCGCGTCCACCGACGGGGTCGGAACCAAGATCGCGGTCGCGCAGGCGATGGACAAGCACGACACCGTCGGTCTGGACCTGGTCGCGATGGTCGTCGACGACCTGGTGGTGTGCGGCGCGGAACCGCTGTTCCTGCAGGACTACATCGCCATCGGCAAGGTCGTCCCGGAGAAGGTCGCCGAGCTGGTCTCCGGCATCGCCGAGGGCTGCGTGCGGGCCGGTTGCGCGTTGCTGGGCGGCGAAACCGCCGAACACCCCGGACTGATGGATGCCGACGACTACGACCTGTCCGCGACCGGCGTCGGCGTCGTCGAGGCCGACGCGGTGCTCGGCCCCGACCGGGTGCGTCCCGGCGACGTGGTGATCGCCATGGGCTCCTCGGGCCTGCACTCCAACGGCTACAGCCTCGCCCGCAAGGTGCTGCTCGACATCGACCGCATGTCGCTCACCGGGCACGTCGAGGAGTTCGGCCGGACCCTCGGCGAAGAACTGCTCGAGCCGACCCAGATCTACGCCAAGGACTGCCTGGCCCTGATCGCCGAAACCGATGTGCGCACCTTCGCCCACGTCACCGGCGGTGGCCTCGCCGCCAACCTCGGCCGCGTGCTGCCCGCCGGCATGGTCGCCGAGCTGGATCGTGGCACCTGGAACCCCGCGCCGGTCTTCAAGATGATCGCGCAGCGTGGCCGCGTGGAGCGGGTCGAGATGGAGAAGACATTCAACATGGGCGTCGGCATGGTCGCCGTAGTCGCCCCCGAAGACGTCGACCGCGCCCTCGCCGTCCTGACCGCCCGCCACATCGAATGCTGGACCCTGGGCACCGTCAAGAAAGCCAAGGACACCGACGCCCTGCGCGCCGTCTTGGTCGGCGAACACCCGCGCTTCTGAACGTTCGCGTCCGGCTGATCTGTGCGGGGTTCGTGTCCGGCTGAGGTGCCCGCGCCGCATGCGGTCTCGGCCTGGCGCACCGAACGTCTGAACACGAACGCAAGCCTCCTGCCCGGTGCACCGCAGTTACGTCTGTGGTGCAACCGGGCAGATGCTTGTGCGCCCCTGACCTTGCGGCCTTGCGGCCTTGCGGCCTTGCGGCCTTGCGGCCTTGCGGCCTTGCGGCCTTGCGGCCTTGCGGCCTCGCAGCCCCCGTCAGCCTCGGCTACTTGATTGCCGCGCACGTTTGTGCGGCGCGCAGGAAGCGGTAGGCGATTACCAGCCCGGGAGCCCGGGCTCCCGGGAGCCCGAGATGTGCGCGGGGCGCTCGGGCGCGCCGCCTCTTGGCGGCCCCAAACCGTAGGCGCGGGCGTTACCGGGGACGTCGCCGTTGCGCGCCGCGCGTGTTTTGTTGCGCCGCGTGCGAATTGTTCGGCTATTTCGTGCGCGGGAGGCTGGGATGTGCGCGCGAGGCTGGGATGTGCGCGGGGCGCTCGGATGCGCAGCCGGGCGGCCCTGCACCCGCGGGTGGTTGCTCCGGGTGGGGTCGCGGTTGTGCCGCGCACGTTTTGTCGAGCTGCGCTCGAGTTGCTCGACAAAACGCGGGCGCGAGGCTGAGATGTGCGCGGAGGGTGCTCGGGTGTGCCGCTTCCCGTGGCCCCGCACCCTCGAGTGCGGGCCGGTTCCCGGGGTGGTGTCGCCGTTGCGCCGCGCGTGTTTTGGCGAGCTGCGTGCGAATTGTTCGGCTATTTCGTGCGCGGGACGCTGGGATGTGCGCGGGAGACGTTGGTCCGGGTGTCCGCGTGGCTGGAGGGGTGACGCCGGAGGCCCGAGGCGCGGGCGGGAGGCGCGAGGGTCGCGGTGGTGGGGGATGGGTCCGCGCGTTGCGGGCAGACAGTTATCGACGCGGGGTGTGGGGACATGGTGGGAGCCTGGTCCGCATTCGAGCGCTCGGCGGGTGAACCGGGCGCGCGGGGGTGCGAACTCACCTCGTCCGGTGTGCTGACTGAGCGCTCGGCGAAGCCTGAGTTCAACGCCTCGCCGAATCAACCTCGGCGCAGCGTGAACGCATCGTGAAATCAACGCAGCGTCCCGCATCGCTCGGATGCGGGACGCTGGTGTGTTGTAAGGCTTTTCGGCGGAGGCCGTCGACGCTTGGCAACGGCTGAAGGGGGAGGCACGCGACCTCCCCCTTCATGCGTTGCTTCGAGTCAGCGGCGCCAGTCGTCGTAGTCGTCCTCTTCCCAACGGGTAGAGGACTCGTCCGCGTTGTGCTCATCGGACAGCACACCACTCCGTTGGGAGTTGGGGCTGCCCGAAAGCTCGCGCTGAAGGCTCGCGAAGTCGCTCGGCGGGCTGCTGTACTTCAGCTCGCGTGCGACCTTGGTCTGCTTTGCCTTAGCCCGGCCACGGCCCATGGCTGACCCCCTCGCGTCACTGCGGGGCGGCCTGGGGTTTGGTTGGCGGCCCCGTTCGAATTAATACTCTTCCTGACAGACACTTTAGCGTGTGTCCGGCGGTCTCGCTTCCAGGAGTGGGTGAAGAACTCCCGAAGAGGTTCCGTTTGCCCGGTTGTCGCCCTTGACCGGGGCGGCTACAGCACTCCGGGAATCGCTCGGATGACGCCGACGCGAGCGCCGCCACCGAGTACCGCGGGGGCCGCCAACTCGGCATGCGCGTCGGTCCAATCGACCCCGATTCGATGCAAAATGGCCAGCGTCAGGGGCATTCGGGCACGGTCGTGACCGTCGTCGATCTTGTAGGCGAAGGCGGTGCCGTCGGGTAGCGCGCCCGCGTGCACCCCGTCCGCGCCGATCTTGCAGACGAGTCCGGGGGTGGCTTGCATAGCTGACAAATCGGGTGCGTTGGTGCCCGAAATCACTCGCGGATGGGCGCGGATGGCGTCGGCGACGCGCCGCTCCGGCGCGTCCGGCGCGGCGGTGGCCATGGTGGCGAACACCCGGGCCAGGTTCACCAGCGAGACCGGGATGATCGGCAGTCCGCAGCCGTCGATGCCGAGATCGGTCTCGGGTTCGCCGGTCAGTTCGGCGACGGTGGCGATGACCGCCTGCTGCAGCGGATGTGCGACGTCGAGATAGCCCTCGGTCGGCCAGCTGTTGATCGCGCAGGTCGCCAGCATCGCGGCATGCTTGCCGGAGCAGTTCATGTAGATCCGTCGCGGTTCCTGTGATCCGGACAGCACGGCGGCCCGTGCCTTGTCGTCGACCGGCAGGTCCGGCGGGCATTCGAGGGATTTCTCGTCGAAGCCGAACCGGTCGAGCAGCCGGCGGACCAGCGCGACGTGGTCGGGTTCGCCGTAGTGCGAAGCGGTCGCGATGGCGAGCTCGGCGTCGTCGAGTGGTTCGAAACCGTGCCGCAGCAAGGTGATCGCCTGCATCGGCTTGTTGGTGGAGCGCGGGAAGATCGGCAGATGCACCTCGCCGAGAGTCAGCGTCGGCTCACCCGCGGGATCGAGGATCACCACCGAGCCGCGGTGCACGCACTCGCGGAAACCGGAGCGGACTACTTCGACCAGATCCACGCTCACAGTTGCGCTCCCGTGTCGAGTTCGGTGGCGTGCCGGTCGGCGACGCCGGAGACGGTGGCCACACCGGTCCGGCGCTGCGCGGCGCGTGCGGCGTTCGCGTGCCTGCGCGCGTGCCGCTCGATCTGCATGCGCACGTCGTCGGAGATGGTCGGCTCCGTGGCGAGCAGGATGGCCAGCAGATCCGGATCCTGGCCGGTGAACAGGTCACGGACCGTCACGCCGTGATCGGGCACATGCTGCACGGTCACCGTGTCGCCCGCGCCGATCGTGCCCTCTCTGAGCACCCGGAAGTAGGCGCCGGTGTCGCTGCGCAGCGTGAACCGCTTGACCCACTGGGCTTCTCCGCTCCAATGCTGGAACGTCGCGCACGGCACGCGGGGCGCGCTCACCTCGAGCAAGGTGTCGCCGATGGCCAGGCGGGCACCGAAAACCGCGTCGCTGATCGGCAATCCGGACACCCTTAGATTCTCGCCGAACCAGCCCGCGGGCAACTCGCGATCGAGTTCGCCGGCCCAGCGCCGGGCGTCCTCGTCGGCGTAGGCGTAGACCGCCTGGTGGGCGCCGCCGTGGTGGGCGGTGTCGCAGACGTGGTCGCCGTCGAGACCCAGCGCACGCACCGGCACGCGGTCCGGGCGGGGTCGCTTGTCGATGGCGGAGCGGCCGACCCGGGTGGGTACCTCGATCTCGGCGTGCACCACGCACACCGCGAGTACTTCGCCGGTGTCACCGGGTCGCATGGACGCTCCTTTCACGGTGTGTTCTGGTCGGTGGGTGCGCGGTGCCGGCACAGTGGCGCGGCGCGATGCGACTTGCGCCCCTTCGGAATTCGATGAGCATCGGTGGTCAGCGGCCGCGCAGTCGATCGACGGCGACCCTGCCCGCCTGCGGTGCGTCGTCGGCGGGCACCGAGTCGGGGTCGATGGCCGCGGCCGCCGGGCCGGCCGTGAGCTGGGTGTCCACCGGGATCGTGCGTTTGATCAGCGCGAGCGCGATCGGGCCGAGTTCGTAGTGGTCGATCACCGTGCCGAGGCGGCCGATGGCCCGGCCGCCCGCGGTGACGTCGTCACCCGCGGCCGGCCGTTCGTCGGCCGATCCGTCGAGATGCAGCAGCACCAGATGCCGCGGCGGTTTGCCGAGATTGTGCACCCTCGCCACGGTCTCCTGACCGCGATAGCAGCCTTTGTCCAGGTGCACCGCACCGTGCTCGGTGACGCCGCCGATCCAGCGGGCCTCGTGCGGGATGGTGCGGTCGTCGGTGTCGAGCCCGATCCGTGGGCGCACGGCCGCGACCCGCAGCGCCTCGAACGCCCACATGCCGGCCGGCGCGGCACCCGCCGCGACGAGCCGGCTCCACCGGTCGGCGAGTTCCGCGCGCGGAATCACGAGGTCGAAGGAGTCGGCGGCCGGCCACGGCATCCGCCGCACGAAACCGCCGCCGGGCAGGGCCACGGCCTCGTAGACGCCGGGCGCGGAGTCGACGCCGAGCGCGGCGAGCACCTCTGCCGCGTTCGGCCCGAGCAGGCTGAGCACGGCGTGCTCGGATTCGACCGGCTGCGCGTCGGCCCAGAAGACCATCTTGCGCAGGAACTCCAGCAGCGCGGGGCCGCGGTCGCCTTCGGTGTCGATCCACACCGTGGCGTCGAGTTCGGTGAGCACGAAATGGTTCAGCACCCGGCCGTTGAGGTCGAGGTCGAGGCTTTCCGCGGACTGCCCGTCGGCGAGGGCCGCGATGTGCTGACTGGTGATGGTGTGCAGCCAGGTCAGCCGCTCGGCGCCGGCGATGCTCAGTACGAATCGATGCGAGCGATCGACGACCGCGGCCCGCTGTACGGCCGTCCGCTGTTCGCCGAGCGGGTCACCGTAGTGCCACGCCACGGCGGCATCCGGCGAACCGGGCGCTCCCGCGACGGCTCCCGGAGTAGACAGGATGGGGCTGGGTGCAACGACCACGGACACGTTTCCACTGTAGGCCGGGTCCACGGTGGGTGCCCGAACCGGGGCTCGCGGAACGCGTTCGCGACACCATCCCGGCGGCCGGGCGCCGACGCGGTCGTGAACCCCGCGCGACCCGCGGGAAAAGATGGAACGAAGTCTGCCGTGACCTAAGCGCGACCATCCAACACCGCCTAGTCTCGACGCATGGTAGATCGGGTTCTTGTCTCACTCGACGGCGCGGTCCGGGACGCGGACGCGCCGTTGGTGTATGCGGACGATATCGGGCTTCTGCGAGGCGACGGTATTTTCGAAACGGTGCTGGTGCGTGCGGGCAACGCGTGCGCGATCGAATTCCACCTAGGCAGGCTGCGCCGCTCGGCGCAGGCGCTCGATCTGCCGGAGCCCGAACTGGGGCGGTGGCGTGCGGCGGTGGAGCGGGCCGCCAAGGAGTGGGGCGCCGATCGCGAGGGTGTGATGCGGCTGGTGCTCACCCGCGGGCGCGACTCGGAGCTGTCCGGGGTCGCCGAGAAGGTGACCTCCGGTGATCTCGCGGCCGCGGTGCCCGTGCCGACCGCCTACGTGCTGGTGCTACCCGTGCCCGATCGGGTGCAGAAGGCGCGTACCGAGGGCGTCGCGGTGGTGACCCTGTCACGGGGCATCTCCATCGACCTCGCGCAGGCCGCGCCATGGCAGCTGCTCGGTGCGAAGACGCTCTCCTATGCCTCCAATATGGCGGCGCTGCGTTTCGCGGCCCGGATGGGCGCCGACGACGTGATCTTCACCAGCACCGAGAATCGGGTGCTCGAGGGGCCGCGCTCGTCCGTGGTGATCGTGCGGGACAAGCAAATGCTCACCCCGCCCGCGAAAAACGGCGTGCTGCCGGGCGTCACCCAGCGTGCGTTGTTCGCCGAGGCGCAGAAGGCCGGTTGGGAGTGCACCTACAAGTCGCTGTTCACCGCGGACCTGCTGACCTGTGACAGCATCTGGCTGCTCTCCAGCATCTCGCTCGCGGCGCGGGTGAATTCGCTGGACGGCCTGCGGATGTCGGCGCCGGACAATGCGGCCGAGATCATCGATCTGGTGGACCGCGGTGTCGAGCGGGCGGGGGCCATCGGCGACTGGTGACGACCGCCTCCGCCGGTCCGGTTGACTGCCCGCAACCGGCGCCGCCGAGGTGATCTCCGTCTAATCGAGGCGCGGTCCGGCGCGCCCGAGCACGGAAAATACCTGTTCGAAGCCGCAACGTCCGGTGTGTCGTGGCCTACGACGCATTGCTCAACCCTGCCTCCGGCGTAGTCTTACTACGACATGTCGTAGACCGGCAGGAGGTTCAAAGGTGAACGCGCTGGACATCTCGCGATGGCAGTTCGGCATCACGACCGTCTACCACTTCCTGTTGGTGCCGCTGACCATCGGCCTCGCGCCCTTGGTCGCCGCCATGCAGACCGCGTGGGTGATCACCGGCAAGGAGCACTGGCTCCGGCTGACCAAATTCTTCGGCAAGCTGTTCCTGATCAACTTCGCGCTCGGCGTCGCCACCGGCATCGTGCAGGAATTCCAGTTCGGCATGAACTGGAGCGAATACTCCCGCTTCGTCGGCGACGTGTTCGGCGCACCGCTCGCGCTGGAAGGCCTGGTGGCCTTCTTCATGGAATCGACCTTCCTGGGCCTGTGGATCTTCGGCTGGTCCCGGCTGCCGAAACTGGCGCACCTGGCCGCGATCTGGATGGTCGCCATCGGCGTGAACGCCTCGGCGTACTTCATCGTCGCCGCCAACTCGTTCATGCAGCACCCGGTCGGGGCGCGGTTCAACCCGGAAACCGGGCGCGCCGAACTCGAGAGCATCGTCGCGGTGCTCACCAACAACACTCTCCTGGCGGCCTTTCCACACGTGGTCGCCGGATCCTTCGTCACGGCAGGCACTTTCGTCGCCGGTATCGCGGGTTGGTGGATGGTGCGCAAGGCGCGCACCGGTGACGCCGCGGAGATCACCGAGGCGCGCACCATGTGGCGTCCCGCCGCGCTGGCCGGCATCTGGGTGATGCTCGTCTCGCTGGGCGCGCTGTTCCTGACCGGTGACACGCAGGGCAAGCTGATGTTCGAACAGCAGCCGATGAAAATGGCCTCGGCGGAATCGTTGTGCCACACCGCGACCGACCCGGACTTCTCCATCCTCACGGTCGGCACGCACAACAACTGCGACAGCGTCACGCACGTGCTCGAGGTGCCCGGCGTGCTGCCCTACCTCGCCAAAGGCAAATTCAGCGACGTCACCCTGCCCGGTGTCGTCGACCTGCAACAGGAGTACAACGCGAAATACGGTGTCGGCGACTACCGGCCCAACCTGTTCGTCACCTACTGGTCCTTCCGCGCCATGATCGGCCTCGCGGCCGGCTCGGCTCTGCTGGCACTGGCCGGCCTGTGGCTCACCCGGCGCGGGCGGGTGCCGAACCAGCGCTGGTTCGCCTGGCTCAGCCTGCTCGTCATTCCGACGCCGTTCCTGGCCAACAGCGCGGGCTGGGTGTTCACCGAAATGGGCAGGCAGCCATGGGTTGTCGCGCCCAACCCGACCGGCGACCCGAACCTGCGACTGACCGTGCAGCAGGGCGTGTCCAACCATTCGCCCGGCGTGGTGCTGTTCTCACTGATCACCTTCACGCTGCTGTACGGCGCGCTCGCCGTCGTCTGGTTCTACCTGATGCGGCGCTACGTGGTGCACGGACCGGAGCGGCCTGCCGCGAGCCCGCCCACCGACTCGGGTCCGGACAAACCCGCGGGGCCGACCGGTCGCTCCGGCGAAGAACCTGCCGTCGAACAACTTTCGTTCGCCTACTAGGAGCCGACGATGAGTCTGCAAGAGTTCTGGTTCGTGCTGATCGGGGTGCTGTTCACCGGGTACTTCGTGCTCGAGGGCTTCGACTTCGGCGTCGGCATGCTGATGCCGATCCTCGGCAAGGGCTCCGACACCCGAAGGCGCGTGGTGCTCAACACGATCGGGCCGGTCTGGGACGGCAACGAGGTCTGGGTGATCACCGCGGGCGGTGCCATGTTCGCCGCCTTCCCGGAGTGGTACGCCAGCCTGTTCTCCGGCTTCTATCTGGCGTTGCTGCTGTTGCTGGTGGCGTTGATTCTGCGGATCTGCGCGATCGAGTACCGCGGCAAGATCGACGACCCGCGCTGGCGGGCGCGCTGTGACCTCGGCATCGGAATCGGTTCCTGGATACCGGCACTCGCGTGGGGCTGGGTCTTCGCGAACGTGGTGCGCGGTGTGCCCCTGAACGAGAAGAAGCAGTTCGCCGGCTCGGTGTGGGATCTGCTCGGACCCTACGCACTGCTCGGCGGACTGACCACCGGACTGCTGTTCGCGCTGCACGGCGCGGTGTTCCTCGGCCTGAAGACCGGTGGCGAGGTGCGGGCCGACGCGCAGCGCACCGCCAAACTGCTGCTGGTGCCTACCGCGGTGGTCGTCGGCGTCTTCGGTGTCTGGACGCAGCTGGCCTACGGCACCGGGTGGACCTGGATTCCGTTGGGGCTGGCCGTGCTCGGACTGGTCGGCGCGGGCGTCGCGGTGTACGCGGACCGGGACGGCTGGGCGTTCACGGGCACGGCCGTCACGGTGGCGGCGGCGACCGCACTGCTGTTCGGCTCGCTGTTCCCGAATGTGCTGCCCTCCACCATCGACGCCGCGTTCGACCTGACCATCCACAACGCGTCGTCCACGCCGTACACGCTGAAAGTGATGAGCTGGGCCGCCGTCCTGGTCACGCCGGTGGTGCTGCTGTACCAGGGCTGGACCTACTGGGTGTTCCGCAAACGGATCACCGTCGACCAGATCCCCGCGCCCATCGGGCTTTCGCTGAAGGACTGAGCTCATGGCTCGACCGCCTGTCGACCCGCGCCTGTGGCGGTACGCGCGCTCGGCCCGCCGCTACCTGGTGCTGAGTGTGCTGCTGTCGCTGGTGATCACCGGTTCGATCGTCGTCGCGGCGGTCCTGCTCGCCCGGGTGCTGGCCGGGGTCGTCACCGAACCCGGTCAGCGCACGCTCGGCGCGTGGAGCACCGAAATACTGGTGCTCGCAGTCGTTCTCGGCGTACGGGTACTCGCCACCTGGTGGCAGTCGCGGCTCGGGCACCGGGCCGGAGCCGGCGTCGTCGCGGAACTCGAGACCGCGGTGCTGACCGCCGGCGCGCAGCTGCGGCCGCGCGAACTCGAAACCCGCAGAACAGAACTCGCGGTCGTGGTCGGCACCGGGCTGTCCGGGTTGCGCGGCTACCTCACCGGTTACCTGCCCGCGCTGTTGCTCGCTGTGCCGGTGCCGCCGATTGTGCTGGCGGTCATCGCGATACACGATCCGATCTCGGGTCTGATCGTGGTCGTCACCTTGCCGCTCATCCCGATCTTCATGATCCTCATCGGACTGCTCACCCAAGGTCGGGCCGAGGCGACACTCGCCGCGACCACCCGGCTGTCCGATCAGCTGCTCGATCTGTTCGCCGGGATGCCGACGTTGCGTGCGCTGGGGCGGGAAACCGGTGCGGTGTCGAGGGATCGGATCAGCGGCGACGGGGGATCGCGGCGAACCGGTGGCGTTCGTGCAGACGGCTCCGGCACAGCCGAAGCGGATGCGGCGGATTCCGCCGAGTTACGCCGGACCACGATGGTGCCCAGGGTGCGCGAGCTGGGCGATGCGTTGCGGCAGCGTACGATGCGGGCACTCCGCATCGCCTTCCTCTCCTCCATGGTGCTGGAAATGCTGGCGACGCTCAGCGTCGCCCTGATCGCCGTCTCCATCGGCCTACGCCTGGTCTTCGGTGAAATGAGTCTGTACGCAGGTCTGGTCGCCCTCATCCTCGCCCCCGAGGTCTACCTCCCGCTCCGCATGGTCGGCGAACGATTCCACGCGGCGCAAGACGGGATGGCCGCCGCCGATCGGGCCTTCGCGATCCTCGAATCCGAAAGCGGCGCAATCGATTCTTCGGCTTCAGCCGACGAGGGCGGGACGGTCGCCGCGGGTGGTCCGCATGCGGGTGGTGCCAGGGCTTCCGATGCTTCGAGTGATCGTTCGGACGTGGACGGTGTTGCAGGGCTCCTGGACCGCGTCGGTGGCCCAGGGCATTCCGGTGTGCATGGCGTAGCGGCGCGAAATAGCAGGGATAAAGCGTCTTCGGGTATGAGCGTCGCTTCGGCGTACGGTCCCGTCGGTGGTTTGCGGGATCCCGACGCGGGTGCCGGCGCAGCGACCGTTGTTGGGAGCGAAGCAGTTTCGGACGGGGAGAGCGCCATGTCGGCGGGCGCCCATCTCGGTGGTTCGGAA
>NZ_BAUA01000096.1 GCF_000710915.1 Nocardia brasiliensis IFM 10847
CCGTGCGCAGCGAGCTGAAACGCGCGCGCCGCGCGGCGACGCGGCCGCCCCGTGTCGCACCCAAGCGACAGATAGGTGCGGACCCACAGAGCGTGCCCACGGTTCACAGGGGTTGTATGCCCTGTGAACCGTGTGGACTATCTGTGGACCCCGCCCCGCGACGGTTCGTGCGCAGCCTGACACCCAGGACGCGCGCACCGTGCACCGCCGCTGCCGGTCGTACCAGGCGAACAGGTGCGGGCTCACAAAGTGCACGGTTCACGGGAGCTGCATGCCCTGTGAACCGTATGGACCGTCTGTGGACCCCCGAACCGTGACCGCCAGCCGCGCAACAGCGAGACCCCCGCTCACCCCTGCTGCGGCTTGGCCGGGAACTCTTCTCGCTCCGGCAGCCCACTGATCAAGTCCTGCAACGCCGTTCGTAACCGACCCGGGGTGCCGGGGCTCAGCGACGTCCATTTCACGCCGTCGTCGGATTTGCTGGCCGTGGCGATGAAACGCCCGGAGCGGGTGTTGAATACGGCGATGTGGTTGTCGGTGACGTCGCGGGTGCCGTCGCCGTAGACGACGCCGACGATTTCGGCGTGCGAATGGATCTGCACCATCGCGGAGGCGAGGGTCTGCGCATCGCGCGGCGGGGTGCCGACTTTCGCGAGCCGGTTGGCGGTGGCGGCCGCGTCGCCGGTGTCGTCGAAAATCGGGACGAGTTGTTCGGTCGGCGCGTTCATGCCGGTCAGGTCGAGCGGTTCGGCGGGGCCGAGCGCCGCGATCACCGGGCCGGGCAGGTCGTCTTCGACCTCGTCGATCACGTAGGACTGCGGCCCGCGCAGGGCGACGGTGACAACATCGTCGCCCTTCGCGAGACACATGCGACTCATCGCACCGTCTACGTGCAGCCGTAGCGCGACCACCCAGTGCGGTCGGTACAGCGCCCGCAGCCGGTCTTCGAGCTCGTGATGTACCGCATCACCGATCAGCAGTTCCCGATCGGTGAGCGACTGAGCGGCCACGGCCATCGCTGCGTCGTGGTCGGCCACGTTGTCGTATTGCCCGCGCGCATCCAGCACGACGGGCACCTCGTCGATCTCCAGTTTCTCCAGGAGGAACTGCATCTCGTCGAGCGACAGCACAACCGACTTCAGCAGTGACGGGCCGCGGCCCGCACCCAGTACGGTCACTTAGCCGCCGTTCCGGCAGGTTCGGCGCCGATCACTCCGTCCGCGGCGTAGCGGCCGTCGTTGAAGTGCTCGGTCGAGCGCAGGTAGTCCTGGCTCTTGTGCTCGGACTCGTCGTCCTCGTCGCGCACCTGGTTGCCCAGCAGCGGGCTGCCGTGTGCGCCGTTGTTGTTGCGGACCGGCGCGCCGGTGGGCTGCGCCACCGCGCTGTTCTCGACGACGGCGGCCGTGGCGGGCGCGCCGCCTGCCGCGCTACCCGCGCCCCAGCCTTCGGGGAGCTTCAGCGAACCGTTGCCGAACGACACCGTGCTGCCGCCGAGGGACGCCGACCGGGTCGCGGACGACGCGGCGGCAGCCGCCAGGCCTGCCCCGCCGACCATCGAAGCCGGTGCCGCGGCGGTGATTCCGGGCGCGGCGACCGCGCTGGTGACCGCCGAGACCGCCTGCGAGCCGATGGTGCCCACGGTGGACACACCGGTGGTCGCCACCGAACCCGCGACGTTCGCCACCTGCGTCGCGGCGCTGACCACGGCCGGGTTGTTGACCAGCGCGCCGGCCGCGGAGATCGCGGTCTGCACCGGGTCGGCATTGGTGGTGCTCTGCGCGGCCTGCTCGGCGCCGCCCGCGTTCGCCTGGCCCGCACCGTGCGCGATCGCGGGCGGGTTGATGAACTCACCCGGCGTCACGACCATCGCGGTGGTGGCCGCCTCGTAGGTTTCCATGGTCAGCGCGGCGCGCAGATCGAGCGCGGCCTTCGCGGCTTCGGCCGCCTCGGCGGTGCCGTTGAGCACGCCGCCGGTCGAGTAGGCGGCGACGCGGGCCGCGTCGACGGCCGCGATCTCCGGGATGCTCGGCATGGCGATCGATGCCACGGTGTAGGCGATCGCGTTCGAGGCCGCCTTCGAGCTCATGGTGGCCGCCATGACACCCTGCTGCTCGGCCCAGCCGACGAAGCCGGTCAGTTTGGACAGCGCCGAGATGCCGTTGAGACCCTGCATGCCGACACCGAGCTCGGCCATCACGCGGGCGACGGTCGCGGTGGCGTCGATCCAGGCGGCGGTGAGGCCACCCCACGCGGTGGCGGCGGCCGAGATCGGCACGGCATGCGCGCCCGCGTTGAGCGCGATCGAGTTTCCTTCTGCCAGACGGGGCAGCCAGAACACCCCGGTGATTCCTGCGGTCATGCGTTTCTCCCCTTGCTTGTTCTTTTGTGCTGTGCCCGCAGGCTTCAGGCGATAGTGGAGCTGACGGCACCGATCGTGCCGGCCCGGACGACGTCCTCACCGATGTGCGTGACGAGCTGGGAACGCAGCGTCGCGGCCGCGTGGTGCAGCTCGAGGATGCCCTGGGCGACGGCCTGGTCGTGCGTGGCGGCGCCCTTGTTCAGGTGGTTCGCGGCGTGCAGCGAGACCTCGTCCATACCGGAGGGGATGACATGCGTCGCGGGCGCGGTGAGCGCGGCGGCGGCGGCCAACCGGTCGGCGAGCAGATCCAGCTCGGCGGCGGCGGCGAGGACGACTTCGGGTGCGACTAGTACGTGGCCAACCATGACTCGACTCCTTCTAGTGGCGGCTATGGGGCGGAACCACGAGAATTCCCCCTTCGAGTGATAGGACGCGACAGCCAGGCAATCGGTTCCATCGAATCCCCTAAAGTTTCTTCCCTGCTCACCCCAACTGCAACCGCACTCATACAGCTGGGGTAAAGACTAGCCCCATCCCAGCTCATGCAGGCGGTCTTCGTCAATGCCGAAGTAGTGCGCTATTTCATGGATCACCGTGATCGCCACCTCCTCGACCACCTCGTTCTCATCCGCGCAGATCGCCAAGATGGAGTCGCGATAGATGGTCACCGTGTCGGGCAACGAGCCGCCGTAATGGCTGTCTCGTTCGGTCAGCGCGATGCCTTGATACAAACCGAGCAGATGTGGATCCTCCGAATTGCGAGGTTCGATCAGCACCACCACATTATCGATGGCGCGGGCCAGCTCCGGCGGGATCCGATCGAGCGCGTCGCCGACCAATTCCTCGAACCGGTCCTCGGACATGGAGACCGACATCGTCGTGGGCTACCTCGGCTGGGGCTGCGGCGGCAGCGGCGCGGCGCCGGGCAGCGGCGTCGGCGTGGACCGGCCGGTATTCGGCGGCGGTTCCGGCGCCTGGCCGTTGATCAGGATGTCGCCCTTGGCCGAACCGGTGATCGGCGCGAACCCTTCCCGGTCGGCCCCCTTGCCGACCATGCAGTCCAGCTTGCGGCTGCCGGCCAGCCAGCTGCGGGCGTCCAGGTAGTCGAAGAACAGCGTGAGGGTCTTGTTGCGGATCACGTCGGGTCCGCCGAGATAGTCCGAGGACGTGCGCGCGCACTCGTCCTCGACGAACCGGTCCTGCTCCTCCTTGGCGGGCGGACCGCCCTGGAAGCGCTGGCCGAGGTCGATGGTGGAAACCACCTCTACCGCGTGCACCTGCGAGCAGTCCACCGGATCGGTGGGCAGGCTCTGGTTGATGCCCAGGCAGACGCCGGGCCCGTAGACCTTCGACTGATCGTGCTGGGTGGCGCTGCCGGTCGAGGCGGGGGTGCCCGCGCTCGCCGCGTACTGCAGGCCGCAGCGCAGCGTGCGGTCCCCGTGCTGCCAGCCGTCCGGGCTCGGGTACATCAGCCCGACGATGTAGCGCCCGCGCGGATCGAACCGCCCGCCCAGATACTCCTGCACCGCGGGCACGCAGTGCTCTTCCTTGAGTTCGGTGAGCCGCAGCGAGTCCGGGAAGCGGGCACCGGGCGCGAATTCCTTGCCCGGGTACTTGCTCATGTCGACATCGGCCGCGACCTCGAACATGTGCTTCGCGTCGCAGCGCACCTTGACCAGATCGGAGTGGTCCGGCTTGGACCAGCTCAGGCAATCACCCTTGACCGCCGTGCCGAACTCCTTGTCGACCACCGGCTCGGCCGGCGAGCCCGGCGTGTGCGCCTCGAGCCCCTTGTTGTCGAAGCCGGTGACGAACAGCGTCACGAGCGCCGCGACGACCGCGCCCGCGGCGACCAGCAGCAGACCCCAGCGCAGGGTGGGCGCGGGCAGCGCGGTCTCGCCGGTGAACACTCCCCGTACCGAGTCGAACACGCGCCGCACCCCGGCGGTGCGGGACGGCTTACCGCGCGTGGGGAACCGACTCGACGGGTCGGACTGGGGCACATGATCGGAAGGGGACATCGCGATCCATCATGGCAGTCTCCGGCCCGCGGTGCCACGACCTGGTCTGATCAGACCTTTTCGCGCTGACCCCGCCGCGCGCACGCGCTCACCCGCGCAGCGCGGACCAGAAGATGCCGGGTATCCGGGCAGGATTGCCGGTGGCGTAGAACTCGGTCAGCTTGCGCCCCGTCGCCGCCGCGGTCGTGTTGCCGACGAACCACGGCGGCTTCGGCGAGAGCGCGAATTCTCCGTGCAGCACCGAGCGCGGCGCGGGACGGAACGGCCCGCGCACCACTGTGCGCTCCACGTCGTCGAGCAGGAACGCGTTGTGCACCACGCCGATCCCGCTCTGCACGTCGTCGAGGGTGTGCCCGGGGAACGCGCCCCACGAGGCGCGCGGTGCCAGGAAGGCGAGCCCGGTCCACGCGTTCACCGCGATCGCGCCGTAGCGCAACTGTTCGAGCGCGCGGTCGAAGCCCGCCCCGAGATCGCGGATCGTCGCGGGGTGCGCGAGTACGTTGGCGCCGAGCGTGCCGGTGAGTTCGGTGTTCGCGAATTCGACCGCGCGCGAGAGGAATTCGGTGCCCGCGTACGGCAGTTCGACCACGCCGAGCACCGGCGAGAAGTATTCCGTGCGCAGCAGCGGAGTGTCGGTGAGCGGTACCTGCTCGACCAGCACCCGCCCGCCCTCGACCTGCGCGGCCGCGGGGTAGGCGGCCAGCGCGTCGGCCACCCGGGTATCGCTGCCGGGGTAGTACGGGGTGCGTTGCGGCGCCTGCGCGAGCGCCGTGCGCAGTTCGGCCAGGAACTTGTCCTTGAGGTGCCAGTCTTTGCTCAGCACGAGCGCCTGCGCGGCGACGCAGTTGTAGCCGCCGTTGTGCAGCCGCTGGGTGGCGACGTGCTCGGCTTGGTAGCGCAGGTCCGCGTCGGACCAGTCGCCGGGAACCACGATGGTCGGCGACACTCCGCCGAGTTCGCTGGTGATCGGCTTGTCCAGCAGCGGCCTGCGGTCCTTCTTCCGTTCCAGCCCCTCCGGTCCCGGCCCCCACACGATCGCGTCGTGCGTGTGCGCGCTGCCGGTCATGTGCACGTGCGCGACGTCGCCGTGCTGCACCAGGTAGCGGCCGGTCTCCGCGCCGCCGGTGACGATGCGCAGCACCCCCAGCTCGCACAGCGGCGCGAAGATCATCTCGAACACGGTGAACAGCGGGTCGGTGATCGGGTTCAGCTTCAGCAGGACGACGCGGTTGTGCGCGTACAGCTCGTACAGCGCGTCGAGGGGCGGAATCGAGGTGATGTTGCCCGCTCCGAGCACCACCCCGATGCCCGCGGTCGCGCTCGGGTCGAGTTGGGCGAGTCCGGCGCGCCGCCGCGCGGTATCGGCGTCGACGCCGGGACGCAGCCACACTTCGCCCTCGAAACCGTTGAGCAGCAACCGGTCGTAGGCGCTGTGCGGCAGGATCGGCACCGCGACGCGATCGCCGGGCGCGGTCCGCAGCGCGACGCCGTCGAGCGGGCTGCGCCCTTCCGTCAGCGCGGCCAGCGTCGCGGACAGGGCTGCGGTGGCCTGCAGCAGGGTGAGCGGGCCGGACATCCACTCCTCGCCGACCAGCGGCGAATCTTCGGCCAAACCCTTGATGGTCCGTGCGGCGCGCACCCAGTCGTCGGCGAAGCGGCCGGTTCTGGTGTTGATGTCGTCGAGCAGTTCGCGGCG
>NZ_BAUA01000095.1 GCF_000710915.1 Nocardia brasiliensis IFM 10847
AGGGCTTTGCCACCAGGGACGAGCTGGCGGCGGCCGGTGCGAATACCTATGTGCCCAGGGCCAACTGCGGCGTCACGGGGGCGGTCACCGGCACGCCGACGATCGAGGACAGCTACGCCCTGCTGCGCGACCTCGGCGCCATCTTCGACGTGCCGGACCGGGCCGAGCGGCTCATCGCCGATTCGCAGCGCGCCATCGCGGCGACCACCGCCCGGGTGGCCGGGCAGCCGAAGAAGAACGTGCTGCTCGTCTTCGCCGGGATGGGCATGGGCGGCGACGATTCCGACTTCTCGGCGATCGCGGCCGGAGGCATCTGGAACGACGTCATCGGTAAAGCGGGCGGGGTGAATCCGTTCGAGCGGACCGACGGCACGACGTTCGTGACGATCAGCAAGGAGCAGCTCGCGGCGACGCCCGTCGACGGGCTGGTCGTGGTGAACTACCGCAGTCCCGATATCGACGCGGTCGCGAAACGGATTCTCGCGCAGTTCCCGCAATGGCCGGCCGCGGTCACCGAAAGTTATGCGGTACTGGCGGATTCGATCTACCTCGGCCCGAGCAACGATGTGGCGGTGGAGCGCATCGCGAAACTGGTGCACCCCGAGCAGTTCCGGTGACGCGGACCAACGCCCGGCCGCCACTGGCCAGGGTGCCGCTGCCGATCGCGCTGGGTGGCGTGGCCGCGGTGTTGCTTGCCGTAATGGTGCTCTCGATCGCGGTGGGATCGGTGACCGTTTCCGCGGCCGACACCTGCCGCGTGATCTTCGCCCATTTATCCGGTCGGACAGCCGATGTCGGCTTCACCGTCGATCAGATCGTCTGGAGCTACCGACTGCCGCGGGTACTGCTGGCCGCACTGTGCGGTTGCGGGCTCGCGGTGGCGGGCGTGATCCTGCAAGCGCTGGTGAACAATCCGCTGGCGGACCCGTACGTGCTCGGCCTGTCGTCCGGGGCTTCGCTCGGCGCGGTCATCGTGATCGTCACCGCGGGCGGCGCACTCGGCGGCGTCGGGGTGTCCACCGCGGCGTTCTGCGGTGCCATCGCCACCATCGCGGTGGTGTTCCTGCTCGGTCAGCAGCGCGGCAGGCTGGCGCCCACCCGACTGGTCCTCGCGGGTGTGGCGGTGGGCTATCTGCTGCTGGCGGCCACGAACTATCTGCAACTGCGCGCGACGCCGAACGAGCTGCGCACGGTGATGTTCTGGACGATGGGCAGCGTGGCGGGGGCGCGGTGGGATCGGCTCGGCCCGGTCACCGTGGTCGTGCTGGTGACCGTCGCGGTGGTGCTGGCGTTCGGGCGGCGGCTCGACGTGCTCGGCACCGGTGACGAGCAGGCGACCGCGCTGGGCGTCGACGTGCGGACACTGCGGATTCTGTTGCTCGTGCTCTCCGCGCTGTTGACCGGCGTCCTGATCGCCGCCGCGGGCGGGATCGGCTTCGTCGGCCTGGTGATTCCGCATGTGGTGCGGCTGGCGTTCGGCCTGGACCACCGGCGCGTGCTACCCCTGTCCGCATTGATCGGGGCCGCGTATCTGGTTGCGGTGGACCTGCTTTCACGCACGGTCGACGCGCCCAACGAGCTGCCGCTCGGCATCTTCACGGCGGCGTTCGGCGCGCCGTTGTTCCTGTGGCTGCTGCGTCGCAACGGTGGTCTGCAATGAGCGCGCGACCGGCCGCCGAATTGTCGGTGACCGGCGTACGGGTCACCTTCGGCGAGGCCGCGGTGCTCGACGGGGTGACGTTGCACGCGGCGCCCGGGGCGGTGGTGGGCATCGTCGGACCGAACGGCAGCGGCAAGACCACCCTGCTGCGCACGATCTACCGATCCCTGGCACCCAGCAGCGGCGTCGTCGCCGTCGACGGTGCCGATATCGGTGCGATGTCGATCCGGGCCGCGGCCCGCACCACCGCGGCGGTACTGCAGAACGGTTCCGGGGCAACCGAACTCACCGTGCGCGAGGTGGTGCGGCTCGGCCGCAATCCGCACCACTCGCTGTTCAGCAGGGACACCGCGGCCGACCAGCTGGCCGTCACGGACGCGATAGCGCGCACCGGCGTCACCGCCTACGCCGAGCGCACCATCGGTTCGCTCTCCGGCGGCGAACGCCAGCGTGTGCTGCTGGCCCGGGCCCTGGCGCAGCAGCCGCGGCTGCTGGTGCTCGACGAACTGACCAATCACCTCGACGTCCGCGCCCGATTCGAGTTGCTCGACCTGATCCGCTCGACCGGCATCACCACCCTCGCCGTCCTGCACGAGCTGGATCTCGCGGTCCGCCACTGTGATCAGCTGGTCGTGCTCGACCACGGCGCGGTCGTCGCCGCGGGCGAGGTGCTCGACGTGATGACACCCGCCCTGCTCCGCAAGGTTTTCGGCGTGCTCGCCACCACCGCACGCCACGAGGACGGCGTCATTCGATTGCACTATGCGGCACAGCCTTTGGCCGACCTATGAGACCTCCGCGGGTCAGGCGCGCATGCCGCCGTCGACGCGCAACACCGTACCGGTGACGTAGGAGGCCCGGTCACTGAGCAACCAGGCCGCGGCCTGGGCGACTTCGTCGGGATCGGCGGCCCGGCGCAGCGGCGTGACGGCGTTGAGCCGCTCGATGACGCCTGGGGACTGCGCATCCCAGTCGTGCAGCATCTCCGTCGATGTGGTGCCCGGCGCGATGGCGTTGACGCGGATGCCCTCCGGGCCGTACGTGACGGCCGCGCTCGCGGTGAGGCTGTTGACACCCGCCTTCGTGGCGCCGTAGGCCGGAAGTTCGGGGTTGCCCATCAGGCTGCCGACGCTCGAGGTGTTGACGATCGCCCCCGTCCCCGCGGTGGCTCGGATGGCTTCGATCTCGGCGACCATGGCCACCCACGTGGCCTTCAGGTTCACGTCGTAGACGTGGTCGAAGTCGGCTTCGAGCGCCCGGTCCATCGGACCGGGCGGCACGCCGGCCGCGCCGTTGTTGAAGGCGACGTCGAGGCGCCCGTACCGGTCGACGGCGTGCGCGACGGCGGCCCGCACGGCGGCCGGATCGGCGAGGTCGCACACCACGTAGTCGGCGGTGCCGCCCGCCGCCGCGATGTCTTCGGTCACCGCTTTGAGCTGCGTCTCCGTCCGGGCGGTGAGCAGCACCCGGGCCCCCTCCCCGGCGAACAGCCGCGCCGCGGCGGCGCCGATCCCGCGTCCGGCACCGGTGACGAAGGCGACCTTGTCGGCCAGAAGACCCGCTCCGGCGATCTGTGTGTTGTCCATGGCCTCAACCCTCGGGCCGGACCCGCGGCGGAGCCAGGTACCGGGTGTACCTGGCTCGGCACGACGGCGCTCGAGCACACTGGAGGCGTGGACAGACGAGAACTCGCGGACTTCCTGCGCAGCAGACGGGAGCGGATCACCCCGGCCGACGTGGGGCTGCCCGCGGGGTCTCGCCGCCGCACGCCCGGCCTGCGCCGGGAGGAGGCCGCGCAGCTGGCCTTCATCTCCACCGAGTACTACACGCGCCTGGAACAGGCTCGCGGTCCGCGTCCGTCGCGCGAGGTGCTGGCCGGGCTGACCCGAGCGCTACGGCTTTCGGATGCCGAGCGCGACCACCTGCACCACCTGGCGGGCGCGCCGCCCGGCCCCGCCGCCGGTCCGTCGCGCGAAGTACGGCAGAGCATCCTCGATCTGCTGCAGCGGCTGCCGCAGGCGGCCGCGGTCGTGCTGTCGGCCACCTACGAGGTGATCGCCTGGAACGATCTGGCCGCCGCGTTGATGGAAGACTTCTCCGCGCTCTCGCGTCGCGACCGCAACCTGGTCCGCCGTGCCTTCCTCGGCCTGCACACGGCGGAACGGCGCTTGTACGGAGTGTCCGACGCCGACGAGTTCGCGCGCAGCGCGGCCCACGTCCTGCGCGCCACGGCTGCCCGCTATCCCGACGATCCCGAGGTGGGCGAATTGGTGCACGAACTCCGCACGGGCAGTGCGGAATTCGAGGCGCTGTGGACCGCCCACGACGTCTGCGCGAAGCCCACGCTCTGCAAGATCTTCGACCATCCCCTGGTCGGCCCGGTCGCCGTCAACTGCGACGTCCTCGACATCTCCGACCGGGATCAGCGCGTCGTGATCTATACCGCCGCACCGGGATCCTCGGCCGAGGAGGCGCTGCGCCTGCTGTCGGTGATCGGGACGCAGCGGATGGACGCCACCCGCTGAGCCGTACCGATCCGGTGCTCAGACCGGGACACCGCCATAGGTGCGGCGGTGCTTGGCCTCCAGGAAGGACAGCGCGCCGAACGCCATCAGGCCGAGCGCGACCAGGATGAGCAACCAAGGGCCGAAAGGCATTTCGGCGAAATCGCGCAGGACCGCGTCGACGCCCTCGGCCTCGGCCGGGTCATAGTTCAACGCCGCGACGACGGCGGCGAGCCCGATACCGAGCACGACGACCCCGCGCGCGACGTACCCGACGCGGCCGAGCCAGATCGCGGCCTGGCGCGAGCCGTGCGTCATCCAGCCCATGCGCAGGTCGTCGACGAATTCCAGGCGCAGGCCGCGCACGGTCTGCCAGATCCCGAAGGCGATGACGGCCAGGCCGAGCAGCAGCACGACCACCTGACCGCCGTCCCAGCTCAGGATCCGGGCGGTCAGGTCGCGGGCGATGGCATCGCTCGGCTTCGGCGTCCGGCCGTGTACGACGTAACGCAGTGTGCCCAAAAAGGCCAGGGCATAGACGATTCCGGAGAGCGCGGCGTAGAGCCGGTGTCCCCCCGAGTAGGTCCGCCGGGCGCTGGCCACCTGGGTGACCCGCCACGCCACCAGGGCGGCGAAACCGAAGACGAGAATCCACAGCAGCAGATACCCGAGCGGTTTGCTCGCGATCGCCGCCAGCGCACCACCGCCGTCCGGCTCGTGTTC
Source organism: Nocardia brasiliensis IFM 10847 (assembly GCF_000710915.1). GTDB lineage: Bacteria > Actinomycetota > Actinomycetes > Mycobacteriales > Mycobacteriaceae > Nocardia > Nocardia brasiliensis_A. The sequence continues at coordinate 4,888 of NZ_BAUA01000095.1, forward strand.
GGCCGTGCCGATCGCCAGCATGAACCCGATGATGCCGATCGCGAGATAGGCGATACCGCGGGCGACGAAGCCGAAACGCGCGGCGGCTTCGAGCCCGCCCGAACTCGCGGACCTGCGCCGACGCCAATCCTGCGACCGGCGGCCCCAGGACCGCCTGCCGTCGCCGTAGTCGCGCGAGCGGCCCCAGCCACGCCGCGTGCCGATGCGGTCCCGCCGTCGATAAGTGTTCGCACTGCGAAAAATGCTCATGATTGCCTCGCTTCTTCACCGCCGGTAATGCCCACTTCGCCGGGATCGACACGGTGCGGTGCGAATTTCCGGCGGCCGGAGCGGGTGCGGGCCATCCGGAGTCACCGCGAGCGAGTCGAAGGTTGTTCCCGGCCAACAGATCCCGGGCGAGAAAGAGCGAGACAGCGGCCGGGCGGCTCAGCCGTTGGCGCTGCGCCGGATGCCGAATCGGGTTGCGGCGACCAGGTCTTCACGACCGCGCGCGACGCGCGAACGGACCGTGCCGACCGGGCAGCCGCACACGGCGGCGGCCTCGGCGTAGGACAGGCCGAGCACCTGGGTGAGCACGAGCGCCTCCCGGCGTTCGGGGGCGAGGTCGTCGAGCAGCAGGTTGAGTTCGACGATCTCGGCGAGGCCGTCGCGGCGCGAGACCTGACGGTCGGCCGCGGCCGCCCAGTCCACACCGTGCGCGATCTTCGGCCGCGCCACCGCCATCCGCACCTGATCGACCACCACGCGGCGCGCGATGGACAGCAGCCAGGTGCGCGCGCTGGCGCGGCCCTCGAAACGCTTGATGCTGCCGAGCGCGCGCAGGTAGGTCTCCTGGGTCAGGTCGTCGGCCCGGCCGACCTCGGTCAGGTGGGCGAGCAGCCGCCACACGTCCTTCTGCGTGGCACGGATGAAGCCCTCCAACGCCCGCCGGTCGCCGCGAGCCGCCGCCAATGCCAGGCGGGTGGTCTCGTCGTCCTCGGCGGGGGTGGGCATGAGGTGAACAATAACCGCCGCCACGGCGGCCTCGACAACCGGCGAGCGACCCCGGGGAACTTCGGCGGCCCCGTGGACGACAATCTGGACGTGGAGTGCAAAGAGTGCCGGACGGCCCTGTCCGCCCGGATCGACGGCGAACGGGAGACCGTTCCCGCGGTGCGTGTGGACGAGCATCTCGAGCAGTGCGGTGAGTGCTGTTCCTGGTACGTCGCCGCCGTCGAGACCTCGAAACGGCTGCGCGACACCTCGTCGTACGCGCCCGATCTGACCGACGCGATCTTCGCCGCCGCCGAGTTGGAGCGGCCGGACCCCGCGCGGCTGTCGCGGTGGCGCGCGGCCGTGCCCGGGGCGCGCGGTGTCGCGTTCGCCACAGGCGCCGGGTGGGCGCGTGTCGCGCTCGGTGCGCTCGGTGTCCTGCAATGCGTGCTGGGGCTGGCCCAGCTCGCCGGCATCGACTTCGGCATGAGCCATCACCACGGCGCCGAGATGACCCGGCATCTGCTCAACGAAAGCACCGCGTGGAGCCTGGCCATCGGCATCGGGTTCCTCTACTGCGCGCTGCGCCCGCACGCCGCCTCCGGTGTGCTGCCGGTGCTCGGCGTGCTGGTCGCGGCGTTGAGCGCGTTCGTCGTCGCGGACCTGTACTCCGGCGTGGTGCCGATCTCGCGGGTGCTCTCGCACGGCGTGCTCGTCGTCGCGCTGGCCCTGGTCGTGGTGGTGCACCGCACCCGCCGCCCCGATACCTCGCCACCGACCAGCGATCGGGCGCCGGCCGATCTGGTGTTGCCGCCGGGCGCCCAGTTCGGCCGTCGCCTCGGCCACCTGCGTTCCACCCAAGATCCCGCCGCGTGAACGGACTTTCATGACCATCGAGCTCGACCAGCTTCGACCCGATCAGCCTGCCGCAGCCACCGAACCGACTCGCATCTCGCTCGCCGTCACCGGCATGAGCTGCGCGGCGTGCGCGAATCGGATCGAGCGCAAACTCAACAAAGTCGACGGCGTGACCGCCTCGGTGAACTACGCCACCGGCATCGCCACCATCGACGCCGCCGCGGGCATCGCCGCCGAAGCACTCTGCGCCGAGGTCGACGCGATCGGCTTCGGGGCGGCGCCGGTGACCGACCGGGCCGAGGCGATCAGCACCGCCCCGGAGGACGCGGAGGTCAGCAGCCTGCTGCGCCGGCTGGTGGTCGCGCTGATGGTGTTCTTCCCGCTGGCCGACCTGTCGGTGATGTTCGCCACCATCCCCTCGACCCGGTTCCCCGGCTGGCAGGTGGTGCTCACGGTGCTGGCGCTGCCCGTGGTGGTGTGGTCGGCGGCGCCGTTCCATCGCAAGGCGCTGGCCAACGCGAGAGCCGGTGCGGCCAGCATGGACACGCTGGTCTCGGTCGGTGTGCTCACCGCGACGCTGTGGTCGCTGGACACCATGTTCCTGCACCCGAATCGGTCCGGCCCCGCGCCCGACGGCGTCTGGGCGGCGATCTGGGCGAGCGACGCGATCTACCTGGAGGTCGCGGCCGGCGTCACCGCATTCGTCTTGGCCGGACGGTATTTCGAGGCCAAGGCCAAACGGTCGGCGGGCAGCGCGCTGCGGGCGCTGGCCGCGCTCGGCGCTCGCGAGGTGACCGTTTTGACCCGGGACGGTCGCGAAATGCGCGTTCCCATCGGCGAACTCGTCGAAGGCCAGCGTTTCGTGGTGCGTCCGGGCGAGACCATCGCCACCGACGGGCTTGTCGTGTCGGGCGAATCGAGTGTCGACGCCAGCGCGATGACGGGTGAGTCGATCCCGGTCGACGTGCACGCGGGCATGGCCGTGATCGGCGGCACCACCGCGCTCACCGGACGGCTGATCGTGGAAGCCGCAGCGGTGGGCGCGGATACGAAGCTCTCGGGCATGATCCGGCTCGTCGAAGAGGCGCAGACCGGCAAGGCGCGCATGCAGCGCATCGCCGACCGGGTGTCGGCGGTGTTCGTGCCGTTCGTCTTCCTGATCACCGCGGCGACGTTCGTGATCTGGCTGATCGCCGGCGCTGGCGCCGATCGCGCGGGCGCGGCCGCGCTGGCGGTGCTGGTGGTGGCCTGCCCGTGCGCGCTGGGTCTGGCCATTCCGACCGCGCTGATGGTGGCGTCCGGACGCGGTGCGCAGCTGGGCATTTTCATCAAAGGCCACCAGGCCCTGGAGGCCACCCGCGACGTGGACACCGTGGTGCTGGACAAGACCGGCACCGTGACCAACGGCGCGATGAGCGTCGTCGCGGTGACCGAACACGCGCCGCACGCGGTCGCCGAGGTGCTGCGGTGGGCCGGTGCGGTGGAGGCGGCCTCCGAGCACGCGGTCGCGGCCGCGATCACCCGCTACGCCCGCGAGCAGCTCGACGACGAGCTGCCCGCCGTCGAATCCTTCGAAGCGCTACCGGGTTTGGGCGCGCGCGGCGTAGTGGACGGGCGCGCGGTGCTGGTCGGCCGGGCACGGCTGTTCGACGATCAGGGCATCGAGATCCCGCAGGAATCCCAGCGCGCGGTGCGCAGGCAGGAGAAATCCGGGCGCACCGTGGTGCTCGTCGCGGTGGACGGTGCGGTCGTCGCGGTGGTCGCGGTGGCCGACACCGTCAAGGACACGGCGGCGGCGGCGATCGCACGCCTGCACCGGCTCGGGCTGCGCGTGCTGATGTTCACCGGCGACAACGCTTTCGCCGCGCAGGCGGTGGCCGACGAGATCGGCATCGATGAGGTGGTCGCCGAACTCCTCCCGGAGGGCAAGGTCGAGCTGATCGCCCGCATGCAGGAGCAGGGGCACCGGGTGGTGATGGTCGGCGACGGCATCAACGACGGCGCGGCGCTGGCCACCGCCGACCTCGGCATGGCGATCGGCGCGGGCACCGATGTCGCGATCGCGGCCGCCGACGTCATCCTGGTCCGCGAGGATCTGGGCGCGGTCGCCGACGCGATCGAGTTGGCGCACGCCACCTTGCGCACCATCAAGGGCAACCTGGTGTGGGCGTTCGGCTACAACGTGCTCGCCATTCCGGTTGCCGCGCTGGGCTTTCTGAATCCGCTGATCGCCGGTGCGGCCATGGCGTTCTCGTCGTTCTTCGTGGTGTCGAACAGCTTGCGGCTGCGTAAGGTGCGCTTCGCGCGGTGAGCCCGAACAGGTTTCGCCGGGCTCAGCGCCGGGTCTGGGCCAGTTTCTCCAGCATCGCGTTGTAGGCCTCGAGGTCCGAGTCGCGGTACTCGTCGTCCTTGCGATCGGTGCGGACCGCCGTGCGGCGGTCCTGCGCCGCCCACTGGGTCAGCAGGGCGCCGACCACCAGCAGCACCGGGACCTCGCCGGAGACCCAGGCGATGCCGCCGCCCATCCGCTGATCGGCCAGCAGGTCGATGTTCCACGGCAACTGCAGGTTGGTGTAGAACCGGGACCCGATGACCGTGTTCATCGACATCACGGCGACACCGAAGAACGCGTGAAAAGGCATGACCGCGAACAACACCCCGAGCCTGCCCAGATGCGGCAGGCGGCGCGGGCCCGGATCGATGCCGATGATGCCCCAGTAATAGAGGTAGCCGACGATCAGGAAGTGCACGTTCATCAGCACGTGCCCCCAGTGGTAGCGGATCAGGCTCTCGAACAGCGGCGTGAAATACAGCCCGTAGAGCGAGATCACGAACAGGGTGAGCGCCGTCGCGGGGTGCGCGATGATCGCGGTGGGGCGCGAATGCAGCAGGGCCAGCACCCATTCCCGGACCCCGTGCACCCCGCCGCGCTGCACCGCGGGGACGGCGCGCAGCAGCAGCGTCACCGGCGCGCCGAGCACAAGCAGCACCGGTACGAACATGTTCAACGCCATATGCGTGATCATGTGCATGCTGAACATGGCGAAGCCGTAGGTGCCGATGCCGGACGAGGTCGCGATGAGCAGTGCGGCACAACCACTTACCCAGGACAGCGTCCGCCACCGCGACCAGTCGTCACCACGCCGGCGCAGGCGTACGACGCCGATCACGTAGAGCACGATTCCGGCCACCGCCGCGGTACCGATCACCAGGTCGAACCGCCAGAGGGTCAGCAGCCGTGCGACATTCGGCGGATCGAACAGGTCGAAGCCGAGGAACACCTCCTGCGCGGTGAAGGATCGATCGGCGAAGGCGGGTGCGGGCTGCACCGCCATCGCCACGGTCACGCCCAGCGCCAGCGTGGAAAGCGCCGCGCCGCAGGCGATCAGCAGCGCCGTCCGGCGGGTGGGCGGCGCGGTGCGGCGCGCGAACACGAACCGCAGGACGAGCGCGAGCCCCACACCGGCAGCGCCGACCAGCAGGGCAAGCCTGCCGTAGCCGGTATTGAACACCGCCGACCAGGGCAGCAGGATCAGCCACAGCACCAAGCCGCTGAGCGCGGCGGCGAGCACGCACAGCAGGCCGATGATCGCACCGCGGCGCACTGCGGTATCCACGTGTTCGCCTTGCCTGCGTACATGTTCCGTGACGCACCACAGCAGACCGGGCAGCACCGACACGGCCAGCTGGAAGATGATCATCGCGCCGGTGCCGTAGTCGTGGTTCGGGCCCTCCCCCGCGTTGCCGACCATCGCGGGTGGCAGCACGGCGATCGCCGCCACCAGCAGCAGCACCGCCGCACCGTTCCAGGACAACATGATTCGCGCGCCCAGCGTCACCACCGCGGCGAGCACCGCGACCACGATCCACGCCTTCGGCTTCTCACTGGCATCGACCAATGCGCCGAGCGCGCCGAGCCGGAAGACACCCGACACCGTCATACCGCCGATATTCGCCGCGGTCACCGGGATGAGCACCAGCGCGGACAGCAACCACACCAGCCCAGCGCGCTCGGCGAGCCGGAGACCGGCATATCCGTCGACATCGAGGCGGCCGCGTCCGGCGACCGCGGTACAGCACACCGCGTAGACCAGCGCGCCGAGCGCGGTCGCACCGGCCAGCGCGGCGACGACGCGCAGCAGCACGTACCCGAGGACGTCGGCGAATCCGGGATAGGCGGTGCCCGCCGCTCGATAGGGCAGGTCGCCCGCCTCGCCCACGGAACCGATGACGACGGCGAGCAGCACGACCGCGGTGCCGAACCGGACCAGGTGGACTGTCGAGGGTTTCACCTGCACGTTGAAGTCCACCATCCTCTGAAAAGTCCACGCACCTACAACAGGTCTCGCAGGACCGGTCGGATACGCGGAAGGGAAAGTTCCGGCAGCGCGCCAAGTATGAGCCAGCTCACTGACCGCCGGGCGGGCGGGCCGTCAGACGGTGCCGGCGCTCATGCCGCCGGAAATGGTCAACGCCTCGCCGTTGAAGTGCCTGCCGTGCTCGGACACCAGCAGCAGGACCGCGTCCGCGACCTCGGCGGGTGCGATCAGATCACCGTTGGGCGGGCCCGAGGCGAACATCTCCAGCACGTCCTCGCGGGTGGGATTCTCTTTGTCCGGCAACATCATTTGATACGTGGCCGGGTTCTGGATCATGTCGGTGTCCACGCCGGCGGGCAGTATCGCGTTGACGGTGATGCCGTGCTCGGCCACCTCCAGTGCCAGCGATTTCACCAGGCCGAGCACGCCCCACTTCGCCGCCGCGTAATGACCGGCGTTGCGCACGCCCATCCGCGCCACGATGGACGAGGTGGCGACGACGCGACCCCAGCGGCGCTCGATCATGTGCGGCACCACCGCGCGGAAGCTGTGGAAGACGCCGCCGAGGTTGACCTCGATCATGTCCTGCCACATCTGCTCGCCCATCTCCGCGAGCGGGGAGTTGGAGGCGATGCCCGCGTTCGCGATCAGGATGTCGATGTGACCGAAATCATCGATGGCACGCTGGGCGACCGCGTTCATCTCGGCCTGGCTGCGCACGTCGGCCCGCAGCGGCACACAGCGCCGCCCGGTCTCCTCCACCAGCTTCGCGGTCTCGGCCAGGTCGTCGGGGGTGGCGAGCGGATAGTGCAGGCCGGCGATCTGTTCGGCGATATCGCAGATCACGATGTCCGCGCCCGCCGTGGCGAGCGCCAGCGCATGCGCCCGGCCCTGACCTCGGGCGCCGCCCGTGATCACCGCTACCCTGTCGTCCAGTGTCCCCATGCCGGGCCCCTCACCAGATCGGTATTGTTCGGCCGCCCCTCATCGTTGCACGTCCGCCCGGGGCATCGTTGTCGTTTTCCGTCCGTCGTCCGGAAAACCGGACGAAACGTTCTGGGTCGATGCAGCGACGAAGGGAGTGCGTTGTGCGCAGCAGCATCAGGCGATCGAACTCGCCGACCGCACAACGCTTCGGCGCGCGGCCCAGCGCGCCCACAATGGTCCCAGGGGGCCAGATGACCGATTGTGAGTACTTCACCGTGGATCTCGACCAGCTCGTTCGACCACTCGGCAGCACACCGATCGACCACGACGTCAGCGTGGCCAGCGCGCTGGCCAGCCCGCTGCTGCGCAGATTGATCCACACCGCGGTCGGCCTGTCGGCCGACTCGATCGATCTGCTGGCCACCATGACCGATCGGCTGCGCGCCGTCGAAGGCATCATCATCCGGGACCCGCTCGAGCTCTGACCGCTCGCTGATGCCGGTAGCCTATCGCCACCGCGTCGCGCCGATCGCTCCCCTTGACAGCAAATACCAAGCAAGAGCCCGCTATTCGCCGGACAGCCGCTAACCTTCGGCAAAGTCGATCAAGGGGTGGCGTGAGACCGCCGTCACATGGTTACGTTGACTCAGGCCGGTCCCGCCGGCCGTAGGCGAACCCCGGTTCGGGAGGTGGCGGCGGCCGTGAGTGTGACGCAGACCGAACAACTTCAGGCGACTCGGCCGTATCCGGCCCGCACCGGGCCGAAGGGTGCCTACCTCTGGAAGATGATCACGACCACCGACCCCAAGGTGCTCGGGGTCATGTACCTGGTCACCGCGATGACCTTCTTCTTCATCGGCGGTCTGATGGCACTGCTGATGCGCGGCGAGCTGGCCCGGCCCGGGTTGCAGTTCCTCTCGACCGAGCAGTACAACCAGCTGTTCACCATGCACGGCACGATCATGCTGCTGTTCTACGCGACGCCGATCGTGTTCGGCTTCGCAAATGCCGTGCTGCCCTTGCAGATCGGCGCGCCCGACGTCGCCTTCCCCCGCCTCAACGCGTTCAGCTATTGGCTGTACCTGTTCGGCGCGAGCATCGCGACCGCGGGCTTCCTCACGCCGGGCGGGCCCGCCGATTTCGGCTGGACCGGTTACACGCCGCTCAGCACCTTCGAGCACGCGCCCGGCGCCGGCGGCGACCTGTGGATCATGGGGTTGATCCTGTCCGGTCTGGGCACCATTCTCGGCGGCGTCAACATGATCACCACGATCATCTGCCTGCGCGCGCCCGGCATGATCATGTTCCGGATGCCGATCTTCACCTGGAACATCCTGGTCACCAGCATCCTTGTGCTGCTTGCCTTTCCGATCCTCACCGCGGCGTTGTTCGCACTCGCGATCGATCGGCATCTCGGCGCGCACATCTACGACCCGGCCACCGGCGGCATACTGCTCTGGCAGCACCTGTTCTGGTTCTTCGGCCACCCCGAGGTGTACATCGTCGCGCTGCCGTTCTTCGGCATCGTCACCGAGATCTTCCCGGTGTTCAGCCGCAAACCGCTGTTCGGTTATACCGCACTGATATACGCGACGATCGCGATCGGCGCGCTGTCGGTGGCGGTGTGGGCACATCACATGTACGCCACGGGAGCGGTACTGCTGCCGTTCTTTTCGCTGATGACCTTCCTGATCGCGGTGCCGACCGGGGTGAAGTTCTTCAACTGGATCTTCACGATGTGGCGCGGGCAGTTGACCTTCGAGACGCCCATGCTGTGGTCGCTCGGGTTCCTGGTGACCTTCCTCTTCGGCGGCCTGTCCGGGGTCATCCTCGCCTCGCCGCCGCTGGACTTCCATGTCACCGACTCGTATTTCGTTGTGGCGCACTTCCATTACGTGTTGTTCGGCACCATCGTGTTCGCCACCTTTGCGGGCATCTACTTCTGGTTCCCGAAGATGACCGGCCGGATGATGGACGAGCGCTTGGGCAAGTGGCACTTCTGGACCACCTTCGTCGGGTTCCACCTGACCTTCCTGGTGCAGCACTGGGTAGGGGCCGAGGGGATGCCGCGCCGCTACGCCGACTACCTGCCCGGCGACGGATTCACCACGCTCAACACGATTTCCACGATCGGTGCGTTCGTTCTCGGCGCCTCGATGCTGCCGTTCATCTGGAATGTGTTCAAGAGCTATCGGTACGGCGAGGTGGTCACGGTCGACGATCCGTGGGGGTACGGCAACTCGCTGGAGTGGGCCACCACCTGCCCGCCGCCGCGGCACAACTTCTACGAACTGCCGCGGATCCGGTCCGAGCGTCCCGCCTTCGAGCTGCACTACCCGCACATGGTCGAACGGATGCGCACCGAGGCGAGCGTCGGGTGGAGCGGCGGACATCGCAGCACCCCGCTCATCCAAGATCGCGCGGTCAGCCAGAAGGTCGAGCTGACCAAGCGCGCACCGGACACCGAACCCGGCAACGCCGACTGATCGTTGCCAGAACGGCAACAGAAGTTTGCCAATAACGCCCCGCGCGGGGATCGTGGTGGACATGACCGAGACACACAGCCACGGCGTCGGCGCACACCAGGCCGATAACACCGTCGAATTCTGGGAGAACTTCTACCAGGAGCGCGAGCGCGTCTGGTCCGGCAATCCCAACTTCCTGCTGGTCCGCGAGATCACCGGGGTGCCCGCGGGCACCGCGCTGGATCTCGGCTGCGCCGAGGGCGCGGACGCGATCTGGCTGGCACAGCGGGGCTGGCAGGTCACCGGCGTCGATGTGTCCGAGACCGCGCTCGGCCGGGCCCGCGCACACGCGGCCGAGCTGGGCGTCACCGGAATCACCTGGCAGCAGGTCGATCTCGCGCACTCGTTCCCGGCCGGGACCTTCGACCTCGTCTCCGCCCAGTACCTGCACTCGCCCGTCGCGCACGCCGACGAGCGCGAGCGCATCCTGTCCCGGGCGGCGGACGCCGTCGCCCCCGGCGGCCTACTGCTCATCGTCGGCCACGCGCATTGGCCGAGCTGGGTGACCGAACCTCCGACCGATATCCACTTCCCCACCACCGCCGAGGTACTCGCCGCCCTGCGCCTCGACCCCGCCGCGTGGACCGTCGAACGCGACGACCTCGCCGAGCGCGACCAGCCGAGCCCCGAGGGCGTACCCGGCACCCGCCAGGACAACGTGCTGCTCATCCGTCGGCACTGAGCCGCACGACGCGTCAGGAGGCGTCGCCGAGTTCGTCGATATTGGCGAGAATCTTTTCGTGCCAATCGATCTCGGCTTGAATCCGCATCACGGCGTGGTCGACGACGAGATCGTCGACCACGCTCTGCTCGGGCCAGCGCCGCTCCAGGTGATGCGCGATCCGGGAGCCGTGCGCGCGGAGCGCGGCAATGCGGTCTTCGAGATAGCCGCGCAACAGCTTGCGATCGAGGTCGGCACTGACCGCCAAGGCGAGATCGACCGGGTCGGGCCGGATGTCGACCTCGGTGAGCGCCTCGTCGCGTAATGCGCGCAACTCCCGCAGGCCTTCGTCGGTGATCTCGTAGACGGTCCGGGCAGGCAGTGCGCCGGGCTGCTCGGTCCGCAGCGGGCGGATCAGGTTCTCGTCCGCCATCCGGTGCAGCGCCCCGTACAGCGAGCCCGGTTTCACCCGTGACCACAGTTCCGCGCGATCCAGCCGGGCGTCGCGGCGCAACTGATGACCGTGCATCGGGCCGCTCTTGGCCAGCGCGGCAAGCACGAACAGGCGAGTCTCGTTCACCCTCCTAGTCTGTCACGACTACTCGTATTTGAGTACTCTGATGAGCATGGCTGTTCGACCGATCCTGATTGCCGGTGACCCACGGCTGAACACACCGGCCCGGCCGGTGGCCACCTTCGACGCGGAACTGGCCGCCTTCGTCGACGATCTCTTCGCGACCAATACCGCCGCCAACGGCGCGGGGCTGGCGGCGAATCAGGTCGGCGATCCGCGGGCGGTATTCGTCTACGACCTCGTGGACGGCTCGACGCGGTATCGAGGGTGCGTCGTGAATCCGGTGCTGGAGACCTCCGCGATCCCGGAGACCATGCCCGATCCCGACGACGATCTGGAGGGTTGCCTCTCCGTGCCGGGCGAGTGGTTTCCGACCGGGCGGGCGCACTGGGCCCGCGTCACCGGAGCGGACGTCGACGGCGCACCGGTCACCGTCGAGGCGACCGGCTACCTGGCCCGGTGCCTCCAGCACGAGACCGACCACCTCGCCGGACACCTCTATCTCGACCGGCTCATCGGCCGGAATCAGCGGGCGGCACGGCGAATGATCAAGGACCGCAAGTGGGTTCAGCCTGGACGGAGCTGGCTACCGGATTGAACCGGGTCAGGCCCTGTCTCGAAGTCGGCGACAACGTGGCGCGACGACGGGCTGGGCCGTGTAGCGCCGGATGGGGCTTCGGGGCAGGGCCTAGACGTCGGGCGTGTGGGTTCGTGTGGTGGCGAGAATGGTCCGGGCGACCAGGGCAGGGTCGTCGATCATCGGGACGTGACCGACGGCGGTAAGCAGCTCGAAGTCGGCCTGGGGCAGGCGTTCCCGGGCGATCTCGCCGTTGACCTCCGGCGGCAGGATGGCGTCGCGGCTCGACCACGCCAGGGTGACCGGGCACGGCAGCGGGTCCAGCGGGGCGATCTGCTCGCCGGTGCCGAGCAGATCGTCGGTGACCGCGCAGTCGAGCAGGTCACGCGCGGTCTGCACGGCCGCACTCGGCGTCAAACGGTCTGCGCGGCACGCGATGTCACGCATGCCCAAGCGACGGACCAGCGGCATCTGGAAAGCCACTGGTTGCACCGCGCGGGTGAGCCGGGTGAGCGCGACCAGCCTGCGCAACTTCGTGACGCCCGCGGATTGCGCGTGCGTGCCCGCCGTCCAGAACCCGGCCGGCGACAACGCGCACACACTGGCCGCCCGGCCGCGGCGGGCGAGTTCGATCGCCATCCAGCCGCCGAGGGAGTTCCCGGCCAGGTGCGGGCGGTGCAGCCCGAACTCGTCCAGCATGCGCTCGGCGCCGTCGACGAGATCGGCGACGGTGGCGGGCCGCCGCCGCGCGGGCGGACCGCCCCGGTGCCCGAGCGCCGTCAGCGCGAAGACCTCGTGGTGTGGTGTGACCAGCGGGATGACCTCGTCCCACACCCGCGCCGACATGGTGACGCCGTGCAGCAGAACGAGCGGTGACTTGGTGGAGGCCATGAGCGAGTCTCGCACGGACGGCACGCCCGCGGGGACCGGCCGATCAGGGCAGGTCGAGACCGACGACCAGGCGCGCCGCTCCGGCCGCGGTACACAGCAGATACTCAGCGGGCTCG
>NZ_BAUA01000094.1 GCF_000710915.1 Nocardia brasiliensis IFM 10847
TTTCAGCTCGCTGCGCACGGAATGGTCGGCGATTTTGCGCGCGGGATGCGAAACGGCGCGCGGGAGGTGAACTCGTGCGCGCGGGTCAGCCCACCGGGTCGTCGCGGGACGAGAAAACCTTGCGCGGGAGGTGGATTCGTGCGCGGGTCAGCCCATCGGGTCGTCGGGGTGGGCGAGACGTCGTAGCCGAAGGGTGGGGTGTAGCGGCCCCAGCGGATGCAACTCCAACCGCCGTCGGGGAGCGGGACCAGTTCGATGGTTTCGGTGTTGTCGAGATGGTTGTTCGTGGTGAAGGGCGGGCGGACGTCGGCCAGGTAGCGGGAGACCAGGCGCATGGCGGCACCATGGTTCACCAGCACGACATCGCCCTCGCTGGAGCCGGACAGGTAGCGCTCGCGCAGGTCTTCGATCACGGGGAAGAACCGGGCCAGGATGTCGTTGCCGGATTCCCCGCCCGGGATACGTTCGTCCAGATCGCCCTCGTGCCAGGCGCGGTAGATGCGCTGGAAGAACAGGTGCGCTTCCTCGCTGTGCAGCCCCTCCAGGTCACCGGCCTGCACCTCCTGCAGGTTGTCCAGGACGGTGGCGGGCACGCCGGTCGCGGCCTCGATGTAGCCCGCGGTCTGCCGGGCGCGCAACGCCGCCGAGCAGAACAGCACGCGCGGCGGCGTCAGCAGGGTCTCGCCGAACGTCTTCGCCTGTGCCGCACCGCGTTCGGTGAGCGGCAAACCGGGCACCTGGGTGTCGAGCAACTTCGCTACGTTGCCCTCGGTCTCGCCGTGCCGGACCAGCACCAACTTGGCCGGGCCGATCGTGCGGTCGGAATCCTGTGTACTCACAGATCCGCCACCCCCTTTCGCAGCTGGGTCAGCCACGCCGCCGCGGGCTCGTCGGACGGCGGCGGCGTGCCGGTCGCCGAGGTCGCGGGCCAGGAACCGAGAAACCGGATCCGGGCCGTGCGGTGTAAGGCCTTGAGGGCCTCGGCGACCGCGATGTCATCGATATGTCCGACGCAGTCGAGATAGAAGCGGTAGGTGCCCATCCCGGTCCGGGTCGGCCTGGACTCGATCCTGGTCAAATCGATACCGCGCGTGGCGAATTCGGCGAAGGCGCGCATCAGCGACCCGGGTTCGTTCGGCAGTTCGAGCACGATCGAGGTCCGGTCGGCCCCGGTGGCCGGCGGCGCCACCCGAGGCGGAGTCACCAGCACGAAGCGGGTGATCGCCTGCTCGACATCGGCGACACCGGTGGCCAGCGCGATCAAACCGAGCCGTTGCCCGGCCAGCGCGGTCGACACGGCGGCATCGGCCTTACCCGCCGCGACGTCCTCGGCGGCCGCGGCATTGGACGCCGACGTATAGGGCTGCGCCTGCGGCAACTCGCGGGCGACCCATTCCCGGACCTGCGCGGCGGCCACCGGATAGGCGGCCAGCGTGCGCACCTCGGCAAGGGTGGCGCCGGGGCGGCCCAGGATCGTGAAGGTCACCTCCAGCTCGGTTTCCGCGACGATCTGTAACCGCGGACCGATCGCCAGGGAATCGAGTGTCGCGGAGATCGAACCCTCCACGGAGCTCTCGATCGGCACCACCGCGCCGTCGACGTCTCCGCTACGGATCAGCTCCAGCGCGGCGCCCTGACTGGGCGCGGCGACACGCTCGACAGCCCCTTCGAAGGCTCCCGAGATCTCGAGGTCGGCGAGGGCCATCTCGGTGAAGGTTCCGGAGGGCCCGAAGTACGCGATACGCGGCACGGTTACGACCTTACTTGCGTCCGCCGCCGACCCTCCCGAGATTCACCGCGTCCCCATCCCCACCTCGCCCTCCCGTCACCCCCGGTTCAGGAGGTGGCCAGGGGTGTCAGGGCTGCGGTGAGGGTGTCCGGGTCGTCGGTTTCGATGGCGAGCAGCACGGCGCGGAGCGCTTCTACCGCTGGGGGTTTCAGGCCGGTCAGGAAGGGGAGATCGGGGTGGGCGAGGGCGGCCGGGATGTCTTCACCGCAGAGGGCGGCGGCGGTGGCGGCGATGATGGCCAGGGCGCGGTCGCCGGAGCCGGTGCGGGCGACGAAACCGGAGTCGGTGTGCACGATGCCGGCCAGGAATTCGGCGATCTCGGCGTCGGGCGCGTCCGCGTCGAGGACGGGCACCGGGACCTCGGCCCGCGGGGTGCGGACCAGACCTTCGATCAGGCTGCGCCGTGCGGGCACGGTCAATGCCACGAGTACCGGTTCGCTCGCTGATTCCGATCCGTGCGCCACCGAACCACCGTAACAACCGGGTACGCGTCCGGGTCCGCGGGTGAATTCTCAGGATCAGGGTGGCGGTAACGCTTGCGGATGTCCCCCACGTCACTTAGCTTAGGGTAACCTAATTGAGCGCCGAGCGAGGCGAGCAGAACCCGACCACGGAGGTTTGTATGCCGCGTCCGACACCGACCGTCGCGCCGTCCACGGCCGAGCGGGTGCGCAGTGCCTGCGCGCATGCCGAACACGCCGTGCTGGCCATGCCCGGCATCGATCCGACGCCGATCTCGGTCCATCACGTGCGCGAATGCGGCGACGCCGTGATCGCGGTGCCGACCACGTCGGTGGCCGCGGTGCTGGCCGGGAATTCACCGGACGCGGGCGCCCCCGCGGTATTGGAACTCACCGATCACGCGCCGCTGCCGCTGCGCGAGCCGGTGCGCGCGCTGGTGTGGTTGCGCGGCTGGGTGCGTGCGGTGCCGACGCAGGCGCAGCGCGCGCTGGCCACCGAAGTCGCCAAGGAGAACCCCGATCCGGGACTGCTCGATGTCGGCCACACCGCGACGCTGCTGCGGCTGGTGATCAACTCCGCGGTGGTCGCCGACTCCACCGGCGCCGAGTCGGTCAGCGTCGACGAACTGCGGCTGGCCCAGCCGGATCCGTTCTGCACCTTGGAATCCGCGTGGTTGCAGCACATGGACGCCGACCATGCCGACGTGGTCGCGCAGCTGGCCAGGCATCTGCCGCCGCGCCTGCAGCACGGCATCGTGCATCCGCTCGCGATCGACCGCTACGGACTCACGCTGCGCGTCGAAGGGCGCGACGGCGACCACGATTTCCGGCTCCCCTTCACCTCCCCCGCCGACGATATCGAGGCGCTCAGCCGCGCGGTGCGCACCCTCGCAGGCTGCCCCTTCCTCAACGGCCTGCGCCGCATCTGAACCACCGCCGACGCCAGGCCAGGCACCGCACCGGCTCGACCAGGGGCCGACAGGCTCTCCCTCACCCCGCGCTCGGGGCGCGACGGCGACCACGATTTCCGGCTCCCGTTGACACCCGCCGACGATATCGAGGCGCTCAGCCGCGGGGTGCGCGCTCGCAGGCTGCTCTCCTTCCTCAACTGGCCTGCGCCGCATCTGAACCACCGCCGACGCCAGGCCAGGCACCGCACCGGCTCGACCAGGGGCGACGGACTCTCCCTCACCCCATACTCGGAGAAGACGCGCTGCTTCCAGTCCCTGCCTGCGCACGGCGATAACCCGCTCCTCAGTCATCGCGCACGGCGATAGCGCGGCTCTCCGCAGTCCCTGCGCACGGCAATAACGCGCTCCGCAGTCCCT
This sequence comes from Nocardia brasiliensis IFM 10847, assembly GCF_000710915.1. Taxonomy (GTDB): domain Bacteria; phylum Actinomycetota; class Actinomycetes; order Mycobacteriales; family Mycobacteriaceae; genus Nocardia; species Nocardia brasiliensis_A. The sequence goes on from NZ_BAUA01000094.1 coordinate 3,579, forward strand.
GCGCTCGGCAACAACGCGCTCCCCGTATCTCCGCGCTCGGCAATAACGCGCTCCCCGTATCTCCGCGCACGGCGATAACGCATTCCCCGCAGTCCCCGCACTCCGCGATAGCCCGCTCTGCATGGTCCGTGGCGGTGCGTGGCGCGACGCGGACCGGGCCGGGCAATAGATTCGAGGGATGCGTGGTGCGGTTGATGACGAGTCGGCGGAGCTGACCGGGCGGGAGCGGCTCGGGATCAAGCTCGAGATCGCGGTCGTGCTCGTGGTCACCTTCGGGTTGAGCGGGCTCAACGCGGCGTTGTCACTGGTGGAGAGCGCGCTCGCACCGGGCGGCGTGGGTGGTCGCACGGTCGCGTTGAATCCGTCGCGCTCGGCCCAGTCGATCATCGACCTGCTGTTTCAGCTGCTGAGTGTGGCGCGGCTGCTGGGGTGGGCGGCGCTCGGGTTGTATCTGTTGTGGCGCAGCGGAATCGGACCGCGACTGATCGGGCTGGCGGCGCGCGTGCGGTTCCGCGCGGATGTGCTGCCCGGCTTGGTGCTGGCCGCCGTGATCGGCCTGCCGGGCCTGGGCCTGTATCTGACCGCGCACGCGCTGGGGCTGAGCGTGACGATCGTGCCCGCCTCGATCGGCGACCACTGGTGGCGGTTGCCCGCGCTGATCCTGTCCGCGTGCGCGAACTCGCTGGCCGAAGAGATCATCGTGGTCGCGTTCCTGATCACCCGGTTGCGCAGGCTCGGCTGGTCGGAGAATTCCGCGCTGTTCGCCTCGGCGCTGCTGCGCGGCAGCTACCACCTGTACCAGGGCCTCGGCGGCGGCATCGGAAACGTGGTGATGGGCTTGGTGTTCGGACGCTACTGGCAGCGCACGAACAAATTGTGGCCGCTCGTACTCGCACACGCCACCATCGACGCCGTCGCCTACCTCGGCTACACCGCCCTGCGCGGCCACGTCTCCTGGTTGCCGTAGTACGCGAGACCGACTGTGCGGCAACGAAACAGCAGGCAGCAGCTGCCGGCCCACGGCAACCCACCGCGCACCAGGGCAGGTAGCGGCCGCATATCGCGCAGCATTGGCGGAGGACGTGTGCGCGTTCCGGCACGGTCAACTCGGCCTGTCCCGCAGTTCTCCGTTGAGCCGGGCGGCTTGGCGGGTGAGGTGTGCGCGTTCCGGGAGGGATGTGGCGGCGAGGGCGGCTTCGCCGTAGAGCCGGGCGGCGGCTTCCGGGTCGCCGTCGCGTTCGCGCAGGTAGGCCTCGACGGCGGTGTACCTGGGCAGCGCGGGGTCGAGTTCAGCGAGGGCGGCCAGTCCGGCACGCGGCCCGTCGGCCGCGCCCACCGCGACGGCGCGGTTGAGGCGCGCGACCGGACTGCCGGTGAGTGCCACCAATTCGTCGTACCACTCCACGATCTGCACCCAGTCGGTCTCCTCGGCGGTCTGGGCGTCGGCGTGCAGCGCGGCGATGGCGGCTTGGGCCTGGAACTCGCCGAGCCGGTCGCGGGCCAGGGCGGTTTGGAGGATGTCGACGCCTTCGGCGATCAGGCGGGTGTCCCACCGGGCGCGGTCCTGTTCGGCGAGCGGCACGAGACTGCCGTCGGCGCTGGTCCGGGCCGGGCGACGCGCGTGATGCAGCAGCATGAGCGCGAGCAGACCGGCGACCTCCTCGTGCGCGGTCACGGCCGCCAGCTGGCGGGTGAGCCGGATCGCCTCGGCCGCGAGATCGACGTCACCGGAGTAGCCCTCGTTGAACACCAGGTAGAGCACGCGCAGCACGGTCGCGACATCCCCGGCCCGGTTCAGCCGGACGCTCGACACGGTCCTTTTGGCCCGGCTGATCCGTTGCGCCATAGTCGCTTCCGGCACCAAGTAGGCCTGCGCGATCTGCCGTGTGGTCAGGCCGCCGACCGCGCGCAAGGTGAGCGCGACGGCCGAAGCCGGTGTCAGCGACGGATGTGCGCACAGGAAATACAGCTGCAGCGTGTCGTCCGCGGACTCGGCCGGACCGGGTGCGGGTTCGACCTCGACGAGTTCCTCCCGTCTGCGCCGCGACGTTTCGGCGCGGGCGGCATCGAGGAATTTGCGCCAGGCCACCGCGACCAGCCAGCCCCTGGGATCCCGCGGCGGCTCGTCCGGCCAGCCCCGCAGCGCTTCGATCAGCGCCTCCTGCACGGCATCCTCGGCCGCCGCGAAGTCTGCGCCGCGGCGGACGAGGATCCCGAGTACAGCGGGCGTGAGCGTGCGCAGCAACGCCTCGTCCACCGTCGTCACTCCGTGATGGTCGCCGGCACACCGTAGAACGGCCGCACCTCGAGCCATTCGCAGATCGGCTCGCCGCCGGGCCCGGGTGCCGCGGACAGCTCGCGCGCCAGCTCCACCGCACGGTCCCACGAGTCGACATCGATGATGTACCAACCGGCGATCAGGTCTTTGGTCTCGGCGAACGGCCCGTCGGTCACCGGCGCTCGCCCCTCCCCGTCGTACCGCACGAACGCGCCCTCGGGGGCCAGCGCCTGGGTGTCGACGAACTCGCCCGTCTGCTCCAGCCGGGCCGCGAAATCGCGCATGAATTGGATATGCGCGTCGACCTCCGCGGGGGTCCACTGGTCCATGGGCGCGTAGTCCACGGCCGGGGTCGGGCCGCCGCGATAGTGCTTGAGCAGCAGGTACTTGGCCATCTTGATCTCCTCGATGTGGTTCGGCCCATTCTGGCCGCTGTGCCCCTGGGACGGAGCCGTCTACGCGTTCTCGACATCCGCGGCGGGCGAATTCCGAAAAAGTCGTCCGGTCCGGCAGGCGAACCGAGCCCGGGCGGCCGACCTGCGCCGATCCATTCGTGACCCAACTGTTCCCGGCCCGGCGATAACAGTGAATCAGCACAGGCGAATTCATAAGGAGTGCTCGGACGGAGGGGCACTGGCTTCGGCGCGCCGGACCGAGATCGATCCGTCGCACGACCGCCCCGAACGACGAGCGATAAGTAGAGTCTTTGTGATGAATGGCGACGACCCCCAGTACCGCGCACCGATGCGCCGGGTGCCGCCGCCCGGCCGGCCGCCGCTGCCGCGGCCCGG
>NZ_BAUA01000093.1 GCF_000710915.1 Nocardia brasiliensis IFM 10847
CATGAGGGCGGTCTCGAACGAATAGTTCGGGACCGCCCTCGTTTTTTGTCCGGGTCTTGTGGTGTGCGTCGGCTCGGCAGCCCTCGGATCGTCAATCCCGACCGTAAGCGGCCAGGAACAGGTCGATCGCCGGCTCGACGGTGTCGTGCGCGGACGCGGTGGCGTCCAGCATCCGGGAGTTCAGGGGTGCGCCCACGACCAACCAGGTCAGCTGTTCCGCGGCGATATCGGGGTCCGGAATCCGCAGCGCGCCGCGGCTGTCCAATTTCTGCAGGGTCGTGGCGAGGTTGCCGATGTTGCGAACCCAGCTCTGGTGCAGATAGGTGGCGCCGACCTCGGGGTGGCGCGCGGCCTCGGCGGTCACCAGACGGCGCATCTCCACCACGGGCGCAGCGAGCACGCCCGCCCGAAGTCCGCGCGCCCAGTCGATGAGTCCCGCGCGGACATTCTCGGCGGCCTCGAGCCGCTCCAGCGCGGGGCGCATCGCATCGCGACCCGCACGCGCCCACTGCTCGACCACTGCGGCGAACAGGCCCGCCTTCGACGGATGTTCTCGATAGAGCGACGTTTTGGATATCCCCGCACGCGCGGCGACCTCGTCCATGGTCGACCCGGCGAAGCCGCGCTCCAGGAACACCGCGCGGGCGACGGCCAGTAGTTCGGTGCCGGACTTCCCCGGCGGCCGGCCGCGGCGTCCATCTGCAGAGCTCATGCGCTCCACTTTAGTACTTGACAGTACTAAGATCCCAATCTAAATTTAATACCGCATCGTACTTAAGGAGTTCGCCATGGTAGTCGCAGGTATCGCCGTCGCGGCGGTCGTCTCGTTCGTCATCAGTGCGGTGTTGTACGCCGCGCCTCCGGTCGCGGCGCTGGTGTCCCGGACGAGCACCCCGCGGCCCGGCATCGGCCTGCCGGTGCAGATGGTGTTCGTGCTCCTGCGTGGTCTGCTGGCGGCGGCGGTGCTCGCGATATTGCTGATGATCGGCGATCGACATGGTGTCGCAGCCGGGGCGGCGCTGGGCGCGATCGTGGCGATCCTGCCGGTGACCATCCTCGCCGGGGCGATCGTGCACGAGAACGTGCCGATCCCGACGGCCCTCGTGCACATGACCGACTGGGTCCTCAAACTCATCGTCAGCGGCGTCGTCCTCGGACTGTTCCTCTGATCCCCACTCCTCGACAGGAGGCCTCCCATGGCTGCCGGAACCCTCGACGTCACCTTCACCGCCGTCCTCGGAAAAGTCCGCGAAGGCGACACCTGGACCTGCGTGCAACTTCCCGACTCCGCAACGATCTTCGGCACCCGAGGCCTGGTCAAGGTCAAAGGAACCGTGGACGGTGTCCCCTTCGCCTCCTCCTTCATGGCCCTCGGCGACGGCACCCACAAACTCCCCGTCGCCGCCGAGATCCGCCGCCGCATCGGCAAGACCGACGGCGACGAGGTCACCATCCACCTGACCGAACGACTGAACTGACCCGCAGCGCCGCTGGACACGCCCGCCGTTGGTCCGCCCGCCAGGACCTCCACCCTGCACCCCTTCCCTGCGAGACCGTGGAAGGGTGCGGGAAGTCGTACGCGGAGCAGCGGCGCCACCTGCGTGGTGCCGCGCACGATCTCGAATTGCAAAAGTCGGAGCAGCGGACTCTCGGGTGCTTCTGGTCAAACGTGCTGAATCCGGCCACCGCGAGCGGCATTTCCTTGACGATGTCCGAGTATCGGCCGCGCATAGTGATCCGTGTGCTCTGAGCAAGAGCAGCCGCAGTCTCGCCTGGCCGATGACCGCGATTCTGTTCGCGAGTCACGTCGCATACGCGACCTTTCTGATGTCGGCGGGGTGCTGAGCTGAGTGGGAGCCCGTGACCGGGGGCAGTTGCATAGGATCGGTGCTCGTGACCAGCGCTGGATCCGCACACTCTGCCCTGATCGGTAGCCGCACATTCGATGACCGCAACGGGGTGCCTGTGACGGTCGAAGTCGATCAACCCGTCTACGACGACGCCAACGGTTATTGGCGTTGCGTGTGGCGGATCGGTGGACTGGGACGCGGCAGCGAACCGTTCGACGGGTTCGGCCTGGGCGAGGATTCGATGGAAGCCCTGATGTACGGGCTGTGGGGCCTGGAAGCGGTCCTGAGCAGCCCCCGCAACGACCCGCCGGTGACTCGACACGGCAGCACCGACTTGGGCCTGCCGCGCAACTCGACACCCCCGTTGTCCGACGAACAGCGCAATCTGTTCGAGGGGATGCTGCCTCCACACGAGTGATGCGGGGCCGGATCGGGCGTCCTCCAGAGCGGAGTCGATGGGTTCCACTTACCGTCTATACGGTTCACAGGGCATACAACCCCTGTGAACCGTATGCACGCTCTGTGAAGTCCGCCCCTATCTGTCGCTTGGCCTGCCGTCCAGCACACCCTGTCGCGGATGAATCCGCACCGGAGACCGCCGCCCTCGTGACGCGTAGCCCGGCCGGCGGCCCGCTCCGCCCTGCTCCCGCACCCCTTCCCGCTGTGTCCGCCGTGACGATCCGAACCACCCGCTCTGGTATCGCCTTGTGGCGAAAACGTTGATGCGTGAGCTCTACGGCGACATGCGCCTGATGGAAACGATCGTCCGGGACAGCGGCCTCGACTGGACTTTCGTGCGCCCCGCCCGCCTCACCGATGCTCCGCCGACCGGCACCTGCCGCGTCCAGGACGGCGAAAACCCCAGTGGCGGTCGGCAACTCTCGCTCACCGACCTGGCCCGGTTCATCACCGCCGAACTGGACGCGCCGCAGTGGCTTCGCCGAATCCCTACTCTCGCACAGTGATCGGCGCTAATCGTCCAACGCGTGCCTGCCGGTGAGCGGCCCCCACACCCCGACCAAGGTGACCATCGCGAGCAGCGCCACGGTGATCACCGAGAAGACCAGGCCGGGCCCGCCGGGGCGATCGAGCAACGGCAGCAGCAGGAAAGGCAGCAGTGCCGTGCTGACCTTGGACAGCGAGTAGGTCGCGCCGGATGCGGTGCCGCGCACCGCGGTGGGGAACGATTCGGGCAGGTAGGCGTGGATGGCGTCGGAGAAGACGTTGCTGGTGACGGTGAACAGCGCGCCGGAGAGCAGGATCAGCGGCACGCTGGTGGCGAAGCCGAAGACCAACCCGAACACCGCCATCAGGGTGGCGGTGCCCATCACCAGATGTTTTCGTTCGAATCGCTCCATCAGCGGAATGGCGAGCAGTGAACCCAGCGGATAGCCGAGGTAGGTGATGGCCAGATAGCTCAGCGAGGTCACCACCTCGAATCCCTTGCGGTCCAACACGAGTACGGCCAGCGTGCCGAAACCGTAGTACCCGAACACCTGCAGGATCATCACCGCGGAGAACAGCGTGGTGCGCGCGCGATACGGCGGCCGCAGGATCGCGCCGAAGGGCAGCGCGCCCTCCTTCTGTTCCTGTCGGGCCAGCCAGCGCGGCGATTCGGGCATGTTTCGCCGCGCGACGACGACCACCGCGGCGCCGAGCCCGCCGATCACGAACAGCCAGCGCCAACCGTCGACCCCGAAGGGCTGCAACGGAACCAGCCATTTGGCGAGGAATCCGACTGTGGGCACGGCGCAGAAGCCGATGGTGTAGGCCGTGGCGATCATGCGGCCACGCACCTGTGGCGGAACGACTTCGGACAAATAGGTATCGGAGACCGTCATCTCCGCGCCGATGCCGAGCCCGGCCAGGAACCGGGTAGCCATCAGGAAGGCGACATTCGGACTGAACGCGCCGAGCAGGGTGAAGCCGGAATACAGCGCGATGTTGACCATGAACATCCGGCGCCGGCCGAACACATCGGACAATCGGCCGATCACCAGCGCGCCCAGGAACTGTCCCGCGAACGCCGACCCGACGATGCCGCTGAGCTGGAAGGTGGACAGGTGCAGTTCTTGCTTCAGTACGCCGGTGATGGTCCCCGCGAGGAACAGCTCGTAGAGGTCGAAGAACAACCCTGCGCCGACGAGGACAACCAGTTTGCGATGGATGGGACGAACCGGTAGTTCGTCGAGACGCAGCCGCTCGCGCCCGACATCGGAAGCAGTTGTCATGCCGCCATACTCCTGATCAACCCCCCTTGCGGCAACTAATCCGCGTCATATCTGGGTTTTGTGCGGTTTGCACTTCCACAAGGGGTGCACAACAGCGGATTCCACTGCCCGGCGGGGCGGTCTGGTGATTGACTTGCCGTGCGCCGGGCCGCCCCGGCCACGTCGCAGCAACCCGAGGTCAAGGAGGCCACGGACATGCCCACTCATGAAGGAAGCTGGCCGCAGGGAACGCCGTGTTGGGTCGACAGTCAGGTCGACGACACCGCAGCCGCCCGCGAATTCTATGGCGATCTGTTCGGCTGGGAGGTCTTGGACAGCCCGCCGGACGCGGGCGGATATCTGATGGCGCTACGTCACGGCAGGCCAGCCGCGGGTATCGGACCCAAGCCGGCGGGCATGGCGATGCCCTCGGTGTGGACCACCTACTTCGCCGCGGACAGTGCCGATGAGATCGCCGAAAAAGTCATCGCGGCAGGCGGTTCGGTGATCATGCCGCCGTTCGACGTGCTCGATGTCGGCCGGATGTGCGTGGCGGCGGATCCGGTGGGCGCGGTCTTCGCGGTGTGGGAAGCCAAGGCGCACAAAGGGGCCGAGATCTGCAACGAGGACGGCGCCTACTGCTGGAACGAGCTGCACACCGACCATTACAAGCAGTCGCAGGAGTTCTACGCGGCCGTATTCGGTTGGCACTACACCGAAATCGGCGACGGCAACTTCGTCTACTCCACCTTCGGCCTGACGCCGGAAGGCGATCCGGTCGGTGGGGTCAATGACGCGAGCAAGACGCCCGGTGACGCTCCGTCGTTCTGGCTGACCTGGTTCCAGGTCGACAACACCGACGCGACCCTGGCCAAGGCGACCGAATTGGGTGCCACGGTCCTGATGGGCCCCGATGACAGCCAGTTCGGGCGGATGAGTGTGTTGCAGGGTCCGCAGGGCGAGGCGTTCGGTGTGATCGATCCCGCGACGACGGCGGGTGCACCGCCGCCGGGCGCTTAGCGCCGCCGAAGTCCGGTCGCCGCGGCCGCGGTGAATTCCGCGGCCGTGGCGGCTCGCGCCAGTTCGACATCATCGGGTGCGGCGGCGGCCCGCTCCGCCGCGCGTACCGCTCGCTCGGCTTCGAGCACGCCGAGGAGGCTGTCGGTGGCCTTCTCGGCGGCGAGGATGGCGGTGTAGGCGGCCTTGGCGGCGTCCGCCGCGGCGCGCGCCGCTTCGACGGTGGTCGTCGCGGTGTCACTGTGCAGGCCGGGTTTCGTCTTCGGCGCCGCCGCGGCTCCGCCGGGACGGACCGCTCGCTCCCGGGCCTGAGCACTGTCGGTTCGTTGCTGCGCCTGCTCGATCAAGGCTTTGCGGGTGGTCGCGTCGGTGGTGCCCCGGTCCTGGGCGAACGCGACACCGGCTCCGGGCAGGAGCAATGCGGCACCGATGACCGTGGCGACAATCCGGGCGCGAACACAGCGCATTGCGGCTCCATCCGTCGAAGTAGACCAAGCAGTCTGCTAAACCGTACTGTCCACCGGCCCGATTCGTGGAGATCTCGGACGGGCGTGCCGGAAAGACAGTCAGCGTGGGTGCCGCGGGACCAGGCCGTGCTGATGGGCGTAGACCACCGCGTGGATGCGGTCACGCACCCCGAGCTTGGCCAGCACCCGCGAGACGTGCGTCTTGACCGTCTCGTCGCCGACCCCGAGCGTGCTCGCGATCTCGGCATTGCTGCGCGCGTCGGCGAGCAAGAGCAGCACCTCCAGCTCGCGCGCCGTCAGTTGCGCCACCTCCGGCGGGGTCTGCGGGGGAGCGATGCTGTGCGCGAACCGCGCGACCAGGCGCTTGGTCATCGAAGGATCGATCAGCGCGTCGCCGCGGGCGGCGATGCGGACGGCCGCGATGAGTTCTTCCGGTGGCAGACTCTTCAAGAGAAACCCGCTCGCGCCCGCCTGTAGCGCCCGGTAGAGGTTGGCGTCGCTGTCGTAGGTGGTGAGCACCAAGACGTAGGTGCCGCCCGCCGCCACGATGGCCTCGGTCGCGGCGAGGCCGTCCAGCTTGGGCATCCGGACGTCGAGAATCGCGACATCCGGTCGCAGCCTGGCGGTTTCGGCGATGGCGGTGCGGCCGTCGCTCACCTCGGCGACACAGTCGAGGTCGTCCTGGCTGTCGACCACGGCGCGCAGGCCCGAGCGGAACATGCTGTGGTCGTCGGCGATCAACACGCGGATCCGGGTGTTCACGTTCCTCCGATCGCCACGGAAACCTCGGTGTGCCAGTGTGTTCCGTCCTGGTCCGGGCCGTAGTCCAGCTTGCCGTCGAAAAGCTCCGCGCGCCTGCGCATCCCACCGAGGCCGCGAGGCACCGCGTTGTCGGAAGTCGCGGGCGGGTGCGGCATCGGGTTGCTTGCCCGGATGGTGACGCGTTTGGGACGGTAGGTCACCTCCAGTCGCGCATGCGCCCCGTCGCCGTGGCGCAGCGCGTTGGTCAGCATCTCCTGCACGATGCGGTAGAGCGTGATGTCGAGCGAATCCGGGAGTGCGACAACAGGACCGGTCACGCTCACCGCGACGGTCAATCCGGCCGCGCGGACGTGCTCGACGAGCCGGTCGACATCGGCCAGTCCCGGTTGCCGTTGGCCGTCGTCGTCGCGCCCGTGCAGCAGATCCAGTTGGCGGCGCAGGTCCTCCATCGCCGCGCGGCTGCTCGACTCCACCGCCGTCAGCGAGCGGGTCGCGGCCGTATTCGTGGTGCCCGCCAACGCCATTCGGGCCGCGCCCGCGTGAATTCCGATGGCGCTGACGTGATGGGAGATCACGTCGTGCAGGTCGCGCGCGATGGCGGCGCGTTCCTCGGTCACCACGCGTTCCAGCGCGACCTGATGTTCCTGCTGACGCAGTTTCGCGCGCTGCTCCAGATCGGCGATATACGCGCCGCGCGCAGCCGTGTACCGGCCGACCAGCCAGGGCACACACCCGGCCGATATCGTTCCGGCGAGTAGCAGCAGCCAATCGACGGAGGCGCCACCCCGCGCCAGCAGGCGCGCCGCGGTGACGCCCGCGCACAGGGTGAGCATGGTGAGCACCGAAGTCGAACCGGCCAGCCAGGCCCCCGCCCGATACCCGGCGACCAGGAAGCCGACATCGGCGAAGCGCGGTCCGAATCCGTGATGGATGAGCAGCATCGTGGCGAGCAACCGCACCACGACGTGGGCCAGCGCGACCACCCCCGCCGTGCGCGGCGGCGCGGCCAGGGCGAGATCGGCCGCGACGATGCAGGTGACCGCGGCGGCGGTCTGCCACGGCGCGACCGCGAACACGCCGCCGAATCCGAGCACCGTCGCGTCGACCACCGCGGCCGCTACGGCGACAATGACCGACTGGCGGGCGAGTGACCTGCTCACATCCAACAGTTCGCCACCGCCTTCGTGTTGATCCAGCGTCCGATCGTAGCCAGGCCCACCGCTGTGCCTACGCAACTGTGCCCGCGAAACGGACACGTCGCGTCCCCCGCGGGAGGGATCTCGGCTCCCTCGTCGGCGCGATGTTTACGCAGGCCAGCGCCCGTACCGTCGGAAAGCGTCAGCAGACGGTGAAGGAGATCTCATGATCGAGCGTCGAGTGCGGCCGCGGGTCGGCGAGGTGGCGTCGTGAATTCTGTGGAGTTGCTCAGCTATGCCATTCCGGCATTCGCGATATTGATGGCGGTGGAGTGGATCGCGTATCGCCGTGATCCCGACCGCGCCGAGAACGCCGGGGCGGGCCGCGACACCGTGTCCAACGTGGCGACGTTCACGCTCGGCAGGCTGGTGAAGCCGCTGATGCAGTACGTGCTGCCGTTCTCGGCCGTGGTCGGCGCGGCCGCGATCACGCCGCTGCACCTGTCCCCGAAGTCCTGGTGGGTCTGGGTGCTCGGCCTGGTGGTCACCGACTTCTGCTACTACTGGGCGCACCGTGCCGATCACCGGGTCCGGATCATGTGGACCGCGCACAGCGTGCACCACTCCAGCGAGTACTTCAATCTCTCCACGGCGATTCGCCTGCCGTGGCTGCACCCCGCGGCCACCCTGTTGCGCGGATTGGCTTGGGTGCCTGCGGCGTTGCTCGGTTTTCCGGCCTGGATGATCTTCGTGCTGCAGAGCATCGGCCTGCTCTACCAGTTCCCGATCCACACCCAGCGCATCAAGACCCTGCCGCGCCCGATCGAGTTCCTGTTCAACACCCCCGCGCACCACCGCATCCATCACGGCTCCAACCAGCCCTACATCGACAAGAACTACGGCGGCATCCTCATCATCTGGGACCGCATGTTCGGCAGTTTCGCCGCCGAGTCCGAGCCGATCCGCTACGGCCTCACCAAGAACATCGGCACCGACAATCCGCTGAAGGTCAACTACCACGAGCTGGCCGGGCTGGTCCGCGATGTCCGCGGCGCTCGTAGCTGGCGTGGTCGCCTCGGTTACATCTTCGGGCCGCCCGGCTGGACCGAGTTCCCCGCTGCCGCCGAACCTGTTGCCGCGCAACCGGAGAAGTCGATTCAGCTCGCCTGAACGCGGGTCAGTGCTGATCGAGGAAGAAGCGCACGGCCGCGATATGCGGTGAGCCCGCGGTGAAGTCGACGAACACGACACCGCGGGCCTCGCCGATCCGGACACTCGCGCTGACGGTGCGGCCCGCCGCGATCAGCTTGCTCCACCGCATGTTTCGCGCCCGGTTCGTGAACTCCTCGAGCGAAACCGGTGTGCCCGCCGGTAGTTCGACGACGGCGTAGTGGCCGAGCAGGCCGCGGACGCGGGCGATATCGGTGCTGCCGGCGGCAGCGAAAAGGCGTGCCGCCGTGCGTTTGCCCGCGCTGCCGACACCGCCGAGTGCCCGCATCATGCCGAGCGCTCCGGTCACGCCCTGGTTGGTGATCAGTTGCGGACCGAGTTGCAGTCCCGCGCCCACTCCGCGCGGCCCGGTGCGCAAGAGTTGCACGATCATCGGTCCGAATTCCCAGTGCGCGGCGAGATGCGCGATCTTCCACTCGCCATGCTGCTCGGTGAGCCGGTAGCGCAGGTGCATCGGCACCGACACCCGGGCGCCGGTCGCCATCGTGGTCTGGATGGTCAGATCGCGGACCACCGTCGGCGGCTGCACAATATCGCGATCGACAAGGAAGACAATGGAATTCGGCCCGATGAAGGTGTCGTAGAACCGTTCGATCGCGGGCCCGCCGACATGCGGACTCGACCCGACCGGATCGTTGACCTCGGCGTCGTCCGCGAAGAGCGCGACCCACCCCGACTTGTCGTGCGCGGCCACCGCGCGCGGTGACGCCTGCACGGCCGTCAACAGCTCCGCGGCCGCGGGTTCCAACGGCATGGCAATTCCTCCGATGTCGGCATTGACTCGATCCATGGTAGAACAAGTTCCAATTGGATCAACGATGCATGAACGTTGCAATGCGGCGGGACCTCGTTAGAGTCGAGGCATGGGCATCGAGTGTTCGACCGTTGTCGCGGCACCCCGCTCCGAAGTCTTCGCGTGGCATGCCCGACCAGGCGCGTTCGCCCGGCTGGCACCGCCGTGGCAGCCGGCTTCGGTGCTGACCGAGGCCGATTCACTGGCGAGCGGCCAGGCCGTGCTCGGCTTGCCGGGCGGATTGCGCTGGGTGGCTCGGCACGACCCGGACGGCTACGACCCGCCGCAGCGGTTCGTCGACCGGATCGCCGTCGCCGGGATCGCGTCCTGGCCGGCGGGTCTGCTGCTGCGCTGGCGGCACACCCACGATTTCGAGGCCGTCGACGAGACGCACACCAGGGTGGTGGACCGCGTCGCGACACCGGTGCCGGCCTTCGCGCTGCGGCCGATGTTCGACTACCGCTACCGGCAGCTGACCGACGACCTGGCCGCGCACGCCGAGGCGGCGCGCGCGGGATTCACGGCCCGCACGATCGCGGTGACCGGTGCCTCCGGCCTGGTCGGTACGGCCCTCACCGCCTTCTTGTCCACCGGCGGACATGCTGTGGTGCGTTTGGTCCGGCACGCGCCCGGGCCGGGTGAAAGGCAATGGGACCCGGACGACCCCGCACCGGATCTGCTCGACGGTGTGGACGCGGTGATCCACCTGGCGGGCGCCTCCATCGCGGGCCGGTTCACCGACGAGCACAAGAAGGCCATCGTCGAAAGCCGCATCGGGCCGACCGAGCGGCTGGCGGCACTGGCGGCTCGGGCCGGCGTCGCGGCCTTCGTCAGCGCGTCCGCGATCGGCTACTACGGCTACGACCGCGCAGACGAGCGATTGACCGAAACAGCCTCGCGCGGTGGTGGTTTCCTCGCCGACGTGGTCGAGAACTGGGAGGCGGCCACACGTGCCGCGACCGACGGCGGCGTCCGCGTCGTCACCGTGCGCACCGGGATCGTGCAGTCGCCGCGCGGCGGTACGCTGCGGCTGCTGCGGCCCCTGTTCGCGACCGGTCTCGGCGGCCGGATCGGCGACGGTGAACAGTGGCTGTCCTGGATCGGCATCGACGATCTGGTGGACATCTACCATCGCGCCCTCTGGGACGACACCCTGTCCGGGCCCGTGAATGCTGTTGCGCCACAGCCGGTGCGCAACAGTGAATACACCCACGTGCTGGCGGCGGTACTGCACCGGCCCGCGTTGCTCCCGGTACCCGAGTTCGGTCCGGCGCTGCTGCTCGGTGAGCAGGGTGCGCGCGAACTCGCCGCCGCGAGTCAGCGCGTGCTGCCCGCTGCGCTGGAGCGAGCCGGGCATCGTTTCCGCACACCTGATCTCGGGACCACGCTGCGACATCTGCTCGGCCGTACCTGAGTTCGACCCCGCGTCATGTCGTGGCGTCGCGGGTCAGCAGGATCTGGTGCACATCCAGGTAGCCGCAGCGGAATCCGGCCTCGGCATGCGCCAGATACAGCCGCCACATCCGCCGGAAGATCGGATCGAAGCCCAATTCGGCGACCCGTTCGGTGCGGGCGTTGAACCGCTGCTGCCACAGCCGCAACGTGTGCGCGTAGTGCTCACCCATCGAGAGTTGTTCGCGCACAACCAGTGTGGTGCGGCGAGCAGCGACGTCGGCGAGCAGCCGGGTGGACGGCAAGAAGCCGCCGGGAAAGATGTACTTCTGCACCCAGCTGTAGGTGTGGCGGGTGGCGCGCATGCGGTGGTGCGGCATGGTGATCGCCTGGATCACCGCGCGTCCGTCCGGTGCGAGCACCCGGTCGATGGCCTCGAAGAAGGTTTCCAGGTACTCGTAGCCGACGGCCTCGATCATCTCCACCGACACCACCGCGTCGTATTCGCCGCTCACCCGGCGGTAGTCGAGCAGATCGACGGTGACCCGCTCGGAGAGCCCCGCGGCCGCGATCCGGTCCAGCGCGAGCGCGCGCTGCTCGGTCGAGAGGGTCACCGAGCGCACCGATGCGCCGCGGGCAGCCGCGCGCAGCGCCAATTCACCCCAGCCGGTGCCGATTTCGAGTAGCCGGGTGCCCGGCCCGACCCCGGCGCAATCGAGGATCCGATCGATCTTGGCGCGTTGGGCGGCGGCGAGGTCGGCCCAGCGCGGCGGCGGGGCGGTGGCGGGGAACAGCGCGCTGGAGTAGGTCAGGGTCTCATCCAGGAACAGTTCGAAGAGATTGTTCGACAGGTCGTAGTGCCTGGCGATGTTGGCGCGGGTGTTCGACTCGCTGTTGCGTTCGGCGGCCGGATGTCTGGCCACGTAGAACCGGCGCAACACGCGCAGCGGCGCCGGGACGAGGCTGTCGATATGCGCGGCGAACACCGCCAACGTCGCGGCCGGATCGGGTGCGGACCAGTCACCGGCCATATAGGCCTCGCCGAAACCGATCAGGCCGCCGACGCCGAGCCGCGTGGCGAAATCGCCGGGGCGGTGCAGCACCAGTCGGGGCGCGTCCGCGCCGCCTCCGCCGAGCGTGCTCCCGTCCGGGTACTCGACCAGGAGCGGAAGCGCGCGCACGGCGCGTCGGAACAGCTTGTCCGCCACCGCCGCGGCGAGCGTGGCGCGAGTGCCTGCGGGCACGCGCTCGATATCGGGCCATGCGGTCGCGGGGAGTGCCGCGATGTGGGATCGGATGCTCACCGCGAATACTCCTCGAGGTGCTAGGCGGGCCGGGGACGAGCGGCAGGCCGCGTGCCGGGGCTGCACGCCGTGCCTGCGAATGCGCACCGAGACCACAAGTGCGGCAAAGGGTATTGCCACTGTCGCGCGCAGGATGGTACGGATGGTGGCCGAATGGCAACGGCCGGTCATCGAGGCGGCGAAGATCGGCCGGTTACCGGTAGCTGAATTCGTGTCGCAGCGGGAACCGGCGAACGCGGTGGATCCGGATGCGGACGACCGCGTGGTCCTGCCGTCCGTGCCGCCCCGGTGTGGCCGGAAAGTCCGTGCCGAGCCGTTCGGTAGCGAGCAGAACGGACAGTGTGGACGCGGGCTGTGCCGCGGCCGGCACGGGTTGCCCGCAGTTGTCCAACGATTGCGGCGGTAACTTCACGTGCATCGCTTATGCATCGTTTTGCCTGGTGATCTCTGCAGGACTCAGTGATGTAGCCGGCGCGGCGTCGGCCGGGCGCAGTGCATGTCAAGGATTGCCTCGGAGTGCGGGCCGAATGAGGGCGAATCCGTTGCGCCCGCGTCTGGTCAGCTCAGTTGTTCGACGGCGTCGAGCAGGCTGGCCACGCGGTGGGCGGAGTCGGGCAGGATTACGGCTTCCCAGCCGGGGCCGCCGACGAACACCCGGGCGCCGGCCTCGTGGCACGCGCGGATTGCCGAGGTCAGTGCGGTCGATTCCTGCTGGGACCAGAGCACCACGGCGGCGGGCTGGGTGTGCCTGGCGAGGCTGTCGGTCAGTGCGCCGGTGGGTACGTCCGCGCCGAGCATTTGGGCGCCGATATCGCGTTCGGCCAGTGCCGCGCGCAGCACCTCCAGCGGGAGCGCGTGCGTTTCCCCGCTGGTGCAGGCCAGCACCACCGGCGTCGGCGCGGGTGTGACCGGCGGCGGGTTGGTGCGATGCAGCACTGAGGTGATGCACCAGGAGAGCAGGTGTTCCACATCGATGCAGCGTTCGCCCGCGCCCTGCCGGTCGACGATGTCGGCGAAAGCGGGGCGGCACAGGCGATCCCAGGTATCGGCGACGCCGTAGGCGCGGAAGTGGGCCTCCAGGTGATCCGATACCGCGCGGGTTTCGAGCATGAAGGCCGCGGCGAGCAACGGATACCGATCGCCCAGTCGCGGGGCCGGACCGCGCACCGCCGCGGCCGCACCCGCCGGGGTCGCGCCGTCCTGGATGAGCGTCACCATGCGGCCGAGCTGGGCGATGTCGGCTTCGGTGTAGAGGCGGTGCTTGCCCGGCCGATGTTGCGGCGGCCCGATGTTGTAGCGCCGGTTCCAGCTCCGCAACGTCGCCGTCGGGATGCCGAGTCGCTCGGCTACCGCGCGGACCGTGTAGCCGGCCGCGTCGGAAGCGTGAGCGGAACCGGCGGTCATCGCCTCATTCTGCCTGTCCCGCCGCGCCTGATTCACCACGACCGCCGTCGCGCCGTCGCGCCGAGTGTCCGGCGGCCCGACCGCGGTGCCCAATGCGTGGTCGACCGGCCCGTCTGCCTCGACCTGTCGCGGGGTGGTGGGCCGGTGGATTCCGCCTCGACGCGATCCGGGGATAGTGAATCGGTTTTGCATCGTTATGCGATAGGATGGCGGATATCGTCGATAACCGAGGAGTTCGTGTGACATCTCGAAGCAAGCGGTATCCGGTAGGTCTTTCCATGGTTGTGGCCGGTTTCGCGGCCGCGGTTCTTTCGCCGGGTAGTGCGCAGGCCGCGCCGGCGCCGGTGCCGTCGCTGGACCTGAATCGGTACCTCGGTACCTGGCATCAACTTGCGGCGGTCCCGCAGTACTTCAACCTCGCCTGTGCCCGCGACACCAAGGCGAACTACTCGCTCGACGCGCAAGGCAACGTCGCGGTGCGTAACACGTGCACCACCTGGACGAACGGGAACAACGAGATCGCGGGCACCGCGACGGTCAACGACCGCACCACCAATGCGCAACTGCACGTGAGCTTTCCGGGCGTGCCCACCCAGGATCGGCTCGACGGACCCACCAACTACATCGTCACGGCGCTCGCCCCGGACTACTCCTGGGCGGTCGTCACCGACCCGAGCCGGCTGTCCGGCTTCGTCCTTGCGCGCGACACTCGGCTCGACCCCGCGGCCTGGTCGGGGGTGCGCGCGGGAATCGTTGCGGCGGGCCAGGATCCGTGCCTTTACCTGACCTCGCCGAGCACCGGTGGCTTCACCGGGATCGTTCCGCTCTGCACAGTGTGACCTTCGGACCGGCGCTCGTGAGGGTCGCGTCGAGGTCGTAGGCCTGAGCCGCCCGTCGCACCGCGGCGCCACCCTTCCGGGCGCCGGACCGCATTCGTCTCAGCACTCGAAGAGGAGCAGATGACCGTCACCATCGCTTTGTTCACGCGCGACCTGCGGGTGCGCGACAACCCGGTGCTCACCGCGGCACATCGCGAAGGCGCCTCGGTGGTACCGCTTTTCGTGATCGACGAGGCGATCGCCGGTGGTCGGTTCGCGGCCCCGAACAGGGCGCGTTTCCTGGCCGCCGCGCTGAGCGAACTGGACGCCGAGTTGCGCGCGCTCGGCGGCAAGTTGGTGGTGCGGCGCGGCGACGTCGTCGAACAGGTGGCCGCGGTGGCCGACGAGGTCCATGCCGACAGCGTGCACATCGCCGCCGACGTCAGCGGGTACAGCCGCAGGCGGGAACAGGCGCTGCGGGAACGGTTGGCGCAGCGCAGCTGTCTGCTGCACAGCCACGCCGCCTCGATCACCGCCGCCGATCCCGAGGTGCTCGTCCCGTCCACCGGCCGCGACCACTTCGCCGTCTTCACACCGTATTTCCGGCGCTGGACCGAGGCACACCAGCGCAAACCGCTG
Source organism: Nocardia brasiliensis IFM 10847 (assembly GCF_000710915.1). GTDB lineage: Bacteria > Actinomycetota > Actinomycetes > Mycobacteriales > Mycobacteriaceae > Nocardia > Nocardia brasiliensis_A. The sequence goes on from NZ_BAUA01000093.1 coordinate 15,023, forward strand.
GGCAAGCCGCGCGAACTCACCGTGGCGCCGGTGCACAGCGATCCGCTGCCCGAACCCGAGGCACTCTGTGCGGGCCCGACTTCCCCGCACCTTTCCGTCGGCGGCGAGACGACGGGGCGAAAGATCGTGCGGGACTGGCTGTCCGGTCCGATCGAGAACTATGAGGAGCGCAACGACGACCTCGCCGCCGATGCCACCTCCCGGCTCTCGCCGTATCTGCATTTCGGTTGCGTCTCGCCGGTCGAGCTGGTGCACCGGGTCGATATGTCCACCCCCGGCGGCCATGCCTTCGCCAGGCAGTTGTCCTGGCGCGATTTCCATCACCAATTGCTCGCGGCCAGGCCGGATATCGCGTGGTCGGACTATCGGCCCCGCCCGGGCGAGTGGCGTGAGGATCCGCAGGCCGCCGCGGCGTGGCGGGACGGCCGCACCGGGTTCCCGATCGTCGACGCCCCCATGCGCCAGTTGCAGGCCGAAGGCTGGATGCCCGGCCGGGCCAGGCTCATCACCGCCAGCTTCCTGGCCAAATCGCTGCGCATCGACTGGCGCGTCGGCGCCGCGCACTTCCTGCATTGGCTGGTGGACGCGGATCTGGCCAATAACCAGCTCAACTGGCAGTGGGTCGCCGGTACCGGCACCGACACCAGGCCCAATCGCGTGCTCAACCCCCTCCGGCAGGCCAAGCGCTACGACGAGAACGGTGATTACGTCCGGCGTTGGCTGCCCGAACTCGCCCATCTTTCCGGTGCCGCGATCCACACACCGTGGCGCGAGAACATCGATCCCGCCGACTATCCGGCGCCGATCATCGAATGTGTCGGCATGTAGCGCACCGATTCCGCGGTAGATGCGCCCGTACCCCTTCCTAATTCGCGATGGCAGGTCTTGAATTGGTACATCGAGGCTTGTTCGTCCCTGCGGAAAGGGGGCCTGTGATGATGGGTACCGTCGATATCGCGATCACCGTCGCCCGCATCTTCGACACGTTGCAGAAGGCGCTGCTGCTGCTCATCCTGCGCTGACCCGCCGCCGCGACCGACTGCTGCCAGACTGGTCCGATGGCGACCGTCGTGGCATTGCACGCACACCCCGATGACGAAACACTGCTCACCGGAGGCACACTGGCGAAGCTGGCCGCGGCGGGGCACCGCACCGTACTCGTCGTGGCGACCGATGGACATATGGCCACGCTCGACGGACCCGCACCGCGGCTGGCCGAACTGTCCGCCAGCGCAGCTGCATTGGGGGTCGCGCGGGTTGTGCACCTGGGCTACGCCGACAGCGGGCACGGCGCGGTGCTCTACGCGGACCCGGCGGACCGAACCCGCTTCGTCCGAGCCGATCCCGAGGAAGCCGCCGCGCGACTGGCCGCGATCCTGCGCGAAGAAGCGGCCGAGATCCTGTTCAGCTACGACCGCAACGGCGGCTACGGCCACCGAGATCACGTGCGGGTCAGCGAGGTGGGCAGCCGGGCGGCGGAATTGACAGGCGTGCGGGTTCTGCAAGCCACCATGCCACGCGAAAACGCGCTGCCCATAGCGCGTTTGCTCTCCGCACTCCGCATCCGGAGCAACCTCGCGCGGTTGGATGCCGTGTACAGTCCGGCCGCCGAGATCACCCACCGTATCGATGTGCGCCGCTTCGCGGGGCAGCGCCGGACCGCGCTCGCGGCGCACCGCTCGGTGCTCGCGGGCACGAGTGGATTCGCGACCGTCGCCGAACTGCTGGTGCGGATGCCGACCTGGATGCTGGGCCGGATCATGCGGTGGGAGTGGTTCATCGAGGAGGGCGCGGTGCCGCAGAGCCCGCCGCTCGACGACGTGCTCGTCGCCGGTCAGCGATGAAACACGGTGCGCGCGGGCCGATCTAGGAGGTCGACGGGCTGCGCGGCAAGAAAACGGTGAACGTGGCGCCTTCGCCCGGACTGCTGTCCAAGTTCACCCGGCCGCCATGCGCGGCGACCAGCGCCTGCACGATCGATAGGCCGAGCCCGGTGCCCCCGCTCGCTCGCGTCCGGGAGGCGTCGGTGCGGTAGAAGCGCTCGAACACCCGCGCGGCCGCCTCGGGCGAAAGCCCGGGCCCGGAATCGATCACGTCGAGACGCACTTCGTCGACGCAAGGCGTGAGCCGGACGACGACGGCGGCTGCGGGCGGGGTGTGGGTCAGGGCGTTGCCGAGCAGATTGGCCAGCACCTGGCGCAGTCGCGGCTCGTCGCCCAGCACATCGAGGGTGCCCTCGCCCGGTTCGATCACCAGGCCGATGCGGCGCTGCGGTGTGTCGGGCGGGTGCTGGCGGGCGGCCATGGCCTGCGCGCTGTGCACCGCGTCGCCCGCGAGCGCGAGCAGATCCACCGGTTGGCGCGCCAGCGGCCGCTTCTCGTCGAGCCGGGCCAGCAGCAGCAGGTCCTCCACCAGCAATCCCATCCGTTCGGCCTCCGATTCGATCCGGCCGACCACCATGGTCGCGTCCGTGCTCGCTCCCTGCCGATACAGCTCGGCGAAGCCGCGGATCGTGGTCAGCGGGGTGCGCAACTCGTGACTCGCGTCCGCGATGAAGCGGCGCATCCTGGCCTCGGAGCGCCGCGCCGCTTCCTCGGACGCCTCGGTGGCGGCGACGCCGTACTGGATCTGCGCCAGCATCTCGTTCAACGAGCGCGCCAGATGATCGACCTCGGTGTCCACGTTGCGCACCGGAACCCGCCGGTGCAGGTTGCCGCCCGCGATCGCCGCGGCGGTGTCCTCCACCGCGCGCAGTGGCCGCAGGCTGCGCTGGATCACCAGGTAGCCGAGCACGCCGAGCGCGACCAATGCCGTTGTGCCTATGGCCAGTTCGAAGAAGATCAGGCGGGACACGGTCTCCTGGTTGTCGGTCAGCGGCAAGGCGATGATGGTCGATCCGTATTCGTTCGAGATGGACAGGACCCGCCACCGCACCGACGACCCACCGCTCGATCCCACCGTCGTCGGGGTGTCGCCGAGCTGGGCCGGCAGCTCCGGCGCACCGGAATTGGTAGCGCCGCCATCGGGCTTCGTATAAACCTGACCTCCGGCGCCCTTGCGCAACTCGAAGAACCGCCGCGGCTGATCGCCGATCGAACGGGGTGCCGGCAGTTGCGCCGGCGCGTCGGCCGGAATCCATTGCACCGCACCCTGATCGGAGAGCACTACCTTCATCGGCCGCGGCTCGGCCCAGGAATGTGCCGCGTCGAGCAACTGCTCGTCGGTGCGCTCGGTCAACGAGCGGCTCAGGCCCGAGGTCACCGCCACGCCTGAGGCGAGCAACGCGGTGGTCGTCAGCAGCAGTACCGCGATCACCAGACCTATTCGCAGCGGCACGGCGGACAGACGCCGAGCCAG
>NZ_BAUA01000092.1 GCF_000710915.1 Nocardia brasiliensis IFM 10847
AGCAGACCCTGGCGCACGATGGCCAGCACGATCTGCGCGAGCGCGCCGAGCAGGCCGACGATCGCGATGATCAACACCAAGCCCGGCGAAAACGCCTGCAACTTACTGGTTTTCACCATCAGCTCGGCCAGGTCCTTGGCGTTGCCGTTGGTCGAGTCGTTGATGATCCACTCGGAGAAGCGATCCGAGGCCTGGGTGCCCGCGACGATCACCGCGCCCAGCATCCAGGAACTGAACACCACCCGCGCGAACATCCGGAACGACTCGGCCGCCTCGTTCATCGTGGCCCCGCGTCTGGCCTCGGCGAGCCGGGCGCCGGACAGGATCACCGAGGCTATCAAGAGCAATATCTGAGCTTGATAGGTGTAATCGTTGATCTTGGTGAACAGCGAGCCGGAGTCGCTGGCCGCCTCGTTGGGCACCTTCATCCAGAAGGTCAACGCCAGGATGATGGCCTCACCGAGGCCGTTCATCAGCGAGTCGACCACCTTGCCGAAGGTCGAATCCCAGGCCTTGTCCTTCACGGCGGTGGCGGCCTGGCCTGGATGCGAGGCGGCGTTGCCCGCCTTGCACGCGGCCGAGGCGGCGTCGCCGAGCGAGATGCCCGGCAGACCGACATTGTCGAGCGTGTCGTGGATTTCGTTGCACGTCTCGTCGAAGCCGTAGGTCTGCCCGTACGCGACCGTCGGCGTCGCGACCATCACCGTGAAGATGACCGCGAAAATCGTGAGTATTCGCCTCACCATTGTGTGCACCCCTCGCTGCTGCGCTGGTCGGCCGTCAAGTGTTTCCCGCGCCTTTCTCACCGTGCTCACCATTTCGTCCACCCGCCGAGCGATTCGACGTACTCGGTCTGCGGGGTGTTGGACGTCGAGGGCTTGAGCCGCCAGTCGCCGGCGTCCCAGACCATGACCAGGCGGACCGCCGCCCACAGTTGTTTGCCGTCCACCACCGGCCCGCGCGTGGCGAGCCGGACGATGGCCAGATCGTCGGCGTAGTCGTCGACCTTGAACGCATCGGAGGCGACGAAGTACTTGGTCACCTTCTCCGGCTGCTGCTCGGGCAGCTTGTCCGCCGCGAGCGCCCGGTCGTAGGCCGCGATCTGGGCCGCCGAGACCCGCACCTGCCGCACGTACAGGTCACGGAAGGCCGGTCTCGCGTTGAGCCGGTAGGTGATCTGCGCCGCGGCCAGCACCGCACCCTGCGGCGTGTGCGAATAGCCCACGGCCAGATTGTCTTCGATGCGGGTCGGCCCGTCGGAGGTGGAGAACGGCACCGACGCGCCGTAGACCCGCTGCCAGCCGTGCGGGGCGGTGGTGCCCTCGGGCGCCGCGGTCAGCCAGTCACCGTCGTCCGGCTTGCGCTGGCGGGTCGGATCCTGCGGAAGTATCTGCCCCGCAGCGTTGTTCGGCACATCGACGCGCCGGCCGAGGATATCGACCTCGGGGTTGCCGAAGCCGGAGCCGCCTGCCGATTCCGCGGCTACGGGACCGGTGGCCGCCGCGCCGCCGTCGTCGCGGCTGACGTACACGATGATGCCCACGATCACGATGAGCGCCAGCACGGCGGCGGACGCCACGGCACCGAAGGAGACGCGATCGCGCGCGTACGACTCCTTCTCACTCATGACTGCGGTGCCTCCAATTTCACGGTGTCGGTGGGTAATACGTCGATCGGATCGATCGGTCTGGCCATGGTGCCCGGATCGGGCAGGCGTAAGCGCCAGTCCTGGCCGAACCATTCGACGGTGGTGTGGTTCACCGCCTTGGAGTTGTCGGAGTATTCGGTGTGCACATCGACGGTGCTGCGTTCGTCGGTGTAACCGGTGATCTTGTAGCCGAGCACTCTCGGCGCGTACTCGGGCGCGGCCGGGCCGGTGATCGAGAGTTGGAACCGGTTGATCGCCCACTCGTCCTTGGCCGGACCCGGAACGAGTTCGCGCGCCGCGACTTTCGCCCACTGGCTGTCGGCAGCCACCGCGAGCCGCACCGCGTGCGTGATCGCGGCGACGCCCGCGCCGCGCGGCGAATGCTCGAAACCCGTTGCGGCGCCGTCGGCGACCGACTTGGGCCCCTGATCGGTATGCGGCAACGCCACACCCTGGAACGGCTGCCAGCGCACGCCGGTCGGCGGCGCGGACAGGTCGGGTCCGGTCTGCTCGTCACCGCCGCCGCAGCCCACCGTGGCGAGCAGCAGCGCGGCGCCGAAGGCCCCCGCCGTGGTCCCCCTGCGCTCGCTCACGTCGGCAGGAACGCCAAGGCGATCCCCGACGCTGTGCTGGCCACCGTCGCTCCGAGCAGACTCATCAGCACCCCGTGCGAGGCGTCGTTCATCGCCAGATCGCTGCGAAACGCGATCCACAGCCGGCCCGCCGAGACGATCATCCAGGCCAGGCACACCAGCAGGACGAACCAGAGCAGCCAGTTCAGCAGCTGCATCAGCGGTTGCAGTACCTCCGACGGCATCTGCTTGTAGGCCAGCAGCTCGACTGCCGACGCGCGCACGGTTCCCATCGCGGACATCAGGTTCCGATGACGGCGTTCATGATGGTGCCCGCGCTGGTCGCGACGACGCCGCCGATCATGGCCCCCGCCACCATCTTCGGCGACTCCAGCCCGCCACCGGTCCACTTCTCCCACGCGAATTTGCCACCCGCGTAGGTGATTCCGCAGATGCCGGAGAGCAGCACGAACCAGGTCAGGTAGCGCACCAGCTGCAGGATCTTCTCCGAGCCCGGAGGCGCCTCCGGGGTCGGATTACCGACCTGCGCAAGGACGGTGCCGTACGTCTCCTGCACGGCGAGGAGAATCGTGCTCATCGGGTGCCTTTCTCGAAAGTAGTTGGGTCGTCGCCGATTCCATGCGTGAGGTCACTGATCAGGCGGCTTGCGGCCGCCCCGGTGCGCCGGATCGTCGAGTTCCGCCTCCTCCAGTGCCGTGCGTGCCGCCGCGACGATGTCGGCGCCGAGCTCTCGGACATCGAGCGGTACCTCCTCCAGCGGATCGATCTTGCGCTTCTTCGGTGGCATCGGGTCGCCCGGCGTCCACACCGGCAACTTCTCCGGTTCTACCAGCGTCCACTCCTCGTACCACGGGACCTGCCACAACTGGCCGGCCAGCGAACCGACCACGTCGCGATAGCGGCGGATCTCGGCGGGCAGCCGGCCGGGCCGGGCCGCGACGGTGATCAGCCCGAGCACCTCGCAGGAACCCGCGAAACCCGAATGATGTTGGCGCAGTAGATCGTGCGCGCGGGTGAGGCCCGAGATGGTCTCCCTGGCCACCAGCACGACGAAGGGGGACTCGCGATCGAAGACACCGGGCCAGCGTCTGCTCGAATCCGCCGCGGGCGCAAGCACATGCGCGAGGCTACTGGCGCCCGCACCGCCGTGTACGCCGAGCAGCCAGACCAGCGGTGCGCGGCCGATTCCGGGCACCGGACGGTCCCAGATGGGGGCGCGCCGCGACTCCGGCGGGGCGACGACACCGACGGGCGCGGATTCGGGTTGTTGACGTCGAAAACTCATGGCGGCGGTCATGATGCCACCCCGGCGAGCAGGCGCCCATAAGCCCGGCGCGTCTCGATGGCCAACGAGGCGTGGCGGACCAGCTCGCCTCTGGCCAGGTGCGGGTCATAGGGAATCTCGCGGATATCGCGCACCCACCCGGACAGATGCTCACGCAAATGCTCGGCAACGCGCGATTCGGTGCCGGGATGCTGGTGCGAGATGACGATGGTGGTGTCGCCGACGATGCCGCCGCCCTGCCCCTCCGAGGAGTCCCCGAACTGGTCGTCCAGCCATTCCAGGGTGACCCGCAACCGGTTCGCGGCGTCGGCGCGCGCCGGAATGGCAAGTACCAGAGCGACATCCGCGTCATCGAGCAGAGGCCGTAGCTGCCGTCCGGCAATCGGACTGCCGCCGTCGTACACCGCGGTGTGCCCGGAGTCGTACACCGCGCGCGCCACCGTGAGGTAGGTCGCACGCCGGCGCAGCGGCGCCGAGTCCCGCCACAGCAGGCCGATGCCCGAGGTCGCCCGGGACAGGCATTCCTTCAGCGGCGCGGGTTCGTCGTCGCCGCGGCCGTATAGCCAGGACTGCAGGCTGATCGGGTGCAGGTGCTCGTCCGCGCCGCGCAGCGCGAGGTCGCTGCCGGCCTGCGTCGCGTCCACCGCGACCGTGGGGGTACCCGCCATGCCGAGCTCGCCGGCGATGCCGAGCGCCGTGGTGGTGGTGCCCGCGCCACCGCAGCCGCCGACCACCAGGATCGGACGTTGTAACGGTTGTTCCGCGCCGGAACCACCGCCCTTGCCGCGCCGCAATCGCACCACCGGAGCCTTGGAGCGCCCAGGCTTGCCCGACGATTCACCCGCTTCGGGTGCCTCGTCGAGCCAGCGGCTCCAGTCCTCTCCCATCGCTTCCTGCTCTCCTCTACCCGGCCGCGATGCCCGTGATCAGGGTGCGGCCGTCGATCACCGCGGTGGTGACCGTCTGCTTGTTGTACGTGGCGGGCACGCCGCCGGGGCGGTACTCGGTGACCTCCACCGAGTACCGGTTGTCCGCGATGGTCACGATCCGCACGCAGTGGGTGGTTCCGGCGGGGATCGTATCGATGCCGCGTTGGATGGTCGCGGCGGGTGACACAGTCGCGTCGTCGGCGACCGCCTGCCTGGCCCGTTCGCCGGACCGCTCGACGTAGTAGGCGTACTGGAACGCCATGATGGCGTCGGGACCCGTTGCGGTGCTGCCCTTTTCGGCACCGCGCACGATGGTCGCCGCGTGTTCGGTGGGGCAGGCGCCGTTCGGGCGGTGGGTGGACACACCCGCCTGCGACCGGCTGAGCAAGCTGTCGGTGCTCACGCCCGCCTGCACGCTGCCCGCGGTGAACTGCACCGAGGCGGCCGGCGTCGGCGTCCTGGGCGCGGCCCGGTGGTTCGCCGAATTCAGCAGGAACAGCACGCCCGCGGCCGCCGCGCCGAGCAGCAGCACGGCGATGATCAGCACCACGAACACCCGGGTCCGGCGCGACCCGCGCGCCCGCGCCTGCGCGCGCAGCGCACCGGACGGGCGCCGGCGCGGCTGGTCGAAGTGGTCGTAGTCGTCCTCGTCGGGCCACGGGAAGCGCACCAGGTCGGCGTCGCGCGGGGTGTAGTCGTCGTCCGGGCCGGGCGCGCGCCCCACCCAATCCGACCAGCCGCCGGTGAATTCGCTGCGCTGGGCGGCGAGTTCGGCGGGCACCTCGGGCGCGGGCTCGTCGCGGATGTAGTGCGGGTACCGGGCCGGGCCGTCGTCGTCGAGCTGTACCGCGTCCGTCTCGTCCCGGTGCACCGGGGCGGTCTCCGGCTCCAGTGCGCCGTACCACCGCGACAGATCTTTGTACGACTTCAACATTCCCCCATTCCCGCTGAGCGAGACGCATGATGCAGCATCGTCGGACCCTCTCGGCGATCAGTTCGTGGAGAACGGGTAGGTGTTGGCGGTGCCGGGTCGATCGGTGGGCGGAATCGACGTCGCGCCGCCGGATGAGGCGCCATCGGCTCCTGTCCCGAACGGAAATTGTCCCGTACCGGACGAATTCGGCGTAGTCGACGCGCCGGATTGCTCGCCGAAGAATCCCGTCGGTGGCTTATCTGCGCCACCGCGTGGACTGCCGTTCGCGCCGAATGCACCGGCGATATCGCGGGCGATCGCGGCAAACCAATCGGCCACGAATGTCGTGGGTGTGTCACCGTTCGCGGCGACCGTCGCGGTGTTGTACGCGTGATGGCGCTGCACGGTGTCCCAATATCGCACCCAGGTGGTGGCATTGAGTAATTCGCTGTTGTCGGTGATGTTCTGTACAACCGCGTCGAAGGCCTGGTTCACCAATCGAACACCCGTGGTCGGCGGCACGAGCTGAGTCAGCGCGCCCGCGAGTTTGGTACCGAGCGAAAGCAGGGCGGCCGGCGGATCGGACAGTCCGGCGGTGGCCAGTTCGCTGATGGCGGCGGGGTTGAGCACCGACTTCACCACCGTGACGACCGCGTTCAACCCGATCATGCCGACCTTCAGCAGCGCCTGCAGCGCCGCGGGCAGGTCCAGCGGGGTCCGCGGGTCGGCGGCGTCGGCGAGCCGCTCGGAGATCGACTTCTTGGGCGAGAGCGACAGCGTGGCGAGCGAATTGCCCTGCACGTCCTCGTTGACCACTTTGGTCGCGGTCTTGATCGAGGTGTACGCCAGTGCCTGGGCGATGGAGACCAGCGAGGTGATCGGGTCGCCACCGCTGAGCTTGGACTGCCCGACGACGTTGGTGACGGCCTTCAGAATCGGCGCGCCCTGCGGTGCGTCGCACGCCAGGTCGCCCGCGGCGCAGAAACTCGCCACGCGGCCGGTGAGCGCCCCGAAATTGGCCGCCCGGTCCCGGTCCGGGCCGATGCCGCCGCCGGTGGCCGGCGTCAGCGGCAGCGCGGTGAGTTCGGCCAGCCGATCACCCGCCGTGCCCGGGGCGGGATCGGGCGTCGCCTTGCCCGGCGAACCGGGGAACAGCGGGGCGCCCGCGTTGCGGGTCGGGTCGCCGAACAGGGCCACCGCGGCGACCTTGTCGGCGGGCAGCACCCCGTTCCCCTGTCCGACCTCCTGGGCGAAGACCGAAGCGACGTGCGCGCCCTGCGAGTAGCCGACCACCGCGAACCGGGTGTCGGCACACCGGTCGGCGACGTTCTTGGCCATCGTCCGCAGCCGGACCAGGCCGCCGGTGACCGATTCCGAGTACGGCACCGCGGCGCCGGCGGTTGCGCCGCCGAAACTGGATTCGTAGGGCACATAGGCACGGTCCACCAGACCGGCGTCCGCCGCCTTGGCCAGCATCGGCCGGAAGACGGTGGACAGCATTCCGGTGTCGGTGGACGGCGCGGCATCCGGCGACGATTCGCCGGTACCTTGAATTCCCAAGGCGTACAGTGCCGGACAAGCGCTGAGCGCGATGTTCGTCGACGGGCCCGCGGGTTTCGGCGGATCGGCTACGGCGATTCCCGCGGTAGCCACAGTCACGGCGAGTGCTGTCAGCACCCCCGTGACACCTGCCGAATAGTTAGTCATAGCGATCCGCAATCAATCCGTGTTGCCGCAGCTATCATCAACGCCATGAAACGCAATAGACCGTAACAGATTCCGGCTATTGCTGTGGCATCGCCGAAAAGTTTGCATGAACTGCCGAAAGCACTCTGACACATTCCGGCGTGCCGTCAATAACCCTCCGGCAACTTTCCGATGGTCCGAAAACGAGAGCAACCGGTCGGCGATCCACCCGCGACGCGAAAAGCCCACCGCGACGCCAACTTCCGGCCGCGCGACGACGCCGGCATTCGGACAGAAACCACCGCGTCGGCAAATGGATTGCCCAAATGTTGCCAATGCCAAAGCCAATGACACGTCAAGGGGAGCTGACCAGCAACCCGGATATCAGGCGGCGGAGGTAACGCGGTAGACGTCGTAGACGCCTTCCACATTGCGGACCACGTTCAGCAGATGGCCCAGGTGCTTCGGATCGCCCATCTCGAAGGTGAACTTGCTGATCGCCACCCGGTCGCCGTGCGTGGCCACCGACGCGGACAGGATGTTCACCTTCTCGTCGGCGAGCACCTTCGTCACGTCGGAGAGCAACCGGGTACGGTCGAGCGCCTCGATCTGGATGGCCACCAGGAACACCGAGGACGGCGACGGCGCCCAGGCCACCTCGATGATGCGTTCGGCCTGATCCTGCAGCGATCCGGCGTTGGTGCAGTCGGTGCGGTGCACGCTGACCGCGCCGCCGCGCGTCACGAAGCCCATGATCTCGTCGCCCGGCACCGGCGTACAGCACTTGGCCAGCTTGGCCACCGTGCCCGGCGCCCCGGGAATCAGCACACCCGCGTCGCCGGTGGTCCGCTGCCGCGCCGGGGTGGTCGACGGGGTGGACCGCTCGGCCAGCTCGTTCTCCACGTCACCGATGCCGCCCAGCTGCGCCATCAGGCGCTGCACCACGTGATGCGCGGAGACCTGGTGCTCACCGACCGCGGTGTACAGCGTGGAGATATCGGTGTAGTGCAGTTCGTGCGCGACCGCGGTCATCGCGTCGACGCTCATCAACCGCTGCAGCGGCAGACCGACCCGGCGGACCTCCTTGGAGATCTGCTCCTTGCCGTTCTCCAGGGCCTCCTCGCGGCGCTCCTTGGCGAACCACTGCCGGATCTTGGCCTTGGCGCGCGGGGAGACCACGAAGTTCTGCCAGTCCCGGCTCGGCCCGGCGTTCTGCGCCTTCGAGGTGAACACCTCGACGACCTCACCGTTCTCCAGCTGCCGCTCCAGCGCGACCAGCCTGCCGTTCACCCGGGCGCCGATGCACTTGTGCCCGACCTCGGTGTGCACCGCGTACGCGAAATCGACCGGAGTCGACTTCTGCGGCAGCGTGATCACGTCGCCCTTCGGGGTGAACACGAAGATCTCCGGCGACTTCAGATCGAAACGCAGCGACTCCAGGAACTCGGCCGGGTCGGCCGCCTCGCGCTGCCAGTCGAGCAGCTGACGCATCCACGCCATGTCGTCGACTTCGGTGCTGTCGTTGGAGTGCTTGCCGCGGGTCTCCTTGTACCGCCAGTGCGCGGCGATGCCGAACTCCGCGGTGCGGTGCATGTCCTGGGTGCGGATCTGCACCTCCAGCGGCTTGCCGTCCGGGCCGACCACGGTGGTGTGCAGCGACTGGTAGACGCCGTAGCGCGGCTGGGCGATGTAGTCCTTGAACCGGCCCGCCATCGGCTGCCACAGCGAGTGCACCACGCCGACCGCGGCGTAGCAGTCACGCACCTCGTCGCAGAGGATGCGGATGCCGACCAGGTCGTGGATGTCGTCGAAGTCCTTACCCTTGACGATCATCTTCTGGTAGATCGACCAGTAGTGCTTCGGGCGACCCTCGACGATCGCGTTGATCCGGGAGGCCGCAAGGGTATTGACGATCTCGGCGCGCACCTTGGCCAGGTAGGTGTCGCGTGAGGGCGCCCGGTCGGCGACCAGGCGCACGATCTCGTCGTACTTCTTCGGATGCAGGATGGCGAACGCGAGGTCCTCCAGCTCCCACTTGACCGTCGCCATACCGAGGCGATGGGCAAGCGGCGCAATGACTTCGAGCGTTTCCTTCGCCTTTTTCGCCTGCTTCTCCGGCGGCAGGAAGCGCATGGTGCGCATGTTGTGCAGCCGGTCGGCGACCTTGATCACCAGCACGCGCGGATCGCGCGCCATCGCGATGATCATCTTGCGGATCGTTTCGGCCTCGGCGGCCGCGCCGAGATTGACCTTGTCCAGCTTGGTGACGCCGTCCACCAGGTGCGCCACCTCGGGACCGAAGTCCAGGGTCAGCTGCTCGAGCGAGTAGCCGGTGTCCTCGACGGTGTCGTGCAGCAGCGCGGCCACCAGCGTGGTCGTGTCCATGCCGAGCTCGGCCAGGATGTTGGCCACCGCGAGCGGATGCGTGATGTACGGATCGCCGGACTTGCGGAACTGATGCTTGTGCCGCTCGTCGGCCACGTCGAAGGCGCGCTGCAACAGCGTCAGGTTCGCCTTCGGATACAGCTCACGGTGCACGCTGGCCAGCGGTTCCAGCACCGGCTTCACCGCGGCGATACCGCGCTGACCGGTCATCCGGCGGGCGAGCCTGGCGCGCACCCGGCGCGAGGCCGAGGTCGGCACCGCCGCGGTCGCGCCGGCCGGTCGGGCAGGGGTACCGGGTTTAGGCGGTTCTCCCCCGGTGGCGGCACCGTTCGACTGCGGGGCTCCTGCCGATTGCTCGACATTCGCCTCGCCCAAGTGCTGAGTCATGCCACCACCTCTCAGTGCCCACTGGCGGCGCGCACGGACCCTCCGTGGTTACGCAGGCTGCCGCCTCCGGGCCTGTCGTTCGCGCCGCGTGCCTCGATCGGACCACCCTATCCGACCGTGGCAACCGCCCAGACCACCAACTTTAGTCCCGACGGCGCAGTGCTGTCCGGCGCGCGACGACGGGGGTGCGGTATGGGGGTCTCGGGCCGGATGGCACGAGGTTCGCCGAGTACTCCGAGGCGTACGGGAAAGCGTGACATATCAGGCGTCGCGCGGAGGCGTTTGTCGCCGGACTGATCGCTAACGGATAGTGGCCACGTCGTGGGGCGTGCGGGTGATCATCGACCGGCCGTCGAAGTCCGGACTCGCCGCGACACCCAGCAGATCGACCACGGTCGGGGTGATGTCGACCAGGGTGAACCGTGCGGAGGTGCTGCCCGCGGCGAAGTCCGGGCCCCGGGCGATGACGAAATTCGTTGTCTCGTCCGCGGATCGGCCGCCGTGGCCGCCCTTCGGGGTGTGTCCGTGATCGGCGGTGACCAGGATGGTCCAGCGCTCGCCCGGATTGGCCTGTGCCCGCGCGTCCACCGCGGCGGCGATCCGGCCCACCTGCGCATCGATGCGCCGGACGGCGTCGAGGTAGTCGTCGGACGCGCCGCCGTCCTGATGACCGGCGTGATCGACCTGGTCCAGGTGCGTGAAAAGGAAGTCGGGCGCGAACTTGGTGACGGCGGCGACCACGGCGGTGGTGGTGGCCGCGTCGGTCTTCGCCTCGTCGGGGTCGTCCGGCACGGGCGGGGTGGAAACGACCACGTCGGCGCGCGGATCACCGCTGCCCGTCATGGTCGCGATCTGATCCCAGGTGGCGATGGACTGGGTCTTGAGCGCCGGATCGGCCCGCTCGAGCTGGGTGAACACCGTCGGGTAGGCCGCGAACGGCGCGGCGGTGAAATTGTTGTCCTCGATACCGTGCTTGCGGTCCCACACGCCGGTCAGCACCGACGCCCAGGACGGACCGGAGATGGTGATGTGCGGGGCGATCGAGGAACGGCTGAGCAGCCCTTCTGCGCTGAGCCGCAACAGATTCGGGGCCTGTACCTGCTTCACTTTGTCGAACATCAGGCCGTCCAGCCCGATCACGACAACCTTGTCCACGCGGGTGTCCGCCTGCGCCACACCGGCGACCACGGTCAGCGGCAGCACGGTCGCGGCGGCGACGGCGAGGGCCTTGGCAACGAGGCGCATACCCCGAACCATGCGGGGCGCACCGGCCGCGCGGATAGCCTCCGCGAGCAGTGTTCACCGATGCTTCATCGCTCGCGGCAATGCCCGTTCCCTCGCTGAACAGGGGTTGAACTATCCATAGCCGAAAGCTATTCGACAAGCTCACAGGTGGGTAGCGGGTGGGTGAACGCCGGATTTCGGTTGACACTGCGGCACCGGTGTGGCTGGCTGACGCCATGTCAGCCGATTCCGCGCGGCCCGGTGTCCGGGTCGCGGCCGTCGCGGACACCCATCTGCGCCCCGCCGTTGCCGGACGTTTTCGTCCCGCGTTCCGCCGTCTGGCCGAGCAGGCGGACGTCCTGCTGCTCGCGGGCGATCTCACCGACGGCGGCACGCTCGCCGAGACCGACCTGCTCTGCGCCGAAATCGGCGACCTGCCCGTGCCGGTCGTCGCGGTGCTCGGCAACCACGATCACGACCGGCGGCTCGGCTATCGCATCGCCGCCCAGCTCACCGCCGCCGGCGTGCATATGCTCGACGGGACCGCGATCACCCTCGAGCTGAACGGTTTTCGGCTCGGCATCGCGGGCGTCATGGGCGGCAGCGGCGGCTTCCCCGACCACCCCGGCAACCCGGACACCGGCACCGTGGAGCACCGCGAACGGATGCGCCGCAGCCCGCTGGACGCGCTGCGGTTACAGCAGGCCCTCGACACCTTGGACACCGAAATCCGCATCGCCCTCATGCATTTCGCGCCGACCCTCGACACCCTGGCAGGCGAGCCGCCCAAGATCTACCCCGGCCTCGGCTGCGCCGACCTCGGCCGGGCCGTCGACGCAGGCAGAGCCACCCTCGCCGTCCACGGCCACGCCCACGCCGGCACCGAAATCGGTTGCACACCAGGCGGTATCCCGGTCCGCAACGTCTCCTACCCGGTCCTCGGCCGCCCCTACGCCGTCTACACCCTCACCCCGCACCTCGCCACTGATTCATTCTGAATCCGCCCCGCACCAGCAGCCCAGAAGTGGTGCAGGCTGCCCAGCGCCACCCGGCAACTCGGCCTGGGGGCGAAAGCGGCCTACTCCGCGGACGGCTCGGGGTCGAAGGCCCAGATGGCGGCGGGGCGGCCGGTGGGTTTGACGCGGCGGCGTTCGGTGGTGCGGGCCAGGCCGGGGAGGGCGGCGAGGGTGCGGTTGAGATTGGCGGGGTCGGGGCGAGCGCCGGCCAGGGCGGTGGTGGCTGCGACGGCGCGGGTGGCCGGGAACTCGTCGCCGATCAGGGCGCGGGTGAAGGGCAGGTCCTTCCACAGCAGACCGGAAAGGAGCCCGCGGGCAGCCTCGACGATCCGGTTGTGGTCGAAGGCCAGCTCGGGCACTCCGTCGAATTCGACCCAGTGCGCGGGCCCCTCGTGCGGTCCGACCACCGCCCACATGGCGATCGAGAGCGTCGGCCCGCGGGGGTCACGATTCGGTTCATCGAAGGTCACCAGCTGACCGACCGCACCGATCGCCGCCTGCGGTACCCCGAGCTTCGTGTGCACGGCCCGGCGCGCGGCCTCCACCAACCGCTCCCCCCGCCCGAGCAGCACACCCGGCAACGCCAGCTCACCGGCGAACGGATCCAGCGCCCGCGACGCCACCCCCAAGCGCACCTCGGCGTCGTCACCCCAGAACCGCAACGTCACCACATCCACCGAAACCACAGACTGCTCCACGCCGCCCAATCCTGCCCCACCCCAGCCACTCCGCCCGACGCGGCACATCATGTCGACGTCACCGATTTCCGCCGGACGAGTCGGCGCACGGACGGGGCCCGCGCCAGGTGCGCGCCTGGTACCGGCCGTGGGCGCAGACCGGCCCCGGTGGACTCGCCTCAGCGTGACCCTGCGGTTGTGTTCGACCCCGGGGCTGTCGACCCGGAAGTACGCTGCCACGCCTATCGTGCCGCAGTGGCGAGGGCTGGGGTGCGGTGGGCGCGGGTGGGGCCGTCGGAGGTGAGGGCTACGGGGGTGCCCAGCTGCTGTTCCAGCCAGGGCACCACGTCGGTGGGGAGCTCGGTGAGCACTGGGTCGGCGTGGGCGAGGAGGTCGGTCAACCGTTGCTGGTGGGCGAGGTCTTGCCAGTCGCCGGGCGGCAGTTCGGCGAGAACGCCGCGCTCGGTGCGGTATTCCGTTGCCGCATAACGGGTTCCCGGGGCATCCAGGTGGGTTACGGCCAGCGCATCGATCCCGCCGGACACCGCGATGGCGTAGCGCAGCAGAATGGGGTCCAGGTGTCCGCGGCGGAACTCGCCCTGGTAGCGGCCGGTGGTGTTGTGCCGTTCCGGCAGGTCGAGTGCGCTGTCCTCGGTGGGAAACGGGCCCGCACCGTGTCTGGTCAGGTAGGTGCGGGTGACTCCGAGGACGTCACAGCTCGCGCCGATCTCGGCGAGCAGTGCACGGGCGTTGCGGGGTTCGACGGTGGACCAGGTGGTGTGCGGGTGAAAGCCGCGCCATTCGTCGAGCAGCACCCCCTGCGCCCCTTCGAAGACGAGCCGGCCGCGGCGCGCGAACCCTTCCAGCTGTTCGCCGCCGACGATGCGGACGGCCGCGGCGAACTCCCGATACATCTCGACCAGATCATCGATCGGCTCGTACCCGTGTTCGCTGTTCGCGATCAACGCACCGTAGTGCGCGGCGAGACTCGCGAGCTTCTCCCGAAGCACCTCGGGGCGCAGGCAATCCGCTACGGTCGGCGCCGCGTGCTCGAGTGCGTACGCCGCCGTCTCGCCGATACCCCGCCCGCAGGAACCGTGCCGCGAGGAACCCCTCGCGTCCTCGCGCGCACGGTTCGCGGCGATATGGATCGGCGTGGTGAGCCGAGCTCGTCCGTCGATGCGTAACAGCGACAACGGATCTCGCACGCCGAGCACGGCGAGCTGTTCGGCCTCGCCGGCCAGCGCGATCGGCTCGACCAGCATGTGCCGGGACAGCAATGTCGGCACACCGGAGAACGTGCCGGACCCGAACTGGGCGAAGGTGTGGTGGCGCCCCTGGGCGATCACGTTGTGCGCCGCCTGCGCTCCCCCGTTGAATCGCACCACGGCCGCCACCTCGAGCCCCGCCTCGGCCGAGCACAGCCAGTCGACCGTCGCGCCCTTTCCCGCGTCCCCGAATCCCAGGTCGACAACGACGATGTGCGATCGAAACATGCTCGGCTCCTGTCTATTCCACACCGGGCCAGCCGGATTCAGCGGCGTCCGCTGGGCAATGCCCGCATCCGCGGACCGGTGGCCGCCAACGCCTTACCGACCGACGCGGCCTCGGCCGCCGACCCGACGTCCCGCAGATCCGCCAGCCCCCCATCCACGTCGACGCGGTTCTCCGCCACTCCGATGGTCAGCGCGATGAGTTCGCAGACCGCGGCGGGCTCGTCCAGCTTCATGAAGTGCTGGCCGAGCAGTCCGCGCCAGTGCTCGGCGATTTCCGGATCGTCGTAGTAGTTCGACTGATTCGGCAGGATGTAGTAGACGTGCCAGCGCTCGGCGAGTTCGCGGTAGATGGATTCCACCGAGATGTCGCGGCGCACACTGTCGCCGATCACGCTGCGGATGTGCCGCGACGCCAGCTTCGGCTTGTTCAGCTCGTCGCCGATCAGGAACAGATAGCCCTTCTTGCCCCGCTTCTCCCAAGCGTCGGTCACGATGTGGGTGGCCATGAAATAGGCCGCCAGCTCGTAACTTTCGGACTTCTGCCCACCGCCACCGCCTTCGAGCAGGATGGCGCGCAGTTGCTCGTCCATCCGGTTGTCCGACTCGAACTGCCCGACCTGCAACGGCACTCGGTCGGTGTCGGCATCGCCGATGGCGCCGAACAGGATCTGCGGATCGTCCGCGTAGCCCTTGCGCTGCAGCAGGCCGTGCAGCGTGCCGAGCTTCTGCTGCATGATCCGCGGCACCCGGCCCATCGAGCCGGTGACGTCGAACAGCACCGCGATGGGCAGCGAGTTGTCGTGGTCGGCGGAGTCGCGGCATTCCCGCACCGTGACCCCGAGCGGGTCGAGCGTCGGATGCGCCTGCCAGCTGTCGTAGGGCACGCCCTGCATCTCGGCGGTGTATCCGAAGTCGTCGAGCCCCCGGCTGGCACGGAAGGTCTTGGCCGCCCGGTAGGCGGTGTCGTCCCAATTCCCGTATCCCATGTGATCACTTCCTCTCGTGAACTAGTTTTAGTTTAGGCGACCAAAACTATCGTGGTCAAGAGTTTCCCGTGAATCCCATTGCCTGGCAAGATCGACGGGGTGGAGCTCGAACCGCGTAATCCGACCGAAGGCGTCTACGCCGCGACCGACGACTATGTGCACGCGATGGAGGTGCGAGGCGCCGAACGCCTGCTGTTCATCTCGGGCACGATGGGCTTGGACCCCGACGGGAAACCCGGCGCGACCCTCGCCGAACAACTCGACCTGATCTGGTCGAACCTGCGCGCCATCCTCGCTTCGGCGGGCATGACCGTCGACAACATCGTCCGGCTCACCAGCTACCTGCGCGACCCGGCCTACGCCGACGCGAACGCCGCGGCCCGGGTCGCCGCGCTGAACGGCCGCGCGGTGCCGACCACCGCCATCGTGGTGCAGACGCTGGTCAGCGAGTGGCTTGTCGAGATCGAGGTGGTCGCCGCGGGCTGAACGGCGGCCGGGCGCTCGCGGAATTCCGCCGGGCGGGAATCCGCGGCACCCGGCACGAGTTGGCTCGACTCGACACCATCGCACTTCGAGGAGATCCGACATGCCTTCGTCCGTGGCCGTTTTCGGCGCCTACGGCCACACCGGCCGCTTCATCGTCGCCGAACTGGTGCGGCACGGCTGGACGCCGATCCTGTCCGGTCGCGACGAAGTTCGGCTGCGCGGACTCGCCGGCGTATATCCCGGGCTCGAGGTTCGGCCCGCGACCATCGATGACCCGGCGGCGCTCGATCGCGCCCTCGCGGGCAGTGTGGCCGTGATCAACGCGGCCGGACCGTTCGGCGATACGGTCCCGGCAGTGGTCGAGGCCGCCCTGCGCGCGGGCGTGCACTACGTCGACGTCGCCGCCGAGGTGGAGGTGGTCGCCGAAACCGTTGCGACTTACCAGGATCGCGCCACCGCGGCGGGTATCGTGGTCGCGCCCGCGATCGCCTTCTACGGCGGGCTCGGCGACCTTCTCGCCAGCGCCGCCATGGCCGATCTGCCCGCAGCCGACGAGATCGAACTCGCCTTCGCCCTCGACAGCTGGGTGCCCACGAAAGGCACGAGGCAGGCCGGTGCCGCCTCGCGCGGGCGCCGCAACGGACAGCGACTCGTCTACCGCGACGGCGCATTCGGACTTCGCGACGACGCGGCCCCGGTGTCGGAGCGGACCTTTCCCGCGCCGTTCGGGAAGCAGACCGTCGTCGGCGATTTCACCACCGCCGACAGCGTCACCATTCCATATCACCTGAAAACCGCCGCCCTGCACACCTATATGACCGCTGCTCCCCTGCGCGACCTCGCCTCCGGCGATCTCACACCGCCGCAGCCCGCCGACGAATCCGGCCGATCCGCTCAGCAGTTCCTGGTCGAGGTCGTGGTCCGATCCGGTTCGCTGCGACGCCACGCGGTCGTCGCCGGGCGCGACATCTACGCGGTCACCGCACCGATCGCGGTGGAAGCGTTGTCGCACATCACTTCCGGGGGACGCTCCGGCGTGCGCACCGCCGCTCAGCTCGGCGACCCCGGCGCGATCCTCCGCGCCCTGCTGCCCGCACACCTGGACCGGCTGGAGTTCGACGCCGGCTGACCTGGCGGTGGCGCGAAAATCAGCGGCCGACCACGACGACCGCGGTTAGTATCCCGGCATGGACGAGATCGCCGCGAAACCGACCGTGCTCGCCGTCGAGGCCGCGCTGCGCGCCGCCGGGATCACCCCGCAGATCCGGGTCCTGCCGGAGACCGCCCCGACCGCGGTCGCCGCCGCCCAACAGCTCGGCTGCTCGGTCGCGGCCATCGCGAACAGCCTGATCTTCGACGCGGCGGGCGCGCCGCTGCTGGTCCTCACCAGCGGTGCGCACCGGGTCGACACCGGCAAGGTGGCTGCCCACCTCGGTCTCGCGAAACTCAGCCGCGCCACCGCCGAATTCGTCCGCGCCCACACCGGCCAGGCCATCGGCGGTGTCGCGCCCCTGGGCCATCCCGCCCCGATCCGGACGTTGATCGACGAGAGCTTGGCGGCCCACGACGAGATCTGGGCCGCGGCGGGTCACCCGCACACCGTATTCTGCACGACGTACCGCGAATTACTCGAAGCCACTGGGGCGGAAGCGATCTCGGTGAACTGAGGACGTTACGGCGACATGTGATCGCCGATCAGCATCGTCCCCGGCCCGCGGTGCGCGCCGGGGCCGTGCGCGAATCGGACGTTGTCCGCGGTCAATTCCGCGCCGCATTCCCGGCACACCACCACGCCTGCGGTCACCTTGCCGCAGTCCTCGTGCACGACCAGCGCGGGCGGACCTTCCGGCCCGGCCAGCCAGGTATCGCCCCATGCGACGAGCATGGTCAGCGCCGGGTACAGCTCCCGCCCCTTGGGTGTGAGCAGGTACTCGTGCCGGACCGGATTCGACTGATACTCAACGGCTGCCACGATGCCGTGCGCTTGCAGCGTGGCCAGGCGGGCGGCGAGCACATTGGAGGCGATGCCGAGGTCGCGGCGGATGTCCTCGAAGCGGGACAACCCGACGAACAGATCCCGCAACACCAGCGGTGTCCACCGCTCGCCGATCACGTCGAGGGTGCGCGCGATGGAGCACACCATGTCGGAGAGATCAGCTTTGGGCACCGCGCCAGTCTAGTCCATTGCTTTTTGCAAGCGACTCGGGCTAGGTTGGCGGCATGGACACAGTGCAAGATCCGGCAGCCGCGACCGACGTCGTGGCCGCGTTCCGCACGGCGACCACCACCGCCGATTTCGACACCCTGATGGACCTGCTCACCGAGGACGCGGCGTTGACCTCGCCGCTGTCCGGACGCATGGTCTTTCGCGGCAAAGCGGACCTGCGCGTGCTGCTCACCGCGGCTTACGGTGGACTTTCCGGGTTGCGCTGGACCGATGAGATCGGCGACGGGAAGCGACGGGTGCTGCTCGCGGAAGCGTCCGTCGGCCGGTTCCGGCTCACCGAGGCCTTGGTGCTCGACCTCGCCGACGACGGCCGCATTCGGGGCCTCAGTCCGCACCTGCGCCCCTGGCTCACTCTCACCGCCGTCGCCGTTCGGCTCGCGCCCGGGCTGTTCAAACATCCCGGGGTGCTGCGTCGGGCGATGCGGGCAGCCGCGACGCCGTAGACTCCGGCTATGGACCCGTTGCCACGGATCCGAGCGATCTGCCAGGACCTACCGGAGTGCAGCGAACGGCTGAGCCACGGCTGCCCCACCTTTTTCGTGCGCACCAAGAAGTCGTTCGTCAAGTACATCCCCAGCGGGTACAACGAGCCGGGCCCGACGATCTGGTGCCCAGCGCCCGAGGGCGTGCAGGGCGAGCTGGTGGACGCCGAGCCCACCCGATTCTTCGTGCCGCCATACGTCGGGCACAGCGGCTGGATCGGCGTCCGCCTCGACATCGACCCCGACTGGGGCGAATTCACGGAGATCATCCGAGACGCCTACCGCAGGGTCGCCCCGAAAAAGCTGGTGGCGGAACTCGAATCACGTCTACCTCAGCAATAGCCGGGTGCCGGAACCCTGCTGGTGGCTCACTTATCCTGCCCTTCCTGCAATTTCGTCGTGATCTCGGCGGCGAGTCGAGGCTGTTCGGATTCCATCCGCTGGACGTAGGTCACCGCATCGCCGACGGTGCGCAGCCCGGCCAAGTCCTCGTCGGGGATCTTCACCTCGTATTTGTCCTCCAGCTGCACGGCGATCTCCACCAGCGACAGCGAGTCGATTTCCAGATCGTCGATGAAAGACTTCTCGATAGACACTTCCGCCGCCTCGATGCCGGTCACCTCCTCGACGATCTCCGCGATGCCGGCGACGATGTCTTCCTGTGTAACAGTCATGGCTCACTCTCGTTCGGCTGTCCGCGTCGGCTGAAGGCCAGGTGCCTCGATTGCACCGAGCGGCAGTGCGATTACGCTAAGAGCTCCAGCGGGGTGGAGGTTCAAGAGCTTGTGACAGAGGACACACCAACCACTGGGCTGGTGAGCATCGGGGAATTGGCACGCAGAACCGGGTTTTCGGTGCGAACCATCCGGTTCTACTGCGACGAAGGCATTCTCGAACCCCAGCGCAGCACGGGCGGGCATCGGATGTTCGACGCCGACGACGCCACCGAACGATTGCTCCTGGTGCGGCAATTGCGCGCCTTGGGGCTCGGGCTCGATTCGATCATCGGTGTGCTGCACGAGCAGCGGTCGCTGACCGAGGTGATCGCCGCCGAAAGTGCGCGCCTGGACGACGAATTGCGCACCCTGGCATGGCGGCGGGCGTCCCTGCAAGCGGTCGAAATGACCAGTGCCGCACAGCGAACCGAGCGGCTCGCGTTGCTGGCCGCAGCCCAGGACGGGGCGGCGCTCCACGAAACCCTGGTCCGATTCTGGCAGCGGGTTCTCGCGCCACTCCCACGATCCGCCAGCGATCCGTGGATCTACTGGAATGTCCCGGAACCACCCGCCGCCCCGTCCGTCGACGAGGTGGTCGCGTACGCCGAGTTGGTCGCCCTCACGGCGGCTCCGGGCATGAGCAATGCTGTGCGGCGACAATATTGGCGACAACGGCCAGATCGGATCCGCGACCCGTACGCCTTGTACCGCGACATGGGCGAGTTGATGGTCGAAGTCGTCGATCGCGTCTCGGCAGGAACTCCCCCGCAGCCGGGCGATGAACTCGACCGATTCGTCACCGCCCACGCCCAGGCCCGCGGCGAACGAGACTCGACCAACTTCCGGCAGCAATTACTCACCGACGCCACCGACTCCGACACCCGAATCCACCACTACTGGACCCTGACCGCCCACCTCCTCGGATCCCGCATCACCATCGGCCAGGCCCACCACTGGTTGTACAGCGCCCTCACCCAATCCACCTGAACCCCGCGCACAGACCATCGGCAAGAGCGAGCAACACGCACAATGGCACTGTGCGCGAGCAAGATCCGACACCAGACGAACAGCGATTCTTCGACGCCCGGAGAGCGCAGGTGCCCGAGATCGACGATTGGTACCACGCGGACGAGGACGGCACGCTGTGGGTGACCGCTTCCCTGGACTTCGTGGACAGCACCGGCCACATCCGAGACACCCTTCGCGTCGACTACGACGGAGTCTCCCTCCAGGGCGGCTGGAGTCCGGCGTGCCTCAACTGGGACGACGGGGTTCGAGCTGCCGACGCGGGCATCGAGACCGCACCGCCGGAGGGGCTGCGCCGCGACAACGTCGCCCCGCTCAGGGCCGCACACGCCGCGGCGGAGTGGTTTCTCACGCACCGAGAAATGCGACGCCGATAGCCGGTTCTGCTTCGGGGCAACTTTCCGAAAGGGTCCACCGGCAACTGCTCTGCCGAGCTGAGCGGGTGAGCTGAGTTTTGGGCGGGGGTTGGTGTCGTCCACGGAGGGATGCTTCGCCGGCAGGCCGCTAGCCTTGGTCTCGGGACAGTCGATAGACGGGGAAGCTGATGGGTGCGGTCGTCGCGCGAGCACGGGCGGGCTGGATGAGATTCCAGGAGATGCGCTTTCGGATCGCGGCATGGCTGGCGATGCCCGGCGCAGCCCTTTGGGCCGCGCAAGCTCTCGGCGCGTGGATCCAATCACAGGAAGGCAAGTGGCAGGACAACGACTATCTATCGGTCGGCGGCTCGACGATCACCGCGGACAGCCTGCTGACGATGCTGGCATTCGCATTCCTGCTCATCGCCGGACTACTCACCGTCGGCGCGATTCATCTACTGCGCGGCAACATGTTCGGACGCTATCTGCTGCTGGCCGGTGCGTGGTTGGTGGTCATCGGCCAATTGTTCGCGGGACTGCTGGCGGCGATCCCGATCGATGCCTTCTATTACTCCGCCCCCGCCAACGTCGTCTTCGTGACACCGCTGGCGATCTTCCCCGTGCTGGTAATCGTATGCCTGATGCCGGGCGCACAGCTCACTGCGGCGCTTGCAACCGGTAGCTGACGCAGATTTCGATCCGCAGGAACATTTGTCCAAGCCAGCGGCACCGTCCGGCGGGAACAGTGCAGGCATGACTGTTTCCGAGGACAAAACGTATGCCGAGTCGCTGGCTCTGGACGGCGGGGCGCTACACGTGTATCAGGACGGCCCGCACGACGCCCCCGCGCTCCTGCTCATCCACGGCACCGCCGCGTCGGCCGCGTCGTGGGAGCCGATCGTTGCGCTGCTGAGCGGATCACATCGCGTCATCCGGATCGACCTGCCCGGCTGCGGTCGCTCGGCCCACCCGGCCGACGCGAGCTACGCCGTGCCCGACCAGGCTCGCCGAGCGGCGGCCGTGCTGGACCGGCTCGGTATCGAACGCGCCTGTGTGATCGGACATTCCAGCGGCGGCGTCATCGCCACCGCCCTGACCGAGCAACGCCCCGACCTGGTGCGCGCCGTCGCGCTCATCGGCACCGGTCCCGACATGTCCGCCTACATCGGGCAGGAAGGCGGTATCGACCCGCGCCGGTGGCCTGATCTCACCGACGAGCAGTTGCGCTCGGCGGCCGCCTCCGCCTTCGCGCCGGGGTACCGGATCCCGCCTATCTTGCTGGATCAGTTGCGCGACATGGACTTACAGGTCTTCGCCGCGACCTCGCAGGCCGTCCCGGCATACCTGAACGAGCGCGGACTTCCCGAACGCCTCGCACACCTCGGTAAGCCGCTCCTGGTTCTTTTCGGCGAGCAGGACCAGCGGTGGCGGCCCTCCTGCGCACCCGAGTACCGCGTCGTTCCCGGTGCGCTGGTGGTGGTCATGCCGGAGGTCGGCCATTCCCCGCCGATCGAGGATCCGACCCGAACCGCGCGAATCCTGCTGTCGTTCACCGGCGTTCACGCGTCCTGAACCGCGGACGAGGCGTTCGATCACGCGGGCGCCCCTCGAAGAGGCGCCCGCGCGCTCTACTACCGGACCAGCGTTTCGCTCAGCCCGTCGGCGGTGAGCTCGAGCTTGCGCGTCACGCCGATCTCGTCGAGGAAGCGCGGATCGTGACTGACCACGATCAGCGCACCCTCGAATCCGGCCAGCGCCTGGGTGAGATGTTCCAGGCTGGGCAGGTCGAGATTGTTGGTCGGCTCGTCGAGCAGCAGCAGCTTCGGCGCGGGATCGGCGAGCAGCAGCATCGCCAGCGCCGCCCGCAACCGCTCGCCACCGGACAACGCCGCGGCCGCGACG
Organism: Nocardia brasiliensis IFM 10847; assembly: GCF_000710915.1. Lineage (GTDB taxonomy): Bacteria > Actinomycetota > Actinomycetes > Mycobacteriales > Mycobacteriaceae > Nocardia > Nocardia brasiliensis_A. Next base: position 22,421 of record NZ_BAUA01000092.1, read on the forward strand.
TCGGCGTCGGCACCGCGGAACAGGAACCGGGCCAACCTGGTCCGGATCTGTTCCGGCAGCGCGTGCGGCGCGGCCGCCGCCACGTTCTCGAACACCGTCCGTTGCTCGTCGAAGATATCGAGACGTTGCGGCAGCATCCGCCACGGCACCTTCGGTCCGACCGCCGCGATCTGTTGCAGCAGAGTGGTTTTGCCCACACCGTTGCGTCCGGTCAAGGCGATCCGCTCCGGGCCGTTCACCCGTAGCGAGACCGTCGGCCCGCAGGCCAGCCGCACCCGATCCAACTCGATCACGTCCTGCCCCGGATACAGCCGCGTGCCAGGCAGATCCACCCGGATCTCGCGGTCGTCCCGCAGCAGTTCCTGAGCGTGCTGCAGCTGATCCTTGGCCGTCTCCAGCTTGTCGATGTGGTTGTTGCGCAGTTTGCCCGCCGACACCTGCGCCTGCCGTTTGCGTTCCGCCATGATGATTTTCGGCTCCCGCTTCTGGTCCCACATCTTCTGCCCGTAGCGCAGCCTGCGATCGAGCTTGATGTGCGCTTCGACGAGTTCCCGCGCCTGTTTGCGCACGTCGCTGCGCGCATCCCGGATCGCCGCCCGCGCCGCCTTCTGCTCGGCCTCGATGACCCGCTCGTAGGCGCTGAAATTGCCGCCGAACAAACGGATCTCACCTTGCCGCAGCTCTGCGATGGTGGTCATCCGCTCCAGCAGTTCACGGTCGTGGCTGACCGTGAGCACCGTGCCGGAGAACTGGGCGACCACGTCGTAGAGCCGTGCGCGGGCAACCTGATCCAGGTTGTTCGTCGGCTCGTCGAGCAACAGGATCTGTGGCTCGGCCAGCAGTTCCGCAATCAGCCCGAGCAGCGTCGTCTCCCCGCCGGAGAGGGTTTCCAGCCGACGATCCAGCTGTGCGGCCGAGTCGGCGACATAGTGCAGGCCGAGCCGGCCGAGCAACGCGATAGCCCGTTCCTCGACGTCCCAGCGGCTGCCGACGAGGTCGAAGTCGGACTCGTCGCCGCTACCGGATTCGATGCGGTGCAACGCTTTCCGGATATCGGCGATACCGAGCACGGCATCCACCCGCTGCCCCGCGGCGAGACCGAGATCCTGCCGGAGATAGCCGAGGTGGCCGGTGCGGGTGATCGATCCGCGGGCCGGGGTGAGCTCGCCGGCGATCAGCCGCAGCAGCGTCGATTTACCCGCCCCGTTGCTGCCGACCAGGCCGATATGGCCAGGACCGAGCACGCCGTCGAGTCCGTCGAACACGGGTGTGCCATCAGGCCACGAGAAAGTGAGATCGGAAAATGAAATATTGGTCATGGCGACTCCATGAGGTTGCTCCGGAAGACGCGGCGCGCGAATGCGGACCGCCCGAGTGGCTACCTCAGAAGATCAACGGCATGACTCCGATCAACGGGAACAAGACTCGCCTAGGATAACCACACCCCCGCCACTCCCGCCAGTGCAATTTCGATCACACGCACTCGGCGTTCGCAGGCGCGCCCTCGGCAGGGGATGATGCGTGTCAGTGGCAGGAGCTACCGTGAACGGATGATCGAGCGGCGCCAATTCGTCTGGGCGGTAACGGAAACCGCAGGGTTCGAGTCGTGCTGGCTCACCGCGGACGGCCTTGCCCTGCATGCCGAAGGCCACGCCGTCGCGCAATCCCCCGCGCCCTACTGGCTGTTCTACACCCTCGACACCGATGACCGCGCCGCCACCACACGTATAACCGTCACCGCGGTCACCGAATCCGCCCGCCGCGAACTGGACCTGCGCCGCACCGGGTCACAATGGACGGTCGACGGCGTCGTACGCCCGGATCTCGGCGATGCCCGCGACTGCGATCTGGCCTTCTCGCCGCTCACCAACACCATGCCCATCCTGCGCACCGACCTGCATCGCCGCCCGGGTCACGCGGACTTCCATATGGCGTTCATCGAGGTCCCCAGCCTCGAAGTCACCCTGTCCCCGCAGAGCTACACCCACCTGACCACCACACCCGACGGCGCCTCCGTCCGCTTCACGTCCGGCACCTACACCCAGGATCTGCTCGTCGACCGCGACGCCATGGTCGTTACGTATCCCACTATGGCGCAACGTATTCCGCCCCCGTCGTGACCGCCGAGGAAGATCGACATCCGTCCGACCGGAGCCGTCACCATCAGTTGGCGGGTACCGTTCACGCACCCGAAGCGATGAACGTCCGGACGCGGTCGATCAATCCGGTGTTGTCGCGAATCCATGCGTAGTGCGGATTGCGGTGTGTCGCATCGCCGAAACCCAGGTCGACGCGGGTGATGGCTGCGTGGGTGAGTTTTTCGCTCAGAGCGCGGACGCCGTGGGCGGTTGCCATGGTGTCGCCTTCGATGGTGACTACCAGTATCGGCTGGGTTATTCGGGAGAGGTCGGATTCGAAGTCGAGGGGCGAGGAGGGGACACGGTAACGGCCGGAACGGATTTGGGCGGCGAAGTCGCGCATGAGGCGGGTCGAGTCGTTGCCGAGGATGCCCAGGCGTCGGCCGGGGAAGTAGCCGACAACCGACCCGATACCGACGGCGAGGTGGGCTGCGGCGAAGATTCCGAGGTTCCGTGGGAACGGCCAGCCGCGGTAGTGGCAGGAAGGGGCGCCGATCAGGATCGCCCCCGCGGCTCGATGCGGCTGCTGCCCCAGGTAGAGCGCGCCGAGCTGCCCGCCTAGGCTGTGCCCGAGCAGATATCGCGGAGCCTCGGGGAAGGCCGCGGTGACCGCCTCGAACAGGGCAGGGTAGTCCAGCGTCACGATCTCGTGGTAGCCGTAGCGCACGCCGCGCCGCAGCCGCACGGAACTCGTGCCCTGCCCGCGCAATTCGCCGAGCACCACTTGAAAACCGGCCTGAAACAACGACTCCGCCAGCGGCACGTAGCTCGCGGCAGGAGTTGCCATGGCGGGCATGCAGATCACGACCGGCGCGGACGGATCCGCGGCTTGCCGGTACATCCGGACCTCGGTGGTCGCACCGTCTGCGGCGCGCACGGTCTCGGTGATGGCCTCGGCAGCTGGGATCAACGGTCCTCCTCGTTCATGATCATCCTCGACACGCGGTGTGCCCGCTGTCAACGAGGAGCGACCGCGCTCAGCGCCGCTTCGGCGTGCAGGTCGCGATCACCACCCCGAGGCCGACGATCCCGGCGCCCACGAAGCGCAACGCCGAGCTGTCCGAAACCCCGAGCAGGATCCCGGTGAGCAACGCGCACACCGGCACCACTCCGGCGAACGCGCCGGCCGTCTCGACCGGAATCCGATCCAGCGCGGCGTACCACATGAGGAAGGCGCCGGCCGAGGCCACCACGGCCAAGTAACCGATCGCCGCCGACTCCCCCGCCGTGGGCCAGCGCAGCGCGGGCAGATCGATCGGCACCGCGACGATCCCGCACAGGACCGCTCCCGCGGCGGCCGCGTACGCCGCCGTGGCCTGCGCCCCGATCTCGCGCACCAGCGGGATCGCCACCAGCGAGAACGCACACTCACCGGCGAGTGCGCCGGTCGCCAGCAAGAGTCCGAGCGGATCGCCCGCACTGCCGGTCCACTGCACGACGACCGCGCCGGTCGTGACGATCCCGGCGGCCAGCACCGCCTTCGCCGAGGGCGAGCGTCCGGCCATGAGCGGCCCCGCGATCGCCAGCACCACCGGGACCGCACCGACCACCGCGCCGACGACGCCCGCGTCCACGCGTTGCAACGCGGTCACGAGACAGATGTTGAACCCGGCCAGGCCGGTCGCCCCGAGCACCCCGATCCGGACCAGCTGGGGCATGCTGACCCGCGGCAACCGTCCCCGGAAGCAGACGACCATGAGCACGGCGGCGATGCCGTATCGGATCGCCTGTCCCGTCAGGATCGGAAATTCCGTCAGTGCCGTCGTCGCCGCGATCGCGGACCCGACCGCGACGCTGGACCCGAGTGCCAGCAGCGCGCCGAACCAGACGCCGGACCCGCGCTGCGCCGCTACTTCGAGGCTCATCCGTGCTCGTTCGGAACGGCCGGACGCAGTGCGGACACCGGACAGGTTTGCGCACATCCCAGCACCAAGGAGCCGCCCCGCCCGTCCGCCAGATGACGAGATCGCAGCTCCGCCAACCGTTCCGGCGCGAGCACATCCTGCACGACGGACGGATGGCAACCGCGCCGCGCGAACACGAAACCGTCGCAGTGATGCGCCTTCTGGTACGAGGGCACCGCTTGCAACGTCCGGTGCAACCGGCGAATTCGATAGTGCGGCACGGCCGGGTAGAGGTGATGCGCCAGATGCCAGTTGGAATTGTGCGGGGCGAGGAATTGCCGGACGAGCCACGACGCGTCCCAGCTGCGCGTCGACTGCCAAGGGTCGTCCGAGCGCAATCCGGCGTGGTCGGCGATATCACTCCAATAACGCAGAATTTGATAGACCGTCGCGTACGGCACCACCCACAGCAGTAGAAATTCGGGACCGAATCCGGCCACGAAGAACCCCGCGGACACGACCAGCAGGAAAACAAAACGAAGTCGCGTTTCCCGACGGTCCTCGTCCCGCCCGATGAGGTCGGCCACGACTTGAAACGGCGCGTGCACCAGGAGCAGTGGTTTCAAGAGATGCTTACCGGCGAATTGTTTCATGTCCCGCGGGTTCACCAACCCCAGGCGCAGGTAGCCGAGCAGTTTCGGATCACGGCGGTCGTCCCACAGATGACGGTGATGTTCGCAATGCGCGCAGGTGTACGCGGACAACCCGGAGAACAGCGGCCAGGCGATGAACACCCGGCCCAACCAGAGATTGAGCGGGCCGTGCCGGGTGAGTTTCGCGTGACTCGCCTCGTGCATGAGGCTGCGCAGCGCACGCTGCCTACCTCCCACGATGAGCACGCCGACCAGGTAGACGAGGGGTTGATAGTCACACAGCACGACGACGACGGCTACGCCGGCGATGATCAGCCAGTCGATGCAGAGACCCAGCGGCCCGTGCCAGTTGTCCCTGCTGTTGTGGATATCCTTGACGGCTTCTTTGGTCTCCGGTGAGAGCTCCCGTTTGAATCCACCGACCTTCGGCCTCGAGGCCCGGCACCGTTGCCGGACCCGGTCTTCGTGCTGAATCAATTCACTGTTTTGCGACATGACTGTACCCCAACGGTCCGAACTCCGCAAATTCCGAGCAGCAAAGAAAAGACTTTTGATGAATTACCCGCGTATCCCCCTGCACCACCCGAAAGAATTATCGAGCTCAGCCTACGTCAACACCCGAGCACTGGGGAAGCCACGACAACTGGGGGTAATTCGGATAAACCGTCCGGTCGGAACTGGCCACGTCAACTCGAGAAACCGCCGGAATATACCGGCGGGGCCGGACATTCACACCGGCCCCACCGGAATTCGTTTCGTCTTTGTCACTCCACCGCTGCCACCACGGCGACCTCCGCCGGCGGCCGCGTCCGCACCGCCTTCGGCAGGACCAGCGTGCCGATGACGGCCCCGGCGGCGAGCTGGGCGGCGGCCAGGCACAGCGACGTGGTGCACCCGTCCGCCAATGACGCTCTGCTGCTGTCGTTTCCGATGACCTGCGCGCAGATCGTCACCAGCACGGCCAAGCCGAGCGGTGACCCCCGCGCCCGCTGAACCGATCAGGCCGACCAAGAGATCCTCGCCGAATTCCCCACCACCGTACGAATGCTCCCGAAATGGGCGACCATCCGCGACGCGTACCGCACGACCACCGCGATCGTCCACCTCATCGACGGATTGATCGCTGGAATCCCCGGCTGAGGCAATTGAAGTCGGCACACCCCGTCACTCCCGCGACGCGGCCGCCGCGGCCGTCCGCGAAGGTTCGACCTTCTGCGGCCGGAGCCGCCCTCAGGTGTTCGCGGCGCGCCGGGCGCGAAAGGCCGCGGTTTTGGCGCGGTTCTGACACGCCGTGCTGCAGAAGCGTTTGGTGCCGTTGCGGGAGGTGTCGAGGTAGGCGCGGTCGCAGTTGGCGGCCGAGCACAGGCCGATGCGGTCGGCGTGCTCGCTGCCGAGGACGTAGGCGAGGCCGACGGCGCACGCGGCGGCGATGCCCGGCACGAGGGGGGCGTCGGGGGCGTGGAAGTGCAGGTGCCACGGCTGGGTGCCGTGCCGGATCAGGGTCGGCCGCGCACCGTACTCGGTGATCATCGAATTGATCTGGGCGGCAGCGGAATCCATGTCGTCGGCGGCGACCGCGTCGAAAACCTGGCGCAACTGCCCGGCCGCGCGGGCCAGGCCGCGAGCGTCCTCGGGTTGCGCGTGCACGCCGAACAGGGCCGAGACCACGCCGTCCATCCGCTCGTGCAGTTCCGCGTCGTCGGCGGCGGGCGGGTAGGGCTTGCCGCGGCGCTCGCCGGGGACCGCGGCGTTGATCAACGCGACACCGTCCTCGACCACACCCAACGTGTGACTGTCTAAACACACTTGATCAGTCACCTCACTCTCGCTACAGTCGTCACTGTCGTTGATGTTTATGACAGTAACGGAGTCACTCATGTCCTTGACACCCACCCTCGCCCACGCCTGGATCGATCGCTGGGATCGCCAGCAGGAGGGCTACCTGCCCGACCGCGAACTCATGTTCGCGGTGATCGCCGACGCGGTGGCCGCCAACGCGGACCGCCCCGACCCGCTGGTGCTCGACGTGGCCTGCGGCCCCGGCTCACTCGGCGCCCGCATCCGGGAACGGCTGCCGCAGGCCCGCGTCATCGGCATCGACGCCGACCCGGTGCTGCTCGAATTGGCTCGCACCGCATACGGCTTCGAGCTCGTCGACCACAATCTCGCCGACCCGGCCTGGGCCGCCGGACTGCCCGCCGGTCGGATCGACGCGATCGTCAGCACCACCGCCCTGCACTGGCTCTACTCCGATCAGCTCGCCGCGCTCTACCGCCAAGCGGCGCAACTGCTCCGTCCCGGTGGCATCCTGCTCAACGGCGACGATATGGCCACGCACGCAACGGATATCGACCAGTTGCACGAGGCGATCGGCACCCGCCAGCTGGAACGTGAAGGCGTCACCGACCGCGAGAACTGGGCCGACTGGTGGAGCGCCATCGCCGCTGAACCGGAACTGGCCACGGCGGTCGCCGAACGCGAGGTTCGCCGCTGGGAGCACCCGTCCGACAGTGGCACCACCTACGAGGAGCACCTGAACCTGTTGCGGGCGGCGGGTTTCCGGACGGCCGGATCGATCTGGCAGTACGGCCGCCGCCACATCGTCGCCGCGGTCAACTGACCCCGGGCTCGCCCACTCGGGCGCTCAGGACAGACGTCAGACCTGAACGATGGAGGTCACAGGGTAGTCACCCTGACGCTCCCGGCCGTTGAGGAAGGTGAGTTCCAGAACCACGGCGGCCGCGACGATCTCGGCGCCGGCCTGCCGGAACAGGTCGGCCGCCGCGGCCAGAGTGCCGCCGGTGGCGAGCACGTCGTCGAGCAGCAACACCCGGCGGCCCGCGAGCGGGACGCCGTCGGCGGGGATCTCGAGCGCGGCGGTGCCGTACTCGAGTTCGTACTCGCGCTCGAGGACCGGCGGCGGCAGCTTGCCCGCCTTGCGCACGGCGATCACGCCGGTGCCGAGGCTGGCGGCCACGCCGGCGCCGATCAGGAAGCCGCGGGCGTCGACGCCGGCCACCAGGTCGGCGTCGGGCGCGATGTGCGCGAGGCAATCGATGACGGTGCGGAAGCCCTCCGCATCAGCGAACACCGGGGTGAGGTCGGCGAAACGGACTCCCGGGGTGGGGAAGTCGTCGCGCCAGCGGGTCAAGCGCTCGACCGCGTCCGCGGCCAGGCTGGTCCGCTGGGCGGCTAGCTCGTCGGACTCGATCGCCGCGTGCTTACTCATCGACACCTCTCCATCATCACTTCACCCACAGCACCTGTCACCGCTTCAACACCCAGCGGTCCATGTTCCACCCGGTTCCGGCCTGGCTGGGCGCGGGTATCCCGTTCTGCAGGCCGCCGCCGAACGCGATGGTGCGCGGGGTGGCAAACAGGGGGATGCTCGGCAACTCCGCCCACAGCAGGTTCTCGGCTTCGGTGAGCAGATTCAGCTGTGTGGTCGAGTTGTCGTCGACCGCAAGCTGATCGGTGATCGCATCGTAACGGCCGTTGCCGAATCGCCCGAAATTGAGCCCGCTTCCGGTACGCAACGAACTGGCCGCGACGACGCCGCTCAGCGACCCGGACGGGCCGGGCGCGGCCGCGGTACCCGCCAGGATCGCGTCGACCTTACCCTCGCTGAGCTGGGTGGGAACGAAATCCGGGGCGCCGGCGTCGACGATGGTGAGGCCGGCCGGTTTGCACGCTTCCGTGATCATCGCCACGGTCTGCGCGCGCCGGTCGTCCGGGCGCAGATAGCCGATCCGGATGGTCGGGTTCTGCGCCTTGGACGCCGCGACGGCCTGCGTGGCACCGCCCACGTCACCGCCGCCGAACTTGCTTCCCGCGCCCGCCGCCGGGCCGTAGTACAGCGAATCCTGTTGCACGATATGGGTGTTCAGCGGCCCGGAACCGAGACCGGTTTTCGGCACGTCCTTGACCTGCCCCAGCTTCTCGAACAGCGCCTGGCGCGGCACGCACAGGGCCAGCGCCCGGCGCAGTTCCGCGGAGCCCAGCACGCCCCCGGTGGCGAGCACCAACTGCTCGGCGCCGCGCCCGGGCAGGTTCTCCACCCGGAATCCGTCCAGGTTCAGGTCTTTCACCGATCCGGCGCCGATATCGATGACGCCCATCGCGCTGTCACCGACCTTGGATTTCAGATCGACGTTCTTGGGCCACACCAGGATCCGGCCGGTCGCGGGCGTGCGACCCCACCACCGCTCGTTCGACACCAGGACCAAACCGTCCTTCTCGCTGAAGGATTCGATCCGGTACGGCCCGGAGGAGGGGAACCGCGTGAGGTCCAGCTTGCCCGGCTTCAGATTCCAGCCGGTGTTCCAGAACTCGGCGATCCGCCCGATGGCGTTCCCGTCGCCGGATTGCACCGCCGACACGATGTTCGGCACGTTCGCCGCCTGCGCCGCGATATGCGCGGGCAGCACCTCACCGGCCGCGAACAGCGTGCGCCAGGCGGCGTAGCGCCGATCCGGCCGGAACACCACGAGGGCGTCCCGGGAACCGGGCTGGCAGTCCACCCGCTCGATATCGGCGTAGCCCGCGGTGCTCGCCGCGTCGAACGCCGGAACCGGGCCCCGGTCACCGGGTTTGGTGAACCGGCCGCTGCGCGCCGCCCAGGTGAGCACCAGGTCGTCGCAGGAGGTCGGCACGCCGTCGGAGTACACGCCGTCGGGATTGAGCCGGTACTGGATGGTCTGCTGCTCGGCGGGCGTCTCCTTGGCGGTGCCGAAATCGGTGTCGGCGACCTGCTGACCGTCCGGTCCGGTGTAGAAGAACCCGGTGAGCACCCGGCCGAACACGGCGGCAGCACCGGAACTCACGCCGAGCGTGCTGCCGCCGTTGTAGGTGGTGATGGTGGCGTCCACGGCATAGCCGATGGACGGCACCTGGTTCTTGCTCGAGCACCCGGCCGCCAGTCCGGCGGCGGTGACGCCCGCGGCCAGTACCGCGAGCAGGCGGACCGTGCGGCTGCGTGGCTTTCGCATGAACTCCCCTGCCTGTGTCAGTGCCGCCGCTTCTGCCGTTTGCCGCTCGGGCGCGCGCCCGGTCGGGGGGCCTGGCCGGGATCACGGGGCCTGCGTGGCTCGTCGTCACCGAAGGACCGGCCGGTCGCGGCGGTGACCCGGCGATCGGCCTCGTACGCCGCCCGCGCGCCGGCCGCACCGGCCCGCTTGTTGAGCACCTTCTTGGTGTGCGCGGCGACCGGACCCCAGCGTTCCTTGATCGACACCAGCAACGGAACCGCAAGGAAGATCGACGAATACGCGCCGACGACCATGCCGACCAGCTGCACCAGCGCCAGATCCTTGAGGGTGCCGACGCCCAGCAGCCAGACCGCGATCACCAGCATGCCGATAATCGGCAGGATGCCGATGACCGTGGTGTTGATCGAGCGCATCAGGGTCTGATTGGCCGCCAGGTTCGCCTGCTCGGCGTAGGTGCGCTTGCTCAGATGCAGCACGCCGCGGGTGTTCTCCTCGACCTTGTCGAACACCACGACGTTGTCGTAGAGCACGTAGCCGAGAATGGTGAGCAGACCGATCACCGCGGCGGGCGTCACCTCGAAACCGACCAGCGAATAGATGCCGCCGGTGACGATCATGTTGAAGAACAGGGATCCGATGGCCGCGATGGACATGTCCCGTTCGAACCGGATCGCGATGTAGAGCATCGTCAACAACACGAAGACGATGAGCGCGATCACCGCCTTCTTGGTGATCTCACCGCCCCAGGTCTCGCTGATCTCGGCGACGCTGATCGCGTTGCGCGATTCCGCGCCGCTGCGGTCCTTCGGATGGAAGGCGTTGAACAGCGCGGTCTGCAACTCGTCGGCCTGGCTGGTGCTCAGCGTGTCGGAGCGGACCTGAATGGTCGCCGCCGCACCGGAACCCACCTTCTGCACCGACACCGGCTTGTGCCCGAAGGTCGCCGCGTAGACGTCCTCGACCTTCGAGGTGGTGACGTTGTCCGCGGCCGGGATGCCGATCCGCGACCCGCCTGCGAAGTCGATGCCGAGGGTGAATCCGCGAACGCCGATGCTCAGCAACGAGATCAGCAGGAACACCGCGGTCAAGCCGTAGTAGAAACGGCGCCGGCTGACGATCTTGAAACCGCCGGTGCCGGTGTAGAGCCGCTCGAAGATGCTGTGCTTGGGGGCATTCGCGTCGTCGATCTCGTCCGCGTAACTCGGCTCCAGGGTAGGGCTCGAATTGTTCATCGTGACGCCTCCCGCACCAGTGCGCCGGTGCTCGCCTTACGTTCCCTGGCAATTTCCTGTACCGCTCCGAGGCCGTTGACCGACGGTTTCGCCCAGTAGGACGAGCGCGAGGCCATCATCATCAGCGGCGCGGTGACCAGGTACAGCACGATCACGTCGAGGACCGTGGTGATGCCGAGGGTGAACGCGAAGCCCTTCACCTGTCCGGCCGCGAGGATGTAGAGCACGGCGGAGGCGATGAGGCTCACCGTCTTACCGGAGAGGTTGGTGCGCTGGGCGCGGGCCCAGCCGCGCGGCACGGCCGAACGGAAGCTGCGGCCCTCGCGCATCTCGTCCTTGATGCGTTCGAAGAACACCACGAACGAGTCGGCGGTCAGGCCGATACCGATGATCAGACCGGCGATACCGGCCAGGTCCAGGGTGAAGTTGATCCACCGGCCCAGCAGGATGATCAGGCCGTACACCGCGACGCCGGAGGCGAGCAGCGAGAATCCGGCGAGGAAGCCGAGCATCCGGTAGTAGAGCAGGCAGTACACCAGCACCACCGCCAGGCCGATCGCGCCCGCGAGCAGGCCGGCCCGCAGCGACGAGAGGCCGAGCGTCGCCGACACGGTCTCGGCCTCGGAGGTCTCGAACGACAGCGGCAGCGAGCCGTACTTCAGGGTGTTCGCCAGTTCCTTGGCCGAGGCCGCGGTGAAGCTACCGCTGATCTCGCTGGTGCCGTCGGTCTGCACGCCCTGCACGGTCGGGGCGGTGATGACCTTGGTGTCGAGGGTGATCGCGACCTGCTTGTACAGCATGTCCTTGGTGAGCTGGGCCCACTGCTCGGCACCGGTCGACTTGAACTTCAGCTGCACCACGTTCATCGCGCGCCGCGAATCGAAAGCCGAAGTGGCGTCGGAGATTTCCTGGCCGTCGAGCCTGCTCTTGTCCAGCAGGTAGACGTTGCCGTCCGAACCACAGGTGACCAGCGGCAGATTCGGGTCGTCGTTGCCCGCGAGCGGATCCGGCTTGCCGCAGTCGATGGCGGCCATCGCGGCCTGCTGCACGGTGGGATCGGTGCTCTGCCTGGTCGCCCTGGCCTGCTGGATGTCCTTCTGCGTCTGCTCGCGCGAGGTGAGCGACGGGTCCGGCGGCGGGGTTCGGC
>NZ_BAUA01000091.1 GCF_000710915.1 Nocardia brasiliensis IFM 10847
ACGAAAAGCGGCCCGGAACTTCAAGTTCCGGGCCGCTTTTCTGCTTCGGTAGGTGCGACGGGACATCGACAGCAACAGGGGGCCGACAGTGACGAGTACGCCGGAGGGTTCTGCTGCGGAAGCAGCGCGGTCGGCCGCTGCCGGACAGTGGCAAATCCGATTCGAGCCGGGGACCACCAAGGAAAACATCGCGCGCATAGCGGATTTCGCCGTCGCGGAGGGTATGTGCGAGACAGGCTCAGCGGACTTGCTCCGTGCGGGTCGGGATCCGCGCTACTGGTACTCCGGCGCACTGGACCGCGCCGAGGTCGACGCGCACCGTCGGGTCCTGCGCAAAGCGCTGGCCGACGAGCCGCTGACCGCCACGGATCTCGACCCGCTGCGCGACGCTGTGCACCGGTTCGACGAATGGCTACGCGCCCTTGCCTATCCGCGCGAAGAGATCTACGACGCCGACACCACGTTCTTCGATTTCGATTAGGCAGGAGCCGCGTATGACCGAGACCGATACCCATCGGTGGCAGATCCTGTTCCCGGACGGTCTGACCGAAGCACAGGTGACTCGCCTGGCACAATTCGCCGCGGACAGCGGCATCGAACAAGCGGCGAACGGTGTCGACGACCAGTCGGCGTTCCGCTACGAATACGACCGCGCGACAGTCGAGCTGTACCGCCACCTGTTCCAGAAGATTCTCGACGGCACCGAACTCACCGCGAACAATCGGCTCGTGCTCACCGACCGGCTGGCCGAACTCGATGATTGGGCCGAGTCCACCACTGCGGCCGACTGATTCACTCGGCCAACCCCTGATGGCAGCCGTTGGGCGACGTGCCGTGCGGTTCACACCGAACGATTCATCAATCCTTGTCGGATGCTGTGCGCGCCTTCGCCTTCAGTGCGGCGCTCAACTGCGAGTCGGCCCGCAGGAGTTCGATGCCGATCAGTTCGCCGTCCGCGCCGAAATCGAGAGCGGCGACGGTTTCGTGGCCCGTACCGTCCTGGACCGGCAGCGTTCGTGCGGCGTAGCGCGGGCCGGCGGTGTTCTGCCGTAGCGCGAGATATGCGACGTTGTGCTGTTCGTCCCAGCTCACGTAATCGATGAGGTCGGAGTTCATAGTCGGGTCCTCGGTTTCATGGTTCTGGGCAACTGTCGCGGTCGGCTGCCGTTCGCTCGTGCGTATCGGCGTGCAGCTCAGCCGCGAAGCACGGTGAGCGGAGCACGGGCCGGTTCGAGCGCACCCGCGTTCACCAGGTCGTTGCGGCCCGAGACGCCCAGGACGTCGTAGAGATTACGGATGCGCCGATACATGGACCGCTCCGAAAGGTAATTCTGCCTGGCGATTTCGGCGACGGTCATCGAGGTCTTCAGCATGCGCAGGAGGCGGGCGTCGAATTCGTCCAGCTCGGGGCGGCCGATCGGAGTGGCGGCGCGCAGGCCGTTCGGGGCGACGGGCGCGGTGTCGCGGGCGGGGCGCGGTTCGCGAGCGGCGGGGGCGCGATCGGGTACCGCGCCCAGGACCGGCGGACGCGGCCTTCTCGGCTGCGCGCTGACATGGTCGAGCAGCCGGGCACGCAGGACCTCGGCTTGCCGATCGATCGAGATCGCGAGGTTGATGACGAAGTTGGCGCCGGCCCGGATCGCCAGGTAGGTCGAATGACCGGTGACGTCGTTGGTGACCGCGACGAGCAGGGTCATGGCGTGCCGCGCCCGGATCGAGCGCAGCTTTTCGGCCTGGCACTCGGTGTGCACGGGGAGCACGATCGGCGCCCCCTCGGTGTCGTGGCGGACGCCCAACTCGTCGTACTCGGCGAACTCGAGCCGCAACGGTGCGGCGAACAGACTGCCCCACCGCCCGTCTGCCGGATCCAGATAGTCGCGCAGGCTCGGATGCGCGAACGCGGTGGTCGTGGCCGTCGCCTCGATGCCCTGACTCAGCTGCAAAGCGTTCATGGAAACCCCCACCTTTTGTCCTTACTGTGTCTAGTCACGGGATTAGACGCCGCCGATGCCCGATCGGTTCCATTTCGGGGCAACAGATTTGAGAAGCTCTCTCGGCGACCCCGGCGACAGTCGCGCGGAAGACGTTGCCGCAGCACAGGCCCCCATGCGCATAAGCTATGATGACTGCACGTCAGGTACGAACTTCAGCGTGCGGCAACGAGATCCCCGCACCACGCCGACGGGCCATCCAGCATTGCCTCCGGCCCGAAGCTCGTCGCCCTCGACCGAACCCGGCGCACGATCCCGGGTCGGCAGACCACGGCGGTGTCCGAAAAATCAGTCCGATTCGGGCTGATTGAGCCGCCGGCGAACGGGTATTGCCTGCGCGACTTGTCCACTGAACCCTGAGAGACGACAGTGCCTCTGCTCACGCCCGATCCCGTCCGCAGCGATGCCGCCGCGGCCGGTCCCGCACCCGATCCCGCGCCGTTCGCCCCGGTGCCGGCCCCGCGCGGCCGCGCGCTCGGCATCCGCCGGACCTGGCACGGCTTCGGCGTGTCCGTACTCGCCCTCGTCATCACCGCCGGCGTGGTCGCCCTGTGCCTCGCCCTGCCCGCGCAGGCGCCGCTGGTGGTGGCCGTGCTCGGGATTCTCACGCTGACCCCGCCGGCCACCCTGGCCGTCACCGTCTGCCGCCACCGCAGGCCGGGCGCCTGAGGCACGGTCCCGACAGCGAAGCGACCCGGAACCGATGTGGTTCCGGGTCGCTTCTCATATGCCTGGGAGCGTGGCCTTTACGCTCGACCAGGCGCGCGGCCTACTGCCCAGGCCGCGCCGCTTCACACCTGCGGCGGCTCGATTCCGAGCTCGCGCAGGCTGTTCCGGTACACCTCCACGTTGGCGAGCTTGACGCCCTCGTAGCCACGCACCGTGTCGGCAAGCGCGGCGGCCTGCACCGCGCGGTCGTAACCCGCCTCGTCGAGCGAACCCGCCAGTGCCAGCACCATTTCCGTGTAGTGGGCCAGCAGTTCCCGCTCGACGCGACGAACATGCGCGTAGCCGAAGATGTCGAACTTGGTGCCGCGCAGCCGCTTTCCCTTGGCCAGGACCTTGAGGGCGAAGTGCCCGCGCGGCCCGATGCCGATCTTCTTCTTGCGGCCCATCGCGCGCAGGATCGGCGGGTGCAGCTTGTAGGTGAGGTTGGTGCCCTCGGGCAGCTGACCCGCCACCTGGTCGAGGAAGGCCGGGTCGATCAGCTGCCGCGCGACCTCGTACTCGTCCTTGTACGCGGTGAACTTGAACAGACCCCGCGCCACCTGCTCGCTGAACTCGGTACGACCGGTGACCTGCTCCTGCGCCGTCCACACCCGCTGCATCGTCGTCACGTAGTCCCGGGCGACCCGAACGCCCTGGAACCCGATCAGCTCCGCGGCGCGCAGCTCGACCAGCCGCCGGGTCTCACCGGTGGCGGTCAGCGTGTCGAAAAGGTCTGCCGGAACCTCGATCTCGGCCCGCTCGGCCTGCGGACGGCCGAACGCCGCGGCGAACTCGTCCGGACGGGCGATCGCGACCCGACCCCACCGGAAGGCCGCGATATTCGCGTTCACGGCGACCCCGTTGATCTCGATGGCCTCCTCGATCGCCGCCGCGGGCAGCCGCAGACCGCCGAGCTGGTAGGCGGCGCCGACCATCAGGAAGTTGGCCGCCGCGGTGTTGCCGAACAGCACCTCCGCCGCGCCGAGCGCGTCGAACGAACGCAGTTCCCGCGAGGCCTGCTCGAGCCGGGACAGCAGCGCGGGCGTCTCCGGGTACTGCACCGACTTGTCGTAGACCATGTCACCGGTCGGAGTCTTGCTGGTGGAAGCGACCGAGAGGGTGGTCTCCTTCGACCCGTAGGCCAGGTTCTTGTTGTCGGTCGCGGTGAGCAGGTCGAAGGCGACGATGCAGTCCGCGGAGCCGGGAGTCAGCCGGTTCGCGGGCTCCAGTTCGCCCGCGACGAACCGCAGATGCGAGACGACGGGGCCCGCCTTCTGGCTGAGCCCGATCTGATCCAGGCTGGCCACGTCGTAACCCGCGCGCAGCGCCGCGGTCGCCAGCACCTGGTTCACGGTGACGATGCCGGTGCCGCCGATGCCGGCGAGGAAGACATTCTGCGTCGTGGTCGGCGGATCCTGCCGCAGGTCCGGCAGCACCGGCGGGGTCGGACGCTGAATGCTCTTGCGCTTCTTGGCTTTCCCGGGATCGGGCAGTTCCACCGTGACGAAGGACGGGCAGTCGCCGTCGAGGCAGCTGTAATCGGTGTTGCACGAGGTCTGATCGATCCGGGTCTTACGGCCGAACTCGGTGTCCACCGGCTGCACCGACAGGCAGTTGCTCTTCACGCCGCAGTCACCGCAACCCTCGCAGACCGCCTCGTTGATGACCACCCGGGTCTGGCGCACCGGCAGGGTGCCCCGCTTGCGCTGACGGCGCGCGTCGGCGGCGCAGTGCTGGTCGTAGATGAGCACGGTGACGCCGGGGATCTCGCGCAGGATGCGCTGCGCTTCGTCGAGCCGGTCGCGGTGCCACAGCCGGGTGCCCGCGGCCAGGTCACGCTTGCGGTACTTCTTCGGCTCGTCGGCGCAGATGATGATCTGCGCGACGCCCTCGGTGGCGAGCTTGTGCGTCAGCCGCGGCACCGCGAGCGCGCCCTCGGCATCCTGTGCGCCGGTCATCGCGACGACATCGTTGTAGAGCAGCTTGAAGGTGATGTTCACCTTGGCCGCGACA
Organism: Nocardia brasiliensis IFM 10847; assembly: GCF_000710915.1. Classification (GTDB taxonomy): domain Bacteria; phylum Actinomycetota; class Actinomycetes; order Mycobacteriales; family Mycobacteriaceae; genus Nocardia; species Nocardia brasiliensis_A. The sequence goes on from NZ_BAUA01000091.1 coordinate 4,713, forward strand.
CACGCCTGCACGGCGAGCTGGCCGGAGTGGAAATACGTTCCGTCACCGATGTTCTGGAACAGGTGCGGCACGTCGGTGAACGGCGCCTGACCGATCCACTGCGCGCCTTCACCGCCCATCTGGGTGAGACCGGTGACCTTGCTGTCCTCGCGACCGGACATGGTCACCATGGTGTGGCAGCCGATGCCGCCGCCCGCCAGCGAACCCTCCGGCACGGCGGTCGAGCGGTTGTGCGGGCACCCGCTGCAGAAGTAGGCTGCGCGCTTTGCGGGCAGCACGGCCAGCGACAACGGCTGTGGCAGCGGTCGTTTCATGTCCACGAAACCGTCGAGCGCGCGGCACAGCGGCTTGGCGATCCGGCCGGTGGTGAGCTCGCCGTCCTGACTGAACAGCGGGCGGCCCGCGGCGTCGCGCTTACCGATGATCTCGGGGGCATCGGCGGTGCCGTAGAGGATTTCGCGCAGCTGCGTCTCGATGAACGCCGTCTTGTCCTCGACCACCACCAACCGGGTGAGACCCTTGGCGAACTCCCGGACCCGTTCCGGCGCAATCGGATACGGCATTCCGATGCGCAGCAGCCGGACACCGGCCCGCAGGAGCGCCTCGTCGTCCACGCCCAGGTCGATCAGCGCCTGCCGGACCGCGTCGAAAGTCGTTCCGGTGGCCGCGATCCCGATCGTGGCCTGGGCCGGGTTCACCTCGATCACGTCGAGTTCGTTGAGCGTGCTGTAGGCCTTCACCGTCTCCCAGCGCGGCCCGTACAGGTCCGCCTCGGCGATCACGCTGTCGGTCGGCGCGGCCATCGGACGCTGCAGGTAGCTGAACGGGCGTCCCTCCCAGGTGATCTCGGGCACCGTGATGTCGATGTCGCCCACGTTGCCCTCGACCGTCCAGGCGCCGTCGGCCACATCGGCGACGATCTTCAGCGCGACCAGGCAGCCGGAGGCGCGCGACAGCGCGACTCCGTGCAGGCCCATCGTGATGATCTCGCGGGCATTGCGCGGGAACAGCACCGGAATGCCCATCGCGGCCAGCGAGCGTTCGCTCACCGCGGGCACCGTCGAGGACTTCGAGGCCGGGTCATCGCCCACGAGCAGCAGCACGCCGCCGCGCGCGTTCGCGCCGTACATATTGGCGTGCCGCAACGCATCCGTCGCGCGGTCCAGACCGGGGCCCTTGCCGTACCAGACGCCGACGACGCCGTCGTGCGTGGCCGTACCGGCCGGCAGGTCGGCCTGACTCCCCCACACCGAGGTGGCCGCGAGTTCCTCGTTCAAGCCGGGGACGAACGCGATGTCGTGCTCGGCCAGCACATTCGGCATGCCGCTGAGCATCTTGTCGACGCCGCCGAGCGGGCTGCCCTGGTATCCCGAAACGAAGGTGCCGACCCGGCGCCCGGCACGCAGATCGCGCACGTGCTGTTCCACCAGCTGTCGGGCAATCGCCTGGACGCCAGTGAGGACAACGGTGCCCGCGCCGACGCGGTAACGGTCGGCGAGGTCATACGGAGCCGGGATCAGGTCGTGATCGGCGAGCTCGGTCATTCGGTCCACCTCCGGTCAGCACCGATCGGGCGCCTTCCTAGTTGAGCACTTCTTGCCGCATACCCTGCCTTTAAAGCGCTACTTGAACAACCTTTGTTCACTTTGTTGAGCATGTTGCCCAATTCGATCACCTGTGAATGGGCACACACTATGCATGATGTGCGGTCTGTTGTGACTGCCACCACTCGGCCGTGCCGCGCGGCCCGCACGCCCGCGGCGCAATCGGCACGGCGCAGATCGCGGCGACATCCCGGCGAACGCGCGGAGCGACGACTCGGCGACCCGCCCTATCGGCGGCGACAGCGCCGGTCGGCGTGCGCGCCGCCGCCCACCGCGTTTCGCCACGCCAGCCCTGCTGCGGTGATAGCAAACGGCTTCCGTCGCCGACGGGCAGGAGTTGCGCCGGTTTGGCAATAGTGATCTTGTGCAGGTGCACAGGTAGCGCATTGTTACTTGTCCAATATGCCGGGGCCGGGTGCGCGGGGCCGCGGTCGCGACGCTACTTTCGCTGCGGATGGTGCCGCCTGCTGCGGCGATCCGCAGCGTCGAGTCGAAAGGTGGTGTGCCGGTCCGCCCCTCGGTGCGGCTGTGGGTTCCTGCTTACCGTCCGCGCAGCGAACGACGACGTTCGCCGCGATCTCCATGCAGTGGTGGTCCGTCCGAACTGCCGAACGAAAGTCGGGGTCGGCGAGTCGATGACGGCCGATATTCGAAGGAAAGCCGTGCGAAGAGTTCCGTTCAGGATCGCGATCCTGATGTTGAGCATCGTCTCGATGGGCCTGGTCGGCCTGCCCGCGACGACCGCTCAGCCGCTTTACCCCACCCCTGACCCGGATGTGTTCTACAGTGCGCCAGCGAATTTGGCGGACCTGAAACCCGGTGATGTCGTGCGTTCCCGCAAGATCGACACCGGCCCGTACGTCGGGACCGAGGGCTGGCAGGTTGCCTTCCGGTCCACCAACTCCCAGAGCAAGCCGGTCATGGGCGTGACCACGGTGCTGCTGCCGCTCGGCGTCAAGAACCCGCCGCTGGTCTCCTACCAGGCGCTCATCAACTCCCTTGGCACCCAGTGCAACCCGTCGCGCTCGCTGTTCAACGGCGAACTCCAGGACGCGGTCGGCGCGATGCTGCCGATCGGGCGCGGCTGGGCGGTCTCGCTACCCGACTACCTCGGCCCCACCTCGGCCTACGGCGCCGCCCGGCTCAGCGGCATGATGACGCTGGACAGCGTCAAAGCCGTGCAGAAGGTGACCGAACTCGGACTCGGCAATTCGCCTGTCGCCATTGCGGGTTACTCCGGCGGCGGCATGGCCACCGCGTGGGCGGCCGCGTTGCAGCCCACCTACGCCCCCGACCTGAAGCTCACCGCCGCCGTCGCGGGCGGTATCCCCGCCGATCTCGAGGAGATGGCGATGGCGCTGGGCTTCGCGCCGCACCCCGGCTTCGGCCTGGCCTTCGCCGCTGCGATGGGCCTGGAACGCGAATACCCTGAGCGGCTGCCGGTTTCGGATCAGCTCAATGAAAACGGTTTGTGGTTCCGGGAATTCACCCATGACGCCTGCCGCCGGTTCCTGCTGTTCCACGGCGCGTTCCGCAACGCCGAGCAGATGGCCGCGTCGAAGAGCCTGATGGACAGCCCGGTCGCGCACCAGGTGCTGCGGGAGAACAGCCTGCGCTACTACGACGGCGTCCCCAGCATCCCCACCTTCATCTGGCAGGGCCGCTTCGATGAAATGACCTTCTTCCCACCGGTCGCCGAGGTAGTCGACCGCTACTGCAAGGCGGGCGCACAAGTGGAGTTCCGCCCCTACGAGATCGCCGAACACCTGACCACCGCCGCCGCGGGCTTCGTCGAAGCCTGGAACTACGTGGAAGCCCGCTTCCGCGGCGACCCCGCCCCCACCACCTGCTGACCGTTTCCTGAAAAGTGGCCCCGGAGTTCGACTCCGGGGCCACTGCCATACCCGACCATCAGGCCAGGCGTTCGTGGTTCAGACCAAGCCGGCGTGCGAAGTGGAATACCGGGCGGCTCAGCTGATATTGCGGACTTGTTCTTCGTATTCGGCGCGGGTCTTCTCGTCGGCGGGGTGCAGGGCGCGGTCACCGTCGAAGAGGCGGCGTACCAGGCGCACGGCGCGTTCGGGGGCGGCCGCGAGGGCGACGTCGATGGGGCCGAGGTAGTTGGGGACGGCGACCTCGGCCTTGCGGGTGTCGACGGTGCGCACGATGGCGGCGGCGACGTCCTCGGGATCGACGGTGGGCATGCCGTGGCCGAGGGTCAGGCCGGAGGAGAGCCGGGTGCGCACCGCGGAGGGCAGCACGCAGCTGACGCTGATGCCCTGCGGCGCGAACTCCAAACGCGTTGCGGCGGAAAGGCCTACGGCGGCGAACTTGCTCGCGTTGTAGACGGCCAGACCGGCCACCGGGATCTTGCCCGCCAACGAGGCCACGTTGACGATATGGCCGCGGCCGCGCTCGATCATGCCGGGCGCGACGGCGCGCATGCCGTGGATCAGGCCCCACACGTTGATGTCCATCGTGGCCTGCCCCACCACATCCGGCTCGTCGAGGAACGCACCAGCGGGCATCACACCCGCGTTGTTGACGAGGATGTCGACGCCGCCGAGATCGGCGATCACCTTGTCCCACTGGCCCCGGGAACGCACGTCGAGCTCGACGGACGCGGCGCCCAGTGCGGCAGCGGCGGTTTCGGCGGCCGCGGTATCGACATCGGCGATCACCACCTCGGCGCCCTTGGCCGCGAACAGTTCCGCGGTGGACTGCCCGATGCCGCGGCCGGCGCCGGTGATCAGCACCCGCGCGCCTTTCAGATCGATGCCGGGGTAACCGTGACCGAGAATTCTCATGCGAAGGCTCCTTGTTCGACCGCACGGCGTGTGCTGGTCAGGCTGTGCTGGAAGGTGTCGAGACGGCGGCGGCCGTCCATGAAATTGGGGCCCATGACCGCGAGATCCGCGGCGGTGGCGTCGATGCGCAGCACCTTGGTACCGGTGGCGCGCAGCTGGGCGATCTCCGCATCGAGCGCGGCACTCATGCGATTGCGCAGCTGCCGTTCGAGGAAGTGACCCGGCCCGCTCGCGGGGATCTTCCCGCTCGAGGCCATCGGAGCGAGCACGACGAGTTCGTCCAACTTCGCCGGCACGAGCAGATCCACCGAGGCGGTCGAACCCGCGCCGCCGTCGATGAACCGGCGACCGTCGATCGCGACCGGCGGAAACCACCCGGGCACCGCCCACGAGGCGCGCAACGCGGCCCCCAGCGGGGCCGTCGGTGCGTCGGGCGCACCGAACGGAACCCGCTGTCCCGTTTCGTAATCCATGCTCACCAGCCAGGTCGCCGGATGCGGCACCCAGGCGCGGCCGGGATTCAGCCGCTCGGCCAGCTGCTGCAACCAGCTCGCGTCGCCGCCGCCGACCGGCAGCAACCCGCTGCCCGCGGTGAGCAGCCGCTGCCCGGACCCGGTGCGCCGCAACGGCAATCGGAGAGAGCCGAGGCGCGGGCGCGGCACGGGCGGCAATCGCCCCGGACCGGACCGCAGGTGCGCGGTGAGGATCGGGTTCGCCGAGGTGCCGTCCTGCATCGCGACCAGCTCCGGCACCGCGACACCGCTGCCGAGCATGGTGACCAGCTCCGCCCCCGCCGAAGTGCCGATCAGGACGTCGGCCTCGCGCGGATCCCAGTCGAGCACTTCGCGGACCGCGGCGAGCGCCGCGACGATCCACGCGGCACCGAGCGTGCCACCACAGCCGATGGCCAGGCCGCGTCGCTGCGACCCGTTCTTGTTACCCATGGTTTCAAACACTAGCAGAATTCAAATACCAGCAGTATCTGAAATCTTCCGGTACGTAGAATCACGGCATGGCACGACTGACCCGATCCGAGAGCCAGGCCCGCACCCGCGCGGACTTGATCGCCACGGCCCGCGACCTCTTCCTGGCCGACGGCTACGCCAGCACCAGCCTGGAACGGGTCGCCGAGGAGGCGGGGTACTCCAAGGGCGCCGTCTACTCGAACTTCCGCACCAAGAAGGAGCTCGGCCTCGAGGTGCTCGAGCTGATCCATGCGACCAAGTTCCAAGAGGTGACCGACCTGCTCGCGGCGAGCGACGATTTCGACGAGCGGCTGGAGCGATTCCAGGAGTGGGCCGAGCGCACCGTCGGCGACGTCGGATGGACCATGCTCGAATTCGAGTTCGCCACCGTCGCCCGGGACGACCCGGCACTGCAGGCGGCGCTGGTGTCCAGCCTCAGCGTGCTGCGCGGCGCCGTTGCCGCGCAGGTCCAGACGCTGGCCGACACGATCGGGATAGAGCTGCCGGTCCCGGTCGAGGACGCCGCGACGGGAATCCTCAGCATGGGCATCGGCCTGGGTATGCAGCGCGCCATCGACCCGTCCATCCCGGCCAGGTTGATCACCGATGCGCTGCGCATGCTGCTCACCCTCGGCACGGGTCCGCTCGCCGCGAAGAGCACCGCCACGTCGTGACGGCCGTCATGCGGTGAAGTGCAGCGTCCATTCCCCGCGGTAGTGCAGCCGGGTGACACTGCCCGGCGGAATATCGATCCGCCAGAACGACTTCGGCGGCGCGTCCAGCGTCACCAGCAGTGCCGCCCGGATCACCGCGGGGTGGGTGACGGCAATGGTGGATTTCCCCTCGGAGGCGATCTCGGCCATCCAGTATCTGGTCCGCTCGATCACGTCCACCACGGACTCACCGCCGTGGCCGCGGAACTTCGGGTCGGTGAGCCACGCGTACAGCTCGTCCTGCGGCACCGACATCAGCGCGCCACCGCGCCAGGCCCCCGCATCCAGATCACGTAGTCGGGTGTCCTCTTCGCCCGGCAGGCCCAGTAGCGCCGCCGTTTCGACCGTCCGGCGTTCCGGACCGGTGAGCACCCGGGGAGCGGCCAGCGCGGTGCTGCCGGAGATGGCGCGGCGGCCTGCTTCGGTCAGCGATTCGTCGACTGGAAAACGTGCCTTCCGCATCGCCTCGGTCATTCCATGGCTGACCAGGTCGAGTCTCAGCACCTTGTGCACGCCCAGAAGCGTACGGCTATCTGTTCCGCCTCTCCGCGTATTCAGGCCAGACTCAGGTGCGCGAACACCGACGTCGGCGACCGGCGGTCGGGCGGCGATCCCGCTCAGCCCGTCCCCGGTGAGTTACCCATGTGCGAACGAGATCAGTGGTCAGGGTGGTTGACACCGATAAGTGTGTCGGTGGTCGGGTGCAGACTGAGGACATGGCTCAGTTCTCCCCGGCTACCCAGGAGTGGTTCGACGGCGCGTTCCCGGCGCCGACGTCCGCGCAGCTGGGGGCGTGGGAGGCGATCTCGGCGGGTGAGCACACATTGGTGATCGCGCCGACCGGCTCGGGCAAGACGCTGTCGGCGTTCCTGTGGGCGATCGACCAGCTGGCGACCCGGGAGCAGTCCGCGCAGCGCACCGGCACGTCGGTGCTGTACGTGTCCCCGCTCAAGGCGCTCGCGGTGGACGTGGAGCGCAATCTGCGGGCGCCGTTGGTCGGCGTCACGCAGACCGCCAAGCGACTCGGCCTGGATCCCCCGGAGATCAGGGTCGGCGTGCGCTCCGGCGATACCAGCGCGGCCGACCGGCGCACGATGCAGCGCACCCCACCGGACATCCTGATCACCACGCCCGAGTCGCTGTTCCTGATGCTCACCTCCGCGGCCAAGGAGACGCTGCGCGACGTGCGCACCGTGATCGTGGACGAAGTACACGCGATCGCCGGGTCCAAACGCGGAGCGCACCTGGCCCTTTCACTGGCCCGGCTGGACCTGCTCACCTCCGAACCGCGCGACGAGGACGGCCGGGCACCGAGTGGTCCGGCCCAGCGCATCGGCCTCTCGGCGACCGTGCGGCCGCCGGCCGAGGTCGGGCGCTTCCTGGTCGGGAACGCGCCGATCACCATCGTCGCACCGCCCGCGCCGAAGACCTTCGACCTGTCCGTGCGGGTGCCGGTCGCGGACATGACCGAGCCAGGGGACTCCGATCAGCCCGGCTCGATCTGGCCGCACGTGGACGAGGCCATCGTGGATCTCGTGCTGGAGCACCGGTCATCGATCGTCTTCGCGAATTCGCGACGCCTGGCCGAGCGGCTCACCGCACGGCTCAACGAGACCTACGCGGAGCGGATCGGCGCACCGGTGGAACTCGAGCACAAGCCGCCCGCCCAGCTCGGCGCGTCCACCGAGGTGGTACACGGCGCGAGCCAGCTGCTCGCGCGGGCGCATCACGGATCGGTGAGCAAAGAGCAGCGCGCGCTGATCGAGGACGACCTGAAGAGCGGGCGGCTGCGCTGCGTGGTCGCGACCAGCAGCCTCGAACTCGGCATCGATATGGGCGCGGTCGACCTGGTGGTCCAGGTGGAGGCGCCGCCCTCGGTCGCGAGCGGCCTGCAGCGGGTCGGTCGGGCCGGGCATCAGGTCGGCGAGATCTCGCGCGGCGTGTTGTTTCCCAAGCACCGCACCGACGTGATCCATTGCGCGGTCGCGGCCCAGCGGATGACCACGGGCCAGATCGAGGCCATCCAGATCCCGGCGCACCCGCTCGACATCCTGGCCCAGCAGACGGTGGCCGCGTGCGCGCTGGAACCCATCGACGTCGACGCCTGGTTCGAGATCGTCCGCGGCACCGGCAGTTACGCGACGCTGCCCCGCTCGGCCTACGAGTCGGTGCTCGACCTCTTGTCCGGGCGCTACCCGTCCGACGAGTTCGCCGAACTGCGCCCGCGGCTGGTGTGGGATCGCGACGCGGGCACCCTCACCGGACGGCCCGGCGCGCAGCGGCTCGCGGTGACCTCGGGCGGCGCGATTCCCGACCGCGGCCTGTTCGCGGTGTACATGGTCGGGGAAAAGGCCTCGCGGGTCGGCGAACTCGACGAGGAGATGGTGTACGAGTCGCGGGTCGGCGACGTCTTCGCGCTCGGCGCGACCAGCTGGCGGATCGAGGAGATCACCTTCGATCGGGTGCTGGTGACACCCGCGTTCGGGCAGCCGGGCCGGCTGCCGTTCTGGCACGGCGACGGCCTGGGCCGCCCCGCCGAACTCGGCGGCGCGCTCGGCGAATTCGTGCGCAAGGTCGGCCAGCACCCGGAGAACCTGGAAAAGCTCACGGCCGCAGCGGGTCTGGACGCCTTCGCGACCAGCAATCTGGGTGCCCTGCTGGACGAGCAACGCACTGCGACGGGCCACCTGCCGAGCGACAAGACCCTGGTGGTGGAGCGCTTCCGGGACGAGCTCGGCGATTGGCGCCTGGTGCTGCATTCGCCGTACGGCCTGCCGGTGCACGCACCGTGGGCGTTGGCGATCGGTGCGCGACTGCGCGAACGGTTCGGCGTGGACGCGGCGCCCAACGCCTCCGACGACGGCATCGTGGTGCGCCTGCCCGACACCACCGACGATCCGCCCGGCGCCGAGCTGTTCGTCTTCGAACCCGACGAGATCGACGACGTGGTCACCGAACAGGTCGGCGGCTCAGCGCTTTTCGCTTCGCGTTTCCGCGAGTGCGCCGCCCGCGCGCTGCTGCTGCCGCGCCGCGATCCGGGCAAGCGCGCCCCGCTGTGGCAGCAACGGCAACGCTCGGCGCAGCTGCTGGACGTCGCGCGCAAATTCCCCGATTTCCCGATCCTGCTGGAGACGGTGCGCGAATGTCTGCGCGACGTCTACGATCTGCCGTCGCTGCGCGACGTGCTCAGCCGGGTGGCGCGCAGGCAGTTGCGACTCGTCGAGGTGGAGACGGCGACTCCGTCGCCGTTCGCCAACGCCCTGCTGTTCGACTACATCGGCCAGTTCATGTACGACGGTGACAGTCCACTGGCCGAACGCCGTGCCGCCGCCCTCTCGCTCGATTCGGGCTTGCTCGCCGAACTGCTCGGACGCGTGGAGCTGCGCGAACTGCTCGACGCCTCGGTGCTCGAGCTGACCGAACGCGAACTCCAGCGGCTCACCCCGGAGCGCCACGCGCGCGACGCCGAGGGTCTGGCCGATCTGCTGCGCCTGCTCGGTCCGCTCACCGCCGCGGAGGCCGCCGAGCGCTGCGTGGACGATCCGGCCGGCTGGTTCGCCGACCTGCTGGCGGCGCGGCGCGCCATGGAGGTGACCTTCGCGGGCCGCAGCTGGTGGGTGGCCGTGGAGGACGCATCCAGGCTGCGGGACGCGCTGGGCGTGCCGCTACCGATCGGGACGCCCGCGGCCTTCATCGAACCGGTCGCCGACCCGCTCGGCGATCTGGTCGGGCGCTACGCCCGCACGCACGGCCCGTTCGGCACGGAGGCGGTGGCGGCCCGGTTCGGGCTCGGCACCGCGGTCGCCGCCACCGCGCTGCACCGGCTGGCCACCGAAAAACGGCTCGTGGAAGGCGAATTCACGCCCGGCGCGGCGGGATCCGAGTGGTGCGACGCGCAGGTGTTGCGCCGGCTGCGCCGCCGCTCGCTCGCGGCCGCCCGGCACGAGGTCGAACCGGTGTCGACGGCCACGCTCGGCCGTTTCCTGCCCGCCTGGCAGCACATCGGCAGTGGTGAACTCCGGGGCGTCGACGGCGTGGCCGCGGTGGTGGAACAGCTGGCGGGCGTGCCGATTCCGGCCTCGGCCTGGGAATCGCTCATCCTGCCCGCGCGGGTGCGCGACTACTCCCCCGCCATGCTGGACGAGCTGATGGCCACCGGTGAGGTCAGCTGGTCCGGCCACGGCTCGATCACGGCGAAGGACGGCTGGATCGCCCTGCACTTGACCGACCAGGCCCCGTTCACCCTGCCGCCGCCCGACGACATCGAACTCTCCGAGGTGCAGCTCAGCCTGCTCGCCGCGCTCGGTGCGACGCTCGTGCCGCGACCGGCGAATTCCGCGCTACCTCATCAGGAACCGGTCGAACTGGATCTCGACACGACCACCGGGGCACCGCCCGGGGCCGGCGCCCCGGCGCCCCGGCTCGCTCCGGTCCTGCACGGCGGGGGCGCCTACTTCTTCCGTCAACTCTCCGACGCCACCGGTTTGCTGGATGACACGCAAGTTGCCGCGGCACTGTGGGAATTGGTCTGGGCGGGAATGGTTTCCGGCGATACCTTCGCACCGGTGCGCGCACTGCTGTCCGGCACCACGCGCACCACGACCGCGCACCGGACCCCGCGCCGTGCCCCGCGCGGACGGGCGTATCTGCCGCGGCCGAGCATGCCGACCCGGTCCGGTCCGCCGATGGTGGCCGGTCGATGGTCACTGCTGCCGGAGCGGGTGTCGGACAACACCGTTCGCGCGCACGCGACCGCCGATCTGCTGCTGGAACGGTACGGCGTGCTGACCAGGGGCTCGGTCCAGAACGAAGGCATCCCGGGCGGTTTCGCGCTGATGTACCGGGTGCTCACCGAGTTCGAAGACCGTGGCCGATGCCGCCGTGGCTATTTCGTCGACTCGCTCGGCGGCGCCCAGTTCTCCACCACCGACGTGGTGGACCGGTTGCGCTCGTTCGACACCGAACGCCGGCCGGCGGAGACCAAATCCCAAACCGGCCAGGCCCTCGCACTGGCCGCCTGCGATCCGGCCAATCCCTATGGCGCAGCACTGCCGTGGCCGAAGGGCGAGGGCGACGGCGGACATCGGCCGGGGCGGAAGGCGGGCGCGATCGTCGTGCTCGTCGACGGCGAATTGGTGCTGTATCTCGAACGCGGCGGCAAGACACTGCTCACCTTCACCGAGGACCCGGACGCCCGCCAGTCCGCCGCACACGCCATGGCGGGGCTCGTGCACAGCAGGCGCGTCGATTCCCTCGTCATCGACAAGGTGGACGGGGAAACGGTGCACGGCAACACCTTCGCGGGCTTCCTCACCGAAGCGGGCTTCTCCGCCACCCCGCGCGGCCTGCGCCTGCGGACGCGGCCGTGAGGGGCGCCCACCCGGCACGGTGGTGTCATGCCCGAGGGTGACACGGTCTACTTCGCCGCGGCCCGGCTGCGCGCCGCGCTCGAAGGAAAGACCTTGACCAGCAGTGACTTCCGGGTGCCCCGCTATGCCACGGTGGATCTCAGCGATCAGGTGGTGCAGAGCGTCGGCAGCTACGGAAAGCACCTCTTCATCCGGACCCCTACGGTTAGCGTCCACACGCACCTCAAGATGGAGGGCATCTGGCGGGTCTTCCATTGCGGACAGCGCTGGACCAGGCCGCGGGTCACCGCGCGGCTGGTGTTGCGCACGGACGAGGTGGAGGCCGTCGGGTTCTCGCTGGGCAAGGTCGAGGTGCTGCGCCTGGCCGACGAGCACACCGTGATCGATCACCTCGGCCCCGACCTGCTCGGACCGAATTGGGATGTCGCCGAGGTGATGGCCCGATTGCAGCGGCAGCCGGAGCAGTCGATCGGGGTCGCGCTGCTGGATCAGCGCAACCTCGCCGGTATCGGCAATATCTACCGCAGCGAGATCTGCTACCTGCGGCGCGTGCATCCGGCGACCCCCGTCGGCGCGGTGCCCGATCTGCTCGCGCTCGTGCACGAGGCACACCGGGTGCTGAACAAGGCGGTGCACGAACCACCCTGGCGCCCACTGGCCTACGGGCGCACCCGCTGGCCGTGCCAGCGCTGTGGCACCCAGATCACCGTACGTCTGCTCGGCGATACCGCGCCGGAGACGGATCGGCTCGCCAAACGCGAGCGTGGCATCTACTTCTGCCCGCGCTGCCAGCCCGAGCCCGCCGGCTGAGCCAGTCCCTGCCCAGTTGCCGCCGATCCGCGGCGTCGACGCAGGTCACCGCCTCCCCAGTTGATCACCGCTTCCGGACGAAGGCCCCTGGCTCCTACCGTCCGAACATGGCGAATACCGGCGTGCCAACGCGCTATCACCCGACCGGCACTGTAATTTGCCACTCAGTTGCTAATGCTCGGCGCGCGCGACACGACTACATCCGTGGCAGTCACGACACAGCACAGGAGCAAGCCATGACGACGGTACCGAGAACGAGCGGGCGACTGTTCCTCGCGATCGCCGGACGCTTGTTCTTCGCCACCCTGGCGACGCTGGCCACCGTGCTGTTCAGTTACCTGCTGCTGCACCCGAATTCGGCCCAGGGCTCGACGCCGCAGGCGCCGCTCCCGTCGGTGTCCACGGTCTCCCCGCACCCTTGACGAAGTGAGCCCGCCCACATAACTTGCAATATGTAAGTTATCGAGGAGTGCGGCATGAACGATCCACGGCAGTACGTGGTCATCGGCGGCGGATTGGCCGGGCTCGCGGCCGCGGTCTGGCTCGCCGAGGCGGGCAAGAAGGTCACCCTGCTGGAACGACGCGGCAGGCTCGGCGGCCGCACCCACGCGATGCGGGTCGAGGCCGCCGACGATCTGCCGGACAACGGACAGCACGTGATCGCCAGCGGTTACGAGCACCTGTTCCGGTACCTCACCAGCGTCGGCACCCGCCAGTACGTCGCCTTTCCGCACCAGGCCACGCTGCGCTGGCCGGACGGGCGCAGCGTCACCATGCGCACCAGGGGGTTCGGCGCGCTGCGCACGCTGTCCGGCGCCCACCCCGACGCCTCCCTGCTCGAGCGCGCCCGCGCCGCCGTCGCCACCGCGAGACTAGGCTGGCAGTGCCTGCACCAGCCCGCGGATCTGCCCGACCTGACCACCGAGCAATGGTTCACCCGGGTCGGCATGCCAGCCAAAGCCCGTGAGGCGCTGTGGGATTGGTTGGCGCTCGGCGTCGCCGCCGAACCGGTGCAGCAGGAATCGGCCAAGGTGCTCGCCGATGTGATGGCGACGGGCATCCGCCTCGGCATCAAGCACCGGCGGCCCGCCACCATCGGCTACCCGACCACCGATCTGGACACGCTCTACGTCACCGGCGCATTGAAAGTCTTTGCCCGACACGGAGTTCAGGTGCGACACCGCGCCGTCGCCCGACGGATCGACATCGCCGACGGCCGGGTGACCGGGGTGGCGCTGGCGGACGGCAGCACCGTGCCCGCCGACGCGGTGGTCTGCGCGGTACCCAACTCGAACATCAACGGACTGCTCGACGATCTACCCGAGCACGCCGAAATATACTCGGCCGCGGACAAATTGGGCTACACGCCGATTGTCAGCACTAACCTCTATCTGGATCGGCCGCTCGGGACGACGGCCGAATTCGAGGCGCTCATCGGCGGCACCGGCGTGATCGACGAGGTCTTCGACCGCCAGCGGATGACCGGCCGCAGCACCGAGCGCGCCTGGCTGTACTGCCTGACCACCAGCGGCGCCTACGAGCAGATCCACAAATCGAACGAGGAGATCGTCGCCGAACAGCTGGCACTGCTGCGCCGCTACTATCCGGCGGCACGCGAGGCGACGGTGCTGCAGGGTCACGTGGTGCGCATGCCGAAGGCGACGTTTTCCCAGGTGGTGGGCACACACGGACTGCGTCCGAAACAGCGGACCTCGGTGCCGACCCTGGTCCTGGCCGGTGACTGGACCGCCACCGACTGGTCGGCGACCATGGAGAGCGCGGTGCAGAGCGCGGCCACGGCGGTGGACCTACTGCTTGCGCTACCGTCGGTGCGGTGACCACGGATCGCGCCACGTCCGAGCTCGCCGCTCAATCCCCGCCCGCTGGATCCCGGGCCGCCACAGACCCGCCGAACGGTCCGGCAGCCCCGAAGCGCCGGATGTCGGCCGCCGACCGACGCGCCCAATTGCTGGATATCGCGCGCGACATCGTCGCCGAGGACGGCTTCGCGGCGGTCACCATCGATCGGGTGGCCCGCACGGCGCGGGTCGCGCGGGCGCTGGTGTATCAGCAGTTCACCGATCTGTCCGGGCTGATGACCGCGCTGCTCGACCGGGAATCGGCGATCGCGCTGGCCGGCATCGGCACGGTCGACTGGCCGGGCGAGATCGACATAGATCAGGTCGGCCGCGGCATCCTCGCGTATCTGCATGCGGCCCCGACCAGTTGGCGGATCATCCTCAGTCCACCGGACGGCGGCCCGCCCGATCTGCGCGCCCGGCTCGAACTCGGCCGCTCCTACGCCAGGGCGATCGGCGCGCGGCACCTGTCCCGATATACCGGTGTCACCGTGGATCCGGACGGCCCGACCGAACGAATCCTGTTGGCGGCCATGGAGGAACTGGCCCGGTTGCACCTCACCGATCCGGCGGCCTATCCGGAGGAAATGGTGCTGCGCTATCTGCGCTCGCTGGTCGGCTGGGCGGTCCGGCAGGAGGCGCCGCACTGATCGCCCGCGCGGTCCATCACGAAATTCTCACGGACAGCTTGGTTTTCTGATGCCGGGCGCGGATCACGCGCCAGGGAGAAAGGAAAACCAATGAAGATCAGTACCTTGCTCGCCGCCGTCGCGCTGTCGGCGGGCCTCGTCGCCGGGGGGTCGGCGGTGGCCAACGCGGAGACCATCTACGTCGGCACCTACGGCACCGAGGCGGCCTGCCGCGCCGACGGCGCCGACGCCCCCGCACACCCCGACTGGAAGTGGTGGGAGTGCCAGCAGACCCCGACCGGTGAGTGGGACCTGTACTACTCCACCAACTGAGCCGGCCGACGGGCGCACGAGGTCTGAAATGCCCTATTCTCAGACCTCGTGCGTGTGCTGGTGGTGGAGGACGACGAGGGTCTCGGCATCGAAGTCGCCGCCGGATTGCGCGCGGCGGGCTTCGCGGTGGATCTGGCCGGGCGGCTCGCCGACGCCGATCTGAAGATCTCCGTCAACACCTACGACGTCCTCGTCGTCGATCGCGGCCTGCCCGACGGCGACGGCCTGCGGCTCGTCGCCCACCACCGCGCGGCAGGCCTGCGGGTGCCGGTATTGATGCTCACCGCACGCGACGGGCTCGCCGACCGCATCGCCGGTTTCGACCACGGCGCCGACGACTATCTGGTCAAACCGTTCGCGCTGCCCGAACTCGCCGCCAGGGTGCGGGCACTGAGCCGCCGCCGCGAACACCCGGCGCCCGCGCGCATCGTGCTCGGTGACATCGATATCGACCTGCCGCGACGCCGGGTGCAGCGCGCGGGCATCCTGCGCTCGCTGACGCCGAAGGAGTTCGCGGTACTCGAACTGCTCGCCACCCGCGCGGGCACCGTGGTGTCGCGCAGCGAGCTCATCGAGTGCTGCTGGGACGAGATGGCCGAGCCCGTCTCCAATGTGGTCGACGCCGTCATCGCCCAGCTGCGCCGCAAACTCGGGCCGCCGCAGGTGATCGAGACCGTACGGGGCACCGGCTTCATGATCGGAAGTGCAGCATTCGCACGTTGAGTCCCGGCCCGAGCCGCGGCGGCATCCGTTCGGCCGGTTTCACCGGCGCGCGGCCCGCGGTGGCCCGGCTGCGCCGCACCCGGTGGCTGCTGACCGCGCTCATCACCGGAATCACCGCGACGTGCCTGATCATCCTCAGCGTCGTCGCGGCGACCATCGACGCGCGCTCGCGGCACAACGCGATCGACAACAGTCTCGACCGGGTGGTGACCGGCCTGTGGCGCAGCATCGACTTCGACCTCGACGCGCAGGAAATCGATCTCGAACAGGTGAAACGGGACGACCTCGCCAATGGGGAGACCGCGGTGCTGATCGTGCGCACCGACGAGAACGGGCACTGGCGCGAGATCTACGGGCACCTGCGTTCCTGGTTGCCCGCGTCGGTGGGCGCCGAGGCGCTCGCCGACGACGCCGTCCGCGCCTCGGGCACCGTCTTCCAGGACGACCGCGACAGCGCGGGGCGGCCGGTGCGATTGGCCGCGACGCCGGTGTCCTGGGAGGACACCACGACCCAGGCGGTAGTCATCGCGGGTACGAATCCCGGTCTGCGCGACCGTGATCGGGCCCTGCTGCTGTGGGGTTTGGTGGTCGGCGGCCTGACCCTGGTCGCTCTGTCCGCCCTTGCCGCCCATGCGCTTTCGGGTCGCAGCATGCGGCAGGCGATGGTGCTGATCGAGGAACAGGAACGGTTTCTCGGCGACGCCGCACACGAGTTGCGTACGCCGCTCACCACTTTGGGGCTGGTCACCGCGCCGCGGCGGCGCAATCCACACGAGGTGGAACGCGCGCTGGCCGACGCGGGAGCGCTCGGCGCCCGGATGGAACGGATCGTCACGGGGCTGCTCGCGCGGGCCAGGATGCAGGCCGGGGTGACGACGATGGAGCGCGTGCAGTTGCTGCTCGATCAACTCACCGAGTCGGTCGTCGAGGAATTCAAGGCGACCATCATCGTGCAGAGCAATCCCACCGTCGTGGTCGGCGACCCGAACCTGCTGAGCCTCGCGGTGCGCAATCTGCTCGAGAACGCGATCACGCACGGCGCGATCAATCCCGGCGCCCCGATCGAGGTGCACGTCGCCGACGGCCGGGTCAGCGTGCGCGATCACGGCGCCGGCCTGCACCCGCAGCTGTCGAGCAATCCGTTCGAGCGAGGTGTCACCGGCGGCCGGGGCAGCGGTATCGGCCTCGCGCTGGTCGCCTGGATCGCCGAATTGCACGGCGGCACAGCCACGATGGAGCCCGCGCCGGGCGGCGGCACTCTCGCGACCATCGCGCTACCGCCGCCGACGCTGGGCCTGGACTGAACCGTTACGAATTCGGTTGCCGCGCAGCCTTGGTCGCCGAGCCGTCGGCCGGTACCGGCTCGAGGATCTCCGGCCGCGGTTCGGGCGCCGCGATGCGCAACGCGTCTGCCGAGGCATCGTCGGGTTGGGTCTGCGAGCGGATCTCCGCCTCGACCCGCGCCCGATAGGTCGTTACCTCACGGTCGATTTCGGCGTCGTCCCAGCCGAGGACCGGAGCGACCAGCTGCGCCACCTGCTCGGCGCAGTCGGCGCCGCGATGGGAGTACTCGATGGAGATGCGGGTGCGCCTGGCCAGGATGTCGTCCAGGTGCAGCGCGCCCTCGGCCGCGGCCGCGTAGACGGCCTCCACCTGCAGATACGACGGCGCATCCGGAATCGGTTGCAGCAGTTCCGGTTTGCCCTCCGCCATGGCCATCACCTCATCGATCAGCGAGCCGTAGCGGTCGAGCAGATGCTTGATCCGGTACGGGTGCACGCCGTAGGCCTCGGCCAACTGCACCGTCTGATTGACCAGCGCGAAGTAGCCGTCTGCGCCGAGCAGCGGCACCTTCTCGGTGATCGACGGCGAAACCCGGGCCGGAATATCCTGTGCCGCCTCGTCGACCGCGTCGTAGGCCATCACCCGGTAGGTGGTGTACTTGCCGCCCGCGATGCCGACCAGCCCGGGCGCGACCCGGGCCACGGCATGCTCGCGCGACAGCTTGGAGGTCTCGTCGCTCTCCCCCGCCAGCAGCGGCCGCAGCCCCGCGTAGACCCCGTCGATGTCGTCGTGGGTGAGCGGGGTGACCAGCACCTCGTTGACCCGGTCGAGCAGATAGTCGATATCGGCCTTGGTGGCGGCCGGATGCGCGAGGTCGAGATTCCAGTCGGTGTCGGTGGTGCCGACGATCCAGTGGGTGCCCCACGGAATGATGAACAGCACCGAGGTCGGCGTGCGCAGGATGATCGCGGCATCGCTGACGATCCGGTCCCGCGGCACCACGATGTGCACGCCCTTCGACGCGCGCACATGGAACCGGCCCCGCTGATGCGCCAGTGCCTGCACCTCGTCGGTCCACACGCCGGTCGCGTTGATCACCACGTGCGCGCGCACCTCCGCGGTGCGGCCGTCCTCGCTGTCGCGCACCCGCACGCCGACCACTCGGTCCGCCTCCCGCAGGAAGCCGACCACCTGGGTGGAGGTGCGGATCACCGCGCCGTAGTGCGCGGCGGTCCGTGCCACCGTCATGGTGTGCCGGGCATCGTCGACGACGGTGTCGTAGTAGCTGACGCCGCCGATCAGCGCGCTGCGCTTGAGTCCGGGCGAGAGCCGCAACGCCCCCATCCGGGTCAGATGCCGTTGACCGGGAACGGATTTGGCGCCGCCCATGGTGTCGTAGAGCACCAGACCGGCCGCGACGTACGGGCGTTCCCAGGCCCGATGGGTGAGCGGGTAGAGGAACCGCAGCGGTTTCACCAGATGCGGCGCCAGCGTGGACAGCGCCAGCTCGCGCTCGCGCAACGCCTCGCGCACCAGGCCGAACTCCAACTGCTCCAGATAGCGCAGGCCGCCGTGGAACATCTTCGACGACCGGCTCGACGTGCCGGAGGCGAGGTCACGGGCCTCGACCAGCGCGACCTGCAGGCCGCGGGTGGCCGCGTCCAGGGCGATGCCCGCGCCGACCACGCCGCCACCGATGACGACCACGTCGAAATGGTCCTTACCGAACCGTTCCCAGGCCGTCCTGCGCTGCTCCGGACCGAGGAACTGGGATTCCGGCTTCTTGGTCATGCTCGACTCCTCCAGCCGCGCCGGTTGCCGACGACGTTGTGGTCTTCTTCGGGCATAGCTCGAGCTGCTCTGCTAACAGGCTAGGCGACCGGCCCGCGATCTCGTCGACCGCGACGTCCGCCCGTGTCGTCGAACGCTACCCGGCGGTAACTACTACCAACCTACTCGAGGCGCGCGCCCCCGGCGATGTGAAACCGGCGGCAACCCGCGCGCACGACAATCGGCCTCAGCGCGTTGCACGTTTAGTAACCTGCACGAATGCGTCGCTATGTGGCCGCCATCGACCAGGGCACGACCTCGAGTCGGTGCATCGTCTTCGATCGGCAAGGGCGCGTCGTCGGCGTCGCCCAGCGCGAACACGAGCAGATCTTCCCGCGCCGGGGCTGGGTCGAGCACGACGCCGAATCCATTTGGCAGAACACCGAAACAGTGCTCCGCGAGGTGCTCGACGAGCACGATCTGAGCGCAGGCGACATCGCCGCCGTCGGGGTCACCAATCAGCGCGAGACCACCGTGGTCTGGGAGCGGGCCACCGGCAAGCCGATCCACCACGCCATCGTGTGGCAGGACACCCGCACCGACCGGCTCACCACCGAACTCGGCGGCGATATCGGGCCGACCCGGTACCAGGAACGCACCGGGCTGCCGCTGTCCACCTACTTCGCCGGGCCGAAGCTGCGCTGGCTCCTGGACCACGTGGACGGCGCCCGCGACCGGGCCGAGGCCGGCGAGCTCTGCTTCGGCACCATCGACAGCTGGGTGCTGTGGAACCTCACTGGCGAGCACATCACGGACGTGACCAACGCCTCGCGCACCATGCTGATGGACCTGCGCACCCGGCAATGGGATGCACAGATCTGCGCCGAGTTCGGCGTGCCGGAGGCGATGCTGCCGCAGATCCGCAGTTCCTCCGAGGTGTACGCGGAGATCAATTCCGGTCCGCTGCAGGGGGTGCCGGTCGCGGGCATCCTCGGCGACCAGCAGGCCGCCACCTTCGGCCAGGCCTGCCTTACGCCCGGCGAAGCCAAGAACACCTACGGCACCGGCAATTTCATGCTGCTCAACACCGGCACCACGCCGGTGGTGAGCAAGCACGGCCTGCTCACCACCGTCTGCTACCAACTCGGTGACGCGGACGCGGTGTACGCGCTGGAGGGCTCGATCGCGGTGACCGGCTCACTGGTGCAGTGGTTCCGGGACAACCTGGGCATCATCTCCGCCGCCGAGGAGATCGAACCGCTGGCGCGCAGCGTCGAGGACAACGGCGGCGCCTACATCGTGCCCGCTTTCTCCGGGCTGTTCGCGCCGCGCTGGCGACCGGACGCACGCGGGGTGATCGCCGGGCTCACCCGGTTCGTGAACAAGGCCCATCTGGCCCGAGCGGTGCTGGAGTCCACCGCTTTCCAGACCCGCGAGGTGGTCGACGCCATGCGCGCCGACGCCGAATCCGAGCAACTCGGCCTGGAACTCACCACCCTGAAGGTGGACGGCGGCATGGTCGGCAACGATCTGCTGATGCAGTTCCAGTCCGACATCCTCGACGTGCCCGTGGTGCGTCCGGTGGTCAACGAGACCACCGCGCTCGGCGCCGCCTACGCCGCGGGCCTGGCGGTCGATTTCTGGGCGAGTACCGAGGACATCGAAGAGAACTGGGCCGCCGACAAGACCTGGGAGCCCACGATGTCCGACGCGGACCGCGAAGAGCATCTGCGGGCCTGGAACAAGGCCGTCGAGCGCACCTACGGCTGGGCCGACTGAGCAAGCCGAGCGGTGATCTGCGCCACTCGACGGAACCGCCGAGGTGCGCCCGCCGTCGAACCCAACGTACCGATCATCTCTCGAAAGGCATGAAAAGCCATGAGCCGCACCCTATCTGCGCTTGCCATCGGCGCTCTGACCGTCGGCGCGGTCGCCCTCGTCGCGCCGTCTGCGCAAGCCGCCCAGCAGGGCGAGCCGTGCCCGATCGCGGGACAGACCCTGCGGGAGCAGAATCTCGTCTGCGCCTGGGGCGGCAACGGGAACGTGTGGCTGCCCATCGGCGGCAAGCAGCCGGGCATCAACAAGCGCTGACGCGTCCGCGCGCCGACGAAACCGTCAGGTGGGCAGGCTATTCCGCGGCGAGGGCGAGGCGGCGCACCGCCTCGGCGAGGGTGTCCGCGTCGGAGGTGGTGAAGCACATGCGCAGCGAGTTCCGGTAGCCGCCGTCCACCGCGAAGGCCGCGCCCGGCACGTAGGCGACACCCGCGTCCAGCGCGCGCGGCAGCAGCTCGCGGGTGTCGGTGCCGTCGGTGAAATCGGCCCAGACGAACATCCCGCCGGTCGCGTCGGTGCAGCGCACCCGGTCGCCGAAGCGGGTGCGCACCGCGTGCACCAGCGACTTGGCGCGTTCGCCGTAGGCCGTACGCACGTGATCGATGTGCGCGGCCAACCAGTCCCGGTCGGCGAGCAGATCGGCCGCGATCTGCTGGGTCAGGGCCGAACCACACAGGTCCGCACCCTGTTTCAGCAATTCCACCGCGCGGCACACCTCGTTCGGCGCGACCAGCCAGCCGGCCCGCAGCGACGGCGCGAGGATCTTCGACGAACTCGACAGCCGAATCACGTTGCGGGAGTAGGTGGCCACCGGAGCGGGTGCGGGCTCGTCGAACCACAGCTCGCCGTACGGGTCATCCTCGATCACCCAGAAACCGTGCGCGTCAGCGAGTTCGGCGAGTTCGGCGCGGCGGGCGGGGCTCATCGTGACCCCGCCCGGGTTGTGGAAATTGCTCACCGTGTGCACCACCGCGGGACGCTCGCCCCGAGCGAGCAGATCGGCGAGCACGTCGGTGCGCATTCCCTCGGCATCGAGCGGCACGGCGACGATGCGCGCGCCCGCGGCCCGGAAGACCTGCAGCGCACCGACATACGCCGGATCCTCGACGATCACCAGCGCGCCCGGATCGAGCAGCACCTCGGCGAGCAACGACAGCGCCTGCTGCGAACCGTGCGTCACGAAGACCTCGTCGACCGGCACCGCCCGGCCGAGGCGCGCCGATTCTCGTTCCGCGAGCACCGCACGCAGCGGCGCCCAGCCCGGCGACTCGGTGTACTGCAGGCAGGCCGCGTTGCGCAGCGCGGCGTCCGCGGCCTCGGCGATCCGCTCGCGCGGCATCAGCGCGGCGTCGGGCAGGCCGCCGGCGAGCCCGATGATCTCGGCACGAGCCGTGAGCTTGAGCAGGTCACGAATCGCCGAGCTCTGCAATCCTGCGAGCTTGGCCGCGAGCGCGGGACGGGTCGGCGACATGAGAAACCTCCGAACGAACGCCAGATGTGCGAAAGTCTACTTTCGCACGGCGCCGACCAATATATGAAACGAATTTCTCATATTCTGAGAAACGTTCACACCTCGCGCGGCTTGATCGAGTAGACGAGCACCTTTCCGTCCCGCACCGCCGTGGTGATGGTCTGGTGGTAGATGGTCTCGGTGCCGTCCGGTTTGCGCTGGGTCAGGTCCACGTCGAAGGTGTCGCTCGCCACCTCGGTGATCCGCAGGCAGTGCTTGGTCCCGACCGGCACCTCGGCATTGATGCCACCCTGGATGATCTCCGCCGACGAGACGTTCTCCGCGTCGGGCGCGACGAAGGCCCTGGCCTGTGCCCCGCTGCGCTGGACGTAGAAGGCGTACTGGAAACCGAGGATCGCACCGGGCCCGCTCGCGGTGTCACCGTTGCCGTTACCCACCGTCACCTTGCCGTCCTTGCCGGTCGGACAGGTCAATCCGGCAGCGGTGGTCGAGCCGGGCGGCACGGGGCCGTCGTCGCCGCCGTTCCTGGACACCACGATCACGGTCACCGTCAGGCCGATCAGGATGACGACCGCCAACAGGCCGGCCAGCACGTTGCGGCCCTTGTGCGAGCTGGTCCGGCGCGGGGGCGGAGCTGCCGCCGGCGTGCTCGGCGCCAGCCGCTGGGCGATCGGATCGTCCGCCCAGGACAGTCCGGGCGAGGTCAGCGGCGGCGGCTTCGGCACGCTGCCGGTATCGGTGGGGCGGGTCCACCACGAGTCCTTGTCGGCGTCGGCGGCCGGGCTCGCGGGCTGTGCCCGGTCCGGCTGCGGCGCGGGCGGGCTCGGCCGTGGACCGGGCGCCGGGGGCGTCGTCGTGGCGTCGGGCGCGCGATACTGCGGTGCGGGCGGAGTCGTCGGCTCCCACTCGTCGGCGGGCCGCCACACCAATTCGGGATGATCGGCGGTCTGCTCCGGCACCGGCCAACGTGGCCCGGTATCGCCCATCGGCGGACCGAACTCGGCAACGGGCGGCCCGAATTCCGAAACAGGCGGGCCGAATTCGCCCACCGGCGGGCCGAAATCCGACGCGGACCGGTCGTCGGTTTCGTCCTTCCTCGGATCACCGTCGGAGGTCACACCCCATCCTTTCCCCAGGACACACGTGTGGGGCGGTCGTGAACGACCGCCCCACCCGTCGAAAAATCAGATCGTGTCAGTACTGGAGTGAACCACCCCATTGGGTGGTGACACCACCCACATCGACAGTCTGCGGTGCCAAATCGCCCGGCTGGAGTGGAAGTTTAACCTGCGCAGCGGCTTCGAGTGCGGCGGCGCCGCCCGGCTGCTCCCGGATCCAGTTCTCCACCGCCGCCTTGGCCAGGTTGGCCTGGGTGGTGTCGAACACCGAGATGGTCTTGTTGTCGGACAGGCCCTCGCCACCGGTGTAGGTGGTCACCTTGACCGTGTTGGCGTCGACGTACTCGACCGAGACGCCGGCCTCGCCCGCGCCGGTCGGCGTGCGGTAGCCGACGGTGCCGACGTAGCCGTGCTCGTTGTTGAAGTGGTGCGTGTTCGCCACGTAACCGGGCAGCACGGCGCCACCGTCGATGTTCGCACCGATCTCCTGGTGCGGACCGGTCATCTCGACCACCGGCGCGGGCGGCGCGGCCTGCAGCTGCGGCGCCTGCCAGCGCGGCTGCTGCTGCGGCTGCACCAGCGTCTCGGGCTGCTGGGCCTGCGCGTTCTCGCCCGTGCCCGGCTGCGCCTGAGTACCCGGCGCGTTGGTGCCCGGCTGGGCCTGCTTCGGCTCGCCCGACTGCTCGCCGGGCTGCTGCTCACCGGCCGGCGCGTCCGGCGCGACCGCGGGCTGGTCCTTCTGGCCCGGCACCGGCAGCGGCGCGATACGCGGGGTGGTGACACCCGGCTGCGTCGGCTGGGCCAGCTTCGGATCCTTAGGCGGATTCGGCATGACCTGGTTCGGGTCCGGGGTGGTGACGCCCGGCTGGCTCGGACTCGGCGCCGGCGGCACGGTCGGCTTGTTCGGGTCCGTCGGCTTGTTCGGATCCGGCTTGGTGGTGTCGGGGCTCGGCGGAGCCTCGTTCACCCCGGGCTGCGCCGGTGCCGGAGCCGGCGGCGCGGTGGTGGGTGGCACGGTCGGATCCCCTGGAGCTGCCCCCGCCGGCGCCGCGAACAGAGTGGCCACGGCAGCCGCGGTAGCCAGTGGCAACGAGGTGCTAGCCATCGCTCGCTGCGCCCGACTCGGCTTACGATGTTTCACTTTTCGCATTCCCTTTCCCGGGTGTGACCAGGTTCGGCCACACACAGTTGTCTCTGTCGAGACGCCCGGTCGCCGAACGACGCGATGGTCGTTCGCCGTTTCGACTGGGAAAAGATCCATCCCCCCGAACACCGAACCACGCGACCGCCCGCCGATCGCATCTCTGCGGGAAGTGAACCATATGTAGGCCTGATGAGCAATGTGAATGGAGACCTAAAGTCCGCACGAACCGCGCTGGAACGCAACCCCATTCGAACAAGGTTCGATCCGGTCCTCAATCCAGGTCGTCGTGCCGCATCAGCTGGCGGGCCGCCTCGGTGACCGACCCGGTCAGCGAGGGGTACACCGAGAAGGTCTGCGCCAGGTCGTTGACGGTCAGATTGTTCTGCACCGCGAGCGCGATCGGCAGGATGAGCTCCGAGGCGATCGGCGCCACCACCACGCCGCCGATGACCACACCGGTGGCCGGGCGGCAGAAGATCTTCACGAAGCCGCGGCGCAGGCCCGACATCTTGGCGCGCGGGTTGGTGTTGAGCGGCAGCATCACCGTGCGCGCCGGGGTCTCGCCGTTGTCGATCGCGGTCTGGCTCACGCCGACGGTCGCGATCTCCGGGCGGGTGAACACCGCGGAGGCCACGGTCTTCAACCGGATCGGGCTGACGCCCTCACCGAGCGCGTGGTACATCGCGATCCGGCCCTGCATCGCGGCCACCGAGGCCAGCGGCAGCAGGCCGGTGCAGTCGCCCGCGGCGTAGATGCCCGGCACCGAGGTCCGCGAGACCCGGTCCACCCGCAGGTAGCCGCCGCGGTCGAGTTCGATGCCGACCCGGTCCAGGCCGAGGCCCTCGGTGTTCGGCGTGGAGCCGACGGTCATGAGCGCGTGCGAACCGGACACCGTACGCCCGTCGGACAGCTTGACCACCACGCCCTGCGCGGTGCGCTCCACCGCATCGGCCCTGGCGTGCTTGACCAGCTCCACACCGCGTTCGGCGAGCGCGTCCTCGAGCACCAGCGCGGCGTCGGCGTCCTCACCCGGCAGCACGCGGTCCCGGCTGGACACCAGCCGCACCCGGACGCCCATTTCGGTGTACGCCGAGACGAATTCGGCGCCGGTGACACCCGAACCCACCACCACCAGCGTCTCCGGCAGCTCCTCCAGGTCGTAGAGCTGGCGCCAGTTCAGGATGCGTTCGCCGTCCGGCTCGGCGCCCGGCAACACGCGCGGGCTCGCGCCAGTGGCGATCAACACAACTTCGGCCTCGATGGTCGCCTCGGTGCCGTCGGCCAGCTTGGCGAGCACCTGGTGCGCGGCGAGACCGGTGGCGGGGCCGACCAGCTCGGCGCGACCGGCGAGCACCGTCACGCCGACGGTCTGCAACTTCGACCGGATATCGGAGGACTGGGCGAGCGCGAGCGCCTTGACGCGACCGTTCACCTCCGACAGCTGCACGGTCGCCTGGTTCGGGTCGAGGGTGATGCCCAGATCCCGGGCCCGGCGCAGGTCGGTGCGCACGCCGGTGGACGCGATGAAGGTCTTCGAGGGAACGCAGTCCCAGAGCACACATGCCCCGCCGATGCCGTCGCTATCGATCAGCGTCACCGACGCACCGTGCTGGGCCGCCACCAGCGCCGCCTCGTAGCCGGCCGGTCCGCCACCGATGATCGCAATGCGGGTCATGGATACCTCCGCTTCAGGGTTGCGCACCGGGATCTCCGGTACCTGTCAACGTTATCGGGCGAGACAGGTCACATCATGTTTGCCCGCCCGGCCTGCCGCGTACGTCGCCGTCTCCCAGGTCGCCGCGCCGGGGCGCGCCACAGGAATACCGCATCTGGCCGGGATAGAGTCGATCCCAGGATCTTATTGGCTACCCTTTGCTGGTGCCGATCTACGCCGCCTACGGGTCCAACATGGACTCAACCCAGATGCTCGAGCGCTGCCCGCACTCGCCTATGTCCGGAACGGGCTGGCTGGAAGGCTGGCGGCTCACCTTCGCCGGTGACGACATCGGCTGGGAAGGACCCTTGGCGACGGTGGTCGAGGAGCCGGGCTCCCGCGTCTTCGTCGTCCTCTATGACGTGTCACCCGAAGACGAGCAGCGGCTGGACCGCTGGGAGGGCTCGGACTTCGGCATCCACAAGAAGATCCGGCTGCGCGTGACCCGCAGCGAGAGCGGCGCCGACCCGACGCTGGCGTGGCTGTACGTGCTCGACGCGTACGAGGGTGGGCTGCCGTCCGCGCGCTACATCGGCGTCATCGCCGACGCGGCCGAAAAGGCCGGTGCGCCAGAGGATTACGTGCACTCGCTGCGGACCCGGAACAGCCGCAACGTGGGCCCCGGCAACTTCGGCTGACAGACGAGAACGACGTGGCGGGCCCGCAGGCCTGCCACGTCGTCCGAATCGAAGATCAGCGCAGGTCGGGATCCGTGTTGAGCACGATGTTGCTCATCACCCGCACGCCCACCGCGAGCGCCCGCTCGTCCAGGTCGAAGGTCGGCTGATGCAGATCGAGCTGCTCGCCGTGCCCGGACCAGACACCGAGGCGCGCCATCGCGCCCGGCACCTCCTCCAGGTACCACGAAAAGTCTTCGCCGCCACCGGATTGCATGGTGTCGGCCAGCGCGTCCGGGCCGATCATCCGGATCGCGTCCTCGAACATCCGGGTGGATTCCTCGTCGTTCACCACCGGCGGCACGCCGCGCCGGTAGTTCAGCTGGTAGCGCACGCCGGTCGGCGCGAGCAGCCCGTCGACGATCTCGCGGACCATCGGCTCCAGCAGCGACCAGGTGGCGTGATCGCCGGTGCGGACGGTGCCGGTGAGCATGCCGGTCTGCGGAATCGCGTTGGGCGCCTTGCCCGCGCTCACCGCACCCCACACCATGACGGTGCTGGTGCGCGGATCGATGCGCCGGCTGAGCAAACCGGGCAGGCCGGTGATCACGGTGCCGATGGCGTAGACCAGATCGCTGGTCAGGTGCGGGCGCGAGGTGTGCCCGCCCGGCGAGTCGAGCACCAACTCGATGGTGTCGGCGGCCGAGGTGATCGCGCCGACCCGGATGCCGATCCGGCCCACCTCGAGGCGTGGATCGCAGTGCAGCGCGAAGATCCGCTCCACGCCCTCCATCGCGCCGGTGGCGACCACGTCGATCGCGCCGCCCGGCATCACCTCCTCGGCGGGCTGGAACACCAGGCGCACGCCGACCGGCAGTTCCGGCACCTCCGACAGCGCGAGCGCGGTGCCGAGCAGGATCGTGGTGTGCGCGTCGTGGCCGCACGCGTGCGAGACGCCGGGCACGGTGGAGGCGAAGCTGAGACCGGTGAACTCCTGCAGCGGCAGCGCGTCCATATCGGCGCGCAGGCCGATGCGCGGGCCTTCCGGGCCGATGTCACAGATGATTCCGGTGCCACCGGGTAACAGCTGCGGGGTGAGTCCCGCCTTGGTCAGCCACGACGAGATGAACTCGGTCGTGGCGAACTCGGTCCGGGAAAGTTCCGGGTGGGCGTGGATGTGCCGACGCCACTGCACGAGATCGACCGCGTGCTCGGCCAGCCATCCTTCGACGGCCGCCCGCCCGGTTACCGTGGTGTCCGGCATCGCGATGCTCTCGGGGCCCATCGTGACCAGGCACGCCCCCGCCTCTGAACCTCGCGCCGCCGAACGGCCGGTATTGCTCACCGAATATCCTCCTGTCGTTGAACGAGCCGTTGCAACAACCTGTCCCTGTGTTCTTCATCGCCCGCGGCGGTGATCGCGGTACGCGCGAGTGCGAGCGAACCGTCGAGCACCGCTCGATCTGCCGAGGCGTTGACACTCGCCGCGGCGAAACCTGGCTGGTGGGTCACCGCGCCACCGGCATCAATGCCGATAACTGGGTGGATGCCCGGAATGACGTTGGTGACGTTGCCCATGTCCGTGCTTCCGAGCGGCCGCTGTGCCTCGAGCTCGGGTGCGATCGGCACTCGCCCCAATCCGGTTATCTGTTCGCGGTAGGCAAACAGTAACTCCGGATCGGGTGTCAGCTCGGTATATGTCGGCGCGACAGTCCGGATTTCCTGGTGGCAGCCGGTCGCGAGGGCGCCCGCCTCGAAACACGCCGACGCTCGTCGCATCAGATTGTCGAGTGACGCCGAGTCGACTGCACGTAGGTAATACAGCAGTTCCGCACGTCCGGGCACGATGTTGGGGGCTACCCCACCGTCGCCGACTATACCGTGAAGTTGCTGGCCAGGCTGGAGATGCTGCCTCAGCAATCCGAGGGCAACCTGGGTGACGGTGACCGCGTCGCCCGCGTTCAGACCCAGGTGCGGAGCGGCGCTCGCATGCGCCTCACGACCGTGGAACACCACCGACAGGTCGGCCATCGCGAGCGAATGCGCGCCCGCGATATCCAGCGGCCCGGGATGCACCATCATCGCCATCGCCACATCGTCGAAGACGCCGCGCTCCAGCATCAGCACCTTGCCGCCGCCGCTCTCCTCGGCGGGTGTGCCGAGCACCAGCACGGTCAGCCCGAGCGCGTCGGCGACCTCCGCGAGACCGAGCGCGGCGCCGACCGACGCGGCGGCGATGATGTTGTGCCCGCAGGCATGTCCCATGCCCGGCAGCGCGTCGTACTCCGCGCACAGCGCGACCGTGAGCGGACCGCTACCGAAGCTCGCGCGGAACGCGGTCGGCAGCTCGGCCACGCCGGTCCGGATCTCGAAGCCGCGCTCGGCGAGCGGCGCGATGGTCTTGGCCATGCTGCGCGTCTCTTCGAACGCCAGCTCCGGTTCGGCGTGGATCGAGTGCGAGAGATCGATCAGCAGATCGCCCGCGGTCTTGATGGCGGCGTCCGACAGCTGCACGGCCTCGGCACGCGCGCTGCGGTAGTCGCTGCGTGATTCCTGGTGCCCGCTGCGCGGTGGTGGCATGGCACACAGTCTTGCACTGCACCGCAAACCGAGCGTGGCTCAGATCGCGGCTACTACTCGGGCAACCTCGCCCGAACTGCGGATTCGGCTGTTCGCGGGAGCGGTCAGCCCGCGGCGAAGGCGAGGTTGTCCGGGGTGGTCGGCACCGCGAGACCGGCGAGCGCCTTGGCGTGCAGCGCGCTCTTGATCACCGGCAGGTTGGGCTTGCGGTTGCTCGCCAGGGCGGCGGCGCGCGCGACGGCGGTCGCCAGCAACGACTCGGCATCGGCCTTGCCGTCGACGATGCCCGCGGCGATCGCCTCGTCGGCCGGGTAGCGATGGCCGGTGGTCATCGCCTGCACGCAGACCTGATTCGCCAGCCGCTCGGTGAGCAGCGCGTTCATGCCGACCGTGAACGGCATGCCCAGGTGCACCTCGGGCAGGCAGTAGAAGCCGCGGTCGGCGCGCATCACCCGGAAGTCGTGCGAGGTGGCCAGCATCGCGCCCGCGCCGAACGCGTGACCGTTGATCGCCGCCACCGTCGGCATCGGAAATTGCAGCAAGCGGGTGTACAGCGTGTGCACGCGGTCCAGGTAGGCGTGCGTCTTGTCCAGGTTGCCGAACAGCCAGTCCGTGTCGAGCCCGTTGCTGTAGAACTTGCCGGTCGCCACGGTCACCAGCGCGGCCGGGCCCTCGGAGCCCTCCACCTTGTCCAGCACCCGGTGGAACTCATCGATCCAGTCCGGGTGGAAGCGGTTCTCGCTGTCGGTCTGTCCCTCGTTCCCGAGGTACACGACGAACACTTCCCCTTCACGTTCCAGATACGGCATGCGAGGAGCGTATCCGGCGCACACCGAACTTCCTACTCATGGGTAGCAACATCACAGTTGCCGAGTTGGGCACCCCGAAGCCACTGCACCACCCCACCCAACCGCGCAGTCCGCAACACGCAACCCGCGGCACAACGCCGCCACTCCCCCACCGAAAGTCCCCACCACGGAGCGAGTCTTACGAGCGACCCGTTCGCGGCCGTCGCGACACCAGGGGCCGCGAACAACGCCGCGCCCGCGCGGCCGACAACACGACTATCGTGTGATTCCATGCTTGCCGAACAGGCCGCCGAGGCGATCGCCGAACGTACTGGAGTGCCGCGTCATCGCGTTGCGGTGGTGCTCGGATCGGGTTGGCAGGAGGCGGCGGCCGAGATCGGTTCACCGGTCGCCTCGGTTCCGATGTCGGAGTTGCCCGGCTTCGGTATGCCGAGCGCGCAGGGGCACGGCGGCATGGTGCATTCGGTCGGCGTCGGTGACACGCCGGTGCTGCTGTTGATGGGTCGTCAGCACCTCTATGAGGGCTACCAGCCAGGTGATGTGGTGCATCCGGTCAGTGCCGCGATCGCGGCGGGAGCCGAGATCGTGCTGCTCACCAACGCCGCGGGCGGTATCCGCGAGGGGCTGCGGGTCGGCGAGCCGGTGTTGATCAACGATCACTTGAACCTGACCGGGCGGACCCCGCTGACGGGTGCCACCTTCGTCGATCTGGTCGACGCCTGGGATCCCGAATTGCGTGCCCTGGCAAAGGAAATCGATTCGAGCCTGACCGAGGGCGTGTACGCGGGCCTGACCGGCCCGCAGTACGAGACGCCCGCGGAGATCCGGATGTTGCGCACCATGGGCGCCGATCTGGTCGGCATGTCGACGGTGCTCGAAGTGATCGCGTGCCGGGCGCTGGGCGCGCGGGTGCTGGGTATCTCGCTGGTCACCAACCTGGCCGCCGGTGTCACCGGCGGACATCTGTCGCACGCCGAGGTGCTCGCCGAAGGGCACGCCGCCGCACCGCGTTTGGGCAAACTGCTGCGCGGCGTGCTGGAACGGGTCTAGATGCTGCGCTTCGGCACCGCCGGCCTGCGGGGTCCGCTGCAGGACGGCCCTGACGGCATGAACGTGCACACGGTGTCCAGGGCCAGCGCGGGCCTGGTCGAATGGTTGCGCGGCCGCTGCCTCGGCGGTGGCACGGTGATCGTCGGCCGCGACGCCAGGCACGGGTCCGCCGAGTTCGCCACGGCTACCGCGGAAATCTTCGCCGCAGCGGGCTTTCCGGTGACCTTGCTGCCGCGCCCGCTGCCCACCCCGGTGGTCGCCTACGCGGTGCGCGAACTCGGCGCGGTGGCCGGGGTGCAGATCACCGCCTCGCACAATCCCGCCACCGACAACGGCTACAAGGTCTATCTCGACGGCGGCTCCCAGTTGCTCGCCCCGGCCGACACCGAGATCGAACGCTGTATCGACGCGGTCACCGAGCCGATCGCACGCACGCCGGTCGTACCGTCGGACGACGACGTAGTGCGGCGCTACCTGGCCCGAGTGGCGTCGTTGCCGGCCCTGATCGGCGGTCCCGGCGCGCGCGCACCGATCCGGATCGCGCTCACCACGCTGCACGGCGTCGGCGGCGAGCTGGTGCGGCAGGCGATGACCGCGGCGGGTTTCACCGATGTGCACGTGGTCGAGGAACAGTTCGCACCGGATCCCGACTTCCCGACCGTCGCGTTCCCGAACCCGGAGGAGCCGGGCGCCACCGATCTCCTGCTCGCCCTGGCCGCGCGGGTCGACGCCGACGTGGCGATCGCGCTGGATCCCGATGCCGACCGCTGCGCCGTGGGAATTCCGTTGCCGGACAACACCTGGCGCATGCTGCGCGGCGACGAAACCGGCGTGCTGCTCGGCGACTGTGTGCTGCGCACCGCCCCGCCGGACGCGCTGGTGGCGACGACGATCGTGTCCTCCCGGCTGCTCTCCAGGATCGCCGCTGCGCGCGGTGCGCGGTATGCCGAGACGCTCACCGGGTTCAAATGGCTGGCCCGGGCGGGCGACGGCCTGGTCTACGCGTACGAGGAGGCGATCGGCCACTGCGTCGATCCGGCGACGGTCCGGGACAAGGACGGCATCTCGGCCGCCGTGCTGGCCGTGGACCTCGTGGCGCGGCTGAAGGCGGCGGATCGCACGCTGCGCGACGAATTGGACGACTACGCCGTCCAATTCGGCCTGTACAGCACCGACCAGGTGTCGCTGCGCCTCGCTTCACCCGCGGCCGCGGCCGACGTGGTCGCCCGACTGCGGGCGAACCCGCCGGACGAGATCGCGGGCGAGCCGGTGAAGTACACCGATCTGCTCCAGGTGCGCGGGCGGATGCGCACCGACGCGTTGATCTTCGAGGGCGCGGGCACGCGTCTGGTGGTCCGGCCGTCCGGCACCGAGCCGAAACTCAAGTGCTATCTGGAGGTGCTGACCCCGGTCGGCGACCGGTCCGAGTTGGCCACCGCCAGGACAACTGCGGGACAACACCTTTCCGTCCTGCGCGAATACTGCCGACAGCTCTGATCGCCCAGGCATCATCATTTGATGACGGCGATGCACTGTACTCACTGCGGCGGCGACGGCCTGGTCCCCGGTTTCATCGAGGATTCCGGCGACAGTTCCCGCGGCCACGTCCGCTGGACCGAGGGCGCCCTGGAGATCGGCTCCTGGGGCGCCATCCGCACCGGCCGGCCCCACTGGCTGGTCGATGCCTACCGATGTCGGGACTGCTCGCACCTGGTCCTGTTCACCAGGCCCCAGGAGAAGTAAGAAGCGCCTCAGCGGGGGCCGAACTGCCGATCGCCTGCGTCGCCGAGGCCGGGGACGATGTAGGCGTTCTCGTTCAGGCCCTCGTCGACGGCCGCGGTGACCAGGCGTACCGGATGCCCCGACGCGGCCAGCGCGGCCACCCCCTCCGGTGCGGCGACCACGCAGATCGCGGTGATGTCGGTGGCGCCACGGGCGGCGAGCAGTTCCAGGGTGTGCCGCATCGAGCCGCCGGTGGCCAGCATCGGATCGAGCACGTAGACCGGGAGTCCGGCCAGATCGTCGGGCAGCGACTCCATATACGGGACCGGCTGATGGGTCTGCTCGTCGCGCGCGATACCGACGAAGCCGACCCTGGCGTCGGGGACCAACTCGGCGGCCGCGTCCACCATGCCCAGGCCCGCCCGCAGCACCGGCACCAGCAGCGGCGGCTGGGCCAGCCGCGCACCCTGGGTGACGGCCACCGGCGTGCTGATCTCGAATCGCTGCGCGGGCGCGTCGCGCAGCGCCTCGTAGATGAGGATGCGGGTGAGATCGCGCAGCGCGGTACGGAAGGCGGAATTGTCGGTTCGCGCATCTCGCATCGTGGTCAACAGGGCGGCGGCGAGCGGGTGGTCCACGGTGTCAGTACGCATGAGGGAACGATAAAGTGAGTCAGGGTCTGCCGCCGAAAGCTCGCCCCGAAAGTTTTTTCGCATCGGTGGGAACCGAACGGGAAGAGCGCGCGTCGAACCAAGTGGATGACGTACTCTGCCTGGGAACAAGGATGGGGGAAGCTCTGATGCGGAAGATGTCGGCGGATACCGAGGGCATCGCGGCCTACGGCGCGACCGCGCATGTGATGGCCGGCGAAATGGCCACGGCCGCGGCCGGCGCGGCGGCGGCCGAACCCGTATTACTGGGCCCGATCATGGGACTCATCGGCGGCGATTTCATGGCCGCTTACGCCGCGGCGCACGCCGGGCACGTCGCCGCCATCGGGCAATTGTCCGCGGTGCTGACCAGCATGGGCGGCGCGGCCACCGGCGCAGCCACGGTACTCACCGAAACCGACGTCGACCACGCGGGATCGCTGCAGAGCGCGGCCGCCGAACTGGACGGGTGAGCTCGTGATCGATATCGAGGCACTGGCCAAACCGATCATCGAGCTGCTGTCCAGCTTCGGTTCCGGCGTACTGCCGTCCGGCGGACCGTCCGACGCGCTGCGCGGCACGTCCAGCGTGGTCGACCAGATCCACCAGATGGGTCGCGACAGCATCAACGGTATGAACACGGCCTGGGACGGCCAGGCCGCCGACGCCGCCACCGCCAAGGCGCTGCGGGTGCAGACCTCCGCCGCCACCATCTCCGACCGTGGCAACGACATGGCAACCGTGGTGAATCAGGCCGCGGCCCAGGTCGAGACGGGCCAGAAGGAACTCACCGGCATCGTCGAATCGTTCGTGAACACCGCCGTCAGCGCGGGCCCCGCGCTGGCCACGCCGGCGGGCATGACGATGATCGTCGGTTCCGCGATCGACCACCTCGGGCAGGCGCTCAACGTGGTCGGCCGGGTGCGCAGCGAGCTGGACACGCAGACCGCCTCGATGACCGAGCTGACGCCGCCGCCGTCCACGCCGTCGCTCGCGGGCACCGCCACCTCCGCCGCGAGCGCGCAGCAGTTCGTGTCGACCGCGACCAGCGCGCTCAGCGGTGCGGGTTCGATGGCGAGCGGCCTGATGAGTTCGGCGATGTCCACCATCCCGGCGTCGATGCCGAGCACCACCGCCAACACTCAGAACGCGCCGAGCACCACCACGAAGCCCAACACGGGTTCGTCGGGTCTGTCGGCCGACGGCAAGGGCGTGAAGATCACGCTGCCCGACGGCAGCGTCGTCGAGGCGCCCAACGAAAAGGCGGCGACCGCCGTCCGCTCGGCGATCAGCGCGGTCGGCACCCCGTATGTGTGGGGCGGCAACACCCCCGGCGCCGGATTGGATTGCAGCGGACTCACCAAATTCGCCTACGGCGAGGCCGGCGTCGACATCCCTAGACTGGCCGCCGATCAGGCCACCGGAAGTCCGGTCTCCCCCGGCGACCTGATGCCCGGCGATCTGGCCATCTGGGATGGCCACGTCGCCATGGTGATCGGCAACGGACAGTTCGTCGAGGCCGGTGACCCGGTCCAGATCAGCTCTATTCGAACGGAGAACTCAGGAATGGGCTTCCACGGCTTCTACCGGCCGACCTCATGACGCAGCCGCAGATTCCGAACGTCACGGTGGCCGCCAGCACCAACCGGTCCGGGACCATCTCGGTGCGCGCCACCGATCAGGGCATGCCGGTGGAGATCAAGTTCGAGCGCAGCGAATACCGTTACGGTGCTCAGACTCTCGCGAACGAGATCCTGCGGCTCACCAAGCGCTCCACCGTCGCCGCGAAAGCCCGCAGGCGCGAATTGCTGGCCGAGGCCGGCATGCCCGCCGACATCCTCGACCGGCTCGGCCTGCCCACCCGGCAGGCCGCGGTCGACGAGCTGGACCGGATCGACGACGCGGACACCGGACCGACGACCTGGATGAGGCCCGTATGAGCGAGCGGAGCGAGCGAGCGATGGTTACTGCCGCATGAGTGCCGAGATGGACGCGTTGGTCGCCAACGCGACGCAGAAGCTGGAGGCGCTGGAGGCGGCGCTGTACGGCCTCAAGCAGGTCCGGGGTCGCCACACCACCGACGACGGCTCGGTCACCGTCGAGGTGGACAGCGACGGCGCGCTCGTCGCGCTGAGCCTCGCCGAGACCGTCACCTCGCTGCCGCCGGCCGAGGTCGGACAGCTGATCGTCTGGGCGTGCAGGCAGGCCGCGGAGGACGCGGGCAACCAGCGCTCGAAGGTCGTTGCGACACTGAACGAGTCGTTCGTTCCGCCGGCGAACCCCGCCGGCGGAACCATTGGGGGCGGGCCGGATAGTGCCTGACGCGGAAGGTAGATAGGCTTCCGCTCATGGCTTCTGGAGACATCGTCCCGATCGAGCTCGGCCTGACCGACGGCGATCTCGTCACCCTGTGGGCACCGCGCTGGCGAGACGGTGACGACGAGTGGGAGGCGTTCCTCGGACACGAGGACTCCCTCTACGGTTTCGAGACCGTTGCGGAGCTGGCCGCGTTCATCCGGACCAACTCCGACAACGACCTCGTCGACCATCCGGCGTGGAAGGTCGTCGCCGGGCTGTCGGCGGTGGAACTGGAGCCGGAGGAGAACTTCTCCTTCGATCTGGTCGCCGTGCCCGAGCTGGCGGCGGGCGAGCCCGAGGTGGAGACCATCGCCGAGCTCGAAGACACCCTCAGCATGGTCCGCAACATCGGCGAGGTGTGCGAACTGGAGACGGTGACCAAGTTCTTCGGGTCGCATCCGGTGCTCGGCGCGCTGCCCGGCGGTGTGAACGCCTTCCTCGGCCGCGACGGCGAAGAGCTGTGGGACCAGATCGGCGCCGCCATCGCCAAGGGCTGGGACGACGTGCTGGACGCCATCGACTCGGTCGTGCAGACCCCCGACGTCGACGCGGAGGCGGTCGCCGTCGCCGAGGCCGAACTGCTGGCCGCCGAGGAGAACGTGGTCGACGCCGACGACGCGGCGGACAACGAAGAAGACGAGTTCGAGCCCGTCGACCTGGATGCCGACGACGAGGACGAAGAAGACGAGGACGAATCGTTCTGGAACGAGGTCGGCATCGACCCGGTCAAGATCGTCACCTCGGACGGCACGTACTTCACGCTGCGCTGTTACCTGGACGACGAGCCGATCTTCCTCGGCAGCGACAACGCGATCACGGTGTTCACCTCCGAGCGCGCGCTGGCCCGCTACCTGGCCGACGATCACGAGCACGACCTGGCGCGCGTCAGCACCTTCACCGATGTGCAGACCGCCGCGGTGGACGGCTCGCTGGAGGTCGAGGTCACCGACGAGAACGTCTACGTACTACCCGGGCTGGCCGACGATCTGGCCGAGGGCCCGGAAGCGGTCGACATCGAACAGCTCGACCTGGCGGTCGAATTGTTCACCGACGCCTCCGACTACGCGGGCGACGATGTCGTGGAACAGGCCCTGGCCCAGTCCACTCCGCTCGGCTGGTATGTGTCGTACCTGCTGAACCCGGACCCGAGCCGGATGGCGCCCAACCCGCCGTTCGCCGCCGAGGCGCAGTCCTGGCGGGAGCTGGAACGCAATTTCGAATCCCGGCTCAACCCGCAGTAGACCCGGACCCGCAGTAGCCACGAGCCCCCGCCGCATCCGCGACGGGGGCTCGGCTTGTTTCGGCTTCGGTTGCCGCCGTGGTCAATTCACCGCCGTGGTCAATTCAGCCGGATCCAGATCTGCTCGGCCCGGCCGAGCAGCCGGTCGTCGGCGCCGTAGACGGCGGTGGACGCGAACGATTTGCGGCCCTGCGCACCGTGCGCCTCGCCGACCACGACGCACTGCTCCCCGATCGAGGGCAAGTCGTGCACCGTCGCGGTCATGGAGCCGAGCAGGGCGGGCCGGTCCATCATGTCGGGCAGCGACCAGCCACCGGGGCA
Organism: Nocardia brasiliensis IFM 10847; assembly: GCF_000710915.1. Lineage (GTDB taxonomy): Bacteria > Actinomycetota > Actinomycetes > Mycobacteriales > Mycobacteriaceae > Nocardia > Nocardia brasiliensis_A. Next base: position 42,206 of record NZ_BAUA01000091.1, read on the forward strand.
ATCCATGGCGGCCCACACGATGGCGGGGCCGAGCGGTAGCGAGGCGTCGGGAATCCACGGTGCCGCCACCCGGCCCGCGTCCACCGCGCCCGCCTCGATGCGCAGGCCGTCGGCGCGGCCGCTGCCGCAGACGAAGCAGGACGCGAACATCTCGTTGGATCGGTACGAACTCGCGGCCGCCGCGGCTGTCGCGTAGGGCACCGATTGCGGTGCGGCGCGGTCGAATTCACCGGCCCTGCTTTCGGCGACCAGGGTATCGCCGTCGTACAGGTGCCCGTCACGCAGGTCGAGCGGAGTGTCCAGCGGCGGGCGGTTGCGCAGGATCACGGTGACCGCGGCCTCGTCGCGCTGTTCGGCGAGCAAGCCGCCCACGTATCCGCCGTTACCGGTGCCGGGCGGGCCGTTGAATCGACTCGGAATGCGCAGTGTCGCCATAGCGGCCACGCTAGCGAAACCGGGTGCAGTCACTCACGGACTGTCACCCGGTTCACACCGCCTAACCGAGCAGCACCGCGTAGCCCGGCTTGATGATGTCGTCGATGATCCGCAGCCGCTCCGGGAACGGGATGAACGCCGACTTCATCGCGTTGATGGTGAAACGTTCGAGATCGCTCCAGCCGTAGTCGAACGTGTCGACCAGCTTGAGCATCTCCTTGCTCATGGTGGTGTCACTCATCAGCCGGTTGTCGGTGTTCACCGTGACCCGGAAGCGCAGCCGGGCCAGCAGGTCGAACGGGTGCTTGTCGAGCGAGGGCACCGCGCCGGTCTGCACGTTCGACGACGGACAGAGCTCCAGCGGGATGCGCATATCCCGCACGTAGTTCGCGACCAGTCCCAGGCGGGCGTCCTCGATCGCGCCGGGCACGCTGATGTCGTCGGTGATCCGCACGCCGTGGCCGAGCCGGTCACAGCCGCAGAAGGCGAGCGCCTCGTGGATCGAGGGCAGCCCGAACGCCTCGCCGGCGTGAATGGTGAAGTGCGCGCTGTTGGCGCGCATGTATTCGAATGCGTCCAGGTGCCGGCTGGGCGGGAACCCGGCCTCCGCACCCGCGATATCGAAGCCGCCCACGCCGCGATCCCGGAAGCGCACGGTGAGCTCGGCGATCTCGCGCGAGCGTGCCGCATGCCGCATGGCGGTGAGCAGGCAGGTCACCACGATCGGGCGGCCTGCGGCCGCGGCCGCCGCCTCGCCCTCCCGGAAGCCGGCCAGGGTGTGCTCGACGACCTCGTCGAGGGTCAGTCCGCGCTCGAGGTGCTGTTCGGGGGCGAAACGCACCTCGGCGTACACCACCCCGTCCGCGGAGAGGTCTTCCGCGCATTCGCGGGCGACCCGGCGCAGACCCTCCGGCGTCTGCATGACGGCGACGGTGTGCGCGAAAGTTTCCAGATACAGTTCCAGCGATCCGCTGTCGGCCGCGTCGCGGAACCAGGCGGCCAGCGCCGCCTCGTCCGTGGCGGGTAGGTCCGCATAGCCGCACTCGGCGGCCAGCTCCAGCACCGTGGCGGGCCGTAGACCACCGTCGAGGTGGTCGTGCAGCAGCGCTTTTGGCGCCTGTCGGATCGAGGCAAGGGTCAATGCGGTCGGTCCAGTCATGTAATGACGGTAGCCGCACCTCGCCGCAACGGCACCCGACTGACGTAGTGGCAACCATCTCGTTGCCCGCCCATCCCGTGACGGCCCACACCCGGACACCGGACAGACGCTCGGTCTGCTCGCGGAGCCGGTGCTGCGTGCGGCAGTGCTCCCGTTGTCCACCAGGCTGTTTCGTGCAGCCGGAGCCGCCGTGCGTCGAGCCGTGCGGGCCGCTCAGACGCCGATTCGTCCGAGGAGCAAAGGGGCGGTGGGCTTCTCACCGGTGTCGCCGATGGCGACAGCCTCCCGCAGCGCGTCCTGCGCCCCGGCGAACGCGTCGGGGGTGTCGGTGTGCAGGGTGAGCAACGGCTGCCCGGCAGAGACGGAATCGCCTGGCTTGGCATGCATTTCGACGCCCGCGCCGAACTGCACCGGATCGCCCTGCCTGGCCCGGCCCGCGCCGAGCCGCCACGCCGCGATGCCGACGCCCATGGCATCCAGGCGGGTGAGCACGCCGGCACGCTCGGCCTTGATCACCTCGGTGTGTTTCGCGGTGGGCAGCGCGGCATCCGGGTCGCCGCCTTGCGCCCGGACCATCGCGCGCCAGTGATCCATCGCCCGCCCGTCGGCCAGCACGTCGGCCGGGTCGACGTCGAGCCCGGCCAGTGCGACCATCTCGCGCGCGAGCGTGACGGTGAGTTCGACGATGTCCGCGGGCCCGCCCCCGGCGAGCACCTCCACCGACTCGGCCACCTCCAGCGCGTTACCCGCCGTCCGGCCGAGCGGGGTGTCCATCGCGGTGAGCAGCGCCACCGTGCGCACGCCCGCGTCAGTGCCCAATTCGACCATGGCCGTGGCCAATTCGCGCGCGCCGTCGAGCGTCTTCAGGAACGCGCCCGCGCCGACCTTCACGTCGAGCACCAAGGCCGCGGTGCCCTCCGCGATCTTCTTGCTCATGATCGAACTGGCGATCAACGGGATGGATTCCACGGTGCCGGTGACATCACGCAGTGCGTAGAGCCGTTTGTCCGCCGGTGCCAGGTCGGCGCCCGCCGCGCACACCACCGCGCCGACAGCGGGGTCACTGAGCAACTCGCGCATCCGCGGCACCGAAACGTCGGCCTGCCAGCCGGGAATCGCTTCCAGCTTGTCGAGCGTGCCGCCGGTGTGACCGAGCCCGCGCCCGGACAGCTGCGGAACGGCCGCGCCGCACGCGGCGACCAACGGCGCCAACGGCAGCGTGATCTTGTCGCCCACCCCGCCGGTCGAATGCTTGTCCACGGTGGGCCGGGGCAGATCGGTGAAGTCCATCCGGCGGCCGGACGCGATCATCGCGGCGGTCCAGCGCGCGGTCTCGCGCCGGGTCATCCCTCGCCACACGATCGCCATGGCCAGGGCCGACATCTGCTCGTCGGCCACCACCCCCTTGGTGAACCCGTCAATCACCCAGTCGATCTGGGCGTCCGACAGCGCGCCGCCGTCACGCTTGGCAGTGATGATCGAAACCGCGTCCAGTGCCGTCACATTCGCCAGTCTGGCACGAGCCGGCCGCCGATAGCTGGTTCTTGTCGGTACCCTCCGATAGCCTCAGCGCATCAATCGAACACGGGGCAAGGGGGACCAATGACATCGGCACACCTCGACCGCCGCGTCCGCGAGCTGGCGACGCGCGTCACCGATATCGAAGACACGCACAGCGAGTCGTTGTACGAGCTGAAGCGCCGCGTCACCGGGATAGAACTGGTGCAGCGCCGCAGCTTCGCCCTCCTCTTGCGCCATATCGGCGTCCCCGCCGCGGACATCCCGGCGATCACCAGCGCCACGGAGGACGACATCGACGCTGCCCTCGACGCGGACTGCTGAGGCCGACCAGCCTGGTCGAACGGCTTACAGCTGGCCGGCGTCCAGGTCGTCGGGGCCGAAGGCGTCGGGAAGCAGGGCGGCGAGGCGGACGGGACCACGGCGGTGATCGACCAGCAGGTCGGACCCGCCGTGCTCGTAGAGGAGCTGGCGGCAGCGCCCACAGGGCATCAGGATTTCGCCGCGGGAATCGCATACGGCGAGGGCGAGCAACCGGCCCCCACCGCCGGAATGCAAGTTACCGATGAGTACGCATTCGGCACACAGGGTCAAACCATATGAGACATTTTCCACATTGCAGCCCCGCACAATTCGACCATCGGCGCTGAGAGCCGCTGCTCCGACCGGAAACCGCGAGTACGGTACATAGGCATTACGCATTACTTGAATTGCGTTGTCACGCAGGGATTTCCAGTCGATTTCCGGCATCGTGAACCCCTTCTCGAGCGAGCCCGACCTGGCCGCAACGGGCCCTCAGCGGAACCCTTCACGCATCAAGAAAGGCAAACCTAACCCGCCCGACTGTAGCGCAACGCACGGCACGCCGAATTAGTTCCGGCAAACCGAGAGGATTAGAGTCCAAATAGATCGGTTCAGGTTCCCGGCAGCGGGCCGCAACGCAGCCACCTGGGCATATGCCCCGGAACGCAGCCGGCGTCGAATCAGCGAACCGGGTCCATCAACGACGTTGGAGGCACCGCACTCTATGACCACGATAGAAGCTCCGGCCCAGCCGAAGCGGAAGACGCTGTACCGAGGCGACCCCGGAATGTGGTCCTGGGCGCTGCACCGGATCACCGGTTGCACCATCTTCTTCTTCCTCTTCGTGCACGTCTTGGATACCGCGCTGGTCCGAGTCAGCCCGGACACCTACAACCAGGCGATCGAGACCTACAAGACGCCCATCGTCGCCCTGATGGAAATGGGCCTGGTCGTCGTCGTGCTCTTCCACGCGCTCAACGGCGTCCGCGTGATCCTGGTCGACTTCTGGGCCAAGGGCCCCAAGTACCAGCGCACGATGCTCTGGATCATCCTCGCGATCTGGTTCGTGCTGGCGGTTCCCGCCATCGGTCGCCAGTTCTTCTACCTCTTCACGGAGCACTGAGATGCGTGAGCGAAGCGAGCAAAAAATGACAACAGCCGCCAGTGCGGTCATGCCGGAGCCGAGCGTCAGCGAGGTGCAGGCATGAGCGCACCTGTACTTGGTAAGTCTTATGACCGGCCGGCCAGCCTCGATTCGCCGCGCTCGCCCCGCGCCCGCTCGAAGAACAACTTCGAGATGTACGCCTGGGTGTTCATGCGCTTCTCCGGCCTGCTGCTGATCGTCCTCGTGCTCGGCCACATGACGATCATGCTGCTGCTCGACGGCGGCGTGAAGCGGCTCAACTTCGGTTTCGTCGCCGGCCGCTGGGCCAGCCCGTTCTGGCAGATCTGGGACCTGACCATGCTCTGGCTCGCCCAGCTGCACGGCGGCAACGGCCTGCGCACGGTGATCGCGGACTACTCCCGCAAGGACTCGACTCGGTTCTGGCTGAACACCCTGCTGGCCATTTCGATGATCCTGATCCTGGCCGTCGGCACGTACGTCATCTTCACCTTCGACCCCAACATCAGTTAGGAACAGGCCACTTCGATGAGTGAATCGCGGATTCAGGAGCATCGCTACGACGTCGTGATCGTCGGTGCCGGTGGCGCCGGCATGCGCGCGGCGATCGAGGCCGGGCCCCGGGCGCGTACCGCCGTCCTGACCAAGTTGTACCCGACCCGCAGCCACACCGGCGCGGCACAGGGTGGCATGTGCGCCGCACTGGCGAACGTCGAAGAAGACAACTGGGAATGGCACACCTTCGACACCGTCAAGGGTGGCGACTACCTGGTCGACCAGGATGCCGCGGAGATCATGGCCAAGGAGGCCATCGACGCGGTGATGGACCTGGAGAAGATGGGTCTGCCGTTCAACCGGACGCCCGAGGGCAAGATCGACCAGCGTCGTTTCGGTGGTCACACCCGCGATCACGGCAAGGCTCCGGTACGGCGCGCGTGCTACGCGGCCGACCGCACCGGTCACATGATCCTGCAGACGCTGTACCAGAACTGTGTCAAGCACGACGTCGAGTTCTTCAACGAGTTCTACGTGCTCGACCTGGTGCTCAGCGACACCGACCGGGGCCAGGTCGCCACCGGCGTCGTCGCCTACGAGCTGGCCACCGGTGACATCCACGTCTTCCACGCGAAGTCGATCATCTTCGCCACCGGCGGCTCCGGCCGGATGTACAAGACCACCTCGAACGCGCACACGCTGACCGGCGACGGCATGGCGATCGTGTTCCGCAAGGGTCTTCCCTTGGAGGACATGGAATTCCACCAGTTCCATCCGACGGGCCTGGCCGGTCTCGGCATCCTGATCTCCGAAGCCGTGCGCGGCGAGGGCGGCATCCTGCGCAACGCCAGCGGTGAGCGCTTCATGGAGCGCTACGCCCCCACCATCAAGGACCTCGCGCCGCGCGACATCGTCGCCCGCTCGATGGTGCTGGAGGTGCTCGAGGGTCGCGGCGCCGGGCCGAACAAGGACTACGTCTACATCGACGTGACCCACCTCGGCGAGGACGTGCTCGAGGAGAAGCTGCCCGACATCACCGAATTCGCGCGCACCTATCTGGGTGTCGACCCGGTGACCGAGCTGGTGCCGGTCATGCCCACCTGTCACTACGTGATGGGTGGTATCCCGACCAAGATCCGCGGCGAGGTGCTGCGCAACAACACCGACGTGGTGCCCGGCCTGTACGCCGCGGGCGAGTGCGCCTGCGTGTCGGTGCACGGCTCCAACCGCCTCGGCACCAACTCGCTGCTCGACATCAACGTGTTCGGCCGCCGCGCCGGCATCGCCGCCGCCGAGTACGCACACCGCACCGAGTTCGTGGACCTGCCGGACAAGCCCGCGCAGATGGTGCAGGACTGGCTCGCGCTGATCCTGTCCGAGCACGGCGACGAGCGGGTCGCCGATATCCGCACCGAGTTGCAGTACACGATGGACATGAACGCCGCCGTGTTCCGCACCGAGGACACCCTCAAGCAGGCCCTCACCGATATCCACGTGCTGAAGGAGCGCTACAGCCGGATCACGGTGCAGGACAAGGGCAAGCGCTACAACAGCGACCTGCTGGAAGCCGTCGAGCTCGGCTTCCTGCTGGAGCTGGCCGAAGTCACCGTCGTCGGTGCGCTCAACCGGAAGGAATCGCGCGGCGGCCACGCCCGCGAGGACTACCCGGACCGCGACGACGTGAACTTCATGCGGCACACGATGGCCTACAAGGAAAGCGCGGATCTGATCTCCGATATCCGCCTCGACTTCAAGCCGGTGGTGCAGACCCGTTACGAGCCGATGGAGCGTAAGTACTGATGACTGCCGTACTCGAGAAGACCCCTCCGGCCAAGCCCGCGCCGGTCCCCGAGGGCTCCGTGATGGTCACCGTCAAGGTGGCCCGGTTCAACCCGGAGGACGACAAGGGTGCGCACTGGGAGTCGTTCCAGGTGCCGGTGCTGCCGACGGACCGATTCCTCAACGTGCTCATCTACATCAAGTCCTACCTGGACGGCACGCTGACGTTCCGGCGGTCCTGCGCGCACGGTGTGTGCGGCTCCGACGCCATGCGGATCAACGGGGTGAACCGGTTGGCCTGCAAGGTGCTGATGAAGGACATGCTGCCCAAGGGCGACAAGACCCTCACCATCACCGTCGAGCCGATCCGCGGCCTGCCCGTGGAGAAGGACCTCGTGGTGAACATGGAGCCGTTCTTCGACGCGTTCCGCGCGGTGAAGCCGTACCTGATGACCTCGGGCAACGAGCCGACCCGCGAGCGCATCCAGTCGCAGGCCGACCGCGCGCGCTTCGATGACACCACCAAGTGCATCCTCTGTGCGTGCTGCACCACCTCGTGCCCCGTGTACTGGAGTGACGGCAGCTACTTCGGTCCCGCCGCCATCGTCAACGCGCACCGCTTCATTTTCGACAGCCGCGACGAGGGTGCCCGCGAACGCCTCGACATCCTCAACGATGTCGAAGGTGTCTGGCGTTGCCGCACCACCTTCAACTGCACCGACGCATGCCCCCGCGGCATCGAGGTCACCAAGGCCATCCAAGAAGTCAAGCGCGCCCTCCTCTTCGCCCGCTGACCAGCCCCCGCGAAGGCCGCCTCCATCGAAAGATGCAGGCGGCCTTCGCCGTTCCCGGGGGCGGGCTCATCCTCGGCTGATCGGAAACTTCTCCAAGTGGTCCAGGAGCAGACCGATTACTACCGAGATGATCACGAAAGACCCGAACCATCGCCAAGTTTGACTCGCTGCCTGCCACAGCCAATTGCCACGCCAGCCGGCTTGCGGCGGTCCTTCGGTAGCCCTCACCCAGATGCCCCATCGAACAACGGCCCACGCGGCGACGAACATCAGCGTCGGGAGGTAGCTGAACGGCTCCTTCGGTTGGTAGTTGCGTACTTCGCCGAAGGCCACGAGCAACAATCCTGCGGTAACCAGCAATAGAACGAGGCGGGTTGCCCATATCACCTGTGTGAGGCGATCGGAGACCCCCTCACGTGCGGCAGGGTCCATCGGCCCGGTGAACAGCACACGAACACTGAAACCTCCTTGGGCACGGAACTGGGCCAGTAACGCACGTAGATCGTCGCGGCGTTCACTCAGCCAGGTCCGCCAAAAGGTGGCGACGTCACGCGGCGGCCGGGCGAAGCCCCGAAAGTACAGCAGCCCGCGCATCCGGGTCCGGCCACGCAAGAAGCCGCGGCCGAAGATGTCGTCTCGCTCTATCCGGTTGCCGCGTCTGACCGTCTGCCAACGTAACAACTCATGTATCTCGCGGCCATTTCGGCGCCGCCGGCCTGGCCGGTGATGGTGACAACGCTGCCACTCACCCAGCACACGGTTACGACACGGACGGCCTGTGGTGGTCAGCGGGTACTCGCATGGAACCGGCCACGCCTTCCCTCGAGACCACCACACCGCCCCAGCCATTACCGCCATGATGATCGGGAAGATCAGAGCGAAGGTCAGCGGCCACGGCACATCCCAAGGGCTCAGGTACTCGAGCACTCCGGCGAAGAGCCCCAGCAGACGTCTGAAATGATCGAATATCTCCCCCATTTCATGATGGTACGGCGCGATGTGCCACGTTGAGATCTATTCGCCGTCGATCTAACAAAACTATGCACGCGTCCAATTACGCACTCACATAGCACGTTTCGCGCCTCAGAAGGGTACCCATGGATCGAAGAATCTCGTCCAACCGGGTCCGGCCCGTGATGGTCCGTACAGAGCGGAGCCGCTAGTTGTCGTAGGAGGCGACGCCTACGGGGCCGACGCCGAGGCAGGTGGTGAGGTTCGGGGTGCGGGAGGAGATGCGGAGGGCGGAGCCGCTGCCGGTCAGGCGGACGTAGACGGTGTTGAGGCCTGCCTGGACCGGGACGGTGACGGGGGTGCCGTGCTCGAAGGCGACGGCTAGTTTGCCGTCGCGGCCGGCCAGATAGTTGAGCTGGGCGGTCCATTCGTGTTCGAGCATGGGCCCGTCGAGTCGGACGGTGACCGGGTCGCCACCGTGAATTCGATAGCCGCACTGGGGGTCCGGGCCCGGCAGGATGCGGCGGTTCCACCAGACTTGGGCATCGACGACGGTGCCGGTGTCGGTGATCATGCGCAGGCGCGGGGTCGAGTCGGCGAAGGTGCCCGGCGCGGCGACGGGGGCGAGTACCCGGCTGGCCAAATTCTGCGGGTAGGCCAGCGGGTTCAGCACGTCCCAGGGGACCTCCTGTTCCAGCAGCGGTACCCCGTCCCAGTGCGCGAGGGCCGACTTCACGTTCGCGACATAGGTTTTCGTCGGACTCGGGCGCCAGGAGCGCACGAAAGTATAAGTGGAGCACAGGCTGCTGACGACGAACAACGCCGTCAGCGCGACTGCGGTACGGGACCCGAACCGCCGAGGTAGCGGTCGGCGCGGACGCGCCCGCAGGAGCAAGGCACCCACGACAGCGAACGTCACGCCCAGATCGGCGAAATAGCGCAGCGACTGCATGAGTTCGGCGGCCGTATTCGGTCCGCCGCGTACCAGCGCGACCGGCAACTGCAGCAACAGCACATAGGCGACGGCGAGCACCCACACCGGCCACACCCCGCGCCGCAGGTACACCGACAGTGCCACCACCGAAATCAGCACCACCCAGGCCAGCACGACGGCGCCGCTCGGCGGATCGGCCCAGGGCGCGGCGGGCAACCAGCGCTCCCACCGCCACGGCCCACCGACCAAGGCGGGCACCACGCCGAGCGAGGTCGCATTGGGCAACCAATCCCGCATGCCCTCCGGATTGTTGTGCACACCGGACACCCCGACGACTGCCAGATACCCCGCCAGCCAGCACACCAGCACCGAACCCGAACCCACCCACAGACGTTTCCCGCCTCGCACCACCTCGCCCACCACCGATCCCCGCCCACCTACGCCCCGCTGCCCGGCGCCGCGCTGCGCAAGCGCCACAGACTCCCGACTTCCCACGCCCCGCTGCTCGGCGCCGCACCGCGCAAGCGCCACAGACTCCCGCCCACCGCCATCCCGCTGCCCGGCGACTTGCGCTCGCACAACAGATCCCCGCCCACCGTGCTGCTGTCGGTCGAGGTACTGCGTCAGCGTCGCGACCGTGAACGCGACGAACGGCACGATCACCGACTTCTCGAAGAACAGGAGTGCGATCGCGAGCACGACGACCCCGGAGACCGCGTAGCGGCGGCGACCGGTGCGCAGCAGAAGCAGCGCGTCTCCGATGACCCAGGCGAGCGCGAATTGCAGTGGCAGTGTGTTCAATGCGGCCGACCACCACGCGAAGGCAGGCAGCGTCACCGGTGAGAAGAGAAAGAAGACGAGCGGCACCAGCAGCGCCCACCGCAGGCCGAGCAGCAGGCGCAACAGGCGCAGCACCGCCGCCGAGACCGCGAGCTGTCCGAGGACCAGCACCAGCACCGGTCCTGCCCACACCAACGGAGCCACCCGCGTCACCACCCAGGCGACGACGAAGGCGAGCGGCATGAAATGCCCGTCGTGGTTGTGCAGCAACAGTTGCGTGGACAGCAACGGATATCGAGCGGCCCGGCCGACCAGGATCAGGTCGTCCCAGTAGAAGTAGCCGCCGGCCGCCACCCAGCCCCGAAGTACGAGCTGCAGCGCGATCAAACCACCTGCGACGAGCAGGACTGGCGGCACGCGCCGAGCCCGGCCGACGCGGGCCACGAGGCCGTCGGGCCGCGCGGCAAAGGCCGCGTCCACGCTCTCCGCAGACCGCATTGCACCCGCCGGACTCGCAGCCACGCCACTCGAGTCCCGACCGGACCCGACCTTCGGTACGACCGCAGCGGTGTCCATGCCGCCTCACCCTAGGGCCTGGTTCATGAGTCCCGGTTGAACCAGGCCCCGAGAGACCAGCGCGACCGCGGACGCGCGGGATCAGGCCGCGTAGCCGGTCGCCTTCTCCACTTCGACGCGTACCGCGACCCGGACCTCGCCCGGCGCGGGCAGCGCGTGGTCGCGACCGTCGTACTTCCAGGACAGTTCGTGGCCGACCCGCAGATCGTCGTCGTGTGTGATGGTCGCGCGTCCACGCAGTTCGACGTAGCTCTCACCGTCCGCCGAGTCGATCACCGTCACGCTGACCCGCGGGTCGCGCAGCATGTTCCGGTGCTTGAGCCGGCCTGCCAAGGTGGAGAACAGCAGGTCGTTGCCGTCCCGCAGCACCCACATCGTGGAGGTCTGCGGACTGCCGTCGGCGTTCAGGGTGGCGAGCACCGCGTAGTTCTTGCCGTCGAGCAGGGCGATGGTGGCGGGGCTGAGCGTGATTCCCATGTCTGGACAGTAGGCGAAGCGCCGGGCACCGCTCGACCGTTTTCCGGGCCGCCTGGTCCGTCCGGCAGCGATCGAGGGCAATGTGCCCGCACTACTGCCGGGTTGCCGGTAAGTTGATCTTGGACGTGTTCTCCAGGTTGCCGATACATCGTCAGCCACGCCACACCGCTCACCGTGCGTGGCCCGGAGGAAGGCGCTCATTCATGTTCATGCTCCGCACCGCGATCGCCGCCACCCTGCTCACCTGCCCGGCACTGGTCGCCGCGGCGGCGACGGCCTCCGCGCCGACCGGGAATGCGCCACATCGGGATTCCGCAGTGAGCGCGGTCGTCACCACCCATCTCCCCGGAGCGGCCACATCGCAGGCCGTGCTCAGCACGCTGCTGTACCCGGGCCTCGTCCCGATCGCGACACCGCGCCGCACGGTGCTCAACAGCCTGCTGTATCCGGGTCTGGTCGACACCGCGGGCCCGCTCGGCACCGGCGGCGCCGCCCTCGGCCTCGGCCTGGCCGCCCTGATCGGCACCGGCAGCGCGATGCTGGGGACCGGCAGCGCCGCCGCCGCGCCATGGGCGGCCGTGCTCGGCACCGGCAGCGCCGCGGCGGGCACCGGCAGCGCGGCACTCGCGCCGCTGGGCGTCGTGCTCGGTACCGGCGCGGCGTTCCTCGGCACCGGCAGCGCGGCTCTGGGAGCCTCGGGCAGCGTGGCCAGCGGTGGCCTCGGCACCCCGTTGGCCATGCTCGGTGCGGGCAGCGCGGCGGCGGGCACGGGCAGTGCCAGCCTGGCGGGCGCGGGCGCGGCGGCCGCACCGTTCGCGGCGATGGCGGGCACGGGCAGCGCCATGCTCGGCAACGGCAGCGCCGCCGCCGTCCCGTTCGGCGTCGCCCTCGGGGCGGGGATGGCGGCCGGAATCGCCACCGGCAGTGCCGGAATGGCCTCGCTCAGCGCCGCGTCACCGGTCGCGGGCACCCCCGGACGCCGACCTCGGCACCGGCACCGGCAAGACCGAACCCGAGTACAAGCCGCTCCGGCTCGGCCCGCCCAGCTGAGGTCGCGGCAGTAACTTCCCCGGGCCTCGGCCGGACAACCCGCACACGACCCACCAGCAGCCAACGCCCGGCGGGCCCGCAGATTACCGATATACCCTGACGTATGGGTCTGTCGCGACGCCAACTGCTGAGATTCGGGGGTGCCGGGTCGCTTGCCGTGCTGGTCGGGACCGCCGCGGCGAGCAGCACCCGCTTTCGCGCCCCGCGCTGGTCCGACGACCCGTTCACGCTCGGCGTGGCCTCAGGCGAGCCGACGGCCGACGGCGTGGTGTTGTGGACGCGGCTCGCCCCGGATCCGCTCGCACCCGACGGACTGGGCGGGATGCCGTTGGCCCCGGTGAGCGTGGACTACGAAATCGCGCACGACGAGCAGTTCCGGCAGGTGGTGGCGCGCGGCACGGCGGTCGCGACCCGCGAACTGGCACACAGCGTGCATCCCGAGATCAGCGGGTTGGCGCCGGACCGGTGGTACTTCTATCGATTCCGGGCCGGATCGGCGCTCTCGCCGGTGGGCCGGACCCGCACGGCGCCGCCGCCCGGGCGGCCGACCGCGCGGATGCGTTTCGCGTTCGCGTCGTGCCAGTCGTGGACCTCGGGCTTCTTCACCGCCTACCAGCACATGGCTGCCGAGGACCTGGATCTCGTTGTGCACCTGGGCGATTACATCTATGAGCGGGGCTGGAACCGCGGGCGTGCGGGCATGTCGATGGAACCGCACATGCAGCGCGAGGCGGTGGACCTGGCCGGGTACCGGTTGCGCTACGCACAGGCCAAGGCAGAGCCGCCGCTGCGCGACGCACATGCCGCGTTCCCGTGGCTGGTCACCATGGACGACCACGAGATCGACAACAACTGGGCGGGCGACTCCCCCGGTCTCGGCCTCGACATCTACCGCCTGCCCGCGCTGTTCCGCCGCCGCAAGGCCGCCGCCTTCCAGGCGATGTACGAGCATCAACCGCTGCGGCTGGCGCAGCTGCCCGCCGGGCCGTCGATCCACCTGCACCGCCGCTACGCCTTCGGCGACCTGGCCGAGATCACCATGCTCGACACCCGGCAGTACCGCGACAAGCAGGCCTGCGGCGACGGCAACACCGTCATCGATTGCGCCGACCGCCTCGCCGCCGACCGCACGATACTGGGTGCGCGGCAACGCGATTGGCTGATAGACGGATTCGCCGGCTCGGCGGCGCGCTGGCAGATCCTCGGTAATCAGGTGTCGATGGGTCAGTCCGATCAGGACGCCGGACCGGTCACCGCGGTCGGCACCGACTCGTGGGACGGCTACGTCGCCGACCGCAACGCGGTGCTCGGCGCGGCCGCCGACCTCGGTGTACGCAATCTCGTGGTGATCACCGGCGACCGGCACCAGAACCATGCCGCGAACCTGCGCCGCGACTTCGCCGACCCCGAATCACCGGTCGTCGCTTCGGAATTCATCGGTACGTCGATCAGCAGCGGCGGCGACGGGGTGGACATGAACCCGTCCGGTCGCAATCTGCTCGCCGCCAATCCCGATCTGAAGTTCTTCAACGCGCAGCGCGGCTACGTCCGCGTGCAACTCGAGCACGGCCTGTGGCGCAGCGACTTCCGGGTGGTGCCGTACATCCGCCGCCCGGGCGCGCCCATACAGACCCGGGCCACGTTCGTGGTGCAGGAGGGCACCCCGGGCGTGGTGCAGGACACGCAATCCGAGCCGGCTCCCCCGTCGTCGACACCGGACTCGGCCGCGGCCCCACCCGCCACCGGCCCTCGTTAGCCGTTGCCGCACAAGCTGTTTCCCGCACGTCACCTGCTGACGGGCGGGAAACAGCGAAGGTAGCGACGACTATCGGACCGGGACCGGCAACTCCGGCGGGGCCAGCTCTTCCGCGGTGGTGGTGGAACGCTCGGACGGCGTGCGGAAGGTGGCTTCGATGGTGGCCCGCTCGCGCCACAGGTGGATCAGCGCGAGGACGAAGATCGTCGTGCCGACCACGTTGGCCGCGAAATGCCACCACACCCGATAGGTCCACAGCCCGGGACCGGGGTCGAGCAACCCGAACCAGGTCGACAGCCCGATGGCCTTCGCTCCCAACGCCACCGAGACGGTGAGCGCGATGTGTTCGAGGCCGTGGATGCCCTGCATCAACACGCCCATCCGGCCCCATTTGCGCGCCTTGCTCTCCAGCGCCCGATGCGTGATCAGCGCGACCCCCACCAGACCGGCGAGGAACTGGAAATTGCCTGCCAGATGCAGGATCTCCATGCCGAGTGTCGGTTTCGAGGTGTCGACCTGCCCGAATCCGTTCGCCAGGCCGGTGCCCCACGGGGTCATCCAGGCCGGCGAGTTCGGGTGCCCGAGCCAGTAGCCGACCTGCAGCACGTGTTCCTGGAAGTGGCCGATCTGCGCAAGGACGCCGAGCCCGATGACGCCCAGACTCGCGCGGTACATCCACGGCCGCACGCCGCGACGCATGGCGACGATCAGCACGGCTACCGCGGCCCACATCACCACCATCCACGCCAGCATCGCGATCGCGCCGGCGATCTCCCATCCGGTCGCACCCGCACCGTGATGCATGTTTTCCATCTCGTACCGCCTGTCGCCACCCAATGAATACGGGAATACAAACAGGGTAATTCAAGGCCTGCCATCGCGATCCAAATAGCACATTTTCACTTTTCTTCCGGAACCGCCGCCCATCATCGGTATCACGAATATAATGTTGCTATTTCCAGACATGCCACAATTCAGGCTGCGTGCTGCGTAAACGGCGCGCTGAACAGCGCCTATCCCCGTTTGCATTCGATCCTCGAGCCGATATCGCCGGATAACCGAGTTATCCGGCGATCATCTGCTGACCGACCAGAAAGTTTATTATCGTCGCCGATGCCGATAATACAACGCACCGGTCAGTACGAAATGGCGGGCGCGCTGGCCCACGCTTCGCCCGCAATTACCACATGGTCGAGGAAGCGGAGACCGACGGTGCGCGCGGCCTCGGCGAGCAGCGTGGTGGCGCGGCGATCGTCCAGGCTGGGCGCCGCGTCGCCGGACGGGTGGTTGTGCACGACGGCGAAGGCGCGGCCGTCGTGGCGCAGGACGGTGTTCAGGATCTCGCGGACCGGGACGGCCACCTGGTCGACCGCGCCTTCGGCGACGAACACCTTGCGCCGCAACCGATTCTGCGCGTCGCACACCAACACCAGCAGCCGCTCCACCCGCGCGCCGGTGAACAGCGGGCGGGCCGCGGCGGCGACATCGGACGCGCCGGTGAGCCGCGTCGCGGTGCCGGTGCCGGCGCGGGCGCGCGCGCCGAGATGGAACGCAGCGACGAGGGCTGCGGCCTTGGCCGTCCCGATGCCCGCGCGGCGGGCCAGCTCCTCGGGGCGCGCCGCCGCCAGCTCGGCCAGGCCGCCGTGCTCGACGAGCAACTCCACCGCCAGATCGAGGGCGCTCGCCCCGGGCCTGCCGTGGCGTAGCAGCAGAGCCAGTAATTCGGCGTCGCTGAGCGCCTGCGGGCCGAGGGCGAGCAGTCGCTCGCGCGGGCGCTGCTCGACGGGCACATCGATAAGAGAAACCGGCATCGTTCCACCCCTTGGTCACGGCGACAGTGTCACGTAGTGTGCCAGGACCCACCGACATGGTGTCCGCGCCCGCGCGCCGCCCGAGTTGTCCGGTCCTGCCGATTGCGGTTCGGTGTCCGTCCGGCAGACTGAGTACGTCACACGGAGTACAGGGGTCGACGAATGTGCACATCGCGCAAGGGAACCGCGGCATCCGAGCGGGTTGCCGCGCTGACCGCGCTGCTCACCGCGGTCGTGTTGCTGGCCGCCGGGTGCGGCGGCGGCACGGACGCGGCGCCGCCGCCGGTCCCGACCCTGGATCGGTACTACCAGCAGCAGATCGCGTGGGGCTCGTGCGACGACTATCCGGGCGGCGGAGCCGAACTCACCGCCGCCGGAATCCAGTGCGCGCGGGTGACCGTGCCGATCGACTACGGCCGGCCCGACGGTGAGACGGCGCAGATCGCGATCTCCCGGCTGCGCGCCACCGGCGCCAAAGTCGCTTCGCTGCTGACGAATCCGGGTGGGCCGGGCGTGCCCGGCCTGCTCATGCCGCTGGCGCTGGCGAAGCTGCCGGTGGCCGAACGCTTCGACGTGATCGGGATGGACGTGCGCGGGCTCGGCGCATCGACCCCGTTGGTCCGGTGCCGTTCCACGAAGGAGCACCTCACCAGCCGACGCGTGCTCGGTATGACGGATCCGTTCGCCGAGATCGACCAGATCGAGCAGGAGAACGAGGAATACGCGGACTCGTGCGCCCAGCGCACCGGGCTGGCACTGCTCGGGCACGTCGGCACCGGTGACGTCGCCCGCGACATGGATGTCATCCGCGCCGTGCTCGGCGACCGCAAACTGACCTACTTCGGCGGGTCCTACGGCACCCGGCTGGGCTCGACCTATGCCGAACTGTTCCCGGACCGGGTGCGCGCCATGGTGCTCGACGCCCCCGTGGATCCGACCACGAACATCGGCGACGAAGTGATCACCTCGGCCGGTTTCCAGCAGGCCTTCGACGCCTACGCCACGGATTGCGCCAAAGCGCCGGACTGCCCGCTCGGCACCGATCCGAAGAAGGCGACGGAGGCCTATCGCGCCCTGGTGCTACCGCTGATCCGACGCCCGATCCGTACCCAGGACCAACGCGGCCTCGACTACGACGCGGTCATCACCGCGACCATCGCCTCGCTCTACAACCCGGAGTCCTGGCCCGCGCTCACCCGGGGTTTGACCGAACTCGCCAACGGCCGCGGCGACGCGCTGCTCGGCGAAGCGGGCGAGTACCAGGAGGTCTCCTCCGACGACGTGCACCGCGCGGTGCTCTGCCTGGAGGAGGTGCGGGTGACCGACCGCGCGGTGGCGACCGATATCGACCGCCGATCCCGCAGTGCCGCGCCGATTTTCGACGACGGCGTGGCCACCGGCCAGACGCCGCTGGACGCCTGCGCGTTCTGGCCGATCCCGCCGACCGCGCAGCCGCACGTGCCGAACGTGGCCGGGTTGCCGAAGGTCGTGGTCGTCGCGGTGACGGGTGATCCGGCGACGCCCTACGCCGGCGGCGTCACACTCGCGAAGACCCTCGGCGCCACACTGATCACCTACGAGGGCACCCAGCACGGCGTGACCTTCGAGGGCGTCGCGTGCGTGGACGAACCCGTACTGAAGTATCTGATCGACCTGACCGCACCGGCCGAGGGCCTGCGCTGCCGCAAGTCCTGAGCCGGCTATCCGTCGACTACCACTACCTCGGGCCCCGGCAGCGCGAACAATGCTGTCGCGGCGAGCTTTTCGAGATGGCGTAGCTGGCGTTCGTGCACGACGATCCGGCGCAGTGCCTCGTTGATGGTGGCGTTGCTCGTCGAGGTGCCCATGATCGCGGCAGCGGCGGCGAGCAGTTTCTGGTCGAGATCGATCCGCACGGATTTCATGCGTCCTCCTTCGTACGTTCGCCATTTTGCGCTGTCTCGCCCGCTCATGTCCGGCAAATCGATCAGAGTCACCGAATTCGCCGAGTTTTTCAGGGCCGCAAGTAGGTTCGGCACCCGGGTGAACAGGCACATAGGCGGTTCCCGGCACACACTCGGCATCGTCTTCGGCACCGCGAGCCCGGACGGGTAGGACGACCCGACAGCCACTGGTCAGCTCGCCGTCGGATCAGGCGGTCCTACGCCGGTATGTGGACACGAATCGGGCACCAGCTAGACACTTTGTCAAGCTGAATGTCCGTTTGTTGTCGCCGGGCCGTCGCGGTGCTTGCATCGTCGTATGTTCACCGAAGCTCAGCTGTACTCACCGGTGACCCGGTCCGGCGACGGCGATGTGACCGTCCACCTGAGCGACGAGCACCCTGGCGTGCACGACGCTGACTACCGGACCCGGCGCAACGCCATCGCCGAACTGGCACTCGACTACGCGCCGGGCAAGCCGGTTCCGCAGATCGACTACACCGACGAAGAAC